>NZ_JBIRFT010000001.1:604513-708768 GCF_044327625.1 Streptomyces sp. NPDC018031
GGCCCCCGCCAAGCCGCGCCGCCGCACCCGCACCACCAAGGCCAAGGCCGAAACGGCCGACGCCACCGCGGAGACCACCACCGAGGCCGCCGAGGCCGCCGGGGTCGAGGCGCCGGCCAAGCCGCGCCGCCGGACCCGGGCCACCAAGGCCACCGAGGCCGCCGAGGCCGTGGTGGACACCGTGGCAGGCGGCACCGCCGACGCGGCCGCGGAGGCCGGCGAGGCCCCCGCCAAGCCGCGCCGCCGCACCCGCACCACCAAGGCCAAGGCCGAAACGGCCGACGCCACCGCGGAGACCACCACCGAGGCCGCCGAGGCCAAGCCGGTCCGTCGTCGCCGCACCCGCGCGGCGGCCGCCGCGGAGGCACCGGCCGAGGGCTGACCGTCCCGCACCACGGCCGAGGGGCTCCTTTCCGATGGGGAAGGGGCCCCTCGGCCGTTCGCCGTCCCGCCCCCGCCGTCCCGGTCCCGGACCGCCACCGCGTTCGTCACGGCCACGGCCCCCGCACCGCACGGCACCGCCGGCGTCACGGCCACGGCTCCCGCACCGCACGGCACCGCCGCCGCCGGGAGCGCGGCCGGGCCGCCGGGGTACGGGAGCGGCCGGGCCTCCCCGGTGCCGGGCGGGGCCGATAACCTCGGCGTCATGAGCACGCCGCCGACCCTCGCCCTCCCGTCCTGCGCCCGCGCGTACCAGCTGGAGACCGGGCGCGGGCGGTTCGCCGTCCACGACGCGCGGCCGAGCGGCCCGGTGCGCGGGACCGCGCTGCTGGTGCCGGGGTTCACCGGCAGCAAGGAGGACTTCATCGCGCTGCTCGAACCCCTGGCCCTGGCCGGGTTCCGGGTGGTGGCGGTGGACGGCCGGGGGCAGTACGAGAGCGCCGGGCCGCGCGACCCGGACGCCTACGCCCCGGAGGAGCTGGCCAGGGACGTCCTCGCGCAGACCGCCGCGGTGGCCGCGGACGCGGGCGCGGCACCGGACCGCGACGGCACCGGCGGGGTCCATGTGCTGGGGCACTCGCTGGGCGGGCTGATCGTGCGGGCCGCGGTACTGCGCGACCCCGCGCCGTTCGCCTCGCTGACGCTGATGAGTTCCGGCCCGGCCGCCATCTCCGCGCCGCAGCAGGCCCGGACCAGGATGCTGCTGGAGGCGCTGGCGGTCCTCGACATGGAGTCCGTCTGGCAGGCCATGCGGGAACTCGATCCGCCGGAGGCGCCGGAGTCCGGTGACTCGGCGGAGATCCGGGACTTCCTCCGGCGCCGCTGGCTGAGCACGGTGCCGGAGCAGCTCGGCGCCACCGGGCGGCAGCTGCTCCACGAGCCGGACCGGGTGGCCGAGCTGGCCGCGGTGGCGCCGCCCACGCATGTGCTCTCCGGGGAGGTGGACTACGCGTGGCCGGTGCCGCTGATCGACGCGATGGCGGTCCGGCTGTCGGCCCGCCGCTCCGTGATCCCGGGTGCCGGGCACTCCCCCAACGCGGAGCGGCCCGCGGCCACCGCCGGCGCGCTGGCGGAGTTCTGGCTCGGCGTCACCGGCCGGTAGTCCGGGGGCGGACGCGGCGCCGCGGGCCGGCCGTCCCGCTCAGTACTGGGCCTGCAGGTGTTCCCAGAAGCCGTCCCGGAGGGCGCGGCGCAGGTCGGCGTGGGCGCGCAGGGACAGCCGCAGCAACCCCTCGGCCTCGATGAGCAGTTCCTGGTCCACCGAGCCCGGCAGGTAGGGGCGGCCGGGCAGCAGTTCGGCGAGGGTCTCGCGGCCCCGCGCGGCGAGCCACTGGGCGGCGACCTGCGCGCCGACGAAACGCACCTCGTCCCGGCCCGGTACGGGGCTGCCGGGCACCGGCTCGCCGTAGGGCTCGTAGGTCTCCGTGCGGCGGGCGACGTACGGCTTGCAGAAGTCGAGGTCGAAGGTGCGCTGGCTGTCCACTTCCCACAGCAGCGGCTCGGCCTGGTTGCGGCCCTCCGCCGCCTCGATGCCCCACAGGTGGACGCGGGCGCCGTAGCCCTGGGCCGCTTCGACAGCGGAGACCAGGTCCTCGTCCCCGCCGACGAGGACGGCGTCGCCGATGGCGCGGTGCCGGGCGAGGGACTCCAGGTCGCTGCGGATCAGCGAGTCGACGCCCTTCTGCTGGTTGTTGGCGTTGAGGTTGCCGAGCCGCACCTTCACGTCCGGAAGTTCGGCGATGCGCTGCTGTTCCGCGGTGTGGATGCGGCGCCGGGCGCCGTCGTACCAGTAGACGCGGAGCAGTCGGCTGTCAGGGAAGATCGTCCGGGCCCTGTCGATGAACGCCTCGATGAGCCCCTCGGCGTCGAGCGCGAAGGCCCTGCGGTCCTCGGTGCCGGCCACCAGCCGGCCGGCGGCGGCGTAGACGTAGCCGGCGTCGGCGAATATCGCGTGGGTGGACGGGGTGGTGGCGACCTCGGCGAGGACGCGCTGCAGCAGCTCGTTGGTGCGCTCGATGGCGGCGGCGATCGAGCTGAGGTCCGGGGACTGCGCGGGGCTGGCGTCGTTCATACGCCGTTCATTGTCCGGGGCGCGGTGCGCGGGACACAAACCGGCTGCCGTCGGACAAGGCGGTCCCGGGCCGCTGCGCAAGGGGCGCCGACCGGCCGATCACCGAACATATTTAGCCTCGCGAAAATTTTCCTTAGCGTAGGGAATGTTTGCATCATGCATCCCGTTGTACACCTGTGGAGCACGCGGCACCGTAGCCGTACGCCACCACTCCATCAGTTCTCCTCAGGAGGATCAGACGAAGGGAGAAGCCCGTGCGCTTCGAGATCATGCGCCTTGACGACATCGACGGCACCGCCGTGGACAGCACCGTCGTGGACGCCGCCTCCGTCAACCGGATCGTGCAGCAGGCCGCGGCACTGGGCCAGCGCATCTACATCCGCCCGGCCGATTCCCCGGCCTCGTAACCCGCTCGTCGCACGGGTGCGCGCCCCTCGGCGCCCGCCCGGCACCCCCGCAGCACAGCGCCCCCGCGCGGAACCGTCCGCACGGGGGCGCTGTGCCGTCGGGCGCCGGGTCAGGCGCCCTGGATGACCTGGGTGACGCCGTTGATGATCTGCTGCACGGCGATCGCGGAGAGCATCATCCCGGCGAGCCGGGTCACCAGGACCACCCCGCCGTCCTTGATCACCCGGATGATCAGCAGCGAGTAGCGCATGGTCAGCAGCAGCACCACGTGCATGGCGACGATGGCGGCCCAGACCGAGACCTGACCGCCGACGCCGTCCGCGTGCTGCACCGCGAGGATGACCGAGACGATGGCACCCGGACCGGCCAGCAGCGGCATGCCCAGCGGCACCAGGGCCACGTTCACGTCCTTGGTCTGCTTGGGCTCGTCCGTCTTGCCGGTCAGCAGGTCGAGCGCGATCAGCAACAGCAGCAGCCCGCCCGCGATCATCAGCGCGGGCACCGAGACATGCAGGTAGTCCAGGATCTGCTGACCCAGGATGCCGAAGACGGTGATGACCCCGAACGCCACGGCGACCGCCTGCCACGCCATCCGGCGCTGCACCTTCAGCGGCCGGCCCGCGGTGAGCCCCAGGAAGATCGGCGTGATGCCCGGCGGGTCCATGATGACGAAAAGGGTGAGGAAGAGGGATCCGAAGACGGCGACGTCGAACACAGTGATGCCTTGCGAGGAGAGTGGAGCGGAGACACGGGGGTGGGAAAGAGGAGACGCCGGACGCGCGAGGCGTGCGGCGGCCGCCGGCGCACGGCCGGCCGCACGGAGGACTACCGGAGGGCGCTTCCGCCCGTGCCCGGCACCGGGAACGCGCCGGTGGCCCGGCGCACGATCTCGCCGTAGACCTCCGGGTCGGTGGTGTACTCGCCGAGCCGGCAGGTCTTCCGGCTGCCGTGGTAGTCGCTGGAACCCGTGGTGAGCAGCCCGAGGTCGGCGGCGAGGCCGCGCAGCCGGGCGCGGGTGGGCGCGTCGTGGTCCATGTGGTCCACCTCGACGCCGTCCAGACCGGCCGCGGCCAGCTCCGCGATCACGCTCTCCGGGACGCACCGGCCCCGCTTGACGGCCAGCGGGTGGGCGAAGACCGCGACCCCGCCGGCCCCCTTGACCAGGCGGATCGCCTCGAACGGGTCGAGTTCGTGCTTGCGGACGTCGGCGCGCCCGCCGGTGCCGATCCAGTCGGCGGTGAAGGCGTCCGAGACGGTCGGCACCACGCCCAGTTCGACCAGCGCGGAGGCGACGTGCGGCCGCCCCACGGCACCGTCGGCGGCGATCCGCGCGACCTGCTCCCAGGTGATGGGCACTCCCAGCTCCTGGAGCCGGGCCACCATCTTCCGCGCCCGCGGTTCCCGGTCGTCGCGCACCAGCTCGCGCTCCCGGGCCAGCTCGGGCTCCTCGGGGTCGAACAGGTACGCCAGCATGTGCAGGCTCACCCCGTCGTCGGCGCCGGCCGTCCCGGTCGGGGCCAGCCGGCAGGACAGCTCCGCCCCGGTGACCAGGGTGAGCCCGGGCGGCAGCGCGGCGAGGGCGGCCCGGTGCCCCCCGACGGTGTCGTGATCGGTCAGCGCGACGACGTCCAGACCGGCCGCGGCGGCGTTCCGCACCAGCTCCGCGGGGGTGTCGGTGCCGTCGGAAGCAGTGGAGTGGGTGTGCAGGTCGATACGCACGACGTACTCCAAGCTGCGACCGGGGACAGAGGGGACCGCACCACTGTACCGGGCGCACGAACCTCACCCGAACGGCCCAATCGGGGCGAACGGGTTCGTCCGGTTCCGGTGATCCCGTCCGGCGGAACCCCGCGTCCGGTGCGCCGAGGCCGGGAAGCGAGCAGGTCGGGAGAGCGGGCGGGGCCGGGAGCCCACCGGCCGGGGCCGGCCCGGGAGCCAGGAGACCGGGCGGGCGGGGGCCACCAGACAGGGCAAGGCCCGAGGCCAGGAGACCGGCCGGGGCGAGGCCGGGGGCCGGGAGGCCGGGCGGGCCGGGCCAGCCGCGCGGGCCGGGCCAGGAGATCAGGCGGGGCGGTCAGGAGATCAGGCGGGGCGAGAGCGCTCCGCACGGCAGCAGATCGAGTTCCGCCCCGGCGTCCCGAAGGTCACCGAGCACCAGCTCGTCGTACATCAGCAGCCCGGTCTGCTCCGGCCAGACGATCGCCCACAGCCACAGGCCGCGGGCCTCGCCCGCGAAGACCGCCCGGTCGTCGGGCGTCCCCTCGACGTGCCAGAGCGGGGTGGGGCGCCCGGCGGCGAGCACCTTCACCGGCGGCGGCTTGTCCACGCTCATCCGGGCGCCGGGGTCCGGCCCCGGGATGCCCGCGAAGCGGGCGCCGAGCCCGATGCCCAGCTCCTCCGCGACGAGCAGCAGCTCACCGGCGCCGCCCAGCGGGCCGGGTCCGGAGCAGGCGACCACGGTGGCCCGGCCGCCACTGCGGTCGTCCCCGGCGGAGGCCACTCCGGTGAACAGCCAGCCGACCGGCAGCGGCCACGGCATCCAGACCGGTACCTGGGCGCGGCTCACCACGACCGCGAGCGCCTCGACGCTCGGCGGGACGACCGGCTGCAGCGGGTACACCGTGCCGTGCACCTCGCACTGCCAGGAGTCGGCAAAGAGACCGGGCGCCCGCACCCGGCCACCGCACTTCGGGCAACTGGGTTCGCCCCTCATAAGGCCCAACGGTCCTCCCCGGCAGTCGCCGCGTCAAGGACGATCACCCGTCCGGAGGTGGTATGCCGCAGGAAATTTCCACTGCGCGCTGCACCCGTTAGCCGGCCTAACGGGCCGGGCGGCGGCGGAGAGGCCGGCCCGGCGGCCCGGCGGCCCCGCGGCCCGCACCCGAACGCTGAGCACCCGTCAGCGGCTCCGCCGGGCCGCCCGGGACCGCCCCGGGCCCGGCCGGGTCAGTCGAGCGGCACTCCGGAGCGGAGCGGATCGCGCAGGTCCGTGCCGTTCCGCAGCCACCGGTCCTGGAGCTCCGCCGCCCCGTGCACCCGCTTCCACGCCGCCTCGTTCGGGGTCATGGGCAGCAGCGGCAGGAAGCGGACCGGGTCCATCGGCCCATCGAGCGTCAGGTCCTCGACCAGCCCGCCCGGTTCGGCGACCAGCACCGAGGTGAACGGCGCCCCGGGCCACAGCGGCCCACCGACGTCGAGCGACGCCCCGGGCGCCACGATCACCCCTTCCACCTGCGGGGAAGCGGCGAGCACGGCGAGCGGGCGGAGCACCTTGTCCAGGTCCTGGCCGGGCACCCGGCCCAGCCGTACCGAGAGCAGCAGTTCCGCGCGGGGGCCGCGCACCGGGTCGGCGACCGCGGCGGTGGGGTCGCTCATCGGCTGGGCCGACATCCCGAGCGTGGCGTAGCGCACGATGTCGCCGTCGGTGAACCGGAGCACTTCGATGCGGTCCGTGCCGAGAAAGGTCACGGCGGCGCGCGCGTCCGGTTCACCCAGCGCGGTGCCCAGCCGGGCCTCGACCAGCTCAAGAACGTCTGACATGCAGGCGACCCTACTGTGCGCCGGTGACGGACCGTCCGGCCGCGCCCGGCCGGAAGGACACCGCCCGGAGAGACATCTGGGCCGCGAGGGAACCGGAACGGGTGAACCCGGTGCGTATGGAACAGGCAAAGACGCACCGGAGGAGTTCTGGTGGCTGATAGCCTTGACGTCTGCCCAGGGAGTTACGTCGTCCCCCAGCGGGGACCGGCCGGAGGAGGTGGGGCTGCGGTGGATCCTAGTCGACCGTGCAGTACCGGCAGCTCTCCCGTTTTCCCGCTCGGATGCCCTCCCCGGTGATCTGAAACCTTCCGTACCCCACTGTTTGGCAGTGGAAACACGTGAAGTGTGGCGGCCTCCACAGCACAGACGGTTGAGCGTCCTCGTCTCGCTTTGATCTCCGTTTTCTGCGTTTCCCCGCCAGCCACGCGGAGGAGTGCCGCCCGCTTTGCGGATGTACGGCTCGCCGGAGCACCGTACGTCCACCTTCCGGGCCGTGCTGCGTCCCGCGTACCGTCCGCTGGCGGCCGGCCCGTGAAGGAGCCCGCCATGTCGATGATCCGCGACCTGCGCGCAGCCGTCCGTCCCGCCCTGCGCCGTGGCCACACCGCGCAGTCCTACGACGCCACCCGCGACCCGTCCGCGTCCAGCGCCATCGTGGACTGCGCCGTGTACCGGGACGGCAAGCGGGTCAGCGACCATGTCGGCCCGTCGGAGGCGATGGCCCGGGTACGGGCCGAGGGCGGGTTCGCCTGGATCGGGCTGCACGAGCCGACGGAGCGTGAGTTCTCCGGCATCGCGCAGGAGTTCGGGCTGCACCCGCTGGCGGTGGAGGACGCGGTCCACGCCCATCAGCGGCCGAAGCTGGAGCGGTACGACGACACCCTCTTCACGGTCTTCAAGACCATCCACTACGTCGAGCACACCGAGCTGACCGCCACCAGTGAGGTGGTGGAGACCGGTGAGGTGATGTGCTTCACCGGTCGGAACTTCATCGTGACGGTGCGGCACGGCGGGCAGGGTTCGCTGCGGGCGCTGCGGCACCGCCTCCAGGACGACCCGGAACTGCTGGCCAAGGGCCCGTCGGCCGTGCTGCACGCCATCGCGGACCAGGTCGTCGACGGCTACATCGCGGTCGCGGACGCGGTCCAGGACGACATCGACGAGGTGGAGATCGACGTCTTCTCGGCGAGCGGCGGCGCCGGGGCGGGCGGCAGCCGGGGCGCCCGGCGCGGGGGCGACGCCGGCCGGATCTACCAGCTCAAGCGCGAGGTGCTGGAGTTCAAGCGGGCGGTGTCACCGCTGCTGCGCCCGATGCAGCTGCTCAGCGAGCGGCCGATGCGGCTGGTCGACCCGGACATCCAGAAGTACTTCCGGGACGTCGCCGACCACCTGGCCCGGGTCAACGAGCAGGTGCTCTCCTTCGACGACCTGCTCAACTCCATCCTGCAGGCCAATCTGGCGCAGGCCACCGTCGCGCAGAACGAGGACATGCGGAAGATCACGGCCTGGGCGGCGATCGTCGCCGTGCCGACCATGATCTGCGGGGTCTACGGCATGAACTTCGACCACATGCCGGAGCTGCACTGGCGGTACGGCTACCCGACGGTGATGGGCGTCATCGTCGGCATCTGCTTCACCATCCACCGCAGCTTCAAGCGGAACGGCTGGCTCTAACCGGGCCCCCGGCCGGCTGCCCGGGGCGGTCCCGGCACGGCAGGCCGACCGGTCCGACCGGTCCACCCTGCCGTGCCGGGGCGCGTAGGAGGGAGCCGACCGGGCCGGGCCGCCCCCGATCCACGGCCGGCGGCTCAGCCCCGGTCGCGGCGGCGGCGCCCCAGCAGCCTCGGCAGCGCCGCGGGCATCGGGCGCCGGGTGACCGCGGGGCTCGGCAGCGGCCGGGCGGCGAGCGACCCGTCCGGCAGCGCGCACGCCGCGTCCGGCAGCGGCTCCAGTCGCAGCACCCGGCACTCGGCCGCCCACCGCCCGGCGATCCGCTCGGCGTCCGGTGCGTTCAGCCGCTTGCCCTTCAGCTCGTCCACCGCCGCGGTCCACTCCTCGCCGCCCGCGGCCGGTTCCGCCACTCGGGCCCGCCAGGCCACCAGCCGGCCGCCCTTGTCCTTGCTGCGCACCGTCACGGTGGCCGTCCCGCCGTCGGTCAGGCCGAGCCCGTCGAGCGGCTGCTCGCCGGGGCCGCCGACCACCCAGGCGGCGCCGTCGTGCCACACGTGCCACAGCGACCGCGGCGCGCCGTCCGGGCCCTGGACCCAGATGAGGCCGGACTTCTTGGTGGCCTCCTCGATGAGGGCGCGGTCCATCAGCGTCTGCGTCATGACGTTCACTGTATGACCCGCCGGCCGGTGCCCGCCCGGGCCCGTCCCGCAGAGCGGGACGACAGTTACATGGCACTGCCATGCGCCTTACTCTTGCGCTGTGACTGCCGCCCGTCCCAGCAACCGGACCACCACCGCCCCGGTCGCCCCGCCGGCAACCGGCGCGCGCGACGCCGCCCCGCCCGGGCCGCCGGCGTCCGCCGCGGTGCCCCTGGACGTGATGCTGCTCGCGGTCGCGATCGCCGGCGTCTCGCTGTCCGCCCCGCTGATCGCCGCCACCGCCGCCCCGGCCCTCGCCATCGCCTTCTGGCGCAACGCCATGGCCGTCGCCGCGCTCACCCCGTTCGTGCTGCTGCGCCGCTCGCTCCGCGCCGAGCTGCTCGGCATGGACCGCCGGACGGTGCTGCTCTCCGCCGCGGCGGGCGGGCTGCTCGCCCTCCACTTCGGGGTGTGGCTGCCCAGCCTCCACATGACCTCGGTCGCCTCCTCGACCGCGCTGGTGACCACCACGCCCATCTGGGCGGCCCTGCTGCTGCGGCTGCGCGGTCACCGCCCGTCCGCGCTGACCTGGGCCGGTATGGGGGTGGCCTTCCTCGGGGTGCTGCTGCTGACCGGTGTCGACCTGTCGGTGTCCCCGCGGGCGCTGGCCGGTGACGCCCTGGCCCTGGCCGGCGGTATGGCGGGCGCCGGGTACGTGGTGCTCGGCGCCGAGGTGCGGCGCACCGTGAGCACCACCGCGTACAGCTACGTCTGCTACGGCGTGACGGCCGTGCTGCTGCTGGCCACCGCCCTGCTCTCCGGCGCCGCGCTGGGCGGCTACAGCGGGGAGACCTGGCTGAAGCTGGCGGTGCTCACCGTCACCGCCCAGCTGCTCGGGCACACCCTGATCAACCGGGTGGTCAAGGGGCTCGGCCCGTCGGTCACCTCCACCGCGATCCTGCTGGAGACGCCGGGCGCCGCCCTGATCGCGGCGCTGTGGCTGGACCAGACGCCGCCGGTGATCGCCTACCCGGCGCTCGCGGTGATCCTCGCCGGCCTCGCCCTGGTGATCCTCGCGGACCGCCGCACCGGCCGCCCCGCGGCCCCGCCTCCGGAGCCCGCGGCCTGACCGCCCCCCGGAGCCCGCGGCCTGACCGGCCCGGAGCTCCGGCCGACCGTCTCCGGCCCGTGGCCGGCCCGTCTCCGGGGCCCGCGGCCCGGCCCGGTCGGCTCCGTCCCCCGCGCCCCGGCCCGGCAGGGTGGACCGATCCGCCCGGTCTGCCCGGTCCACCCGCGGCGCCGGGGCCGGTGACGGCATCCGGGGCCCGGGCGGCGGCGGCCGCTAGTCGTGGGACGGGAGCTGCTGCCCGTAGTCCACCACGTCCGTCTCGTCCGGCGCGGTGAGGGTGAAGTCCCGGTTCCAGTCGGCGAGCCGGATCACCCCGGCGTCGCCCGCGCGCTGGAGCCGCAGCGGGTACGGCGCCCCCTCCAGCGAGACGTCGACCGAACCACCGCTGCCCTCGCCGGCCAGCACCCGGATGGTGCGGACCCCGGCCACCTCGGCCCGGTCGCCGGTGGAGAGCGTGCCGTGCAGCCCGAGGAGCCCGTCCAGCAGGACCTTCTTGTCGGTGAAGCCGCCGAGCTGCTGGTACGAGGGGTCGCCGACCGGCACCTTCACGTACTTGTCCTCCAGCTTCTCGGCCGCGGCCCGGTCCGCCTTGGAGGCCCCGCCGGTCCCGCCCTCGGCACCGTTCCCGGAGCCGCCGGCGGTGTCGTCCTCGTGGATCCAGAAGTCCGCGTCGGCCTTGAGGTACAGCTCCTTGCCGACCCGCAGCAGCTCGAACGTTGCGTCCTTGGTGGAGACCTGCCCGGAGCCGCCGTCCTCCTTCAGCCGCATGTCGAGCTTGTAGGAGCGGCCCTTGCTCACCAGGGTCCCGGACAGGTGCACCGCCCGCGCGCCCTCGGCCGCCTTCCGCGCCTTGTCCTCGATCTTCGCGGCGGAGAGTTTGCCGACGCCGTTGGTATCCGCGTCGGGATCCTTCTCGCCACCGCCGCCGCAGCCCGCGAGCGTCGCGGCCAGTCCCACGCACATCGCTCCGGTGAGAGCCATGTTCCCGATGCGCACGTCTGCTCTGCCTCCTGATGCCGGTGCAGTACGGCAGCGTACCCGTGCGCTGCGGGGCCGCCCGCAGGGTGCCGTACCGACGGCGGCCCAGGACGGGGCGCGTTAGCCTGAATCCGCATTGTGGGGATATGTGGGACTACGGGTGCTGAGATCACGGTCACGGGTCACACGTCACGGGACCACGGGCTGCGGGAGGTGCGGGCATGGGAGCGGGCGGATCCAGGGTCTTCGTGTCGCACCTCGCGGGCATCGCGGTCTTCGACCCCAACGGCGACCAGGTCGGACGGGTCCGCGACGTGGTCGCGATGCTGCGCATCGGCGCCCGCCCGCCGCGCGTCCTCGGCCTGGTCGTCGAGGTGGCCAGCCGCCGCCAGATCTTCCTGCCGATGACCCGGGTCACCGGGGTCGAGTCCGGCCAGGTCATCACCACCGGCGTGATCAACATGCGCCGTTTCGAGCAGCGGGGCAGCGAGACGCTGGTGCTCGGCGAGCTGCTCGACCGGCGGGTGCACCTGCTGGAGACCGACGAGGAGGTCACGGTGCTGGACGTCGCCATGGTGCAGTTGCCGGCCCGCCGCGACTGGGAGATCGACAAGGTCTTCGTCCGCAAGGAGGCCGGGGGGCGGCGAACCGCCGGGCTGCCCTGGAAGGGGGGCCGCCGGCGGGCCGGGGAGACGCTCACCGTGGAGTGGTCGGCGGTCACCGGGTTCAGCGTGCCCGAGCACGGGCAGGGCGCGGAGAACCTGCTGGCCACCTTCGAGCAGCTGCGCGCCGCCGACCTCGCCAACGTGCTGCACCACCTGTCCGCCAAGCGGCGCTCGGAGGTCGCGGCGGCGCTCGACGACGACCGGCTGGCCGATGTCCTGGAGGAGCTGCCGGACGACGACCAGGTGGAGATCCTCGGCAAGCTCCAGGAGGAGCGGGCCGCCGACGTGCTGGAGGCGATGGACCCCGACGACGCGGCCGACCTCCTCTCCGAGCTGCCGGAGGACGACCAGGAGCGGCTGCTGGGCCTGATGCGGCCCCGGGACGCGGCGGACATGCGGCGGCTGATGTCGTACGAGGAGCGCACGGCCGGCGGCATGATGACCACCGAGCCGGTGGTGCTGCTGCCGGACGCCACGGTGGCCGACGCCCTCGCGCGGGTGCGCAACCCCGACCTGTCCCCGGCGCTCGCCGCCCAGGTGTACGTGTGCCGGGCGCCCGACGAGACCCCCACCGGGAAGTACCTGGGCACCGTGCACTTCCAGCGGCTGCTCCGCGACCCCCCGTTCACACTGGTCAGCGCCTTGTGCGACACCGATCTGCGGCCGCTGCCGCCGAACACGCCGCTGCCCGCGGTGACCGGCTACCTCGCCACGTACAACATGGTCGCGGCGCCGGTGGTCGACGAGAGCGGGTCCCTGCTCGGCGCGGTGACCGTGGACGACGTGCTGGACCACCTGCTGCCGGAGGACTGGCGGGAGCGCGAGCTGTACGGCGCGGACGTACCGGACGTGCGGACCGTGCCCCGGCGATCGGGGGTGACCGGTGGCCGGTGACCGGGTGCGGCTGGACCAGCCCAAGAGCCGGCGGCGCAGCTGGCTGCCGACCTGGGACCCGGAGGAGTTCGGCCACGCCTCCGAGCGCATCGCGCGCTTCCTGGGCACCGGGCGGTTCCTGGTCTGGATGACCGGGTTCATCACGCTGTGGGTGCTGTGGAACACCGCCGCCCCGGACGGGCTGCGGTTCGACGAGTTCCCGTTCATCTTCCTGACCCTGATGCTCTCGCTCCAGGCGTCGTACGCGGCCCCGCTGATCCTGCTGGCGCAGAACCGGCAGGACGACCGGGACCGGGTCAACCTGGAGCAGGACCGCAAGCAGAACGAGCGCAGCATCGCCGACACCGAGTACCTGACCCGGGAGGTGGCCGCGTTGCGGATGGGGCTGGGCGAGGTGGCGACCCGGGACTGGATCCGCTCCGAGTTCGAGGAGCTGATCAAGGAACTGGAGCAGCGCCGGGTATTCCCGGAAGAGAGTGAGGAACGCGACCGCTGAGGGACTTACCGGCGGGTCGCGGGCGCGCCGTACCATCGGTTCATGGCTACCGACACTCCCCCGGGCCCCGTGCCGACCGAAGAAGCGGTGCGCGCCGCGCTCGCCACGGTGAATGACCCGGAGATCCACAAGCCGATCACCGATCTCGGCATGGTCAAATCGGTCGGGATCGAGGCTGACGGCTCGGTCGCGGTGGTCGTCTACCTGACCGTGTCCGGCTGCCCGATGCGGGAGACGATCACCAGGAACGTCTCCGACGCGGTGGCCGGGGTGCCCGGTGTCACCCGCGTCTCGGTCGACCTGGACGTGATGAGTGACGAGCAGCGCCGGGAGCTGGCGGCGTCGCTGCGCGGCGGCCAGACCGAGCGCGAGGTGCCGTTCGCCAAGCCCGGCTCGCTGACCCGGGTGTACGCGGTCGCGTCCGGCAAGGGCGGTGTCGGCAAGTCCTCGGTGACGGTGAACCTGGCGGCCGCCATGGCCGCCGACGGGCTGAAGGTCGGCGTCGTGGACGCGGACATCTACGGTCACTCGGTGCCCCGCATGCTGGGTGCGGACGGCCGCCCGACCCAGGTCGAGAACATGATCATGCCGCCGTCGGCGAACGGCGTGAAGGTCATCTCGATCGGCATGTTCACCCCCGGCAACGCCCCGGTCGTGTGGCGCGGGCCGATGCTCCACCGGGCGCTGCAGCAGTTCCTGGCGGACGTGTACTGGGGCGACCTGGACGTGCTGCTGCTGGACCTGCCGCCGGGCACCGGCGACATCGCGATCTCGGTGGCCCAGCTGGTGCCCAACGCCGAGATCCTGGTGGTCACCACGCCGCAGCAGGCCGCCGCCGAGGTGGCCGAGCGGGCCGGCTCCATCGCCGTGCAGACCCACCAGAAGATCGTCGGCGTGGTGGAGAACATGTCCGGGCTGCCGTGCCCGCACTGCGACGAGATGGTCGACGTGTTCGGCACCGGCGGCGGCCAGCTGGTCGCCGACGGGCTCTCCCGCACCACCGGCACCACGGTGCCGGTGCTCGGCAGCATCCCGATCGACGTGCGGCTGCGCGAGGGCGGCGACGAGGGCAAGCCGGTCGTGCTGTCCGACCCCGAGTCCCCGGCGGGCAGCGCGCTGCGCTCCATCGCGGGGAAGCTCGGCGGGCGGCAGCGCGGACTCTCCGGGATGTCGCTGGGGATCACCCCGCGCAACAAGTTCTGAGCCCGGCCCGCGCCCCGGCCGGGGCGCGGGCCCGGTGAACCGGAAGAGGTGGCCACCCGGATGCCGGGTGACCACCTCTTCCGGTTCACCGGCGGCCGCCGCGGCCCGTCCGGGCCCGGCGGCGGGGCGGCTCAGCCGTAGCCGGCGATGTCCTTGATCACCGAGAAGCCCAGGCCGTACGCGCTCATCCCCCGGCCGTAGGCGCCGATGTGCACCCCGCCGCCGGTGCCGGCCGGGCCGGAGCCGCTCGCGCAGCCCCCCTCGTCCGCCGAACCCGCCAGCACCCAGCCGTACTCCGACTCGCGGTAGTGGAAGGTCGCGGGGACCCCGTCCACCGGCAGCGACAGCTGCGACCAGCCGGGACCCTCCAGGTCGTCGGCGAGTTCCCAGGCGATGGCGGTCTGCTGGTCCAGCCAGTCCTGCCGCAGCGCCCGCTCCATCTGCGACGGCCAGGTGCACGACAACAGTCCGGAGCCGGCCAGCCAGGCCGCCGAGGAGACGGAGGTGGCCTCCAGCACCCCGGTGCCGTCCGCGCTGTCCCGCAACGGCCGGCTGGCCACCGTGACCACCACCGCGAAGCGCTGCCTGGCCCGGCCGTCGGCGTCCGCCTCGGCCCGCAGCGACGGCTCGTCACCGTGACCGGTCGAGCCGTGCTCCACGGTGCCGTCCGCGCTCGCGCCGACCTGCATCAGCCAGCGCGGGCCGGTGTACGCCTCGTCCAGGCCGTACCAGGGGAAGGCGGCCATCAGGTAGCCGTCGATCGTGCGACGGGCCTCGGGGGGCATCCCGGGCGCGGCCGACGCGACTGGAGGGGCGGGCTCATCCGGCGTGCCGGTGCCCTCCTCCTGTACCCCTGCCCGACTCGTCGTCTCCATCTGCGCGGAGCCTCCTCGTTGCCCTGCTCGTGGGCGGCCCGCCCCCCTTCAGGCGACCTCACCCCGGACAAAGGGAGGATAGCCATACGGGGCGAGCGCGCCGGGCATGCGGTGGCTCAGGTGGCGTCGGCGTCGAACGGCGGGTGGTCCTGGGCCGCCGGCGTCTCACGCTTCCGCAGCAGGTCGGAGCCGTTCGCGGCACCACCCGAGGGGCCGATCGCGGGGGCGCCGGCGCTCTTGCCCGAATCGCTCTCCCGGCTGTTCACCGCGTCGGCGACCTCGGACATCTCCTTGCGCAGGTCGAATCCGTTGCGGATCTCCTTCAGCCCCAGCTCGTCCTTGTCCAGGATGTGCTTGCGGGCGAAGTTCTTGGGGTTGAGGTCCTCGAACTCGAAGTCCTTGAACTCCGGACCCAGCTCGGTCCGGATGTCCTGCTTGGCGCTGTCGGAGAACTCCCGGATCTTGCGGATGAACCCGGCGACGTCCTGGACCACCTTGGGCAGCTTCTCCGGCCCGAACACGAGCACCGCAAGGATGATCAGCGCGATCATCTCCAGGGGTCCTATGTCGAAGAACACCTTGCAGCTCCTTGGGATGTCGGTGGCCGCGGTCCAGGCCACTGAACACGGTACCTGGCCCCGGGGGCGGCACGGGAGACGCCCGGACCAACATCGGGCATCCGGCCGGGACCGCCCGGGGCGACACGCCGCCCCGGCCGCGGAGGCGTCCGGGGCGGGTCACCGCCCGGCGGTCAGCCGCTGTCCGCCGACCCCAGGGTGAGCGTCACCTCGCGCTCCTCGCCGCCGCGCTCCACGGTCAGCCGGAGCCGGTCGCCCGGGCGGTGGCTGCGGATCTTGACGATCAGCTCCTGGCCGCTGTGCACCCGGACGCCGTCCACCTCGGTGATCACGTCGCGCGGCCGGATCCCGGCCTGGTCCCCGGGCCCGCCCGGCTTCACCGGCGGGCTGCCGTCGGAGGTCCGGGTGTGCACCCGGGCGCCGTCGCCGGTGAACGCCATGTCGAGGGTGACGCCGATCACCGGGTGGGTGGCCCGGCCGGTGTTGATCAGTTCCTCGGCGACCCGCTTGCCCTGGTTGATCGGGATGGCGAAGCCCAGGCCGATGCTGCCGCCCTGGCCGCCGCCGAGCCCGCCGCCGTCGTCCGCGGCCCGGATGGCGCTGTTGATGCCGATCACCCGGGCCCTGGAGTCCATCAGCGGGCCGCCGGAGTTGCCCGGGTTGATCGGCGCGTCGGTCTGCAGCGCGTCGACGTAGCTGACGTCGCTGCCGTCCTCCCGCTCACCGCCCGCGGTGATGGGACGCTCCTTCGCGCTGATGATGCCGGACGTCACGGTGCCGGCCAGGTCGTACGGGGCGCCGATGGCCACCACCGGGTCGCCGACCCGGACCGAGTCGGAGTTGCCCAGCGGCAGCGGCCTGAGCCCGGACACCCGGTCGACCTTGACGACCGCCAGGTCGTACCCGCTGTCCCGACCGATGATCTTCGCGGCGGCCACCTCGCCGCCGTTGAAGGTGACCGATATGTCGCCGCCCGAGCCCGCCGGCTCCACCACGTGGTTGTTGGTGAGGATGTGGCCCCGGTCGTCGAGGACGAACCCGGTGCCGGTGCCCTCCTCGGAACCGCCCCGGACATGGATGGTCACCACACCGGGCAGCGCCCGGGCGGCGATCCCCGCCACGCTGCCGCGGTCCCGGGGCTGCTCCTCGGCGGGCGGCTGCGACAGCTCGACCTCGTTCCCGCCGATACCGCCGTTGCGCTCCAGGTACGCCCCGATGCCACCGCCGAGGCCACCCGCGAGCAGGGCCACCAGCAGCGCCCCGACCAGCAGCCGGCCGCGCCGGCCGCCGCCCCGGCCGGCCGCGGGCCGGGCGGGCGGCACGCCCGGGGCCGCCCAGGGGTCGTACTGCAGCCACTGGGTGCCGGTCCGGGTGTGCGGCTGGTGCGGGGCGGGGACATGGCTCCCGGCCGGATCGGCGGCCGGCCCTCCGGCGGGCGGCAGCACGGTGCCGTGCGCCGGGGTGACCTGGGCGGGCGGCAGCACGGTGCCGTGCGCGGGGGTGACCTGGGCGGGCGGCACCTGCTGCGGGGCCGGTGCGCCGTGCCCGGGCGGTACCGCGCCGGGCGGCAGCCGCGTGCCGTGCGCCGGGGTCGGCACCGGGCGCTGCACCGGTGGGGCGGGGGCCCAGGGTCCGGGCTCCCCGTAGGGCGGCGTGCCGTACGGGTCGGGGTCGTGCAGCGGGCGCCGGGCCGGGCCGCCGGCCGGGGCCGGGTGCGCCGGGGTGGCGGACGCTCCGGCGTCCGCCGGGGCGGCGGGTGCCGCCGCCGTGGCCCCGGCGGGCGGGGCGGCCGGCGCCGGTGTGCCGTGGGCGGGGGTCGCGCCGCCGGGGGCGGGCTGTTCGACGGCGCCGGCGGGGTGCTCCGCCGCCCGCTCGGCGGCAGGAGCGGCCCCGGTGGCGGCAGCGGGCGCCGGGGCGTCCTGCGGACCGGTGTCCCGGCCGGTGTCCCGGGCCGGGTCCGGCGCGGCGGCGGTCGCGGCCGGGCGCTCGGCGTCCACGGGGTCGCCGGCGACGGCCGTGGTCCCCGGCGCGCCGGCCGGCGGTGCGCTCGTGGTCGGCTCACCGCCGGCGGGGGGCTCGGTGGTGTGGCCCGGCCCCGGCCCGTCGGTCGCCTCCTGGCAAACGGTGCGGGCAGCCGGTCGGCTCCACCACTTCGGCTTGGGCCCGGGGGCCTTCCCCTCGTCCATGATCTCCCCAGATCTCTCCGCGACCCGGCACGGTGTGCCGGGTCGCGGACCGCGCGGCTGCGGGCAGTCGTCCCGGCCTCGGGTCACGCTGCCCGCCTGATTCAACCAGGTCCGGACCGCCGCGTGCAGGTCTCCCCGCGCGAGCGGGCGGGGGCGCCCGGCGGCGCGCCGGCCCGTGCCCGGGCCGGCGAGCGGCCGGGGCACGGTGTGCCCCGTACCGGTGCCGCTAGTCGGAACCCGTGGCCGCGGCCACGAGCGAGCCGGTCTCGCCGACGGCCTGGGCGGGACTCGCGGCCGGTGCGGGCTCCGGTGCGGCGACCCCCGGCCGGAGCGCGGTGCCGACCGCCAGCGCGGGCCGCATCACCGGCGGCAGCACACTGCTCACCGGCAGGCCCGAGGCCCGGTAGGCCTGGAGCAGCGTCTGGGGGGCCACGGTGGCCGCGGGGGCCGGAGTGGTGACCGGCCCCCGGGTACCGGTCCGGCCGTCGGCGCCGCCGGTGGCCAGGCCGCTGAGGGCGAGCAGCCCCATGTCGGCGCGGTGCACCCCCGGGTGCCAGGCCGCGGCCGCGGCGTCCCGGGCCGGCGGCGGGGTGACCGCGGCACCGGCACCGCCGGCGCGGTTCCGTGACGGATCGACGGACGTGCCGAGCGGCAGCGCGCCGCTGAGCGCGAACGCCGCGAGGGACACCGCGCCCGCGGCGGCGAAGGCGAACCTGCGACCGCGCGGGGAGGGACGCGTCACCTCGTGGATCCGGAACCCCCGCTCGCGCGGGGGCGTGGGCAGGAAGGCGAAAGCTTCCTCCCGTGCGCCGAAGACGCCCGGACCGCCGAAGAGGCGGTCACCGCCGCCCGGTCGGCCGTCCCGGTCGTCGTCGTCCCCGTCCAGGGCGGCGGCCGGGAGGTTGTGCAGCCGGGCCAGCAGGCTCTCCGAAGGCGGCGGAGCGGCCGTCCGTGCGAAGAGGCTCTTCACCTGCCGCTGTGCGTCGGCTTCCGCCTTGCACCGCGGACAGGTCGCCAGATGCGCGAGCACCCGCTCGCGCGCGTCATGTCCCAGTTCGCCGTCGACCAGAGCCGCTAGGCGGTCGCCGAGGTGGTGCTCGGCGGGGGACGGACCGCCTGATCGGGTCACGCGATCCCGACCTCCCCACTGAGCCCGGGGCCGGCGACGACCCCCGGGGACACCGAGGCGGCGGCGCGCTGCTCCGCACGGGCCACGGGCGAGCGGTGCTTGAGCGCCTTGCGGAGGTGGGAGCGGCCGCGGTGGATGCGGCTGCGGACGGTGCCGAGCTTCACGCCGAGGGTGGCGGCGATCTCCTCGTACGACAGCCCCTCGATGTCGCACAGGACGACGGCCGCGCGGAACTCAGGCGCCAGGGTGTCCAGCGCCTGCTGCACATCGGCGTCGAAGTGGGTGTCGTTGAAGTGCTGCTGGGGCGAGGGCTCCCGGCTCGGGAGCCGCTCCGCGGCGTCCTCGCCGAGCGCGTCGAAGCGGATGCGCTGGCGCCGGCGGACCATGTCGAGGAACAGGTTGGTGGTGATGCGGTGCAGCCAGCCCTCGAAGGTGCCCGGGGTGTAGGTGGACAGCGAGCGGAAGACCCGGACGAAGACCTCCTGGGTGAGGTCCTCGGCGTCGTGCTGGTTGCCGGTGAGGCGGTAGGCGAGGCGGTAGACCCGTCCGCTGTGCATGCTGACGATCTCCTCCCAGGTGGGAGGGGTCCACGCCTGCGAGTCCGCGTCTGTGGAGAAGGTCGCGGTGGTAGCGGGCTCGGCGACGGAGGTGATACCCATGCCGGTGGCGCTGTTCGGGCGGGAACGGTCAGCAGTGTCGGTCACGGATTTCGGCTCGCCCGCCGACCTGCGAAAGCGCCTCAGCACTCTCCGGTCACCGGCCGCAGCCGCACCTCCCCTGTCGGCTCTGGTGGTGTCCAGTAGAGCCCCTACCATATCCACCTCGCCCGTTAGCTCCGGATAAGCATTTTTGACCTGCATTTGGCCTTGGCCCATCTCATCCCCCCACCTCTCTCCAACGCCCGGTCCCATCTGCGGGTTCCCGGGCGCAGCGGATACAGTCACGCTTGCGTCAACTACGGGGACAGGAGAGGGCCATTACCGGCAACCGGCAGACGAGCTGGGCGTTCGCCGATGCGTTCGTCGCCGAGGACGCAGCCCTGCGCTGGGCCCGTGACCGGGCCCGCGAGGCGGGGCTGCGCTCGGTGTCGTCCGGCACCGGCGCGGCGCTGCGGCTGCTCGCCGCCGCGGCGGACGCCAAGGCCGTCGCGGAGATCGGCACCGGCACCGGCGTCTCCGGGATCCATCTGCTGCACGGCATGCGGCCGGACGGCGTGCTGACCACCGTGGACAGCGAACCGGAGCGGCAGCAGTTCGCCCGGCAGGCGTTCCGGGCGGCCGGCTTCGCCGGGAACCGGGCCCGCTTCATCCCCGGCCGAGCCCTCGACGTGCTGCCCCGGCTGGCCGACGGCGGATACGACCTGGTGTTCTGCGACGGCGACCGGATGGAGAGCCTGGACTACCTCGCCGAGGCCATGCGGCTGCTGCGCCCCGGCGGCCTGGTCTGCTTCGAAGGGGTGTTCGCGGACGGGCGGACCGTGGACTCCGCGGTGCAGCCCGCCGAGGTCCTCAGGATCCGCGAGCTGCTGCGCACCGTGCGGGAGAGCACGCTGCTCCAGTCGTCCCTGCTGCCGGTGGGCGACGGCCTGCTCTGCGCGGTCAAGCGGGGCTGAACCCGGGCCACCCGGTGCCGCCGGGGCGACCGGCGCCCTCGGGCGGGCCGATGCGGACCGGCCCGTGCCGCAGCCCCGCCGCCGCCCCACGGACGCCCCCCGGACGCCCCACCGAGCCCCCCGCGGGACGCCGTCGGGAGGCCCCCGCGGGACCGCCGCCGGGAGCGGCGTCTCCGGTCACCACACGACACCGCCGCACCGACGGCCGGACACCGCGCACCGGAGCTGCCCCGGCGCCCCCGGACACCGGGAAACGGAGCTGCCCCGGCGGCCGGCCCGATTCACTCGGACCACCCGCCGGGGCAGCTCACAGTCGCGCGGTGCCCAGGGGCCCTAGCCGACGACCTTCTTCAGGGCGTCACCGAGGGCGTCGGCCTCGTCCGGGGTCAGCTCGACGACAAGTCGACCGCCACCTTCGAGCGGAACGCGCATGACGATGCCCCGCCCCTCCTTGGTCACCTCGAGCGGGCCATCGCCCGTCCGCGGCTTCATGGCCGCCATGCTCGTTCCCCTTCCTGAAACCAGCTCATCGTCAGCCGATCGGCCCTCTGCATGGGCACGTGTCACCGGCATCGAACACATTGCTTCCCGCTCATTATCCCGCATGGCATGACCCGATGACCAACATCGAGCAGCAACCTCCCGGCAACGCGTTCCCGCAAAACCACCCAATTCGGCGACCGGGCTGCCATACTCCGCGCTCGCCGGGCCCGAACGATGGGTCGGTTCTTTGACGCAGGTCACATGTCGGCGATCCGCGATCTCCGGCATGCTGAGCGCTGACCACGCGACGGAGAGGACCCCCCTTCCATGGCCGACACCGTGCTCTACGAGCTCACCGACGGGCTGGCGACGATCACCCTGAACCGCCCGGACTCGATGAACGCCCTCAACATCGAGCTCAAGGAGGCGCTGCGCGACGTGCTCCGGCAGGCCGCCGACGATCCGGCCGTGCGGGCCGTGCTGCTCACCGCGACCGGGCGGGCGTTCTGCGTCGGCCAGGACCTCAAGGAGCACATCACGCTGCTCGCCGAGGCCGCCGGGGAGGGCGGCGGCGGCCGGGTCATGAGCACCGTCAAGGAGCACTACAACCCGATCACCAGGACCATCGCGGAGATGCCCAAGCCGGTGGTGGCCGGGGTCAACGGGGTCGCCGCCGGGGCCGGGGCGGGCTTCGCGTTCGCCGCGGACTACCGCGTGGTGGCCGACACCGCCTCGTTCAACACCTCCTTCGCCGGGGTCGCGCTGACCGCGGACTCCGGGGTGTCCTGGACCCTGCCGCGGCTGATCGGCCCCAGCCGCGCCGCCGACCTGCTGCTCTTCCCGCGCAGCATCAAGACCGAAGAGGCCCGGGAGCTGGGCATCGCCAACCGGGTGGTGCCCGCCGCCGAGCTGGCCACCGAGGCGGCCGCGGTCGCCCGGCAGCTGGCCGACGGCCCGACGGCCGCCTACGCGGCGATCAAGGAGTCGCTGGCGTTCTCCGCCGCCCACGGGCTCGCCGAGTCGCTCGCCAAGGAGGACGAGCTGCAGGTGCGGGCGGGTGCCTCGGAGGACCACCGGATCGCGGTGGAGGCGTTCGTGAAGAAGGAGCGGCCGCGGTTCCTGGGGCGCTGAGCCCCACCGGCCGGGCCCGGCCCGCGCCACCGGCTCCGGCCCGTCCCCGGACGGGGACCGGACCGGCCGGGCCGCGGAGCGCCGGCCCGGCCGGCCACATGTCGTCCCGCACCGGCCGCACGCGGTCCCGCACCGGCCCGCACCGGCGGGGCCCCGCCGGACACCCGGTCAGCCGCGCCGGACGTGGCAGTCGGCGAGGTGGTCGTCGACCAGCCCGCACGCCTGCATCAGCGCGTACGCGGTGGTCGGCCCGATGAAACGGAAGCCGCGCTTCTTGAGCTCCCGGGCCAGCGCCGTCGACTCCGGGGTGATCGCGGGCACGTCGGCGAAGCTGCCGGGCACCGGCCGTCCCTCCGGATCGGGCGCGTACGACCAGATCAGGGCGTCCAGTTCGCCGGGCTCCAGCTCTGCCGCCACCTTGGCGTTGGCGATGGTGGCGGCGATCTTCGCACGGTTGCGGATGATGCGCGGGTCGGCGAGCAGCCGCTCCGCGTCGGCGTCGGTGAACGCGGCGACCTTCGCGATGTGGAAGCCGTCGAAGGCGGCCCGGAACCCCTCCCGGCGGCGCAGGATCGTCAGCCAGGACAGCCCGGACTGGAACGCCTCCAGGCACATCCGCTCGTACAGCGCGTCGTCCCCGTGGACCGGGCGGCCCCACTCGGTGTCGTGGTACTCGCGGTAGTCGGCCATGGACTCCGCCTCCAGGCCCCACGGGCAGCGGGCGAGCCCGTCCGCCCCGGTCACCACGCCCTTGCCGGTCATGCACCGTCCCCCTTCGTTCCGTCCCCGCTGCCGGCCTCGTCCGTGTCCCCGGCCGCGGCCTCGTCCGTGGCCCCTGGTGTGGCCCCGGCTGTGTCCCCTGCTGCGGCCCCTGCTGTGTCCCCGGCTGTGCCCTGGTTCCGCCGCGGGCCCTGCCCGCCGCCCGGGGCGCCGCCGGGGCCCGTGCCGTCGTCGTCCGCGTCGCCCTCCGGCGCCTGCTGCGCCCCCGGCGGCGCGGCCTCGGGCCGCGGGGGCCCGGCCGGCCGGGGCGGAACGGCGGGCGGGGGCGGCGCGTCGGCCGGTTCCGCCGCCCGCTCCGGCGGGGGCGGCGGCGCGTCGGCCGGCTCGGGGGGCGGCCGGTGGCCGGGCCGGGCGGCGGGCGGCTCCACCGGACCGGACGGCGCGAAGCCGCCGCGGGCCGCGGGGCCGTACGTCAGGGGCCCGTGCGGCGCGATCGGGCCGCCGCTCGCCGCCGCCCGGGCACCGGCGAGCGCGTCCTCCAGCTCGGCGATCCGCGCGTCCCGCTCGGCGAGTTCGGCGCCGAGCCGGCCGAGCACGTCGTCCACGTCCGCCATCCGGTAGCCGCGCAGGGTCATCGGCAGCCGCACCGCCTCCACGTCGGCGCGGCCCAGCGGCCGGTCGGCGGGGAGCGGGTCGTCCAGCCGGTCGGGCAGCGCCTCGGCGAGCGGGCCGCTGTCGCGTCCCCCGACCACGGCGAGCGTGACCGCCCCGATCACCACGACGAGCGCGATGAGCAAAAACACGAACACGACGATCTTCTCCCCGGGGTGCGGACGGCAGCCGTTGGCACCGATCGTGCCATGCCCGGATCAGCACGCCGAGCGCAGTGGCGGTGGAGACGGTTGGGCCCCGCTCCGACGATCATGTTGGATCGAGGGGAACGAGGCGGTGGCCGGCCCGGTGGGCGGCCGCCGCACCGGCCCCCGGGGCCCGTGCCCACGGCACCGGCGCACGACGACGAACACGACCACGGGAGAAGGAGTACGGATGCTGCGGCTGGGACGGCGCGAGTTCGCGGAGCACGAGCAGGTGATCATGGCGATCGTGAACCGGACGCCGGACTCCTTCTACGACCAGGGGGCGACGTTCCACGACGAACCGGCGCTGGCCCGGGTGGAGCGGGCGGTGGCCGAGGGGGCGGCCATCATCGACATCGGCGGGGTGAAGGCCGGGCCGGGGGAAGAGGTCTCGGCCGAGGAGGAGGCGCGCCGCACGGTCGGCTTCGTCGCCGAGGTGCGCAAGCGGTTCCCGGACGTGGTGATCAGCGTCGACACCTGGCGGCACGAGGTCGGGGAGGCGGTCTGCGAGGCCGGGGCGGATCTGCTGAACGACGCCTGGGGCGGGGTCGACCCCGCGCTGGCCGAGGTCGCGGCCCGGTACGGGGCGGGCCTGGTGTGCACCCACGCGGGCGGAGCGCAGCCGCGCACCCGGCCGCACCGGGCGGCCTACGACGATGTGATGGCGGACATCCTCCGGGTCACCCTGGGGCTGGCGGAGCGGGCGGTGGAGCTGGGGGTGCGGCGGGACGGCATCCTCATCGACCCGGGCCACGACTTCGGCAAGAACACCCGGCACTCGCTGGAGGCGACCCGCCGGCTGGACGAGATGACGGCCGCCGTTCCCCGGGCTCTCGGCTTCGCTCGAGCAGGGGATACCCCACTGCCGGTCCTGGTCTCGCTGTCCAACAAGGACTTCGTCGGCGAGACGCTGGACAAGCCGGTCAAGGAGCGGGTCCTGGGCACCCTGGCGACGACCGCGGTCTCCGCATGGCTGGGCGCCCGGGTCTACCGGGTGCACGAGGTGGCGGAGACCCGGCAGGTGCTGGACATGGTGTCCTCGATCGCCGGTCACCGGCCCCCGGCGGTCGCCCGCCGGGGACTGGCCTGACCGGCGTCGCCGCCGGTCAGATGCCGATCTCCTTGCTCATCAGGGCGACCGCCTCGTCCACGTCGTCGGTGAGGTGGAACAGCTCCAGGTCGGCCGTGGACGCCTTGCCCTCGGCGACCAGGGTCCCCCGGAGCCAGTCCACCAGCCCCGTCCAGTAGGCGGTGCCGAACAGCACGATCGGGAAGCGGGTGACCTTCTTCGTCTGCACCAGGGTCAGCGCCTCGAAGAGCTCGTCCAGCGTGCCGAGCCCGCCGGGCAGCACCACGAACCCCTGTGCGTACTTCACGAACATCGTCTTGCGGACGAAGAAGTAGCGGAAGTTGACGCCGATGTCGACGTAGGGGTTGAGGCCCTGTTCGAAGGGCAGCTCGATACCGAGGCCGACCGAGACCCCGCCCGCCTCGCAGGCGCCCTTGTTGGCGGCTTCCATGGCGCCCGGACCGCCGCCGGTGATCACTCCGAAGCCGGCCTGCGCCAGGGCGCGTCCGATGCGCACCCCGGCCTCGTACTCCGGCGAGTCCCGCAGCGTGCGGGCCGATCCGAACACGCTGACGGCCTTGCCCAGTTCGGCGAGCGTGCCGAAGCCCTCGACGAACTCGGACTGGATGCGCATCACCCGGAACGGGTCCTCGTGCACCCATGCCGCCGACGGCTGGGTGTCCAGCAGCGCCTGATCGTCGGTGCCGGGCCGCATCTGCTCGCGACGGCGCACGACGGGGCCCATCCGCTGCTCATGCAGCGTTCGCTCGTCTTCAGCGTTGCCCATGGTGTGCTCCCTTCGCGTCCAACCTCCCCCTGGTCCCGGGCGGCCCCGGCACCGGGGAGGGATCTTTGGTTCAGCCTAGGCCCCGGGTGACCACGGAGAACGGAATTCCGGCGGTCCGGCCCGTGGCCGGGCGGTATCGGCGGGGCGGCGCGGCGGCCCGCCCGGTCGCGGCGCGGGCCGTGCCGGCCGGGCCGGCGGGCCGCGTCAGGCGGTGAGCCAGGCGCGCAGCCGCTCCTCGGCGGTCAGCACCGCGTCCACCGCCACGTGCTCCTCGCGGGTGTGCGCCAGCTTCGGATCGCCGGGGCCGTAGTTGACCGCCGGGACCCCGAGCGCCGAGAAGCGGGCGACGTCGGTCCAGGCGTCCTTGGGGGCCACCTCGACGCCGAGGGCCGCCACGAACGCGGCGGCGGCCGGGTGCGACAGGCCGGGCAGCGCGCCGGGGGCGCTGTCGGTGAGGGTGACCTCGAAGCCGTCGAACACCTCGCGGACGTGCGCCAGCGCCGCCTCCTCCGAACGGTCCGGGGCGAAGCGGAAGTTCACCGTCACGGCGCAGAAGTCGGGGATGACGTTGGTGGCGTGGCCGCCGTCGATCCGGACCGCGTTGAGCCCCTCGCGGTAGCGCAGCCCGTCGATGTCCACCTGGCGCGGCAGGTAGCCGGCGAGCCGGTCCAGGATCGGCGCGGCCTTGTGGATGGCGTTCTCGCCGAGCCAGCTGCGCGCGGAGTGGGCGCGCCGGCCGGTGGTCTCCACCCGGACCCGCAGGGTGCCCTGGCAGCCGCCTTCGATCTTGGCGTCGGTGGGCTCCAGCAGTACCGCGAAGTCGGCGGCCAGCCACTGGGGGTGCCGCTCGACCAGGCGCTTGAGCCCGTTGAGCTCGGCCGCGACCTCCTCGTGGTCGTAGAAGACGAAGGTCAGGTCGCGGTTGGGGGCGGGCACGGTGGCGGCGACGCGCAGCTGCACCGCGACCCCGGACTTCATGTCGGAGGTGCCGCACCCCCACAGCACGCCGTCCGCGTCCAGCCGGGACGGCACGTTGTCGGCGATCGGCACGGTGTCGATGTGTCCGGCGAGCACCACGCGCTCCGCCCGCCCCAGGTTCGTACGGGCCACCACGGCGTCGCCGTCGCGGTCCACGGTCAGGTGCGGCAGGGCGCGCAGGGCCTGTTCGATGGCGTCGGCGAGAGCCTGCTCGTCGCCGCTGACCGAGGGGAAGTCCACGAGCTGGGCGGTCAGCCGGGCGGCGTCCAGGGACAGGTCGAGTGCGCGGTGTTCCATGCCGGCGACCTTAGGCCATCGCGCGCCCGCCGGCGGGGCGTGCGACAACCGCCGGGCGCCCCGGGTGCGGCAACCCGCGGGCGCCGCCCTGCCCCGCCGGGGAGCGGGGCGCTCCAGTAGCGTGTGGCGGGTGCCCCCTGCGATCTTCTCCAGCCGCGCCCGGCTCCTGCGTGCGGGGGCGGCGTGTGCCGTGCTGCTGGCGCTGGCCGGGTACGTGGTCGCGCACCTGCTGACCGGCGGCGGGGGACCGCCGCGCTGCTTCGCGCGGACGGAGGGCGAGTCGGTGGCGCTCGATCCGGAGCAGGCCGTGAACGCGGCCACCATAACGGCCGTGGGTTCGGCGCGCGGTCTTCCGCAGCGCGCGGTGACCATCGCGCTCGCCACCGCGATGCAGGAATCCGGTCTGCGCAACATCAAGCGCGGCGACCGGGATTCCCTGGGACTGTTCCAGCAACGCCCGTCCCAGGGCTGGGGTACCGAGGAGCAGATTCTCGATCCGGTGTATTCGGCCGGGGCTTTCTACGATCAGCTGGTGCTGGTGCCGGGCTATTCGCGGCTGCCGCTGACGGTCGCCGCGCAGCGGGTGCAGCGCAGCGGATATCCGCAGGCGTACGCCAAACACGAGACGGAAGCCGTGGTGCTCACCGAGGTGCTGACCGGGCGCGCCGACGGCGCGTTCAGCTGCCCGGGGCCGCCGGACGACGGGACCGCGGGTGATCCGGCGCGGGTGCGGGAGGTGCTGCGCGAGGAGTTCGGGCCGCGGGTGACGGCGCCCGCGGGTACCGCACCGGAGGGCGAACCGGCCGGTCCGGGCGGGGATCCGGCGGACGGCGGTGCGGGCGCGGACCGGGACGACGACCGGGTGCTCGTGGTGCCGGTGCGGGGCACCGACGGGGACGACGCGCCGCGGCGGGGCTGGGAGTTGGCGCACTGGGCGGTGGCTCACTCGGCCGAGTTGCGCATCGAACGCGTCTCTTACCGCGGGCGGGAATGGTCCGCGAGGGATTCCGGAAAGGGCTGGCGGAACACCGGCCGGGCCCCCGAGCACGACGTGCGCATCACCGTCGCGCACTAGTGCGGCCGTTCGCTCCGGGGTGGCATGCCCGGCGCGTCGGAATTGACGCTCCACGGTCGGCGTGAAGACCGCTGCCGGATACGTCCGCCACACGGTCAGAGCAATGCCGAGACGTTTCCGCCGCCCCTTGTCGGACAGGAGGATGACCCGTTTTGCTCCGCAGCGGATTATCCGACGCATTGCTCATTCTTTACCCTCGCGCACCGAAACCTTCGCGCGGCTCAGGCGATATGCACTGCGTCCGCCCGCCGGACAGCAGATCCCCAACATCCCTCCGTCAAAGGAGCATCATGTCCCTCCCCCTCACGCGTCGGATCGCCCGAGCCGCGCTGCTGGTCGCAGCGGGCGCAGCTCCGGTGGTCGGCGTCGCCGGCGCCGCGAGCGCCGCGGAGCTGCCGAAGGTCACCAAGCTGGGCTCGATCAGCACCCCGGACCTCGCCGACGTGGGCGCCACCACCGAAGGCGCCACCAAGTCCCTCGGGAAGACGGCGGGCCAGGTGGGCGGCAAGGGCATCCCGGCCGCCGGAAAGACCCTGAGCAAGGCCACCAAGGCCGTCGGCGGCAAGGGCCTGCCCGGTGGCAAGGGCAAGGGCAAGGCCGCCAAGCACGGCGGGAAGGGGAAGGCGGCCAAGGGCCTGCCCACCACCGGGGACCTGCCCGTCGGCGGGCTGCTGTCGACCGACAAGCTGCCGGTCAAGACGCTGCCGGCGATCGGTCGCTGACCCGCGCCGGTACCCTCCGCGGATCCGGTCAGGCCGTCTCCGCACCGCGTGTGACCTCCGTGCGAAGGGCCCGGGGAGCGTCCGCTCCCCGGGCCCTTCGCCGTGTCTGCCGCGGGTCCGCCGGGGCGTGCCCCCGGGACCGGTCACCGCGCCGCGCTCCCGCCGGTCCGCGCCCGGCGGGCGGGCACCTGCCGCCTCCGGCCGGCCGCCTCCGGTCAGCCCGCCAGCCGGCGGACCGCCGCGGCCACCCGCTCGTCGGTAGCCGTGAAGGCGATCCGGACGTGCCGGCCGCCCGCGGGCCCGTAGAAGTCGCCCGGCGCCACGAGGATGCCGAGTTCGGCGAGCGCGCCCACGGTGTCCCAGCACGGCTCGTCGCGCGTGGACCACAGGTACAGCGACGCCTCGCTGTGCTCGATCCGGAAGCCGTACGCCTCCAGGGCCTCGCGCAGCGCGGTGCGGCGGCGGGCGTACCGCTCGCGCTGCTCCGCCACGTGGTCGTCGTCGCCCAGCGCCGCGACCGTGGCGGCCTGCACCGGGGCGGGCACCATCAGCCCGCAGTGCTTGCGCACGGTGAGCAGCTCGCCCAGCACCTCGGCGTCACCGGCGGCGAAGGCGCCCCGGTACCCGGCCAGGTTGGAGCGCTTGGACAGCGAGTGGACCGCGATCAGCCCGTCGAAGCCGCCGCCGCAGATGTCCGGGTGGAGCACCGAGACCGGTTCGGCGGTCCAGCCCAGCTCCAGGTAGCACTCGTCGCTGACCAGCAGCACGCCGTGCTCGCGGGCCCAGGCGACCGCGGCCCGCAGCTCGTCCTTCGCCAGCACCCGTCCGGTCGGGTTGGAGGGGGAGTTGAGCCACAGCAGCTTCAGCCCGGCCGGGTCCAGCTCGGTCGGGTCGTCGTAGGCGACCGGTTCGGCGCCCGCCAGGCGCGCCCCCACCTCGTAGGTGGGGTAGGCCAGCCGCGGGAAGGCCACCCGGTCGCCCGGGCCGAGTCCCAGCTGCGCCGGCAGCGCCGCCACGAACTCCTTGGAGCCGACCAGCGGCAGCACGTTCCGGTGGCCGGCGCCGGTGGCGCCCAGCCGCCGCTCCACCCAGCCGGTGAGGGCGTCCCGCAGCGCGGCGGTCCCCCACACCGTGGGATACCCGGGGGTGTCGGTCGCGGCGGACAGGGCCGCTTGGACCAGCTCGGGGACCGGGTCGACGGGCGTGCCCACCGACAGGTCCACGATGCCGTCCGGGTGGGCGGCCGCGGTCGCCTTGTACGGTTCGAGACGGTCCCAGGGGAAGACCGGGAGGCGGGCGGAGACTGCGGGCACGTGCTTCTTCTTTCTCGAACGATTCCGCCGGGGCGCCGGGCGCCCCCGCGGCGCGATACGCCTCGGCCCCGTACAACCCCGACCGCCTCCCCCGCCCAGGGGCGGTGGGAGGCGTGGGCGGTACGGGACCGGGGCGGCGCTGGAACTCGCTGCCGTCCTCGTTACCGGGTTACCGGTACTGCTGCGTCACTGGTTCTGCGGCCCGAGCGCGGCGATGAACGGGTGGTCCCGCTCGATCAGGCCGAGCTTGGAGGCGCCACCCGGCGAGCCGAGCTCGTCGAAGAACTCGACGTTCGCCTTGTAGTAGTCCTTCCACTCCTCGGGAGTGTCATCCTCGTAGAAGATCGCCTCGACCGGGCACACCGGCTCACAGGCACCGCAGTCGACGCATTCGTCCGGGTGGATGTACAAGGCCCGGGAACCCTCGTAGATGCAGTCGACGGGGCACTCCTCGATGCAGGCCTTGTCCTTCACGTCGACACAAGGCTGCGCGATGACGTAGGTCACGCTGTCGTTCCTCCTCGGTAGGGCCGGCGGACCGGTCTGCGGCTCCGCCGCGGGCGCGCGGGAGCGCGGCGTCGTCGATGCCCGCACCTAGTATCTCCGTTCTTGGGCACCAGTCGAACATGAGGGGCGGAGAGGGCAGTGGATTTCACCACCGGCGGACGGTACGAGGTCGGCATTACCCCCGCTGACGTGGGGAAACGCGTTTCCGTCCGGCGCCGGTACGAATCCGGTGAAGCTCCCGAAAGGTTTACCGATACGGTGGGCGTGCTCACATCCTGGACCTCAGGAGTGCTGGAGATCACACCCAGGTCCGGCAAAACCGTCCGTATCGCGGAATCCGCACTTGTGGCCGGAAAGATCGTTCCGGCCGCTCCCGCCCGCCGCCGCGGGCCCGCCGCCACCGCCCGGGAGCTCGACCTGGTGGCCGCCCGCGCCTGGCCGCCGCTGGAGAGCGAGACGCTCGGTGGATGGGAGCTGCGGGCCGCCGCCGGATTCACCCGGCGCGCCAACTCCGTCCTGCCGCTGGGCGACCCCGGGATACCGCTGGACGCCGCGCTGCGGCGGGTGACGGCCTGGTACGCCGAGCGCGGACTGCCCGCCTACGTCCAGACCAGCACCGGGGCGCAGGACACCCAGGAGCGGCTCGCCGCGGACCTGGAGGCCCGCGGCTGGGACCGGGAGATGTCCGCCGAGGTGCACATCGGGGCGCTCGCGCCGGTCGCCGACCTGACCGCGGACACCGGCCGCGTCACGCTGTCCCGGGACATCCCGCCCGGCTGGCTCGACCGCTACCAGCGGTTCGGCCGCCCCGGCCCCGAGGTCGTCCGGGTGCTGTGCGGCGGCCCCTCGGTCTGGTTCGCGACCGTCCCGGCCGCGGCGGCCGGCACCGGCGAGCCCGGCGGCACCGCGCCCGCGGCCATAGGACGGTGCGTGGTCGACGGCCGCTGGGCCGGGTTCACCGCGGTGGAGGTCGCCCCCGAAAGCCGTCGCACCGGGCTGGCCACCGAGGTGATGGCCGCACTGGCCCGCAGGGCGCTGGAGGAGGGCGCCTCGGCTGCGTACCTCCAGGTGGAGGCGGACAATGACGGTGCACGCGCGCTGTACGACGGCATGGGCTTCCGCCGCCACCACGCCTACCATCACTGGCGCGGGCCCCGGCGGGACCAGCCTTGACCGGGCCGGACGGACACCCACGGACGCCAGGCGGGCACGGAATGCAGGCAGGCACGGCATGAACGACACCCCCGGCACGGACGGCCCGGCGGACCCGGGCGGCGCCACCGAGCGGCGCCGGCGGTTCGCCGAGGCCGCTCGCGAGGAGCGCCCCGACCTGGCCCTGCTGTGCCTGCTGCTGGGGGCCGAGGCGGACCCGGAGCTGGACGAGGCCGGGCTGGACGCCGCCCAGATCGAACTCGACCGGCTCGCCGGGCTGCTGCCCTACGCCCCAGACGGCCCCGCCGGATGGGCCCGGGCGGTGGCCCGGGTGCTCGGCGAGGAGTGCGGGTTCCACGGCACCCCGGCCGACTACCGGCGGCTGGACTCCTCGCTGCTGCACGAGGTGCTGCGCCGCCGCCGCGGACTGCCGATCCTGCTCTCGGTGGTCTGGATGGAGGTGGCCCGGCGGGCCGGCGCCCCGGTGTACGGCGTGGCGCTGCCGGGGCACTTCGTGGTCGGCTTCGGCGACCCGTACGGGGACCACGTGCTGGCCGACCCCTTCGACGGCGGCCGGGTGCTGTCCGCCGAGGACGCGGCGCTGCTCGTGGCGGGAGCCACCGGCGCCCCGCTGAACCCCACCATGCTCGGCCCGGCCGGCCCGCTGGAGATCATGCTGCGCATCCTCAACAACATCCGCGCCTGGGCCGCCGCCCGCCCGGAACGCTCCGCGGTACAGCTGTGGGCGGTCGAGCTGGCGCTGCTGCTCCCCAGCCACCCGGCGCGGCTGCGCCTGGAGCGGGCGGAACTGCTCGTGCGGCGCGGCGACTTCGCGACCGGGGCCCGGGAGATGGAGGAGTACGCGGACGTGATCGCCGCGCTGGAACCGGACGCCGCCGACACCGTGCGGCAGCAGGCGCGGGCGGCCCGCGCGCTGCTGAACTGAGCGCCGCGCGGGCCGCGCCGGGCCACCGGGCCGCGCGCTTGCGCCACCGACCCGGCACCGCCCGGCCGGTGTGCGACGATGCCGCCCGGGGCGCGCGGCGCGCCGGTACCGTCCTGCCCGCGGTCGGGCAGGTCATCGGGGGTGTGGAGGAGCGGGATGTTCGCGATATCGCTGGGCGGGGACGGGGCCGAACTGGCGCCGCTGGAGCCGCGGCACGCCGAGGAGTACCTGGCCCACATGGACCGGTGCCGGGAGTTCGTCGGCCGGACCATCGCCCTGCCGGACCGGGCCACGGACCTGGCGTCGGCCACCGCCTTCCTGCGCGCCTACGCGGAGAAGGCGGCCGCCGACACCGGGCGGCTGTACGGGATCCGGGTGGACGGCACCCTCGTCGGCGGGGTCCTGTTCCGGACCTTCGACGCGCAGGCCGGCACCTGCGAGGTCGGCTGCTGGCTGGAGGAGTCGGCGGTCGGCCGCGGGCTGGTGACCCGCGCGGTCCGGGTGCTGATCGACTGGGCGGTCGACGAGCGGCGGATGCACCGCGTCGAGTGGCTGGCGGCCTCCACCAACACCGCGAGCATCCACGTCGCCGAGCGGCTGGGGATGGTCCGCGAGGGGGTCCTGCGGGAGAGCTACCCGCACCGGGGCGTCCGCCTGGACATGGAGGTCTGGTCGGTACTGGCGCCCGAGTGGCGCCGGCTGCGGGAGTCCCCGGCCGGCACCGCCCGCTGACCGCCCCGCCCGCGGCCCGCCCGCCGTGGCCGGGCCCGGCCGGCTCCCGGGCTACCGGGCCCCGCAGCGGGCCCCGAGCGCCCGGACGGCCCTCGGAGCCCGGTGCACCGTCCGCCGGGCCCTGGTGCCGCCCCCACCGGGCCCCGGACAGCGAACGGGGCCGCCCCGCCCTTCGGCGGAGCGGCCCCGTTTCAGCGATGCCCGGACGACCGGACGCCGGTCAGCCGCTCTTGGCCCCCTCGACCAGCGCGACGCGCTTGTCCGGCAGCGCCGGCGCGGTCTTCCGCAGCGCCTGGGTCATCGCCGCCGCCGCGTGCTGCGGGGTCATCGCGACCTGGCCCGCGCCCGCGTCGATCACGACGCTGTCGAAGGCGTGGCCGTACTTGGCCTTCAGCTTCTCCGGGTCGATCACCGGCTGCAGCCTGCCGTCGTCGCCGGCCTTCATCGTCAGGATCTCGCCGATGGTCTGCTCGCTGAAGGGCACCTCCACGCCGCCGGCCTGGAGATAGACCCAGCCCGACATGGCGGGCTCCGCGAACTCCTGCATCGCCCGTTCGACCTCGGCCTTGCCGACCTTGGGCTCGCGGGTCACGACGGGCAGTTCGACGGCCTTGTCCTCACCGGTCTCGGCCCGGTTCCGGTACGCCTCGGAGACCGCCGCGACGGCCTTCTCCACGTCCAGGCCCTTGCCGGGCTTGCCGTACACCGGTTCGGCCTCACCCGCGACGAACTTGATCGTTCCTTCCCGGGCCGAGCCGGACTCCCCGGCGAGCCGCTCCAGCGCGTCGGAGAGCTTCTCCTCGTCGACGATGACCGGGTCGCTCTCCGCGGTACGGGTGCCGCCGAACAGCGAACCGATGACGTTCACCGGGTTGTAGTCGCGCCCGGAGACCTCCCGGACGGTGCCCTCGGTGTCCAGCGACAGACCCGCCACGGACGGCTTGAGCTGGTGCTGCTCACCGTCCACGGTCACCTTCAGCGGAGCCTGCGCCCGCTTGCCGAGGCTGCTGTCGAGCTTGTCGACGGCCTCTTCCTTGGAGCTGCCGCCGATGTCCACGCCGAGGACGGTGGTGCCGTTGGGCACGTCCGCGTGGTTCATCACCAGCCCCGCGGCGTACGCGATGCCGACCGCGCCGACCAGCGCCGCACCGAGCAGGACGAGCTTGTTCCGCCCCTTCTTCCTCGGCTTGCCGGCCGGCTTGGGCGCGGCGGCGGGAGCGGGGGCGGCGGCCGGCGGGCTCGGCGGGGCGGCGCTGGCCGCGGTGAGCGCGTCGAGCGCGGAGGAGTCACCCTCGAACGTCGGGAACGGCGAGGAACCGGAGCCGGAACCCGAGCCCTGCTTCGGCCCGGCGCCGGACTTGTTCTTTTTCTTCTTCTCCGCCGGCGGGACCACCGGGATGCCGCTGACCAGGGTGTCGCCCGAGACGTGTGCGGGCACTTGGCCGCCCGGGGCCGGCTCGGGGTCGCGGAACAGGTCCGGACCCACCATCCGGCCGCCCTGCGGCGTCTCGGCGGTGGCTCCGGGGCCGCCCACGACCGGTGAGCCGTGCGGCGGGGTGGGCGTGGGCCCCAGCGGGCCGGGCGGGGCACCCAGCGGCGCGCCCGGGCCGGGCGGCGGCGTGCCCAGCGGTCCGCCGAGGCCGGGCGGCGGCGGCATCTCTCCGGTGCCGCTGGTGGTCGGTCCGGCCGGGCCGGGCGGGAAGTGGCCGAGCGGATGCTCGGCGGTCGTGCCGGACGGCCCTTCCGGGTGGAAGCCGGAGAGCGGGTCCGTACCCAGGTCGCCGCCGAAGCCGCTGCCGGGGCCCGCGCCCTGGTCCGCACCGAACCCGTTGCCGAACTCGTTGCCGAACCCACCGCCGAAGTCGTTGCCGGGCCCGCTGCCGAAGTCGTTGCCGGGGCCGTTACCGAAGTCGTTGCCGGGGCCGCTGCCGAACTCGTTGCCGAAGTCGCCGGCCATGGGGTCCGTGCCCAGGCCGTCGCGGCCGCCGCCGAGGTCCGGGGTGATCGCGGTCGGGCCGGTCTGGGCCGGGTCGCCGTCCCCGAAGTACGGCACGTCCGGGCCCTGGCCCGGACCGCCGGCCGGCGGCGGTGGCGGGGCCGGGAACTGCTGGGTGGTCTCCGGGGCCGGAGGCGCGGCCGGAGCGGCGTCCCCGGGCCGGCCCGCGGCCTGGCCGGCCGCGGCGGCCGGAGTGGCGCGGGCCTGTTTGCGCGGCGCGAACCAGTCGCTGGTCTTCTCCGGCTCGGCGTTCTCCGGCTCGGCGGCGGAGGCCTCGGGCGCGGCGGGCGGCTCCGGCCGGCGGCGGGTGGCGCCCATGTCCAGCGTCGCGTCGGGGCGAGCCGTGCCGCCGGTGTGCTCCTCCTCCACGCCGGAGCCCGCCGCTCCCTCCTCGCCCACCGGCTTGCGCATGACCAGCGGTGGGATGGGGCGCGACCCCGGAATGTTGATCTTGATCCGGGTGGTCAGCGTGGTCTCGGTCTTCGGTTCCTCCGGGAGGGCGGCGCCGCGCGGCTCCGCCTCGCCGGGGCCGTCCAACGGGGCCTGCTGCGTCGGATTCAGCGACGGGTACTGGCGCGATCCGTACGGCGGGGTCCCCGACGGGTACGCGGCGCCGCCGCTGCCCCGGGGTCCGGAGGACGAACTGTCAGATTCACGGCTCAATGCAGGTTCTCCCAGTTAGCTCCGCCGCCCGTCTCATTCGCGCGATGGGGTTCCCCATGCCGTAGGCGAGGGGAGGCTCGGCGGCGCGCACCACCATACTGGGCACCGGCCGCGCTCAGGCGGCGACCGCCGCATCACCCGAACCGACGGAATTCCGGCGCAGCACCCAGCATCTCAGGGACGTTATGCCGAAAACGCCCCGTCACTTACCAAGTCGGGCCGTCGAGCCGCCCGGTTGCGGCACCTTCGACATCGTGGCGCACATCACACCTACCACCATCCCGCCCAGCAGGAAGACGTAGGAACCCGCGCCGACGGTGAAGACGAAATCCCCTTCCGGCCGGCTCGCGGTGAGGAACAGCACCACGACGGCCCAGCCCACGGCGGGCACGACGCCGCCCAGCCGGGTGCGGGTGAGCTGCACCCCGCCGTAGGTGAGCGCCATCAGTCCGAGCAGCGCCAGCAGCAACCCGCCCGGGAACCAGGCGGCTTGGACGAGCGCGCCGGCGATGCCGGTGAGGACGCCCAGGACGGCCAGGAAGAGGTATCCGCCGATCCGCAGCGCGAGGGCGCCACCACCCGGTGGCACCGGCGCCGCGCCGCCCGGGCGCGCTCCGGCGCCCGGGCCTGAACCGGAGCCCCCGGGGCGTGCGCCCCCGGCACCACGGCCGGACGAGGCGACGCCCCGGCCGGACGACGAGCCCGCGGACGCCCGGCCCGCCGCCCGGCCGGCGGACGCCTTGCCCGACGTTCCGGCGGACGCCTTGCCCGACGTCTTACCCGACGGCTTGGCGGACGCCTTGCCCGGCGTTCCGGGGGAGGTCCCGGCGGATGCGGTGCCCGCGGTGGCGCGGGCCCGGTCCGAACGGTCGGCTGTGGTCATGCGGACACCCCCGCGAACAGGTCGTGCTCGGTACCGGCGGCCGCCTCGCCGCGCACCAGCCGGTAGTACTCGGTGGCCAGCAGCGGCTGCCCCAGCCCGTTGGAGAGGGCGAACCAGGGTTCGCTGACCTCGATCTGGGTGGCGTGCGCGCGCATCGCCGCCGCCTTCACCGCGCCGTACCCGGCGCCGTCGATCACCGTGGTCACCTCGGCCTCGTCGACCAGGCCGGGAACGTCCTCCGGCACCCCGACACCCGGGAAGGGCTGCGGCCGGGCCGCGCGCAGCCGGGCGAAGCCCTCCTCGACCAGCGGCCGCGGGACGCAGTTCCAGAAGATCCTGGCGATCTGGTGCGGTTCCCCGAGGTCCCGGCGGAACGCCCGCTCGCCGGCGAGGTCGGCGGCGCGCATCGCGACCCGGTGCGCCTGGATGTGGTCGGGGTGCCCGTAGCCGCCGTGCGGGTCGTAGGTGACCAGCACCTGCGGCCGCACCTCGCGGATGACCTCCACCAGATGAGCGGCCGCCTCGTCGACGTCGGCCTGCCAGAAGGCCCCGGGCCGGTCGTTCTGCGGTACGCCCATCATGCCGGAGTCACGGAACCGGCCCGGCCCGCCGAGGAACCGGTGGTCCGCGACGCCGAGCTCCTTCATGGCCGCCGCGAGCTCGCCGATCCGGTGTTCGCCCAGGCCGCCGTCGCGGTCGGCGGCGAGGTGCGCAAGACCGGCCGGGATGACCTCGCCTTCCTCACCCAGGGTGCAGGTGACCAGCGTGACGTGGGCACCCTCGGCCGCGTACCTGGCCATGGTGGTGCCGTTGTTGATCGTCTCGTCGTCCGGATGCGCGTGCACCAGGAGCAGACGGCGGCGCGGCAGGCCGTTGGCGAGGTCAGCGGGCGACGTACCTGTCACAGGGCGCGCCGCAGGCTCCCCCGGACGAAGTCCGGGGGAGCTTCCGTTGAGGGTGGGGGTGGGCGACGGGCCTGTCCCGGGGCGCGCCGGGGGCACCCCCGGACGAAGTCCGGGGGAGCTTCCGTTGAGGGTGGGGGTGGGCGACGGGCGGGCGGTCATGAGAACAGACTACGAGCCCGTCGGCACCCACGGTTAACCCGGTGCGAACGGTTGCCTACGGAGGGATGCCCGGAAGATCGCCGGACCCGCGGCTCAGATCTTGACGTCGCCGATCATGTCGGCGACGTTGGTGGTCAGGTCGTCGATCGTCGGCGCGACCGATGAACTGGCGAGGTAGAACCCCAGCAGCACACAGACGATCGCGTGCCCGCCCTTCAGCCCGGACTTCTTGATGAGCAGGACGACGATGATCAGCAGCAGCACTGCCGCCGAAATCGAGAGTGCCACAGCGGCTCACCTCCGGTAAGCGAGTTGACGGTCAACCTGTAGATGCTCGTGAGTCATACCCACTATGCGCAGTGGATCATAGCTATGACTCCGCGCGCATGACTCGGTGCACGGGAGCATGACAGGGGCGCATGCCTGTTCGCACTTGCGAGTTGAGCCCGAGCGGGACCGTCTGACGCAGGTCAGCGACGTCTACCCGCCAACCACTCCGTGGCCGGCTCTCGAGCCGTAGTCTCGGCATATGACACAGCAGACCACCGGAGATCTCTCGTTCCCCCGGCAGCACGCGCGTACCCAGCGCTTCACCCTGGGCGCCCCACGGGCCTTCACCGTCTCCCCCGACGACGCGCGGGTGGTCTTCCTCCGTTCCCGTACGGGTACGGATCGAGCCAATCTGCTGTGGGTGCTCGATCTCGCCGCGGGCCGCGAATTTGCGGCCGCGGATCCCGTCGCGCTGCTCGGCGGCGCGGCGGAGGAGTTGTCGGCCGAGGAGCGGGCGCGGCGCGAGCGGAGCCGGGAGGGGTCGGCCGGCGTGGTCGGCTACGCGGTCGACAAGGCCGTGGAACGGGCGGCGTTCGCCCTCTCCGGGCGGCTGTTCCTGGCCGACCTGCGGGGCGGCGGTGCGCGCGAACTGGCCGTGCCGGGGCCGGTGGTGGACCCCCGGCCGTCCCCCGACGGGCGCCGGATCGCCTACACGGTGCAGGGCGCGCTGCGGGTGGTGGACGCCGACGGCGGGGCGGACCGCGCGCTGGCCGAGCCGGAGTCGGCGACCGTCTCCTACGGCACCGCCGAGTTCATCGCCGCCGAGGAGATGGACCGGACGCGGGGCTTCTGGTGGTCGCCGGACGGGACGTCGCTGCTGGTCGCCCGGGTGGACGACGCGCCGGTGCGGCGCTGGTGGATCGCCGATCCGGCGCACCCCGGCCGGCCGCCGGCCGAGGTCGCGTACCCGGCCGCGGGCACGCCCAACGCCGAGGTGACGCTCTGTCTGCTGGGCCTGGACGGGACGCGTACCGAGGTGGAGTGGGACCGCGCGCGGTATCCGTATCTGGCCCGGGCGCACTGGTCGGCGTACGGCCCGCCGCTGCTGCTGGTGCAGACCCGCGACCAGCGGGCCCAGGCGTACCTCACCGTGGACACCGCCACCGGCCGGACCGAGACGGTGCTGGTGGAGGAGGACCCGATCTGGCTGGATCTTTTCCTCGGGGTGCCCGCCTGGACCCCGGACGGCCGGCTGGTCCGGATCACCGACCAGCCGGCCGGCGAGGGGGCGGAGCAGCCGGCCGGCCGGGTGCTGATGGTCGGGGACCGCGCGCTGACCACGGGCGAACTCCATGTCCGTGCCGTACTCGACGTGGGCGAGGACGACGTGCTGTTCTCCGCCTCGCCGGGCGCCGTGCCGGCGCCGGGGGCCCCCGGCGGGCAGGCGGAGCGGCCGGGTGAGATCACGGTGTACCGGGCTTCGTTCCGGGACCCCGGCGGCCCGGCCGGCTCCGAGCGGGTCGACGAGCGCGGGGCTCCGGCGGTCCAGTCGGCGTCCCGCGGCACCCGGGTGATCGTGCGCGTCCGGGCCACCCCGGACGCCCCCGGTGCCGAGTACGACGTGGTGCGGCAGGTCCGCGACGAGGCGGACGGCAAGGGCGGCTGGACCGAGGAGCGGCTGGCCCGCGTCGAGTCCCGTGCCGAGCGCCCGGTGCTCACCGCCCGGCCGCGGCTGCTGTGCGCCGGGGAGCGCCGGATCCCCTGCGCGGTGCTGCTGCCCCAGGGCTACCGCGACGCGGACGGCCCGCTGCCGGTGCTGATGGACCCGTACGGCGGTCCGCACGGGCAGCGCGTGGTGGCCGCCCACAACGCGCACCTGACCTCCCAGTGGTTCGCCGACCAGGGCTTCGCGGTGATCGTCGCGGACGGCCGGGGCACCCCGGGCCGCTCCCCGGCCTGGGAGAAGGCGATCCGCGACGACCTCGCCCAGGTGACGCTGGACGACCAGGTCGCGGCGTTGCACGCGCTGGCCGCCGAGCACCCGCTGGATCTGGGGCGGGTGGCCATCCGGGGCTGGTCGTACGGCGGTTACCTGGCGGGGCTGGCGGTGCTGCGCCGGCCGGACGTGTTCCACGCGGGCATCGTCGGCGCCCCGGTCACCGATCTGCGGCTGTACGACACCCACTACACCGAGCGGTACCTGGGCCACCCGGACGAGCAGCCCGCGGTCTACGCGGCCAACTCGCTGGTGACGGACGAGGGGCTGACCGGGGCCGTCGAGCCGGCCCGGCCGATGATGATCCTGCACGGGCTGGCGGACGACAACGTGGTGGTGGCGCACACCCTGCGGCTGTCCTCGGCACTGCTGGCGGCCGGCCGCCCGCACGAGGTGCTGCCGTTGTCCGGGGTGACGCACATGACGCCGCAGGAGCAGGTCGCGGAGAACGTGCTGCTGCTCCAGGTGGACTTCCTCAAGCGGTCCCTGGGGCTGCCCCGCTCCACCGCCTGAGCGTTCGGCCGGCGTCCGGCGCGCCCGGCCGGCCCGCGCCGGCCCCGCGGGTCACCAGCCGGGCGGCGGGGACGGGGGCGGCGGCGGGGACGCCGGGGGCGGCCCGGCGGGCGGCGGCGGTACGGCACCGCCCGGTACCGCGGGGCCGCCGGGCGTCCCGCCGCCGTACCCGGCCGGGGCCGGCCCGCCGTCCGCCGCGCCGTATCCGTAGCCCGGTCCGTACCCGTGTCCGGTCGCCCCGGCGTGGCCGCCCGGGGCGGCACCGGTCGGGTGGCCGGGACCCCAGCCGGCGCCCGGCCAGGACTCGCCGGGGCGCAGGCCGCGCTGGGCCAGCGCGACGAGGGCGACGAACCCGGCGAGCACCTCGAAGAAGGAGCTGAGCACGGCGAGCGTCTCGCGGGTGGGCAGGTCCTCGAAGTGCTCGATGTACTCCGTCTTGAAGTAGACCGAGGTGTCGGCGATCCCGTCGACGAGGATGATCGCGGCGGCCATCATGCCCAGCGGCCTGGCGTACGCCGTGCGGGCCCCGGCCGCGGCCGCCGCGACCAGGCTGAGCAGCACCGCCGCCCAGGCGGCCCAGGCGGCGGGCGGGGCGAGCAGGGTGACGAAGACGTGCTTGCCGCTGAGCAGGTGCCGGTAGGTGTCCCAGCCCAGTTCCTGCGCCCAGTAGATCTGCCAGGCCGCGATCACGCAGCCGACGGAGCCGAGGAAGAGCACCGCGGCGACGGCCGCGCCGGGCCCCGGCACGGTGGCCGGCCGGTCGGCGGGCGGGGCCCCGGGGACGCTGTCGGCCGGCTCGGCCGGGCGCCGTCCGGCGGCCGCGACGACCAGCAGCGCGACGCCCAGGAGCAGGCCGCCCCAGCCGGTGAGGGTGGCCCGGGTCCGCAGCCCGTCGGCGATGGGCGCGGCGTCCAGCCAGTCGGCCTGGACGGTCCACACCAGCGGCAGCCGGAGGACCACGGTGATCAGGCCCAGGGCGCCCAGGGCGCCGGCCGCGGCGGACGAGCGCAGTGCGGCGACGCCGGCGAAGACCGCCAGCACCAGCAGGATCGCGTCGAGGAGCGAGGAGCCGAAGACCCCGCCCCACGGGACGCGGTAGGGCAGTCCGGCCCAGGTCCACCACAGGTGGCTGGTCTCGTCGGCCTCTCCGAGGTCCCGGATGATCCAGGCGAGCGAGATCAGTGCCAGCGCCGCGCAGGCGACCGCTCCGAAGACGCGCGCTCCGCGCGTGAGTATCCGTCCCTGCCCCATGCCCCTAGGTATCCCCCCGGCACCGGCTCCCGGAACCGCGCGGGTGGGAAAAGAAAGCCGAAGGGTGACCGGCCGGGATGACACGGTGCACCCCGGCCGGTCTACGGCACCCGCACGGCCGTACGTTCCCCAGCGTGCCGCGTCCGTATATCGGTGCCGAGACGGTGAAGTTGCCGCTGTGTTAACGGGTTTGACGTCTTTTCGCCCCGGTATCGTCTCGCGATCATGCTCCTGTCAAGCACGCTCCCACCTCGATCCGCTCACCCTTCGACCAAGAAGGCCGGACCGGCCGCATTGCCCAACTCCGGCCTCTTGACCGGGTGTTGGAACCGTTGCGAAAGTCCGCTCTACCCGAGCGAGGGCTTCGGTGCATGACGCGAGTAGAACTGCGGGGGGCACTACGAGATGACGAGTCCGTCCCGTGCGGGATCCCCGGCGGCCGCCGGGGCTGCGTTACCGGCCGCCGGCACCACCCCGTCCGACCTTCCACCCCCGGCCGAGGGCCGCTCCCCCGGCCGGCTGATGTGGCGCCGGTTCAAGCGCGACCGCACCGGCGTGATCTCCGCGTACGTGGTCCTGGTCTTCTTCGTGCTGGCCCTGTTCGCCCCGGTGATCTCCCGGCTGTACGGCAAGGACCCGTACACCACCTACGGGCTGGACCGGCCGGGCCTGCTCAACGAGTTCTCCTACCCGGTCAAGCCGAACGGCGGGATCGACGGCGAGTTCTGGTTCGGCCTCGAACCCCAGCTCGGCCGGGACGTGCTCACCCAGCTGCTGTACGGCATCCGCACCTCGCTGCTGATCGCCACCGCGGTGACCGTGCTCTGCGTGATCACCGGGATCGTGGTCGGGGTGACCGCCGGGTACCTCGGCGGCCGCACCGACTACTTCCTCGGCCGGTTCATCGACCTGCTCCTCGCCTTCCCCGCCCAGCTGTCGTTCGTGGCCTTCACCCCGGTGGTGTACGCGCTGTTCGTGAGCCCGGAGAAGGAGACCCCGACCGCACTGCGGGTGATCACGCTGATCCTGGTGATGTGGGCGCTCGGCTGGATGGGGCTCGCCCGGCTGCTCCGCGGCCAGGTGCTCAGCCTGCGCGAGCGGGAGTTCATCGAGGCCGCCAAGGTCACCGGGGCCTCGCCCTGGCGGATCATCCGCAAGGAGCTGCTGCCCAACCTGTGGACCCCGATCCTGGTCCAGTCGACGCTGATGCTGCCGGCCTTCGTGACCGCCGAGGCGGGCCTGTCCTTCCTCGGCGTGGGCATCGTCGAACCCACCCCCGACTGGGGCCGGATGTTCGCCACCGGCGCCCGGCACTACCAGAACGACATCACCTACATGTTCTTCCCCGGCATCGCCATGGTGATCTTCGTGGTCGCCTTCAACCTGCTGGGGGATTCGGTCCGGGACGCGTTCGATCCGAAGACGAAGCGTTAGGCAGGTGCACACGACCATGACGTCATCCTTCAGACACCGGGCGCGGCTGACCGCCGTCGCCCTGGCGGCCGGGGCCCTGGTGCTCTCCGCCTGCAGCAGCGGCGGCGGGGGCAGCGGCGGGACGGACGGCACCCCCGACTCCGGGCCCGACAAGACCCGGGCCGAGAACTACTCCCTGGGCACCAAGGCCGACTCCACCGGCCCGGCCGCCCCGGTCGCCGGCGCCAAGGAGGGCGGCACGGTCAACGTCCTGCAGCGCGACGCCTTCACCTATCTGGACCCGGCCCAGATCTACTACGCCGACCAGCTGACCGCGCAGACCCTCTACAACCGGTCCCTCACCACCTACAAGGTGGGTACCGACGGGAAGGTCAAACTCGTCGGCGACCTGGCCACCGACACCGGCACCTCCTCCGACGGCGGCCGGACCTGGACCTACACCCTCAAGGACGGCCTGAAGTTCGAGGACGGCTCAGCGATCACCTCCGCCGACGTCCGGCAGAGCGTGGAGCGGCTGTACGCCGCGTGGGCCACGGACGGGCCCCAGTTCATCCCCCAGTGGCTCTCCGGCACCGGGCAGTCCTTCCGCAAGGCGCTGCCGGACGGCCCGTACAAGGGCGACCACCTGCCCGCCGACGTGCTGGACACCCCGGACGACAAGACGGTCGTCTTCCACTTCAAGGAGCCGCACGCGGACACCCCGTACGCGGTCGCCATGCCCAACATCGGGGCGGTGCCCTCCGAGCCCGGCAAGGACCCCGGCGCCACCTACGACCGGCGCCCGCTCTCCTCCGGGCCGTACAAGATCGGGACGCAGAAGGCCGGCAAGCAGCTGACGCTGGTCCGCAACGACCAGTGGGACCCCGCCACGGACGCCGTGCGCCACCAGTACCCGGAGCGGTTCGACATCCGGTTCGGCGTGCAGGAACCGGACTCCTCGCGGCGGCTGCTGGCGCAGCGCGGCAGCGACCGGGAGGCCATGTCGTTCACCAACGCGGTCACCGTGGAGACCGGCCCCTCGGTCCTGAAGGACTCCTCCACCGAGGACCGCACCTTCAACGAGGTGCAGCCGTACGTCGACTACATGGCCATCAACATGTCGCGGATCAAGGACAGGAAGGTCCGCCAGGCGCTGGCCTACGCGCTGCCCAACGGCCAGATCCTGGGCCAGTTCGGCGGCCCGCGCGCCGGCCAGGTCGCGGGCAACCTGCTCGCCCCCTCGCTCGCCGGCTGGAAGGACATCGACCCGTACCGGAAGAAGAAGTTCCCGGCCGGTGACGTCGCCACGGCGCGGAAGCTGCTGAAGGAAGCGGGCAAGGAGGGCCAGAAGATCGTCTACGCCTACCCCAACACCACCGAGTACCAGAAGGTGTCCGTGGTGGTGACCCAGGCGCTGGAGCGGGCCGGGTTCTCGGTGGAGAAGAAGGAGGTCGACTCCAACAACTACTCCACCGAGATCTCCAAGGTGGACAACAGGTTCGACATCTACCGGGCCTCCTGGGGCGCCGACTGGCCGGTCGGCTCCACGGTCGTCCCGCCGCTGTTCGACGGCCGCAACGTCTCCGACGGCAACCAGAACTACTGGCACCTGCGGAACAGCGAGGTCGACGCCGAGATCGACCGCATCAACCGGATCACCGACGTGAAGAAGGCGTCCGCCGCCTGGGTCGCGCTGGCCGAGCGGATCCTCGTGGAGGACGTCCCGGCGGTACCGATCTTCTACAACCGCCAGTGGAACATCTGGGGCTCCGGGATCGGCGGCGTGAAGTACCACCCCGTCTACGGCACCGCCGACCCGACCGGCGTGTACGTCAGGTAGCCCGGCACCGCCGACCCGACGGGCGGGTGCGTCCGGCGGGGCCGGCGGCCGGGCGGCCCCCGCCCCGCCGCCGGCCCCGCGCACCGGCCCGTCGACCCCGCGCACCGGTCCGCCGCCCGGCGGCGGGCCGGCCGCCCTCCCGATCCGTCTGGCCGCCACGGCGCCCGTACCGGAAGACCCGCGACGCCATGCTCCGATTCCTGCTGCGCCGCACCCTCGGCGCGATCGTCATCATCCTGCTGATCAGCGCGATCACGTTCTTCCTGTTCTTCGCCCTGCCCTCCGAACCCGCCCAGCTGGCCTGCGGGAAGAACTGCGGGCCGGACGCCCTGGCGATCATCAACAAGAACCTGGGGCTCGACGACCCGGTGCCGGTGCAGTACTGGCACTACCTGGTGGGGATCTTCGCCGGCCGCGACTTCGACATCGGCCACTGCTCGGCCCCCTGCCTGGGCTACTCGTTCCGCAACTCCCAGCCGGTGTGGGAGACCATCCTCGACCGCTACCCGACCACGCTGTCCATCGCCTTCGGCGGCGCGGTGGTCTTCCTGGTGATCGGCGTCTCCATCGGCATGATCGCCGCCGCCCGGCGCGGCACCTTCGTCGACAAGTTCTTCAGCTCCCTGTCGCTGGTCGGCAATTCGCTGCAGATCTACTTCGTCGGCACCATCGCGCTGTGGCTGCTGGTCGACTCCTGGGGTCTGATCTCCCGCCCGGAGTACGTCCCGATCAGCGAGAACCCGGCACGGTGGGCCGGCGGCATGCTGCTGCCCTGGCTGGTGCTGTCGATCATCTTCATCGCCAACTACAGCCGGATGACCCGCTCCCAGATGATCGAGCAGCTGAACGAGGACCATGTCCGGACCGCCCGCGCCAAGGGCATGTCGGGCCGCACGGTGTTCTTCCGGTACGCCTGGCGCGGCGCCGTCGCGCCCATCGTCACCATCGTCGGCATCGACCTGGGATCGCTGTTCGGCGGGGCGATGGTCACCGAGTTCACCTTCACCCTGCACGGGCTGGGCCGGCTCGCGGTGGAGTCGGTGACCGAGAAGGACCTGCCGATGCTGATGGGCGTGATGCTGTTCAGCTGCACCGCCATCGTCATCGCCAACATCGTCGTCGACGCGCTGTACGCCGTCATCGACCCACGTGTCCGCCTCGCCTAGGGGCGGTACCGGTGACCAGGAGCAGGATTCACATGACCACGGTGACCAAGCCCGGGGACCGCCCCGGCGACCCCGGACGCGCCCCGGACGCCCCGGCCGACGCCTTCCTCTCGGTACGCGACCTGCGGGTGCACTTCGACACCGAGGACGGCACCGTCAAAGCGGTCGACGGGCTCTCCTTCGACCTGCCCCGGGGGCGGACGCTGGGCATCGTCGGCGAGTCCGGCTCCGGCAAGTCGGTGACCAACCTCGCCGTACTGGGGCTGCACGACCCCCGGCACACCACCGTCCGGGGCGAGATCCGGCTGGCCGGACAGGAGCTGACCGGGGCGCCGGAACGCACCCTGGAGAAGCTGCGCGGCAACACCATGGCGATGATCTTCCAGGACTCCCTCACCGCCCTCTCCCCCTACTACACGGTCGGCCGGCAGATCGCCGAACCGTTCCGCAAGCACACCGGGGCGAGCCGGCGGGAGGCGCGGCAGCGGGCCGTGGAGATGCTCGCCAAGGTCGGCATCCCCGGCGCCGAGCGGCGGGTGGACGACTACCCCCACCAGTTCTCCGGGGGCATGCGGCAGCGGGCGATGATCGCCATGTCGCTGGTCTGCAACCCCGAACTGCTCATCGCCGACGAGCCGACCACCGCGCTGGACGTGACCGTGCAGGCCCAGATCCTGGACCTGCTCAAGGACCTCCAGCAGGAGTTCGGCTCCGCGATCATCCTGATCACCCATGACCTGGGCGTGGTCGCGGACATCGCCGACGACCTGCTGGTGATGTACGCCGGGCGGGCGGTCGAACGCGGCCCGGTCCGCGAGGTGCTGCGGTCGCCCCGGCACCCGTACACCTGGGGGCTGCTGGACTCCATGCCCCGGCTGGCCGGCCCCGTCGAGGTGCCCCTCACCCCCATCCCGGGCGCCCCGCCCAGCCTTCTCGCCCCGCCGTCCGGCTGCGCCTTCCACCCCCGGTGCGGCTTCACCGGCGAGGTCGGCACCGCCGCCGCGGGCCCCGCGGCGGACCCCGGCGGCGACGCGGACCCCGGACCGGCCGCCCCGGTCCGGGGCCGCTGCGCCACCGAACGGCCCGCGCTGCCCGCGGACCTGTCCCCCGGCGGCCGGGGGGCCGCCTGCCACCTCAACGCCGAGCAGCGGCGGAACCTCCGGAGGGGCCGATGAGCGAGGAACTCCTGGTCGCGCGGCAACTGGTCAAGCACTTCCCGGTGATGGGCGGCTTCCCGATCAAACGGCGCGTCGGCGCGGTCCGGGCCGTCGACGGCGTCGATCTGACCGTCCACGAAGGCGAGAGCTTCGGGCTGGTCGGCGAGTCCGGCTGCGGCAAGTCCACCACCGGGCGGCTGCTGACCCGGCTGCTGGAGCCGACCTCGGGCAGCCTCACCTACCGGGGGCAGGACATCACCCACGCCGGCCGCCGCGCGCTGGCACCGGTCCGCTCCCAGATCCAGATGATCTTCCAGGACCCGTACTCGTCGCTCAACCCCCGCCACACCGTCGGCACCATCATCTCCGGCCCGATGGAGATCAACGGCATCCGGCCGCCGGGCGGCCGGGAGAAGCGGGTCCGCGAGCTGCTGGAGACGGTGGGCCTCAACCCCGAGCACTACAACCGCTTCCCGCACGAGTTCTCCGGCGGCCAGCGGCAGCGCATCGGAGTCGCCCGCGCACTGGCCCTGGAACCCCGGCTGATCGTCGCCGACGAGCCGGTCTCCGCCCTGGACGTCTCCATCCAGGCCCAGGTCATCAACCTGCTCCAGGACCTGCGCCGGGACCTGGGCATCGCGTTCCTCTTCATCGCCCACGACCTCGCCGTGGTGCGGCACTTCTCGCAGCGGGTGGCGGTGATGTACCTCGGCAGGATCGTCGAGGTCGGCGACCGCGAGGCGATCTACACCCGGCCCCGGCACCCGTACACCCACGCCCTGCTCTCCGCCGTCCCCGAGGCCGACGCACTCCTCGACGCCGGGGGTGCGGGCGACGGCGGTGCGGGCGACGGTGGCGCGGGCCACGGCGGTGCCGGCCCGGAGGCAACCGGCCGCCGGACACGCATCCGCCTGGCCGGCGACGTCCCCTCCCCCATCGACCCGCCCTCCGGCTGCCGCTTCCGCACCCGCTGCTGGAAGGCGCGCGAGCAGTGCGCCCGGGAGGAACCGCCACTGGTGCGGGTGGAAGGCAACGGCGAGGGACACCTCACGGCCTGTCTTTTCCCAGAAGAGTGACGAACCTTGTGCGGGAGGGTTTAGGAGCCAGTAGATTTACCAACGGACATGCGATAGCACCTTGAGTACAAGGTCACCTCAAGCAGTGGTTTGTCGCCTCCGGGATCACTCAACCATGCCACTTCGAGCTTTGTCTGTGTCTTCACATGCACGGCATAAAGCTCAAGATTTCGATTCCTACTTTTGTCTCGCCCTCGGCGCACCACCTTCCAGTCTCCCTGCTCGGGCAGCTGTTGGAGAAGGTTCTCCCACCCCTTCTGGAGGATTTCCCGGTCCACCCCGTACATAGACCAGGGATGCCTGACCCAGCGCAGATCGTCTTCATATCGACTGCCTGGACACGTGGATGCGTAGGGGCCGGGCTCCGTCACCTTGGCCTTCACCCGGGTCATCTCCAGAATTCGACTGGACAGTCGACCCACTTCGTCCACGACTTCTCGACTGTTGCGCATCTCCGGTTCACTTTCACGCTTGCTCGAGGTTTCATCCACCGAGGCGCACCCTCCAGTCAACATCACAACGCTCACCAGCGCCAAGCTCACCCGGATCCGATTCCCAGCCCACTTTTTCACCAATGCGCCTCTGCATTCAGGGAGACGTCGCCATATCTGCCCGCTATGACCCCTGCGTGATTCTCCAGACCCGGATGAAATCACCGGCCGGCTCGTTCAGTTGCCGCCGCAGGATCTCGTGAAGAGCCCCGCCCACTCCTACTCGAAGGCACCATTCCCCCGCGCTTCCGTGATCAACGGACTACCGGACGTGATCCTAGGCGGCGGCCACGGACGCGATCATGAGTACCCGTACTCACATCGGACGGGAGGGCGCGAGGGCGGGAGGAACAGCGGCAGGGTGGCGGCTCGGGTCGCGCCGCAAGGGGCGGGCGGAGCGGGGCGCGGGCAGGCGAGCGGGCTGAGCGGGCGCCGCCGCCCGGGCTGTCAGGCGTCCGGCGGGCCGGGGTCGATCGTCGGCAGGGGTTCGCCGGTCTCCAGGAGCGTCTTGAGGCTGGAGAGGATGAACGGCCAGCCCTCGCTGACGCCCTTGAGCATCTCGCTGCCGGGGGCGAAGTCGTCGTGCACCACGGTCAGCCTGACGACCTCACCGAGGGGCTCGATCTCGAAGCTCACCTTGGAGATCGGCTCCTTGCGCAGCTCGGCGAGGGTCTCGTCGCTCCAGCCGAACATGGCGGCGATCTCGGGTTCGTAGTTGTGCCAGGTGTAGGAGAGCCGGCGGAAGGGCTCCGCCGCCAGCACCCGCTGGCCGTAGTCGCGGTACTCGCCGTCGGGGCTCATCTTCCAGCGCACCGGGGAGCCGGGGGCCCAGTCGGAGTCGGGGCCGGTGTTCTCGTGGTAGCGGCGGATGAGGGCGGGATCGGTGAGGGCCTGCCAGAGGCGTTCGGGTGTGGCGCGGATGGCCGTGACGTATCGGAAGTCGGTCCTGCTCGCTGCGGTCATCGGTGTCCTCCTGCCGGTTCGTGTGTCTGGTTTTCGCCCCTGGGACAACCGGAATCTCCATCTCCTCATCACTACATGGAGATTTTGTGTACGCTCCTGCCGCCGCCCCTCGACTCCGTCCGAGTGACTTCTCAGGAGCCTCCGTTGCGCATACGTTCCGCCCTGCCCGCCGCCGTCACCGCCGTCGCCGCGCTCGCCACCGGGCTGCTGCCGGCCACCGCCGCCCACGCGGCCCCGCACCAGGGCGGGCTGCACCTGGGCTACATCCAGTACGACAGCCCGGGCCGGGACACCCGTACCAACGCCTCGCTCAACGCCGAGTGGGTGAACATCCACAACAACTCCGGTTCGGCCGTCCAGCTGAAGGGCTACAAGCTCAAGGACGACACCGGCTACACCTACACCTTCGGCAGCTACCGGATCGGCGCCGGCAAGACCGTCAAGGTCCGCACCGGCAAGGGCACCAACGGGGCGGGCGTCGTGTACTGGGGCCGGGGCTCGTACGTCTGGAACAACACCGGCGACAAGGCCCGGCTGGTCAAGCCCAACGGCGACCTGCGGGACTCCTGCTCGTGGACCGGGCGCGAGGGCGGCGCCCGCAACTGCCACTGAGCGACGCCGGGCGCACCGGCCCCGCCCGCCGCGGTGGCGGGCCGGTCGCCGCTCACGGCACGGGCTCACGGGCCGTGAGACCGGTCGCTCGGGCCGTGAGCCCGGCCGCACGGGCCGTGAGATCCCGGGCTTGCCCATGATCAGGGGTCGTTCGGCGAGCGGGAGGGGGGCTCGCCGCCGCCCCGGAAGTCGTCGGGGCCGACGGCCTTGTGGGCACCGTGCGGCTCGCCCGCACCCGGCACCGGCACCACATGGCGTTCCTCGGCGAAGTGACAGGCCGAGGCGTGCTCCGCGGGGGTGCCGGTGCCGCGGAAGACCGCGGGGACGGCCAGCAGCGGCACCTCCAGGGCGCACCGCTCCCGTGCCTTCCAGCAGCGGGTGCGGAAGCGGCAGCCGGAGGGCGGGTTGGCCGGGGAGGGCACGTCCCCGGAGAGCAGGATGCGCTCCCGGCCCGCGCGGGCGTCGGGGTCGGGCACCGGGACCGCGGAGAGCAGCGCCTGGGTGTACGGGTGGGTGGGGTGCTCGTAGATCTGCGCGTCGGTGCCGATCTCGGCGAAGCGGCCGAGGTACATCACGGCGACCCGGTCGGAGATGTGCCGGACCACCGACAGGTCGTGGGCGATGAAGATGTAGGACAGGTCGAACTCGTCCTGGAGGCGCTCCAGCAGGTTGACGACCTGGGCCTGCACGGAGACGTCGAGCGCCGAGACCGGCTCGTCGGCCACGATGATCTCGGGGCGGAGGGCCAGGCCGCGGGCGATGCCGATGCGCTGCCGCTGTCCGCCGGAGAACTGGTGCGGGTACCGGTTGATGTACTCCGGGTTCAGCCCCACCACGTCCAGCAGCTCCTGCACCCTGCGGCGGCGGTCGCCCTTCGGTGCCGCCTCGGGGTGGATCTCGAAGGGCTCCCCGATGATGTCGCCGACCGTCATCCGCGGGTTGAGCGAGGTGTAGGGGTCCTGGAACACCATCTGGATGTTGCGGCGGACCGCCTTCAGCGCGCGCCCGGACAGCCTGGTGATGTCCTCGCCCTTGAAGCGGACCGTCCCGGCGGTGGGCCGCTCCAGGTGGACCAGGAGCCGGGCGACGGTGGACTTGCCGCAGCCCGACTCGCCGACGATGCCCAGGGTCTCGCCGCGCGCCAGGGCGAAGGAGACGGTGTCCACCGCCCGGACCGCGCCGATCTTCTTCTTGAAGACGATGCCCTGGGTGAGCGGGTAGAGCTTCGCCAGATCGCGGACTTCGAGGATGGGCTCGGCCCCGGGGGCGGGCGCCGGGCCGGACGCCTCAGCGGTCATGGAGCTCGTCCCTCCAGAAGTGGCAGGCGCTGGCCCGGCCCGGCAGTTCGGTGCCGTCGTCCTCGGTCACCGGGTACAGCGGTGGCCGGTCGGTGCGGCACACCTCCTGGACGCGCGGGCAGCGGGGGTTGAAGGGGCAGCCGGGCGGGATGGCGGTGAGGCTGGGCGGCAGGCCCTTGATGGCGTACAGCTCCCGGCCCTTGAGGTCGACCCGCGGGATGGAGTCGAGCAGGCCGCGGGTGTACGGGTGCGCGGGCCGCTTGTACAGCTCGTGCACCGGCGCGGTCTCCACGATCCGGCCCGCGTACATCACCGCGATCTTGTCGGCGACGTCCGCCACCACACCCAGGTCGTGGGTGATCAGGATCAGACCCATGCCGAACTCGCGCCGGAGCTCCGCGAGCAGGTCCATCACCTGGGCCTGCACCGTCACGTCCAGCGCCGTGGTCGGCTCGTCCGCGATGATCAGGTCCGGCTCCAGCGCCAGCGCCATCGCGATCATGATGCGCTGCCGCATACCGCCGGAGAACTGGTGCGGGTAGTCGCCGACCCGCTCCCTGGCGGCGGGGATGCGCACCCGGTCCATCAGTTCCGTCGCCCGGTCCCGGGCCTCCTTGCGGGACAGCCCCTGGTGGACCCGGAACATCTCGCCGAGCTGGGCGCCGACCGAGAGCACCGGGTTGAGGGAGGACAGCGCGTCCTGGAAGATCATCGCGAGTTTCGCGCCGCGCACCTTGCGGCGCTCCTCCGGGCTCGCCCGGAGCAGGTCCTGGCCCTGGAAGACGACCTGGCCGCCGGTGACGAAGCCGGGCGGGGAGTCGAGGATGCCCATGATCGCCTGGGCGGTCACCGACTTGCCGGAGCCGGACTCGCCGAGCACCGCGAGCGTCTCGCCCGCGGCCACGTCGTAGGTCACCCCGTTGACGGCCTTGGCCACGCCGTCCCGGGTGCGGAACTCCACGTACAGCTCGCGCACGTCCAGCAGGGGTGCCGCCGCCGCGGGCCCCGCCACCGGCTCCTCCGAGATGGTCATCTGCCCGCTCCTCAGCGCAGTTTGGGGTCGAGGGCGTCGCGCACCGCGTCGCCGAGCATGATGAACGCCAGCACCGTGACGCTCAGCGCGCCGGCCGGCCACAGCAGCATGTGGGGGGCGTTGCGGATGTGCGTGGAGGCGTTGGAGATGTCGATGCCCCAGGAGACGGTGGGCGGTTTCAGGCCGACGCCGAGGAAGGACAGCGTGGCCTCCAGCGCGATGTAGGTGCCCAGGGCGATGGTGGCGACCACGATGACCGGGGCGACGGCGTTGGGGGTGATGTGCCGGAGCAGCATGCGGGTGTTGCCGGCGCCGAGCGCCCGGGCGGCCTGGACGTAGTCGTGCTGCCGGGCGGTCACCACCGAGCCGCGTGCGATCCGGGAGATCTGCGGCCAGCCCAGCAGCACGATGAAGCCGACGACCGGCCAGATGGAGCCGCTGGTGACCACGGAGAGGAAGACCAGGCCGCCCAGGACGATGGGGATGCCGAAGAAGATGTCGGCGACCCGGGAGAGCAGCGCGTCCCCCCAGCCGCCGAAGAAGCCGGCCAGCCCGCCGAGGACGCTGCCGAGCAGGGCGGCCCCGGCGGTGGCGCAGATGCCGACGGTGATGGAGGCGCGGGCGCCGTACACGGTGCGGGTGTAGACGTCGCAGCCCTGGGTGTCGTAGCCGAAGGGGTGGCCGGGCTGGGAGCCCTCCTGGGCCTTGTCCAGGTTGCATTTGAGGGGGTCGCCGCTCGCGATGGCCTGCGGCCAGATCGCGATCACCACGAGGAACAGGATGATCAGGGCGGAGATCACGAAGATCGGGTTGCGGACCAGGTCGTGCCAGGCGTCGGACCACAGGCTGCGGACCTTGGTGGTGGGTGGGGGGCCCTGGCCGTGGCCGGGCCCCCGCTCCAGGCTCTCGGCCTCGCCGGTCGCCAGGTCCATCGCGCCGCCGCCGGTGGGCGCGATGGCCTCTTTGGGGTCGTAGGGCTGCTCAGGCATAGCGGATCCTCGGGTCGAGCACGGCGTAGAGGAGGTCGACGAGCAGGTTGGCCAGCAGGAAGACGATGACGAGGATGGTCACGAAGCCGACCACGGTGGGGGAGTTCTGCCGCAGGATGCCCTGGTAGAGCTGGTATCCCACGCCGTGGATGTTGAAGATCCGCTCGGTGACGATGGCGCCGCCCATCAGGGCGCCGATGTCGGTGCCGATGAAGGTGATCACCGGGATCAGCGAGTTGCGGAGCAGGTGGCGGGTGACGATGCGGCGGCGGGGCAGCCCCTTGGCGACGGCGGTGCGCAGGTAGTCGGCGCGGACGTTCTCGGCGATCGAGGTACGGGTGAGGCGGGTGGCGTACGCCAGGGAGGTGAGGGCGAGCACCACCCCGGGCAGCAGCAGTTCGTCGAACGGGGCCTCGGGCGAGACCGAGGGGCTCACCCAGTTCCACTTCACGCCCAGCAGGTACTGGAGCACGTAGCCGCTGACGAAGGTCGGGATGGAGACGACGACCAGGGTGAGCAGCAGCACGGAGGTGTCCAGGGTGCGGCCCCGGCGGAGCCCGCTGAGGACGCCGAGGGTGATGCCGACGAGGATCTCGATGGCGATCGCGACCAGGGTGAGCCGCAGGGTGACGGGGAACGAGGTGCGCATCAGGTCGAGTACCTCGTCGCCGTTGAAGGCGGTGCCGAAGTCGCCCTGGAAGATCTGCCCCATGTAGTGCAGGTACTGCTTCCACAGTGGCTCGTCGAGGTAGAGCTCGGAGCGGATCCGGGCCGCGGTGGCCGGGTCCGGGGCCCGGTCCCCGAAGAGCGCGGCGACCGGGTCCCCGAGCGCGTACACCATGAAGAAGATGAGGAACGTGCTGCCGATGAACACCGGGACCATCTGGAGCAGCCGCCGGATCACATAGCGGCCCATGCGGTCAGCTGACCTTGATCTCGTCGTAGACCGGGACGCTGAAGGGGTTGAGCGCCACCTCGCTGAGGCGGTCGGAGTAGCCCGCGCTGCCGTTCTGGTACCACAGCGGGATGGCGGCCATCTGGTCCCGGACCACCTTCTCGGCCTGCTGGAAGGTGGAGACCGCCTTGGCGGTGTCGGACTCGGCGTTGGCCTGGTCGACCAGGTCGTCGAACTGCTTGTCGCTCCACTTGCCGTCGTTGGAGGAGGCGTTGGTGTAGTAGAGCGGCTGGAGGAAGTTCTGGATCAGCGGGTAGTCCATCTGCCAGCCCGCCCGGAACGGGCCCTTCATCTGCTGGTCGGTGATCTGGTTGCGGAAGTCCGCGAAGGTGCCGACCGGGTTCCCGACGCACGCCTTGGACTCGTCCAGGGCGTTGTTGATGCTGTTGCACACCGCGTCCACCCAGTCCTTGTGGGAGCCGGTGTCGGAGTTGTAGGTGATGGTGAGCCGGCCGCCGGGCAGCCCGCCGCCCTCCTCGATCAGCTTCTTCGCCTGGTCGGGGTTGTACTCGCAGGCCTCGCCGCAGAGGCCGGCCTGGTAGCCGCCGTCCGCCCCGAGGACCGGGGAGGTCCAGTCGGTGGCCGGGGTGCGGGTCTGCTGGAAGATCCGGTCGGTGATCTGCTTGCGGTTGATCGCCATGGAGATGCCGCGGCGCAGCTGGTCGGAGTCGGGGCCGTTCCAGTCGTCGTCGTAGAACGGGAAGGCGAGCGTCTGCAGGATGCCGGCGGGCTGGTTGATGTACCGGTCGCCCAGGTCGCCCTTGACGTTGGTGAGCTGCGAGGCGGGGATGTCGTCGACCAGGTCCAGGTTGCCGGCCTGGAGGTCGGTGTAGGCGGTGTTGTTGTCGGTGTAGACGCGCAGGTCGACCCCGTCGTTCTGGGCCTTGTCGGAGCCCTGGTAGCCGTCCCACTTGCGGAGCTTCATCACCGAGCCCCTGGTGTACGAGTCCACCAGGTACGGCCCGTTGCCGACCGGCTTCTTCACCCACGCGTCGTGGTCGTCGAAGAACGCCTGGGGCAGCGGGGCGAAGGCGTTGTACCCCAGTGTCTCGGGCCAGGTGGAGAACTTCTGGGTGAGGGCGACGGTGAAGGTCCGGTCGCCCGTCACCCTGAGGCCGGAGAGGGTCTTGGCGGTCGGCTTGCCCTCGGCGGGGTGGACCTTGTCGTAGCCCTGGATGTACTCGAAGAAGTAGGCGTTGCGCTGCTGGTTGTCGAGGTAGGCGCCGTAGTTCCAGGCGTCCACGAAGGACTTCGCGGTGACCTTCTCACCGTTGCTGAAGGTCCAGCCGGGTTTGACGGTGACGGTGTAGTTCCGCTGGTCGGCGGTGTCGATGCGCTCGGCCAGCATGTCCTTGGCCTCGCCGGTCTTCGGGTCGTAGCGCTTGAGCCCCCGGAAGATCATGTCGAGGACCTTGCCGCCCTGGACCTCGTTGGTGTTGGCCGGCTCCAGAGGGTTCTGCGGGTCGCCCCAGGAGGCCCGGACCGTGCCACCGTCTCCGCCGGAACCTCCGCCGTCCCCGCCCCCGCAGGCGGTGGCCGCCGCGGCCACCGCCACCGCGCAGGCGGCCCACTTGGTGCGCACGCTGGCACGTGGGCGGGTTCGTGCGCCGGTAGGCGTGGCTCCGCGCATGGAGTGCCTCCTCAGGTCCCGGGTTCGTACGGTGCTCAGAACCCACATGAGACCTTAAAAAGGTATGAAATGCACCCTTATCAGACAGGTGCGGCGGGTGTTGCCCCCGTTGGACCAGCAGACGGCCGGGGCGTCCGCCGCGACCGGTCCGCCGGGGCGGCGGTCCCCGGGAGGGGCGGACGACCCGCCCCTCCGGTGGCTCACGCGCCCCCGGCGGCGCTCACTCCCCCGGCGGACCGGCCGGCCCGCGGCCCCGGCCGGGGTCAGTAGCCGACCGTGAACCGGGTCCGGTGGTGACGGGGCCGCTCGGCCTCGTCGATCAGCGCGACCGCCAGGTCCTCCATGGATATGGACGAGTTGCCGTCCGCGTCGACCACCAGCTCATCGGCGCCCAGCCGGTACGCGCCGGTGCGCACCCCCGGCTCCAGGAGGGCGGCCGGGCTCAGATAGGCCCAGTCGGCCCGGGTGTCGGCACGGCAGGCCGCGAGCTGGTCGTTGCAGGCGAGCGCGATCCCCCGCCAGCTCGGCGGGAAGTCGGGGGCGTCGACCACGGTGGCTCCTCCGGTGCCCGGCACCACCAGGCTGCCGGCACCGCCGACCACCAGCAGCCGCGCCCCGGCCGTCGCCGCGCCGGCCAGCAGCGCCCCGGCGACCGCGACCAGCTCCCGCTCACTGCCGGGCGCCGGCCGGGTGGCCCCGATGACCACGTCCTGACCGGTGCTCAGTCCGGCCACCACCGCGGCGTCCGAGGCGTCGCCCACCCGGGCCGCGGCCCCGGCGGGCAGCTCGCCGAACCGGGCCGGGTCACGGACCACCGCGGTCACCTCGTGCCCGCGGGACAGCGCCTCGGCCACCACCCGGCTTCCCACACTTCCCGCCGCTCCGAACACGACGATACGCACAGCTCTCAGCTCCTCGATGACGATGCAGACGTTGCAGACGATTAAGTCGATGAAGTCGATGAAACGGACGGGGTGCCACCCGACGGACCGGCACCGGACGGCACCTCACCGGACGGCTCCGGGGCCGGCTCCGGGACGGACGCCGCCACCGGGACCGACTCCGGCGCCCGGGCCGGCTTCCTGCCGGTCTGCGCCGAGACCAGCGCCGCCAGCACCACCAGGCCGCCCAGCGCCTGCGGCACGGTCAGCCGCTGGTCGAGGGCGAGCCAGCCGAGCGTGGTGGCGACCAGCGGGCTGAGCAGCCCCAGGAAGGTGACGTCGGTCGGAGAGAGGGCGCGTATGCCGCGGAACCACAGCGCGTAGGCCAGGGCCGCGCCGATGGTGGCGAGGTAGGCGTATCCCGCGAGGTTCTCCCCGGTGAGCCCGGCCGGCGGCGGCCCCTCCACCAGCAGGGTGACCGGCAGCAGCAGCAGCCCGCCGGCGACCAGCTGCCAGCCGGTGGTGGCCAGCAGCGGCGCGGGCGACGTCCACCGCTTGCTCAGTACGACCCCGGTGGCCATGACGACCGCGCTGCCGAGCGCGGCCGCGACGCCGAGGGCGTCCATCCGGGCGTCGGCCCGCAGCACCAGCACGCTGACCCCCGCCACTCCGGCGAGACCGGCGAGGACGATGCGCCGGGTCAGCCGCTCACCGAGCAGACCGGCGGCGAGACCGGCCACCAGCAGCGGCTGGAGCGCGGTGATGGTCGCGGCGACCCCGCCGGGCAGCCGGTAGGCGGCGACGAACAGCAGGGCGAAGAAGACCCCGATGTTCAACGCGCCGAGCACCATGGCCCGCCACCACCAGGCGCCCTGCGGCAGCCGCCGGGTGAGCAGCACGAGCAGCAGGCCCGCCGGAAGGGCGCGCACGGTCGCGGCGAGCAGCGGCCGGTCCGGTGGCAGCAGCTCGGTGGTGACCAGATAGGTGGTGCCCCAGATGGCGGGCGCCAGCGCGGTCACCAGGATGATCCCGATCCGATTACTTAGCACTAAGATAAAGTACCTCATCGCTAAGACGTCTGACTAGTCCCTCATCGCTAAGACATCTGGTTAGACTGCGCCGATGACCGATCACGTCGACCGCGTACTGGAGCAGTGGCACGCGCAGCGCCCGGACCTGGATGTGTCGCCGATGGCGGTGCTCGGCCGGATGAAACGGCTCGCCCGGCTGGTCGACGCCGCGCAGCGCCGCACCTTCGCCGAGCACGGCCTCGACCCGGCGTCCTTCGACGTCCTGGCCACGCTGCGGCGCAGCGACCCGCCGCACGGGCTGACCGCCGCCGAGCTGATGCTGGCGTCGATGGTCACCTCGGGTGCGATCACCCAGCGGCTGGACCGCCTGCAGGCCCGCGGCCTGGTGACCCGCTCCCCCGGCGAGACGGACCGGCGGGTCGTCCTGGTCACCCTCACCGAGGAGGGCCGCGCGCTCATCGACGCGGCGCTGCCCGACCACGTCGAGACCCAGGAACGCCTGCTCGCCGCGTTGGGCGGCGCCGAGCGGGAGTCGCTCGCGGACGTTCTGCGCACGCTGCTGGAGTCGCTCGGCGACCGGCTGGACTGAACCCCGCGCCGCGGGCGGCGGGTGCCTCTGGACGGTCGCCGCCCGCGGGACACCGGGAGCCGGCCGCCCCCGGCCACCACCCGGTCACGGCGCCTGTTCACGACACCCGGTCACAGCGCCCGTTCACACCACCCGATCACGGCGCCCGTTCACACCACCCGATCACGGCGCCCGTTCACACCACCCGGTCAAGGCACTCGGTCACGGCACCCCGGGCGGCACCGGAGCGGACCGGGCGGCACGGGAGCGGACCCGGACGGCACCGGAGCGGACCCGGACGGCGGCCTGGGCCGACCGGGCGCCGCCCCGGGCCGGACGGGGGGTCCGAGTAGGAACGGACCAGGAAACCGGTGTTGCTGTCAGAAGTTTTGACAGGCCTTGATCCGGGCGGCCAGGGTGTGCGGGTGAGCAATGACCCGACGATCGGTTTCCTGAAGGCGGACGTGGCGCGGTTCTGCGCAGGTCTGGATGAGCTGGCGCCCCGATCCGGCTGCGGCTGGTCGTTCAGCTGCGGGAGGCGCTGGGCGAGGTGACGGACGAGGCCCTGGACAGTGGGATGGCCGCGGCGAAGGCGGAGGGCTGGGGGCTGCGGCAGATCGGCGCCCAGACGGGCCTGTCGCACGAGAAGGTCCGCTACCGGCTCGCCCGAGTGTCGGACGAGCCGGCCGGGCCTGCCTAGATCGTGGTGCTGGCGCCCTCGGGCTTGCGTGTGGAGCGGAGCTGTCCGTCCTGGACCTCGGTGGGCAGGGCGAAGCTGTAGCGGCCGTGGAAGTTGATGTGGGCGAACTTCAGCGGTGAGAGTCGGGCGACGTCCTCGTCACGGACGTGGATGCCCTCAGCCCGCATCTCTTCGATGATCTTCTGGAAGTAGACCGTGTTCCACAGGACGACGATGTTGAGCATCAGTCCCAGTGCCCCGAGCTGGTCTTCTGGCCCCTCCCTGTACGCCTGCCTGAGTTCGCCCTTCTGTCCGTGGAAGATCTTCCGGGCGAGTTCGTGGCGGGATTCCTGCCGGCTGAGCTGGGTGTTGACCCGGCGTCGCAGGAGTTCGTCGGTGAAGTACGAGGACAGGTAGGCGCTGCGGTCCAGGCGGCCGAGTTCCATGACGGCCCTGCCGGTGGGGGTGGGCTTGCCGCCGGGGGTGAGGACGCGCAGGACCTCGGAGGCTTTGATGGTGCCGGAGTGCAGGGAGCCGGCGACGCGCAGGACGTCGTCCCAGTGGCTGGTGATCTGCTTGAGGTTGACCTTGTCGCGGGTCAGCGGGTCGAGCGGTCCGTAGTCGGCGTCCGCATCCGCCCGGTACAGGGTGGCGCTGCCGGAGTCGGCCAGGCGCGGGGAGAACTGGTAGCCCAGGAGTCGGAAGAGCCCGAAGACGATCTCGGATGAACCGTGCGTGTCGGAGGTGATCTCGACCGGGCGCAGCGCGGTCTCCTGCTCCAGGAGGCCGTCGAGGATGTAGAAGGAATCGCGCTGGGTGCCGGGGATCAGGATGCCGTGCAGGCCGCTGAACTGGTCGGAGAGGAAGTTGTAGAACGTCACGCCGCGTCGGCGGGTGCCGAAGTATTTCGGGTTCGGCCCGGAGTTCAGGGTGCGGATCGGGGTGATGAAGCGCAGGCCGTCGGCGGAGGCGAGTTCCCCGCCGCCCCATGCCTGCACCAGCGGCAGGCGCATGTGGTACTCGACGAGGCGGGCGTTGGCCCGGGAGAGGGTCTGGGCGCGCAGGTAGTTCTGTTCGACCCAGAACAGCCGGTCGCGGCTGAGCGCGTCGACGCCGTCGTGGACGATCGGCTCGACTCCGACGTTCGTGGCCTCGGCGGTGAGAACGGCGGCCACAAGGCGATCGGTCCAGCCCTCCAAGATCCTGTCCGGCTTCACATCGAGGTCGAGCTCCTCGCAGACGCGGGAACGGGCCGCCTCCCACGCGGTGTCGTTCAGCAGCTGGGCGTTGGGGTCGCCCCACTTGCGCAGGCCCGGCACGTACACCTCGTGCCGGTGCAGGGCGGTGCGCAGGGCCTCGGTGGAGGCGACGATCAGGGCGCGCTTCTCGACGCTGCCCACGGGCATCGGCGGGGGCGGGAAGACCAGGCGCCGCCAGGCTGGGTTGAGGAACTTCGCCGGTACCTCCCGCCCCTGGATGGGGCGGCGCCGTCCCTTGAGGGATTTCACGAACGCGAGCGCGTCCAGCACCGGCTCGCCGGCCGGGCTGGAGGCGAACTCGAACGTCTTGAGCAGGTCGGGCAGGAACCGGGCGATGGTGTTGTAGCGGGCGGCCAGCATCTGCTCGGCGCCGTCGTCGGGCTCCTGCGCGAGGAGCTTGAGCGTCTCCGCGGCGGCGTGGAACGGGCCGACGTCCATGGTGTCGAGCATCGCCCGGATGTCGCCCTCGGGTCGGCGGCCGTCCCGCACACCGCGATCCACGCCTGGCGCAGCAGGATCCCGGCGGCGTCCAGGTCCTTCAGCGTCCGCAGCCGCTGCTTGGTCATCTTGGTACTGGACGAGCGGATCAGGTCGCCCATCACCAGGTCGAACACCTCGATCGCCTCATCCGCGGCGATCTGCGGCATCACCACGGCGAACGCCACCAGGGTGGCCAGACGCCGGTCCCCGGCGAGGTCGGAGACGGCCTGCGCGCGGGCCGCCCGCGCGAAGCGCACCAGCGCCTGGAGCCGTCCCGGGGGGATCGCGGACAAGTCCCACACGGTGCCGCCGAAGGCGTTCAGCGCCTCGTACCGCTCCAGGGCCTTGCCCACGCCGCGCGCGGTGATGTCCCTCGGTGAGCGCCGCAGCCGGTCCAGCTCGGACAGCCGCTTGCCCACGGGGACGATGACCAGTCCCTGCAACCCGGCGGCCTGCTCCTCGGTCGGGGCGGCGGCGAGCGTGGCCCACAGGCGTTTCTCGGCGCGTTCGCGCGAACCGGAGACCAGGCGTTCCAGCACCGTCACCCCGGGCAGCACCACCTTCTTGTCGACCAGCCGCTTGGTGGCCAGGTCGAAGAGCAGGGTAGGGCGCTCGGAGCCGATCCACGCCCGCTGGTACATCCAGCGGGCCAGCGCGAACCACTGGTCGAACTCGAACTTCGTGTACCCGTAGCCCTCGCGGATCTGCTCCTGGTGGTCCCAGCGGGTCTCTCTCGTGCCGTAGCCGACGAACTCGGCCGGGTCCAGGCCCAGCTGTTCGGCGACGTAGTCGACCACCACGGCGGGCACCTGTTCGGGGTTGTCCAGGAACGTCCCCAGGTACCGGACGGTTCCAAGCTGGACCGCCCAGCCAATCCTGTTCCGCGCGCCCTTGGCGGCCATCGCCCGGCGCCGGGCGGTCTGGTCGAGCAGGAAGGAACCGGCGAGCTGTCCCTCGTCCGAGTCTTCCGCGAACCGGCCGCAGCGCCGTCGTTGGTCCTCGCTCGGAAAGTTGGTGGGCACCGCGCGCTCCTTGATCGTTAACCTGCCTCGCGGGGCGCCCGCAAGCTCATCACCGCGCTGGGCGGCCCCTGACCTGAACTGACGGGGTGTGGGCTGCCGGTCCGGGACGGGGGCACTGGCCCGGCCGGCAGCCTCAGGTGGCCGGGCGGACGGAAGGACTTCGCCGACCTCAGCGCCCGTCCAGGCTCAGGGACCGCCAGATCAGTTCGGGCAGGACCCGTTGAGCCTCGTCGAGGTCGGCGTCGTAGGTGCTGGACAGCCAACGCCGCGCAACCTCGGCGATCGGCCCGATGACAACTGCCTCGATCAACGACTCGGGGATGGGTGCGATCTCCCCCGCCGCGATCCGCGGGCTCAGCCACGCGGTGATGGTCTGACGCAGGGGTTCTTTGACCGCGCGGATTTCCTCGGCGTGTGCGTTGAGGTAACCGGCGTACGCAGAGGCGTGGAGGAAAAGCGCGGCGTCCGCATGTTCCTCGGTGAAGCGCAGATAGGCTGTGACGAGCGCCTGGACGCCCGTTCGGCCGGTGTGTGAACGCGCCAAAGCGGTGGTCATCTGCTCGAACAACTGCTTCATGCAGCGGGCGTAGAGGGCCGCGGCCAGCCCGTCGAAGTTGCCGAAGTGGTGGTACAGGCTGCCGGCGCTGATGCCACTGGTCTTGAGGACGGCCTGCACCGTGAATCCCTCATGGCCGGACTCGGCGTACACGTTGAGTGCCGCGGAGAGGAGCCGGTCGATGGTGGCTTCGCCGCGCTGCTGCTTAGGGGGCACGCTCGAATCGTACGCCCGAGTCAGGAACACCGAGAGATCAAGTGGGAAATTTTTCTAGAAAAAATATCTACTACCTGTTACCGTGAGCGGCTCCGTGACCGTACGGGGGGCCGATGACTGGTAGATTCTCCGCGCTCGAGGCCGACGATCCGGACACCGTCGGCGGCTACGCACTACGGGCCCGGATCGGCTCCGGCGGCATGGGCCGCGTGTATCTGGCCTTCTCCCCCGGCGGCAGGCCGCTCGCCGTGAAGGTCGTACGGCCCGACTACGCGCACGACCCGGAATTCCGCCGCCGCTTCAAACGGGAAATCAAGGCGGCCCGCAGCGTCGAGGACCTCTACACCGCCCCCGTGGTGGACGCGGACAGCGAGGCGAGCCTGCCCTGGCTGGCCACCGCCTATGTACCAGGACCTTCGCTCGCCCAGGCCGTCGCCGAGCACGGGCCGCTCCCACTGGCCACCGTCTTCCGGCTGATCGCCGGCGTTGCCGAGGGCCTCATGGCCGTACACGCCTGCGGGTTGGTGCACCGCGACCTCAAGCCGGCGAACATCCTGCTCGCCGACGACGGCCCCCGGGTCATCGACTTCGGCATCGCCCACGCCGCGAACGCGACCTCCGCGACTACCACCGGCCTGCGGATCGGCACACCTGCGTACATGGCCCCGGAGCAGGTACGTGGCCGCTCCGCCGGCCCCCCGACAGACGTATTCGCCCTCGGGGGCCTCGCCGTGTACGCGGCGACCGGCCAGGCAGCCTTCGGAGAGGGCAACACCGAGGCGCTCTTCTACCGGATTCTGCACGAGGACCCCGAACTCGACGCCTGCCCGGCGCCACTGCGCGGTCTCGTCCGCCGCTGCCTCGCCAAGGAACCCCCCGAACGACCCACCCTCGACCGGATCATGGCTTACGCCGCCCGCCGCGCCGAGCGCGAGACCCTCGACCTCGCACGCGGCTGGCTCCCCGCCCCCGTGGTCAGCACTCTGGCGGCATACGACACGGCGAAGTACAAGAAGCCGGAGAAACCGAAGAAGTCCAGGGGCTCCGCAGAGCCCGAGAAGCACAGCGCGACGGCCACGACGGAGAAGCGTCCCGCGCCGAAGCCGACGAAGCAGCTCCCGGACGGCAAGAAGCCGCCGACGGCCGCGAAGCGGCCTCCGGCCCAGAAGAAGCCGTCCCCGAAGCCCGACACTGCCCCACCCCCGAGTTCCGGCTCGGACTACGCATGGCTCGGCTACCTCGCCGCGGCCGCCGCCGCTGTCGTCCTCGTGATCGGCCCGGCCAAGTTCTTCGACTGGCTCGAGTCGCAACTGGCCGAGAAGCCGACGGCGTCGGCGAGCGCGAGCAAGACACCTTCGTCCGAAGGTGCGCCGGCTCCTCGTCAGCCGACCCGCGCCCCCGAACCCGCGTACACCCCTGAGCCTGAGGAGACACTGCCGGCGGGATGCGAGGACGCACTGGCCGCCATCACCGAGTTCGGCAAAGCTCCGGCCGTCGGCACCAGCGCGTTCATCGACCTGGAGGTCGACCTCGAATCCGCGGCGTCCGACGCCGACGACGCGGAGGTCTCCAGGGCGATCAACGATCTAGCCGACGACACGGAGGAGTTGAGAAGCACACTCAACGACATCGAGTACGCGGACAACTCCGGCGACACCTGGCGTGGTGACCAACTGCGCGACTACTACAAGACGGTCAGCGACCGAATGGGTGACAACCTCGCCCTGGTGCAGCAGCTATGTTCCTGACCGGAAGGAGCGCACCAGCCTTCATCGAGTGGAACTCGACATCCCTGCGGCTCTCCACCGCGCTCATCCAGGGGGAGGCCGGTGCCTCACCACTCCCACTCGAAGGCTTCGTCCTCGCGTCACCGGCCTGGCATGACCCGGATCACCGCCTGTCAAAACTTCTGACAGCAACACCGGTTCCCTGGTCCGTTCCTACTCGTCCCCCGACGGCTACCCGTCGTACGAGGTGGTGCGGAAGCGGCCCCGGAACTCGGCGAGCAGTTCGTCCGTCACCTCGGCGCCGGCCGCGACCGCGGCGTGCACCTCGCGGAAGTAGCCTTCGTAGCCCGCGGGCGTGTAGAGGCACAGGGCGCGTACCGGTTCGGTGCCGGCGTTGCGGAACCCGTGCGGGGTGCCCCGGACCGCGGCCAGCAGGTCCCCCGGACCCGCCGTCACCTCCCCGTCCCCGTGGTGCAGCGTCAGTTCCCCCGCCAGGACGTAGAAGTACTCGTCGTGCGCGTGGTGGACGTGCGGCCGGGCGCCGACGATGCCGGGGTCGAGGGTGAACTCCTCGCAGGCGAAGCGGCCTTCGGTGTGCTCGGCGGTGAGCCGGAAGAAGTGGGCCACCCCGGCCACGTCGATCAGCTCGCCGTCGCCGGCGCGGCGCAGCAGCGGGCGCGGCCCGGTGGGGTCGGATTGCTCGGTCATGCCGTCAGTCTGCCCGCAGGCGCCGGACCGGCGCCGGGAAATACCGCGCCCCACCCGGCGGAGCGGCGGTGCGCCGGCGGCCTCCGCGCCGGTCACGGTCGGAGCGGGCCAGCCGCGGCCGGCGCGGAGGAGGCCGGCCCGCCAACGCCCAGCGCGCGAGGCCGGCCCGACGATGCACGGCCCGCGCGCGGCCGGCCCACCGACGGACGGCCCGCGCGCGGCCGCCCCCAGAGGCAGACGGCGGAACGCGGACGGCGCCCGGGACCATGGTCTCCCATGGCCCCGGGCGCCGTCCTCGGGTCGGTCCTCGACGGAGGGCGTCAGGCGTGCACGACGTCCTTCTCCTCCGCGAAGTGGCACGCCGACTCGTGCGCCGCCGGGGTCTTCTTCCCCTTGAAGCGCTCCGGCACCGCCAGCAGCGGCACCTCCTCGGCGCACTTGGCCTCCGCCTTCCAGCAGCGGGTGCGGAAGCGGCAACCGGACGGCGGGTTGGCCGGGCTGGGCACGTCACCGGTGAGGATGATGCGCTCGCGGCCCTCGCGCGACTCCGGGTCGGGAACCGGGACCGCCGACAGCAGCGCCTGGGTGTAGGGGTGCGTCGGGTGGTCGTAGATCTCGACGTCGGTACCGATCTCGGCCATCTTGCCCAGGTACATCACGCCGACCCGGTCGGAGATGTGCCGGACGATGGACAGGTCGTGGGCGATGAAGATGTAGGAGAGGTTGAACTCGTCCTGCAGCTTCTCCATCAGGTTCACGACCTGCGCCTGGACGGAGACGTCCAGCGCCGAGACCGGCTCGTCGCAGATGATGATCTCCGGGTTGAGCGCCAGGCCGCGGGCGATGCCGATGCGCTGCCGCTGTCCGCCGGAGAACTGGTGCGGGTACCGGTTGATGTACTCCGGGTTCAGGCCCACCACGTCCAGGAGTTCCTGGACCTTGCGGACCCGGTCGCCCTTCGGCGCCACCTCGGGGTGGATGTCGAAGGGCTCCCCGATGATGTCGCCGACCGTCATCCGCGGGTTGAGCGAGGTGTAGGGGTCCTGGAACACCATCTGGATGTTCCGGCGGACCGCCTTCAGCGCCCGCCCGGACAGCCTGGTGATGTCCTGGCCCTTGTAGAAGACCTCGCCGGCGGTGGCGGTCTCCAGGGTCATCAGCAGCTTGGCGACGGTGGACTTGCCACAGCCGGACTCGCCGACGATGCCCAGGGTCTCGCCCTGGTAGAGGTCGAAGGAGACACCGTCGACGGCCTTGACCGCGCCGATCTGCTTCTTGAACAGGATGCCCTGGGTCAGCGGGAAGTGCTTGACCAGGTTGCGGACCTGGAGGATCGGCTCGCCGCGCTCGACCGGGGCGTCGATGGCCGCGACCGCCTCCTCGACGGTGGCGGCGTCCACCTCCTCGACCTCGGTCGTGTTCGGAGTGGCGTCGACCTGCTCGTCCACGGCCTTGTCGTTCTTCTTGAGCTCAGCCATGGATCGTCTCCTTCCAGAAGTGGCACGCGCTGCCGCGTCCCGGCAGCTCCGCGCCGTCCCGCTCGGTGACCTGGTGCAGGACCGGCACGTCGGAGCGGCAGATGTCCTGCGCCTTGGTGCAGCGCGGGTTGAAGGCGCAGCCCGAAGGGATCTTGAGCAGGTTCGGGGGCAGACCCTTGATCGCGAAGAGTTCCTGGCCCTTCTGGTCCAGCCGCGGGATGGAGTCGAGCAGGCCGCGGGTGTACGGGTGCGCGGGCCGCTTGTACAGCTCGTGCACCGGCGCGGTCTCCACGATCCGGCCCGCGTACATCACCGCGATCTTGTCGGCGACGTCCGCCACCACACCCAGGTCGTGGGTGATCAGGATCAGACCCATGTTGAACTCGCGCTGGAGCTCCGCGAGCAGGTCCATCACCTGGGCCTGCACCGTCACGTCCAGCGCCGTGGTCGGCTCGTCCGCGATGATCAGGTCCGGCTCCAGGGCCAGCGCCATCGCGATCATGATGCGCTGCCGCATACCGCCGGAGAACTGGTGCGGGTAGTCGCTGACCCGCTCCTTGGCGGCGGGGATGCGCACCCGGTCCATCAGCTCGATGGACTTCGCCTTCGCTTCCTTGCGGGACAGGCCCTGGTGGACCCGGAACATCTCGCCCAGCTGGTAGCCGACGGAGAGCACCGGGTTCAGCGAGGAGAGCGCGTCCTGGAAGATCATGGCGATCCGCCGGCCGCGGATCTTCCGCCGCTGCTCCTCGGACATCTTGAGCATGTCCTCGCCGCGGAAGAGGATCTCGCCCTGCGGGATCTTTCCGGGCGGCATGTCGAGGATGCCCATGATGGCCTGCGCCGTCACCGACTTGCCGGAGCCGGACTCGCCGAGCACGGCGAGCGTCTCGCCCGCGTTGACGGTGTAGTTCACGCCGTTGACGGCCTTGGCCACGCCGTCCCGGGTGTGGAACTCCACGTGCAGGTCGCGGACCTCCAGCAGCGGAGTGTCGTTGTCACCCCCGGCACGTGGCGCCGGGACCGCACTGGTCTTCTCGATGGTGGTCACGTACGCCTCCCTCAGCGCAGCTTGGGGTCGAGGGCGTCGCGCACCGCGTCGCCGAGCATGATGAAGGACAGCACCGTGACGCTGAGCGCGCCGGCCGGCCACAGCAGCATGTGCGGCGCGTTGCGGTACTGCTGTGCGGCCGCGGAGATGTCCTGGCCCCACGAGACGGTCGGCGGCTTGAGACCCACGCCCAGGTAGGACAGGGTCGCCTCGATCGAGATGTACATGCCCAGGGCGATGGTGGCCACCACGATCACCGGGGCGACCGCGTTCGGCAGGATGTGCCGCAGCAGGATCCGGGTGGTGCCGGCGCCGAGAGCGCGGGCGGCCTGGACGTAGTCCTGCTGCTTGACGGTGATCACCGAACTCCGCGCGATACGGGCGATCTGCGGCCAGCTCAGCGCGATCATGAACCCGATGACCGTCCAGACGCTGCCGCCCTCGATCACCGAGAGGAAGACCAGGCCGCCCAGGAGCAGCGGGATACCGAAGAAGATGTCGGTGATCCGGGACAGGATGGAGTCCCACCAGCCGCCGAAGTAGCCGGCGAGGCCCCCCAGGATGCCGCCGAGCAGCGCGACGCCGATGGTCACGCAGATGCCGACGGTGACCGAGGCACGGGCACCGTAGACGGTGCGCGCGTACACGTCACAGCCCTGCAGGTCGAACCCGAAGGGGTGCCCGGACTCGCTGCCCTGGCGCGACTTGCCGAGCACGCACTCGCGCGGGTCGGTGGAGGTGAACAGCCCCGGCCAGATCGCCATGGTGACGAGCACCAGGATCATCAGCGTCGAGATGACGAAGACGGGGTTCCGGCGCAGCTGACGCCAGGCGTCGTTCCACAGGCTGCGCGGCTTCTCCCAGTCGGAACCCGGCTTGGCGGCGCCGGGAACGGCCGCGGTGGCGGCGTCCGCCTTGGCGACGGGAGCGATCTCGATCTGGTCAGGCATACCGGATCCTCGGGTCCAAGACCGCGTAGAGCAGGTCGACGAGCAGGTTGGCCAGGAGGAAGACGAGCACCAGGATCGTCACGAAGCCGACCACGGTGGGCGAGTTGCCACGGAGCACGCCGTTCCAGAGCTGGAAGCCCACACCCTTGATGTTGAAGATCCGCTCGGTGACGATGGCACCGCCCATCAGCGAACCGACATCGGTTCCGATGAAGGTGACCACCGGGATGAGCGAGTTGCGGAGCAGGTGGACACCGATCACCCGGCGCTTCGGCAGACCCTTGGCCTTCGCCGTGCGCAGGTAGTCGGCGCGCAGGTTCTCCGCGACCGAGGCTCTGGTGAGCCGGGTGATGTAGGCGAGCGAGAGACCGGCCAGCACGAAGCCGGGGACGATCAGCTCCGAGTACGTCGCCTCGGACGACACCGCCGGATCGATGATGTCCCATTCGACGGCGAGGAAGTACTGCGCCAGATAGCCGATGACGAACACCGGGATCGAGATCACGACCAGCGTGGCGAGCAGCGTCAGGGTGTCGACCAGCTTGCCGCGGCGCAGACCGCCGACGAGGCCGAGACCGATGCCGAGGACGATCTCGATGGTGACGGCGACCAGGGTGAGCCGCATGGTCACCGGGAACGCCTCACCCATCAGCTCGGTGACCGGCTGGCCGTTGAAGGCCTGGCCGAAGTCGCCGCTGAAGATGTTGCCCATGTAGAGCAGGTACTGCTCCACCAGTGGCTTGTCGAGGTTCAACTCCGAGCGGATCCGGGCGAGCGTCGCCGGGTCGGGCGCTCTGTCACCGAACATGGCCGCGACGGGATCGCCCAACGCGTAGACCATCGCGAAGATGAGGAACGTGGTCCCGAGGAAGACCGGGATCATCTGGAGCAGTCGTCTGATGACGTAGCGCCCCATGGGAACTCCTTCAAGGTTTCCGAAGACGGCAGCCGAGGTCTACGGATGTGAGCCGTGTGGGCTGCCGTCTCCTGCTGGGCATGGCTGACGGGCCCTCCGGTGGTGCAGGAAGGCCCGTCTGCCACTTACTTGACGGTGATGTCCTTGAACACCGGGACGCTGAACGCGTCCAGGGTCACGTTGTCCACCTTGTCGGAGTAGGCACCGCTACCGTTCTGGTACCACAGCGGGATGCCCGGCATGTCCTGGATCAGGACCTTCTCGGCGTCCTGGTAGAGCTTGATGGCCTTGGGGATGTCCGCCTCGCCGTTGGCCTGGGCCAGCAGGTCGTCGAACTTCTTGCTGGAGTACGAGCCGTCGTTGGAGCTGGCACCGGTCTTGTAGATCGGGGTCAGGAAGTTGTCGATGAGCGGGTAGTCCATCTGCCAGCCGGAGCGGAACGGACCCTTCATCTCGTCCTTGGTGATCTGGTCACGGAAGTCCGCGAAGGTACCGACCGGGTTGACCCGGCAGGCGTCCTTGTCGTCCAGCACCGTGTTGATGCTGTTGCAGACCGCGTCCATCCAGTCCTTGTGCGAACCGGTGTCGACGTTGGACGAGAGCACCATCTGGCCGCCGGGGATGCCGCCGCCCTCTTCGATGAGCTTCTTGGCCTTCTCCGGGTTGTACGTGCAGAACTCGCCGCAGATGTCCTTGGAGTAGCCGCCCGCCGCGCCGAGCACCGGCGAGGTGAAGTCGGTGGCCGGGGTACGGGTCTTCGAGAAGATCTTGTCGGTGATCTCCTCGCGGTTGATCGCCATGGAGATGCCCTGGCGGACCTTGACCGCGCCCTTGGCGTTCCAGCCCTTGTCGTACAGCGGGAAGGTGATCGCCTGCATGATGCCGGCCGGCTGGTTGATGTAGCGGCCGTCCATGTCGGTCTCGACGTTGGCCAGCTGGCCCGCCGGGACGTCGTCCAGCACGTCCAGGTCGCCGGAGATGACCTCGTTGTAGGCGGTGTTGAAGTCGGTGTAGACCTTCAGGTAGACGCCCTTGTTCTTGGGCTTGCCCTCACCGGCGTAGCTCTCGTTCACCGAGAGCTTCATCCCGGTGCCCTTCTTGTACGAGTCCACCTTGTAGGGGCCGTTGCCGACCGGCTTCTTCAGCCAGGCGTCGTGGTCCTTGAAGAAGAGCTCGGGCAGCGGGGAGTAGGCCTTGTAGCCCAGGCGCTGCGGCCAGGTGGAGAACTTCTCCTTCAGCTTGACCGTGAAGGTGTGCTCGTCCACGACCTTCAGACCGGACATGGTCTTGGCCTTGGCCTTGGCGCCTTCCTCGGCCGGGTGGACCTCGTCGTAGCCCTCGATGTCCGAGAAGAAGTACGAGTTCAGCTGCGCGTTGTCGATGTGCGCGCCGTAGTTCCAGGCGTCCACGAAGGACTTGGCGGTGACCGGGGACCCGTCGCTGAACTTCCAGCCCTTCTTGATCTTGAAGGTGAAGTTCTGCTGGTCCTTGGTCTCCACGGACTCGGACATGGCCGGCTTGGCCTCGCCCGTCTTGGGGTCGTACTCCATGATCCCTCGGAAGATCATGTCGAGGACCTTGCCGCCCTGGACCTCATTGACGTTCGCAGGCTCGATCGGCTTCTGCGGGTCCGTCCAAGAGGCGCTCACGATGCCTTCGCCGGAGCCGCCCTCCCCCTTGCTGTCCTTGTCGTCGCTGCCGCCGCAGGCGGTCGCGGCCATCGCCACGACCGCAGCCATCGCGACCCACTTGGCGCTCTTGGCACCGCGCATGGGTTTGCCTCCTCAGGAGTCACTGTCACTACGAGAGAGGGCACCGGAAGCACGCTGACACCCCTGACAGCGACGAGACCTGGCACCCCCACGTGCGCTCGTAGGCCAGCGCTCCCCACAGCGCGTGACCCATTGACCCGAGCTCAATGGACCCCATGATTGAGCACCCCAGCCGCGTAAACCACACTTAAAGGGTCTCGCTTTGGTCACATCATCTACGCGCGGAGCCTCGAAATCCGGACAAAAGTGCCGCAGACAGACACACGCGAAACGGACTGTTAACGCATCATCCGGATCTCCGACACCGATATCCGGACGGCCGTTTGCGCTAAACCCATTGACTGACAGGTTCCGGACATGAGAAAGCGTCAGCCAACAGGCCGGAAGTCATCGCTCTCGTCCCCTCCGGTTCCCGCCGGCGGTCGTCGCCGTGCGTGAGCACCCGGCGCGCCGACGAGAGCCGCCCGGCCGGCGGACGATAGGCGATCAAGACCGAACAATACGCGCGTCGGGCGCGGGAAGCGCAGCGGTCGCACCAAGAATCCCCGGGAATTGCCGCCGAAGCCCCCGCCGCAGGGCCGCGGACCGGCCTTTCCGGGGACCACCGGGCGGACGCGCGCACCGCCGCCCTCGGCCCCCGGAGCGGTCTCAGGGCGCGGCGACGGAGGCAGCGGCGGCGGGGCGCAGGCCAGCCACAGCGGCAGCGACGGCGGGGCGCAGGCCACAGCGGCAGCGGCAGCACGGCACAGGCCACGGCGGCAGCGACGGCAGGGCCCGGCCGGAGCCGGCGCGCCCAGGGGGGGCCAGGGCCGGGGCCGGTGCCGGGGGCCGGGAACACGACGGCACGGCGCCCACCGCAGTGGGACACCGTGCCGTCGGGCGTCCAGGCGCCCGCCGCGGCGGGCCGGGCCGTCGGGAGAGCGTCAGCCGTGCTTGGCGCGGGAGGCCGCGCGGGCGCGCTCCCGCGCGTCCAGGTTCACCTTGCGGATGCGGACCGCCTCCGGGGTCACCTCGACGCACTCGTCGTCGCGGCAGAACTCCAGCGACTGCTCCAGCGAGAGCTTGCGCGGCGGGACGATCGACTCGGCCACGTCGGCGGTCGACGACCGCATGTTGGTGAGCTTCTTCTCCTTGGTGATGTTCACGTCCATGTCGTCGGAGCGCGAGTTCTCACCGACGATCATGCCCTCGTACACCTCGGTGCCCGGCTCGACGAAGAGCACGCCGCGCTCCTGGAGGTTGGTCATCGCGAAGGCGGTGACGGCACCGGAGCGGTCGGCGACCAGCGAGCCGTTGTTCCGGGTCTGCAGCGTGCCGAACCACGGCTCGTGGCCCTCGTGGATGGAGTGCGCGATACCGGTGCCGCGGGTGTTGGTCAGGAACTCGGTGCGGAAGCCGATCAGACCGCGGGAGGGGACCACGAACTCCATGCGGACCCAGCCCGAGCCGTGGTTGGACATGTTGTCCATCCGGCCCTTGCGGGTGCCCATGAGCTGGGTGACGGCGCCCATGTGCTCCTCGGGCACGTCGATGGTGATGCGCTCGACCGGCTCGTAGACCTTGCCGTCGACGTCCTTGGTGACCACCTGCGGCTTGCCGATGGTCAGCTCGAAGCCCTCCCGGCGCATGGTCTCCACCAGGATGGCCAGCGCCAGCTCACCGCGGCCCTGCACCTCCCAGGCGTCGGGGCGCTCGGTGTCCAGCACGCGGAGCGAGACGTTGCCGATCAGCTCGCGGTCCAGGCGGTCCTTGACCTGGCGGGCGGTGACCTTGCGGTCCTTGACCGCGGCCTTGTTGTCCGCGCCCTTGCCGGAGCCGCCGCGGCCGACCAGCGGCGAGGTGTTGGTGCCGATGGTCATGGAGATCGCGGGCTCGTCGACCGTGATCAGCGGCAGCGCGACCGGGTTCTCCGGGTCCGCCAGGGTCTCGCCGATCATGATGTCCGGGATGCCGGCGACCGCGCAGATGTCACCGGGGCCCGCCTTCTCGGCCGGCTTGCGGGTGAGCGCCTCGGTCATCATCAGCTCGCTGATGCGGACGTTGGCGATGGAGCCGTCACGCTTGATCCAGGCGACGGTCTGACCCTTCTTCAGCTCGCCCTGCTCCACCCGGAGCAGCGCGATACGGCCGAGGAAGTTGTCCGCGTCCAGGTTGGTGACGTGCGCCTGGAGCGGCGCGGACTCGTCGTACGCGGGGGCCGGGACGTGCTCCAGCAGGGTGGAGAAGAACGGCTCCAGGCTGTCGCTGTCGGCCGGGACGGTGCCGTCCTCCGGCTTGGTCAGCGAGGCGACGCCGTCGCGGGCGCAGGCGTAGACGATCGGGAACTCGATCTGCTCCTCGTCCGCGTCCAGGTCCAGGAACAGGTCGTAGGTCTCGTTGACGACCTCGTCGATCCGGGAGTCCGGCCGGTCCGTCTTGTTGATGCACAGGATGACCGGCATCCGGGCCTGCAGGGCCTTGCGGAGCACGAAGCGGGTCTGCGGCAGCGGCCCCTCGGAGGCGTCCACCAGCAGCACGACCGCGTCCACCATCGACAGGCCGCGCTCGACCTCGCCACCGAAGTCGGCGTGGCCGGGGGTGTCGATGATGTTGATGGTGACGGGGTCGCCACCGCCCTTGGGGTGGTACTTGACCGCGGTGTTCTTCGCGAGAATGGTGATGCCCTTCTCGCGCTCCAGGTCGTTGGAGTCCATGACCCGGTCGTCCACCTGCTGGTGGGCGGCGAAGGCGCCGGCCTGCTTGAGCATGGCGTCGACGAGGGTCGTCTTGCCGTGGTCGACGTGGGCGACGATGGCGACGTTACGGATGTCGTGGCGCGTGGGCACTTGCGGCGCTTCTCCCGGAATCGTGGATGGCTGCGCGTCCGGTCGGGTACGCGCGCCTGCCGGGCAGATCACGCCACGGCCTCACCCCATGGTACGGGGCCGCCGACGAAGTGGCTGCCCCGGCAGCTGTGAGCTGGCCGACCCCCGCCCGCGGCCCGGTGGGCGCGGGGGTGCCGGCGCCGGGCCGCCGCGGACCGCGCGGAGGCCGGGCACCCGGGGCCCGGCCGGGCGGTGCGGCGCCGTCCTGAGGAGGTGACGGGGCCCGCCGCCCGGCCGGGCCGGGTGTACGGGGTGTGACGGGCGGTGCCCGCGGTGTGCCGGATGCTGCTGTTCCCCCCGGTCGGGGTGCTTGTCCCGGGACGTCGTCGTCCCGGCGGGTGGGCCGGCGGAGCCGGCGGGCGGGCCCGGGCGCCGTTGCGCGGGCTGCGGGGGGCCGAGGGGGCGGCCCGTGACCTGGTCGGAATCATCCACACACGCCGGGGGCCGCCCGGGCAAGCTTCTTGAGTAACTTCTGAGGTCCGCGGTCCCGTTCGGGCCGCTTCCCGCTACTTCCGGAACCCGATGTCCTGGTACCGGGGGGTGGCGAAACCGAAGGCCCCGGCGTTGGCGACGTCCTTGCGGACCGCGACGAGCTGCGGGCGCTGGAACAGCGGGATGGATCCGGCCACCGCCCAGATCCGCGCGTCCGCCCGGCTGACCAGGTCCCGCGCGGCGCCGTCGTCCAGCTCGGCCGCCGCCTTCTCGAAGAGCTGGTCGATCTGGTCGGTGCCGACCCGGGTGTAGTTCTGCTCCACGACCAGCGACCCGTCGGCCGCGGGCTGCGGCTTGGCGAAGACCGGGCGGGCGTCGGTGGCCGGGAAGGCGGTCGCGGGCCAGGAGTAGAGCGCCAGGTCGAAGTCGCCGGCGGCGATGTGGTCGGTGAAGTACCCGGCGTCCCGGACCGTGCTGATCTCGGTGCCGATGCCGACCTGCTCCAGCATCCGGGTGATCCGGTCGGCCACGGTCCGCAGCGGGGCCGAGCCGGGGCCGGCGGGCAGCACGAACCGCAGCGTCAGCGGCCTGCCGTTCTTGGTGCGCGGCGGGAGGCCGCCCCGCGCCCCCGGCTTGGCCTCGGGCTCCCGCCCGGCCTCGGCGCCGGCGTCCGGGCCCGGCTCCCGGCCGGTGTCCGGGCCGGGCTCGGGCGACGGCTCGCGCCGGGCCGCGTCCGGGTCCGCCTGCGGCCCGTACTGCCGCTCGGCGCCGGGGTCCGCGGGGCCCGCTCCGGGCGACCCCGCCGGCGCTCCGGTGTCCTCCGGTCCCGCCCCGGGCCGGTGCTCGGGTCCGGTGCCGGATCCGGTAGCGGTGCCGTCGCCGCTCAGCGGGCCGGAGCGGGCCGCGGCGTCCTCCTCGGCCCGGTCGCCGGTCCCGGACCGGGCCGGGCCGGTGCCCTCCTGCCAGCCGGCGTCGGCCAGCAGCGCCTGCGCCGCGCGCGGGCCGGACTCGCCGAGCGCGCCGCTGTGGTCCCGGTAGCCCTGCTGCCCGGCCATCAGCAGATGGCTGCCCAGCGGCCTGGCCGGCAGGCCGAGCGGCTTGAGGACGGCGTCGGCCAGCTCCTGCCGGTCGATGGCGCGGGCCACCGCGCGGCGGACGCGCTCGTCGGCCAGCGGCCCCTGGGTGCCGTTGAGGGCGAGCTGGGTGTAGGCGGGCTCCAGCGCCTTGCGCACGGTCAGCCGGCCGAGGCCGACCGGTGCGCGGTGCCGGCCGTCCGGACCCGGTGCCGGCCGGTCGCCTCGCGCGCCGCCGGGCGCGTCGCCCGGCCGGCCGGCGGCGTCGGCTCCGTCCGGCCGGGCGGCCTCCTCGGCGCGCAGCCGGTCCGCCTCGGCGCGCCGGTCCGCGGAGCCGGGGACGGCCTCGTCCGCGGGGCCGTTCCGGCCGGCCGGGGGGCGGTCCGCGGCGGTGGCCCGGTTCCCGGGTCCGGCGGCGCCCCGCACCCGGTCCGCGACCGCCGGGTCGACCTCGGCCAGGTCGACCGTCCCGGCGGCCAGCGCCGCGCTGCGCCGGTCGCGCGGTACGGCGCGGAAGACCAGCCGGTCCAGCCGGGCCCGGTCGCCCCACCAGCGGGGGTCGCGGGTGAGGGTGACCGACCGGCCGGAGGTGCCGCGGAGGGTGAAGGGGCCGGCGGTGGCCGGGAGGGCGGTGCGGGAGGCGTCGTTGAAGGAGTCCGGGTCGGCCGTCACGGCCCTGGGGTACAGCGGGGTGAACAGCGCCCGCCAGTCCGCGTAGGGCTTGGCGAAGACGACCTTGACCTCGTCCTTCCGTTCACCGGCCGTGACCTTGGCGATGCGGTCGTAGCCGGCGTTGTGGGCGCTCCAGAACGCGTGCTCGGTGCCGCGCAGCGCCTTCCACTGGGCGGCGAAGTCGCGGACCCCGATCGGCCGGCCGTCGTTCCAGGCCGCGTCGGGGTGGAGCCGGTAGACGACGGTCTGCCGGGGCTCCCGCTCGACGATCTCGGCGCTGCGCAGGTAGTCGGGGTTGCGCTGCGGGCGGCCCCGGCCGTCCAGCGTGAACAGCGCGGGCAGCACCGCTCCGGCGATCCGCTCGGTGCCGGTGTCCGCGTCGGCGTGGAAGGTGTTGAAGGTGGTGGGCGCGGCGTCCAGCGCCCAGCGCAGGGTGCCGCCGGCGCGCAGCTGCGAGCGGGCGGCGGGGGCCACGTCCTGGACGGCGGCGGACAGGGACCGGGAGTCGTTCTCACCGGTGCTGCATCCGGCGAGCACGGGCAGCGGAAGCATCACCCCCAGGGCGAGCAGCGCGGCGCGGCGTCGCGTGTCGTGGGGCATGGCTGGTACCTCCGGAGCTATGACTCGCTTGTGAGCCTTTGTCATGTTTTGCCGCTCATCGCATATACTGCTCACACACTGAAAGCGATCGGTCACCCTTCCGCACGGCGACACGGCGACCGCCGGTCCAAGGCCACCTATACGGACCAGCACGGTCGGCGCGCACTCCGGCGCGCGGCGGCGCATTCACGCCCATGACTCGCCGCAATCACGGCGGATCCCTTCCCAACCACGACTGTGACGCGCGACACTCGCTGTCGCATGAGCGTCGCCACGCCCTCCCCGGCCCGGCCGCGGTGGGGAGGCCCACGCGGAGGTGAGGACACGTCATGTCCCTCGACGACGAGTTGACAGCTGCTCAGCGCTGCCTGGACGACCTGGACCGCGCCGTCTCCCGGCTGGAACAGCGGATCGGCCCCGGCCTGGACATCCGGAGAATCCGCAGCGACAGCGGCCATCTGCGGGAGAGCCTGGCCCTGCTCGGCGAGGCCGCGCCCGCCGGGGCGCCCCCGCGTGGCACCCCGCCCCGGACCACCCCGGTCCCGGAGCTCGTCACCATCCCCGACACGCCGTACGACAGCGCGCTGTGGTCCGACGCGGACGACGAGGGGCTCGGCGCCCGGGACCGGCGCGCCCCCTGACCCCCGGCCGGCCGGGCCGCGGCGTCCGGCCCGCCCCGGCCCCGCCACCACCGCCCGCCCCGCCCGACCCGTCCGACCCGATGACGACCCCACGCCCGCGGAGCCCGCCTTGGCCACTGGTACCGACCCCGGAGCCCGTCCGCGCACACGCGGCGTGCACGATCCGTCGCGCGCCGCGATCCCCCGGCGCCATCTGCGCACCGACCGCTGGTGGCTGGCGCCCGCGAGCACCGCCGCCGGGCTGCTCGCCTTCGTCGTCTACTCGACCTGGCGCGCCTTCGCCGACACCGACTACTACGCGGCGCCCTATGTGTCGCCGTTCTACTCGCCGTGCCTGGCCGACCGCTGCGAGCCGATGCGCGACGGCCCCAACTGGGAGATCTTCGGCGGCTGGTGGGGGCTCTCCCCCGCGCTGCTGATCCTGATCTTCCCGCTCGGCTTCCGGCTGACCTGCTACTACTACCGGAAGGCCTACTACCGCGGCTTCTGGGCCTCGCCGCCCGCCTGCGCGGTGGCCGAGCCGCGCGGACGCTACACCGGCGAGACCCGGTTCCCGCTGATCCTGCAGAACCTCCACCGGTACTTCTTCTACGCCGCGATCCTGGTCGCCGGGATCCTCACCTACGACACGGTGCTCGCCTTCCGCGACGAGGACTACGGCTGGGGCCACATGGGCCTGGGCACCCTGGTCTTCCTCGCCAACATCGTGCTGATCTGGGCGTACACCCTGTCCTGCCACTCCTGCCGGCACATCGTCGGCGGACGGCTGAAGCACTTCTCCCGGCACCCGGTGCGCTACCGGCTGTGGGGCTGGGTCGGCCGGCTCAACGCCCACCACGCCAAGCTGGCCTGGGCCTCGCTGATCAGCGTCGCCCTCGCCGACTTCTACGTCTACCTGCTGGCCTCCGGTGCCTTCGACGATCCGCGATTCTTCTGACTGAGGGGCTGCAACCCATGACGCAAGTCGACCGGCAGACGTGGGACGTCGTGGTGATCGGCGCGGGCGGGGCCGGCCTGCGCGCCGCCATCGAGGCCCGCGCGGCGGGCCTGCGCACCGCGGTGATCTGCAAGTCCCTGTTCGGCAAGGCGCACACGGTGATGGCCGAGGGCGGCATCGCGGCCAGCATGGGCAACGTCAACGAGGGCGACAACTGGCAGGTGCACTTCCGCGACACCCTGCGCGGCGGGAAGTTCCTCAACGACTGGCGGATGGCGGAGCTGCACGCCCAGGAGGCGCCGGAGCGGGTGTGGGAGCTGGAGACCTGGGGCGCGCTGTTCGACCGCACCCCGGACGGCCGGATCTCGCAGCGCAACTTCGGCGGCCACGAGTACCCGCGGCTGGCGCACGTCGGGGACCGCACCGGGCTGGAGCTGATCCGCACCCTCCAGCAGAAGATCGTCTCGCTCCAGCAGGAGGACCACGCCGAGTACGGCGACCACGAGGCCCGGCTGAAGGTCTTCCAGGAGTGCACCGTCACCCGCGTCCTGAAGTCCGCGGACGGGCCCGGCGGACCCGGTGGACCGGCGGACCGCGGCTCCGCGGGGCGGGTGGCCGGGGTCTTCGCCTACGAGCGGGAGTCCGGCCGGTTCTTCGTGCTCCAGGCCCCGGCCGTGGTGCTGGCCACCGGCGGCATCGGCAAGTCCTTCAAGGTGACCTCCAACTCCTGGGAGTACACCGGCGACGGGCACGCCCTCGCGCTGCTGGCGGGCGCGCCGCTGATCAACATGGAGTTCGTGCAGTTCCACCCGACCGGGATGGTCTGGCCGCCGTCGGTGAAGGGCATCCTGGTCACCGAATCGGTGCGCGGCGACGGCGGGGTGCTGCGCAACAGCGCCGGCAAGCGGTTCATGTTCGACTACATCCCGGACGTCTTCAAGGAGAAGTACGCCGAGTCCGAGGCCGAGGGCGACCGATGGTACGAGGACCCCGACCACAACCGCCGCCCGCCCGAGCTGCTCCCCCGGGACGAGGTGGCCCGCGCCATCAACGCCGAGGTCAAGGCCGGTCGCGGCTCCCCGCACGGCGGGGTGTACCTGGACGTCTCCACCCGGATGCCGGCCGAGGTGATCAAGCGGCGGCTGCCCTCCATGCACCACCAGTTCAAGGAGCTGGCGGACGTCGACATCACCGCCGAACCGATGGAGGTCGGCCCCACCTGCCACTACGTGATGGGCGGGGTGGGCGTCGACCCGGACACCGCCGCCGCGCTGGGGGTGCCGGGGCTGTTCGCCGCCGGGGAGGTGGCCGGGGGCATGCACGGTTCCAACCGGCTGGGCGGGAACTCCCTGTCCGACCTGCTGGTCTTCGGGCGCCGGGCCGGGCTGCACGCGGCCCGGTACGCGGCCGCACTGGCCGGCCCGGACCGCCCGGTGCCGGACGACGCGCAGGTGGCGGCCGCGGCGGCGGAGGCGCTGCGGCCGTTCGGGGCCGCGGACCGGCCCCTCGCCGCGGACGCCCCGTCCGCCGCCCCGGCCGAGAACCCGTACACCCTCCACCAGGAACTCCAGCAGGCGATGAACGACCTGGTGGGGATCATCCGGCGGGCCGACGAGATGGAGGAGGCGCTGCGCCGGCTGGCCGCACTGCGGGCCCGGGCCGCCCGGGCGGGCGTGGAGGGCCACCGCCAGTTCAACCCCGGCTGGCACCTGGCGCTCGACCTGCGGAACATGCTGCTGGTCAGCGAGTGCGTGGCGCGTGCGGCGCTGGAGCGCACCGAGAGCCGCGGCGGGCACACCCGGGACGACTTCCCCGAGATGGACCGGCAGTGGCGGCAGGTGAACCTGGAGTGCCGGCTGGCGGATCCGGGCGGCGACCTGGCGGCCGCCGAGGGCCGGCCCGGGCGGATCCGGCTGCGCCGGGTCGGCACCCCGCCGATCCGGCCCGACCTGCTGCAGCTGTTCGAGAAGGACGAACTGGTGAAGTACCTGACCGACGAGGAGCTGAGCCGGTGAGCGAGACGACCACGGGCACGGACGCACGGCCGGCCCCCGAGGCCCCGGACGCCTCGGGAGGTCCCGGCGCCTCGGGGGCGTACCAGGCGCACTTCCGGGTGTGGCGCGGTGACGCGGCCGGCGGGGACCTGGCGGACTTCCGGGTCGAGGTGCACGAGGGCGAGGTGGTCCTGGACATCGTGCACCGGTTGCAGGCCACCCAGGCCCCGGACCTGGCGGTGCGGTGGAACTGCAAGGCCGGCAAGTGCGGCTCGTGCAGCGCGGAGATCAACGGCCGGCCGCGGCTGCTGTGCATGACCCGGATGTCGGTGTTCCGGCCGGACGAGACGGTCACCATCACCCCGCTGCGGGCCTTCCCGGTGGTGCGGGACCTGGTGACCGACGTGTCGTTCAACTACGCCAAGGCGCGCGAGGTGCCGTCGTTCGTCCCGCCGGAGGGCCTGGGGCCGGGCGAGTACCGGATGGCCCAGGAGGACGTGGGCCGCTCCCAGGAGTTCCGCAAGTGCATCGAGTGCTTCCTGTGCCAGGACACCTGCCATGTGGTGCGTGACTTCGAGGAGAACAAGGCGGCGTTCGCCGGCCCCCGCTTCCTGATGCGGATCGCGGAGCTGGACATGCATCCGCTGGACGCCGCGGCGGAGGCGGGCCTGGACCGCAAGCGGGCGGCCCAGGAGGAGCACGGCCTGGGCTACTGCAACATCACCAAGTGCTGCACCGAGGTGTGCCCGGAGTCCATCCGGATCACCGACAACGCGCTGATCCCGCTGAAGGAGCGGGCGGTGGACCGCAAGTACGACCCGCTGGTCTGGCTGGGGAACAAGATCCGCCGCCGCACCGGGTGACGACGGCGACGTGGCCGGCCGGGTGACCGGCGCGCGGGCCACCACACCGGCCACGTCGCACCGCCCCCGGCCCGGCCCACCGGCCGGAACGGCACGTCGCACCACCGTGCGGAACGCGTCGTCGCACCACCGTGCGGAACGGCACGTCGCACCACCGTGCGGAACGCGTCGTCGCACCACCGGCCGGAACGGCACGCCGCGCCGCCCGGCACGGCACCGCCGCCGGGCCCACCGGCCGGAAGGGCACGTCGCGCCGCCTCCGGCCCCGGCCCGCCGGTCAGAACAGGCTGAGCAGGGCCTCCACCGAGTCCGGTCCGGTGGACCCGCCGTCGGGCAGGGCCAGCTCGAACCAGACGGTCTTGCCGTGCGGGGTGCGGCGGCTGCCCCAGGACGCGCTGAGCAGGCCGACCAGCTGGAGCCCGCGCCCGCCCTCGTCGGTGTCCCGGGCTCGGCGGCGGCGCGGCTGCACCAGGCCGCCGTCCCACACCTCGCACACCAGGGTGCGGTCCAGCAGCAGTCGCAGCCGTACCTCCCCGCCCTGCTGGGAGGGCGGGACGCCGACCTCGCCGTACCGCAGGGCGTTGGTGACCAGTTCGCTGACCAGCAGTTCGGTGGTGTCGACCAGGGCGCCCAGGCCCCAGGCCTCCAGCTGCTCGCGGGCGAGTTCGCGGGCCCGGCCCACCGAACGGGCGTCGCCGGACAGCCGCCAGTCCCCCACCGAGTCGGTGGGCAGCCCCTGCACCCGCGCCATGAGCAGCGCGATGTCGTCCTCCCCGTGGTGGGTGCCGAGGGTGTCGAGGACGTGGTCGCAGATGTCCTCCAGGGACCCCTCGGAGCGGCCCGCACCGGGCCCCGGGCGGTCCCCGCCCCGTCCCCCGGCGTCGCCCGCCGCCCGGTCCGCGGGCGTGGTGAGCGCGGTGCGGAACGCCTGCAGCCCCTCGTCCAGGGCGTGGTCCCGGGACTCCACCAGTCCGTCGGTGTAGAGGGCGAGCAGGGCACCGTCGGGGAGTTCGACCTCCAGCTCCTCGAAGGGCTCGCCCCCGACGCCCAGCGGCATGCCCGGCGGTACCTCCATCAGCGTCGCGGGCTTGCCCGGTTCGACCAGGACCGGCGGCAGGTGCCCGGCGTTGGCGAAGGTGCAGCGCCGGGTCACCGAGTCGTAGACCGCGTACACGCAGGTCGCCAGGTACACCTCGGACAGATCGGCCGGGCTGCCGTCGGAGCCGGTCCGGGGCCGCTGGGCGCGGGCGGCCCGGGCCCCGGCATGGGTGCCTCCGGGGGTGCCCAGCCCGCGCGCGATCTCGTCGAGGGCGGACAGCACCTCGGCGGGTTCCAGGTCCAGCAGCGCGAGGGTGCGCACCGCGGTACGCAGTTCGCCCATGGCGACGGCGGCGCGCAGTCCCCGGCCCATCACGTCGCCGACCACCAGCGCGGTGCGGTGGCCGGGCAGCTGGATCACGTCGAACCAGTCGCCGCCGACCTCGGTGGCCTCGTTGCTCGGCTGGTAGCGGCAGGCGATGTCCAGTCCGGCCGCCTCCGGGTCGCCCGGGGGCAGCAGGCTGCGCTGGAGGATCAGGGCGCGTTCGTGCTCGCGGCGGTAGAGGCGGGCGTTGTCGATGCACACCGCGGCGCGGGCCGCCAGTTCCACCGCGAGCGCGGTGTCCCGCTCGCCGAACGGTTCGCTGCCCTTGGTGCGGGAGAACTGGACCAGGCCGACGACGGTGTCGCGGGCGACCATCGGCACCACCAGGGTGGACTGGAGCACGGCGCCGAACTCCGGCGCCTCCCCGGCGTCGCGGCCCGCCACCACCCGGGGCTGGGCCGACCGCAGGGCGTCCGCGCAGGGCGAGTTGAAGGGGTAGCGGTGGACCTCGCCGACCTGGATGGGCTTGGTGTCGGGGCCGAGGTCCGGACTGTCGGCGCGACAACAGTCGAAGATCGCCACCGGGCCGTCCGAGACGGCGCTGGCGAAGGCGACCCGGCGCAGCTCGGCGCTGCCGTCGGCCAGCCCGGGCGGCGCCTCGTCGCCGGCCAGCAGCCCCTGGTACAGGTCGACGGCGGCCAGGTCGCAGAACTGCGGCACCGCCACGTCCAGCAGTTCGCGGGCGGTGGTCTCCAGGTCCAGGGAGGTGCCTATTCGGGTGCCGGCCGCGTTGAGCAGCGCGAGGTTGCGCCGGACGCCGGCGGCCTCCATCTCGGCGCGGCGGCGGCCGGTGACGTCGGTGCCGATCCCGGCGACCCCGATCGGCCGGCCGGATCCGCTGTGCAGCCGGTACAGGGAGATCGACCAGCGGCGCCGTTCGGGGCTGGCGGGCACGCTGCCGACCAGTTGCATGTCGTTCAGCGGCTGGCCGGACTCCAGGACCTGGCGGATCGCGGCGCTCAGCCGGTCGGCCTCGCCGCGCGGCAGCAGGTCCTCGGGGAGCAGGCCCCGGTACTCCTCGGCGGGGCGCCCGAAGACCGTCGCGAACCGCTCGTTGACACGGAGCATCCGCTGGTCCGTGCCGCAGAAGAAGAAAGCAAGGGGAGATTGACCGAAAACGGCCTGCGAAGCGGCAAGATCGGTCTCAAGGCGACGCAGCGTGCCCACGTCCACCGCGAGGCAGAGCGCCGCGCGCTCCTCGTCCTCGTCCCGGGAGGGCATCACGTAGATCTCGGCGAGGCCGTGCCCCCGCGGGTCGGCGGGGGTCCGGTAGGGCACCTGCCCGGTCCACTCCCTGCCGTCCAGGATCTCGCGGACCTTGCGCTGGCCGGCGTCGCGGAACTCCGGCGGAACGAGAGCGTCCACCAGGTCCTTGCCGACCGCCTGGCGAGCCGTCAGCCCGAAGAGCAGGGCGGCACGTTCGCTCCACTGACGGATGCGGCCGTCCGGCCCGAGGGCGAAGGAGGCGACGCAGATGTGTTCGTAGATCGATCCCGGGGGGCTGCTCTGCCACATCGGCGTAGCAATGATGTCGTCGGGCATCTGCGCCCCCGATGGCTTCTCGCTCACGCGCCCGTCCCCTCCGGCTCAGGTCTCGGACCGGCCTCAGACAGCTGAGTATCCTGCACTTCGGCTATCCGGAGCACGCCCTTCACGATCACAGCACGGTCTCATCCCACACTCAGGTTCCCGTGTTATGCAATCGCTTCCCCGCAACAGCACAACGTTCGACAGTCTCCTAACCAGGGAGCGCCAGTTCGAACCAGACCGTTTTGCCGGTTGTGTCGCAGCGTGCCCCCCAGCGCCGGGAGGCGCGGGCCACCAGTTGCAGGCCGCGGCCGCCCTCGTCGTCGGGGGCGGCGGAGCGCTCCCGGGGCGGCTCCTCCAGCGGGTCGGAGACCTCCACCACGAGCAGCGCGCGCCCGGGGCCGGGGCGGTGGCGCAGCCGGACGCCGATCGGGGCGCTGGCGTAGCGGAGGGAGTTGGTGACCAGTTCGCTGACGAGCAGCACGGTCACATCGCTGACGCACTCCAGGTCCCAGTCACCGAGAGTGGCGCGGACCAGCTCGCGGGCCGCCCGCACGGTGTCCGGTTCGGCGGGGAAGGTCCACTCGGCGAAGCCAGGGGTGGGCGCCACCGCCTTCGCACCGTCGCTCACGCCGATCACTTCCCGCACCAGAGAGTGAGCCCCGCCGGGATTATCCGGCTTCAGGGAGGTTAATCAGCACATACCCGATATTCGGGTTGAAATACCGTTCACCCGGGGTCGCGGTGACACGTTCGGCGTACCCGTGCCCCGGCTGCGGAACCCGCACACCCCGGCGCGCGGCGCGCCCCCGCCCGACGGCGCCCGGCCCGGCGGCGCCCCCACCGGATCAGCGCCCCGGATCGGCGCCCCGAGGTCAGCGCCACCGGATCGGCGCCCCGAGGTCAGAGCCCGCCGGATCGGCACCCCCGGGTCAGCGCCCGCCGGCCGTCAGCCGTCGTACCGCCTCGGCGACCGCGGGGCGGTCCGCCTCCAGCCAGTCCACCTCGTGGACGGTCTCCGGGGTGAGCCAGCGGAGTTCGTCGTGGTCCTCCAGCGGGCGGGGGACACCGGACCGCAGCGCCGCGGTCCACACCTGGAGCACGTACCCGGGCTTCAGCGGCCACTCCCCCGGCAGCGCCTCCAGCGGCTCCACCTCGACGCCCAGCTCCTCGCGCAGCTCCCGGACGAGGGCCTGCGGGGGCGTCTCCCCCGGCTCGGCCTTGCCCCCCGGCAGCTCCCAGCGGCCGGCCAGCTCCGGCGGGGCGCTGCGCCGGGCGGCCAGCAGCCGCCCCCGGTCGATCACCGCTCCGCCCACCACCACACGCACCGTCATGCGCCGCACCCTACGACAGCCCGGCCCGGGCCCGGCGCGGGCGGCCGGGCGGTGCGGCACGGGCGGTGCGGCACAGGCGGTGGCCGCCGCTGCCGGCCACCGCCCGTCTCAGACCCCCGGGCGGGGCGCCCCGGTGCGTTCCACCAGGTACAGCTGCTTGTGGCCGCGGGCGTCGAGCCGGTCGGCGACCTCCTGCGCCTCGCTCCTGGTGGCGTAGCGCCCGACCCGGTAGCGGTTGCCGTTGTCGTCCTGGCGGATGACCAGCCATGGCAGAACGGCGCCGCTGTCACTCATCGCTATGTCCCCTCCGCTGAATACGCGCGCCCGGCGTGCGCCCCCCGGGGCTCCCGGAGGGAAACCCCGATCCGCATATGCCCGAGCGTACGCCCTACCTTCACTCAGCGGATACGACTTTTCACAAAGAGGCACGCTTCCCGGCCACCGGGGCGGTGGCGCGGGCCGCCGGGACGCGCCGGCCCGGCGGTTCAGACGGCCGTCGGAGCCTTCTCCCTGGCCTCCCCGGCCGCCTCGCCGGCCGCCGCGGCGGACCGCTCCATCTCCCGCTCGACCTCGACCAGGGACGGATTGCGCCATGCGCTGCGCACGCCCCAGACGTAGAACAGCAGGGCGATGCCGGAGACCACCAGGATGTCCCAGCCCTCGGCCAGGTAGCCCTTGCCGCCGAACTCGGTGCCGCCGGCCCACGAGACCAGCGCCATCACCAGCAGATAGGCCACCATCCAGGTGCCGGCCAGCAGGTGCGGCCGGAGCTCGGCCCACGGCTTGCGCAGCTCGTACCAGGCCCAGACCGGCAGACCGATCGCCATGATCAGGATGACCTTGCCGGTCAGCGGCCAGCGGGCCCAGTACATGACCAGCGACCCGAAGATCATCGCGATCGGGGCGATGACCGGCATCGCCCGCAGCTTGACCGGGCGCGGCATGCCGGGCGCGAGCCGGCGCATGGCCATCACCGCGACCGGGCCGGTGATGTAGGAGATCACGGTGGCCACGCCGACGATCTCGGCGATCGATCCCCAGCCGCGGAAGACGGCCAGGAAGATGAAGGCGATCACCAGGTTGAGCACCAGCGCGGGGCGCGGCACACCGGTCTTGGGGTCGACCTTGCCGAAGACGCCCGGCAGGTGGCCGTTCTCCTGGACACCGTGGATCATGCGCGAGGTGGTGGCCGCGTAGATCATGCCGGTGCCGGAGGGGGAGACGAAGGCGTCCGCGTACAGCAGGATGGCCAGCCAGTTCAGGCCCCAGGCCATCGACAGGTCCGCGAGCGGCGAGTCGAAGCCCAGGCCGGACCAGCCGCCGTCGGCCAGATCGGCCGCCGGGACGGCCATCAGGAAGGCGACCTGCAGCGCGATGTAGATGACCAGGGCGATCAGGATCGACCCGATGACCGCCTTGGGCATGGACCGGCCGGGGTTGCGGGCCTCGGCGGCCATGTTGAGCGGGGACTGGAAGCCGTTGAAGGCCCAGACGATGCCCGCCACCGCGACGGCGCTGAAGACCGCGCTCCAGCCGTTGGGCGCGAAGCCGCCGTTGTCGGAGACGTTGCCGGTGTCGAAGTGCGCCAGCATCAGCGCGCCGGCGGTCAGCACCGGCACCACGACCTTGAAGACGGTGATCGCGGTGTTGGTCTTGGCGAACAGGGTGATCGCGAACCAGTTGAGGAAGAAGTAGAAGACCAGCAGCACGGAGGAGAGGGCCAGACCGGTGCCGGTCAGCTCCTTCCCGTCGTACAGCCCCTCGCACCAGGCGAAGTCCCAGCTGCTCATGTACTGGATGGAGGCGGTGGCCTCACCCGGGATCACCGAGACGATGGCGATCCAGTTGGCCCAGGCGGCGAGGTAGCCGGCGAGCGAGCCGTGCGAGTACTGGCCGTACCGGACCATGCCGCCCGCCTTGGGGAACATGGCGCCGAGCTCGGTGTAGGTCAGGGCGATGGTCAGCGCCACCACGGCGCCGATCACCCAGGAGAGGATCGCCGCGGGGCCGGCCAGAGCGGCCGCCCGCTCCGCGCCGAACAGCCAGCCGGAACCGATGATCGATCCGAGGCCGACGGCGGTGAGCGCCACCGTGCCGAGTGATCGTCGGTAATTCGAGTGGGAACCCTGCTCGGTGCTCAACGTCCCTGCACTCCCTTCGCCCCCCGCGACCGGAACAAACCGCGCCATCGTACGAGCGATCCGAGTGATCGAATTCCGATAATCGGTGCTGAGCAGGGGTTCTGTGAGGTTTCCAACACTTCCCGACCCCGGTCTGGCGCCGATATACGGACAGGGGTCGAGGAGGTTCGCGTATCGGAGACCGGGAACAGGACATGACAAGCCGCCCGCGCCGCCGCGCCGCGTACCGCGTGCCGCAGTGCCGCGAGCCGCCGGGGCGTCACCGGGTCCGGCAGCCGGTCAACTCACGGTCACTTCACCGGCAGCCGGTAGGAGATGCGGTTCCGGTCCGCGAGGGTGACGACGTCGGCGGTCTCCACCGGCCGGCCCCCCGCGTGGAAGGTGCGCGAGACCACCAGTACGTAGTGACCGGGGACGCCGCCGAGCGCCAGGGTCTCCTCGGCGAGCCCGGGCCGCGCCCCGACCTGCTCCGCGACGTTGTCCACCACCAGCCCGATGGCCGCCATCCGTTCGACCACTCCCCGGCCGGCCAGCGGGCCCTCCTCGGGCAGCATCACCGGGGTCCGGCCGGTGAGGGCCAGCGGCTCGAAGGACGTGGACAGCATGGCCACCTCGCCCCCGGTCCGGAAGACGTAGCGGGTGCGCATCACCGCGTCCCCCGCCCCGATGGCCAGCCGAGCGGCGACCAGCGGATCCGCGGCCTCCCGCTCGCTGCTGGACTCCCAGGAGCCGCGGAGCTCCTCGTCCGCCTGCTCCTGCCGGAACGGCGTGCAGACCGGGCCGCGGAAACCGCTGCGGACCAGGGCGCGCTGCTCGGGCCGCGCGCGTACATAGGTGCCCGAGCCGGAACGGCCCTCCACCAGCCCCTCCGCCATCAGTACCTTGCGGGCCTCCAGGGCCACGGTGTCCGAGACCCCGTACACCTCGCGGATCCGGGCCTGGGAGGGCAACCGGGTGTGCGGCGGTAGCTCACCCGCGACGATCCGCTTCCGCAGGTCACCGGCGACGCGGAGGTATGCGGGCTGTTCGCCAAAAGCCACGTCCACTCCCAGTGTTCGACTGTCGGCAACAGCTTGACAACCGCCGTTTGGCCGCCGCAACTACAGGCCAGAGCATCACCAGAAGTGGTGAACTGCAGCTCAGCGAGGTTTAAGCCGCGGACACGGCGTCCCGGGGTCCTGGAGCCATTCGACAAGCGACGGCCACCACAGTTGAATACCGGTCAGGCGATCATCAGTCCGAACAGTCCGACACCAGCAGGTCCCCGCTCGCCACCCCCCACCGGTACCACCGACCACCTCACGACTCCGCGCCGTACCCGGGCCGAGTCCCCGCCGACCGACCCGAGGAGCGTCCGCCCGTGTCCCGTCGTCCTTCGCTGCGAGCCCTGTGCGGCGTTGCGCTGCTCCTCGCCTGCACGGCCTGTTCCGACGACGGATCGTCCGACAAGACCCCCAAGGGCAGGGCGGGTTCGGCCGGGGTCGGCGACCCGCTCTTCCCCACCCTGGGCAACGGCGGCTACGACGTCACCCACTACGGACTCACCCTCGACTACGGGCCCGGCACCCGGCGCCTGAAGGCGACCGCCGACATCACCGCCCGCGCCACCGCCACCCTGCGCTCCTTCAACCTCGACCTGGCCGGACTGGACGTCCGGGAGGCCAGCGTCGACGGCAGGGACGCCACGTTCACCCGGCGCGGCACCGAGCTCACCATCACCCCCAAGTCGCCGCTGGCCAAGGGCCGTATCTTCAAGGCCACCATCCGCTACGACGGCGCGCCGAAGACCATCACGGACCCGGACGACTCGATAGAGGGCTGGGTCCCGACCGACGACGGGGCCGTCGGGCTCGGCGAACCGACCGGGTCGATGGCCTGGTTCCCCGGCAACCACCACCCCTCCGACAAGGCCGCCTACGACATCTCCGTCACGCTGCCCAACAACGGCAAGACCGCGGTGTCCAACGGGGTGCTGGAGAGCCGGGAGGAGACCGGCGACCGCCGGACCTTCAAGTGGCACTCCCGGGAGCCGATGGCCAGCTACCTGGCCACCGTCGCCATCGGCGACTTCGAGGTCACCGACACCACCACCGACGGCGGCGTGCCCGAGTACGACGCCGTCGACCACGACGAACTGGACGGCAGTTCGAAGATCACCGCCGACGTCAGCGAGGTCCTCGACTGGCAGAGCAAGACCTTCGGCCCGTACCCCTTCGCCTCCACCGGCGTCATCGTCGACCGCAACCCGGACCTGGGGTACGCGCTGGAGACGCAGACCCGGCCGTACTTCGACTCCGCCCCCGACACCCTGCTGCTGGTCCACGAGTTCGCCCACCAGTGGTTCGGCAACTCCGTCACCCCCCGGTCCTGGAAGGACATCTGGCTCAACGAGGGCTTCGCCACCTACGCCGAGTGGCTGTGGCAGGAGCAGCACGACGGACGCGACGCGGACCAGATCTTCCGCGGCCTGTGGACCGGGAAGGACCGGGCCGCCACCGGAATCTGGGACTTCCCGCCGGCCGCCCCGCCGAACGCCGCGCGGCTGCTGGACGCCCCGGTGTACCAGCGCGGTGCGATGGTGCTGCACAAGGTGCGCCGGGCGGTCGGCGACGACACCTTCTTCGACATCCTGCGCACCTGGGCCAAGACCCACCGGCACGGCAACGCCGACACCGAGCAGTTCATCGCGCTGTGCGAGAAGAAGTCCGGCAAGGACCTCGGCCCGCTCTTCGACACCTGGCTGTACGGGAAGGGCAAGCCCGCCAAGCCGTGACCGCGGCGGGCCCGCGGGCGTCCGCGTCCGCCGGCGCCCGCGTCCGCCGTGGCGCGGCAGGCCGCCCTGGCGCGGGCCGGTGGGTGGCCGGTGGGTGGCCGGTGGAAGGCAGCCGGACCGCCCCGTTCCGGGTCGTGCCGGGCGGCGGCCCGTGGCGGGCCGGGCCACGTCGGCGTGCCGTGCCAAGGCGGCCCGCGCCGTGCCATGCCGAGGAGCCGTGCCCAGGCGGGTAGCCGTGCCGTGGCGAGGAGCCGTGCCCAGGCGGGTAGCCCGTGCCATGGCGACGGGCCGTGCCATGGCGGCCCGCACCCCGGCCCGGGAATGCCTCCACGGCATACCACCATGCCAAATACACATGGCCTTCGATTCTCCTCGACCCGCCTGCCGCAAAGCAGTTGAATAACACGGCCAGCGCCCGCAGCGGACCTACGGAGAGCAATGGCCGACAGCAGCACCGGCGCGGACCGGAAATGGTGGGCATTCACCGGGGTGGGAATTCTCAGCTTCCTCGGCTGCATCGACCTCACGATCGTCAACACCGCCGCGCCCGACATCCAGAGCCACTTCGACGCCACCGTCACCGAACTCCAGCTGATCGTCAACATGTTCATCGTCGCCCTGTCGATGTTCATGGTGACCATGGGCAGACTCGCCGACCTCCACGGCCGCCGCCGGGTGCTCTACTGCGGCACCGTGGTGTTCGGCGCCGCCTCGCTGGGCGCCGGGTTCGCCGAGGACGTCACCTGGCTGGTGATCTGCCGCTTCGCCCAGGGCGCGGCCTGCGCGGTCCTCTACACCAGCACCGGCGCCATCGTCTCCGCCACCTTCCCGGAGCACGAGCGCGGCAAGGCCATCGGGGCGCTGTACGGCGTGAACGGGCTCGGGCTGGCCATCGGGCCGATGCTCGGCGGCTTCCTGGTCAGCTGGCTGAGCTGGCGCTGGGTGTTCTGGCTGAACGTCCCGCTGATCGTCGTCGCCCTGCTGATCTGCGTGCCCACGGTCCGCGAGTCGCGCAGCGAGGAACGCGGCGGGGTCGACCCCGTCGGGCTGTGCCTGCTCACCGCCGGACTGCCGGCCGTGGTCCTCGGACTCACCCTGGGCGACAGCTGGGGATGGGCCTCGGGCCGCGTCCTGGGGCTGCTGATCGGCGGCGGCGTCGCGCTCGCCGCGTTCTGCCACGCGGAACGCAAGGTGCGCCATCCGATGATCCAGTTCCGGCTCTTCGCGCACCGGGATTTCCTCAGCGCCATCGTCGCCGATTTCTCCCTCGCCTTCTTCTACTGCACCGCTCTTTTCCTGATCCCGCTGTATCTGCATTCCGTACGCGGCTACGAGGGTCATGTCACCGGATTGCTGCTGCTGCCGTGCACCGCCGTGGTCGCGGTACTCTCCCCGCTCGTCGGACGGCTCGTCGACCGGTACCGGCCGCACCGCCTGCTGTGCGCCGGATTCGTGGCCTTCGCGGTCGCCGCGCTGCTGCTGGCCCATCTCACCCCGGACCGCGGCACCGGCTATCTGATCACCGCGTTCACCGCGATGGGCGTCGGCTGGGCCCTGGTCCTCGGACCGGCCACGGTCGCCTCGCTCTCCGCGGTCCCGCCGCGGCTGGCCGGCACCGCCGTGGGCTCCTCCTGGACCTTCCACAACCTCGGCGGCGCGTTCGGGCTCGCCGCCGGCATGGCGGCGTACCGCTGGTCCGCGGAGGACGCGCTCCACCAGGACCTGGCCGACCGGGGGATCCCCGACGGCGACTGGGTCGACGAGGTCGTCGCCGCCCCGGACGACGGCCCCGAACTCCTCGCGGACCACACCGAACTGACCGACGCGGAGATCTCCCAGGTCTTCGGGGACTTCTTCACCAGCGGGAACCGGTCCGCCATGTGGCTGCTGTTCGCGGTGTCCCTGACCGCGCTCGCCGTGATCGCGGTGGGCCTGCGGTCCCGGGGCGGCCGGCCCGCCGAGCGGCGGGAGCCCGCGGACCCGCCGCTCACCGACCCGCGCAGCGCGCCAGCAGCAGTGCCATGTCATCCGGCCGGTCCGCCGTCCGGCGGGCCACCTGTATGACGCTGTCCGCCAGGTCCTCCAGCGAGTCCACCGGGGTGCGGGACAAGCTCTCGCGCAGCGTGCGGACGCCCTCGTCGATGTCCTGGCCCGGCTGCTCCACCAGACCGTCCGTGTACAGCGACAGCACCGCGCCGGGCGGCAGTTCCACCGGCGTCACCGGGTAGTCCTCGTGGGCGTCGACGCCGAGCATCAGGCCCCCTTCGACGTCGAGCACCTCGGTGTGGCCGCCCGGATGCCGCACCATCGGGGAGGTGTGCCCGGCCCGGACCGCCAGTCCCCGGCCGGTGCGCGGGTCCAACTCCAGGTAGCAGCAGGTCGCGCAGACCCCGGCGTCGAGGTGGGCCAGCAGGCTGTTGGTGCGGCCCACCACCTCGGCGGGGCCCGCGTCGCTGGTCGCCAGCGCGTTCACCGCGCTGCGCAGCTGGCCCATCACCGCGGCGGCGGCCACGCTGTGGCCCTCCACGTCCCCGATCACCAGCGCCACGCCCCCGGCCGTCTCGATGACGTCGTACCAGTCACCGCCGATCTCCATCCCCTGGGTGCCGGGCAGGTAGCGCGCGGCGGCGTGCAGCCCGCGCACCGGGGGCAGCCGGTGCGGCAGCAGCGCGTCCTGCAGCCCCCGGGCCAGGGTGAACTCCGCGTCGTACAGCCGCGCCCGCTCCAGCGCCTGGGCCACCAGACCGCCCAGGGCGGTCAGCGCGGCCCGCTCGTCGCTGGTGAACGCGTGCGTCGCGTCGTAGCCGAGGATGCACGAGCCCACCGGATGGCCCGAGGCGATCAGCGGCAGGAACGCCCAGGACCGCATCCGGTCCATGGCGATGCCCGGGTAGGCGCCGGCCAGCTGCTCGGGGGACTCGAAGAAGATCGGCACCCCGGAGGTGAGCGCCTCCACCCCCGGCAGCCGGACGTCCAGCCCGACGCCCTCGAACCGGTCGAGGAAGCCCTCCGGGTAGCCGGACTCCCAGGCCAGGTACATCCGCCGGTCCCGGACCAGGTAGAGCGCCAGCTCATGGCCGCCGAACATGGGCAGCAGCTGGTCGGCCACCGCCCGGCAGACCTCCCGTACGGTGACCGCCTCGGTCAGCACACTCGCCATGTGCACCACGTGGTAGAGGGCGCCCGGGCGGGTTACCGCCACCGGCGTGGAGATCTCCGCCCCGGTCTCCGGCACCGGGGTCTCGGCCGCCGCCCGGTCCCGCGGTGGCGGGCTGCTCGGCACCACCCGGCCGGTGAGCCCGTGCACGTCGGGGTAGAGCAGGAAGCCGAGCCACTCCCCCACCGGGTGCCGCACCAGGAACGACGTGGCCTGCTGGGAGAGCATCGCCGCCCGGTAGCGGTCCTCGTACGCCGGGTCGGAGAGCCAGGTCATCACCTGCCACGGGTAGCGGCCCAGCAGATCCTCGCGGGCGCAGCGCAGCAGCTGCTCGCAGCGGCGGTTGGCGTAGCTGACCCGGCCGTCCTGGTCGAGGGAGAACACCCCGTCCGGCAGCCGCTCGGCGGCCTCGGCCGCGGTGGTGCCGGAGACGGCGTCCACCACCACCCCCACCAGGCGCCGCCCCGCGCCGCCGGGGGGCGGCGGTCCCTCCTCCGGAAGCTCCACGGTGCGGCCCCACAGCTCGACGGGCCGGTACCGCACATCGTCGTACTCGGTGTCCGCCCAGCTCACCCGGCCCGCCGCGGCGTCGGCCGCGGCCGGGCCCGCCCCGTACACCGGGCCGCTCTCGGCGACCCGGAACATCCGTCCCCGGATCAGCCCCTCCGCCTCCGCGTCCTGCTCCGCCGCCCGCAGCTCGTGCCGGTCCTCCGGGCAGAGCCGGTCCTGCAGGTCCGCGATGGTGCCCCCGAAGCTCTCCGGGTCGGTGCCGAGCACCGCGCACGCCTTCTCGTCGGCCCGGAACTCACCGGTGTCGAGGTTCCAGTCGACCAGCCCCACCCGTACGCCGGGGACCTCGCCGGGCAGCCGCACGCTCACCGGCTCACCGTCGTACTCGACCGGCCCGCTCCGCCTCGCCCGCGCGGCCAGCGACGTGCCCAGCGCCTCCGCGGCGGCCATCGGGGCCCGCACGCCGTCACCCGTCGCGGACTCCACGGCGACCGACCACAGCACCACGATCACGCCCACCACCTCGCCGCCGACCCACACCGGCTGGTAGTGCGAGGCGAACCGGTACGGCAGGCCGACCAGCATCTGCGGATAGCGGCGCATCGTCTCGCCCTCGTCGGCCAGGTGGACCGGGCGCCCGGTCCGGAACGCCTCCGGCGCGGGCAGCGCGCCGCCGACCGGGAGACGCCACCACAGCTTCACCACCGACCGGGGCAGACCGGTGACCATCGCCATCACCAGCGACCGCCGGTCCGGGGAGCGCAGATAGACCGCGCCCCCGTAGGCACCGGCGTGCTGCACGGCGTCGATGAGGTGCGCGGCCAGGACGTCCTCGAGCTCGGAGCCACCCGGGCCGCCGACCCCATCGCCGTCGGCCCACGGTGCCCCGGTAGGCCCCCGTGTCGCCTCACCCATCTCGCGCCCTCCCGGCACGGACGCCCAACGGTCCTCCTCACCAGCATGTGCCAAGCCCGCCGGGTCGGCGCGCCGGGCCGCCCCGGCCGGCCCGGCTCACCGGGCACCCGGCAGGCGCCGGCCGTACCGTAGGAGCGGCGCGGCGCTCCGTGCGAACGGCGTGCCCTGGGAGCGGCGCGGTGTTCCCTGGGAGCGGCGCGGTGTTCGGTGCGAGCGGCGCGGTGTTCGGTGCGAGCGACGCGGCGCTCCGTGCGAACGGCGCGGTGTTCCGTGCGAACGGCGCGGCGTGCCCTGGGAGCGGCGCGGTGTTCGGTGCGAGCGGCGCGGCGGCGGCCCGCGCACCGCCGCGGTGGCGACCCGGAAGGAGCCCCTTGCGATGGCAGTGCTGATGGAGATCGAGTACTCCGGTGTGACGGCCGAGCAGTACGACCTGCTGCAGCGCCGCGCCGGCACCCGCTCCGGCCGGGCCATCCCCGGGCTGATCAGCCACGCAGCGGTGATCAGCGAGGACGGCCTGCGGGTCGTGGACGTCTGGGAGTCCGCGGCCGCCATGGAAGCCTTCCTGCCGGCCCTGCGGCCCGCCCTCGCGGAAGCCGGCTTCCCCGACCCCGCCGGCCCGCCCCGGGTGTCCCCGCTGCACCACGTGCACGTGGGGGCCTGACGGGCCAGGGCGTCCGGGCCCTGGATTCCGGGTTCCGAGCCCCCTGGGAGGGTGCGGCCCCGACGGTCCCGGACGCCGGGAGGGCGGGGACCGGGAGGGCACCGGGGCCGGAGGGCCTGAGGACTGCACCGGACCTCAGGGAGCGTGCCGCCCCGGGCGGCCTTGGGTGCGGGGATGCGGCCCCGGACCCCGAGGAGCGCGGAGCCCGGACGGCCTTGGGCCGGAGGTGAGCGGCCCCCGGTCCCAGGGAGAAGGCGGTCAGCCCTCCCGCACCGCCTCGGGGCCGGCGTCCAGCACCGGCCGCTCGAAGAAGCTCTCCAGGACGACCGTCGCCTGCGTACCGCTGACCCCGTCGATCGCGTAGAGACGCCGCAGCACGTCCTGGAGCTGCTCGGTCGTCGCCGTGCGCACCTTCACCAGCACCGACGCACTGCCCGCGATGACGTGCGCCTCCTGGATCTCCGGAATGGCCGCGAACGCGTCGGCCGAGTCCCCCATCCAGGACGTCGACTCCACCATGACGAAGGCGAGCACCCCCCGGCCCACCGCCGCCGGGTCGACGTCGACGCCGGTACGCCGGATCACCCCGCGCTCGCGCAGCTTCCGCACCCGCTCATGGGTGGCGCCCGCCGACAGCCCGACCGCCTTGCCGAGCGCGGCATAGGAACTGGTGGCGTCCCGCTGGAGCAGCGCGAGCAGTTCGAGGTCGACGTCATCCACCTTCTTCATGGCGCCACCCTAGGGCCACCCGCCCAGGGCCGGTCCGGCCCCGCGGCGGACCCGGCCGGGGCGGGAGGCCGCTGCCCCGGCGGCTGACCGGCCGCGGCGGAAATGCGTGGCACAGCGCCCCGGCGGTCCGTGAGACTGCGCGGGTGAGTCACCGCCACCCCTGCCCCCGCTGCGGGCACCGCGTCACGGACAAGACACCCGGGCTGCCCACCTTCCGGCGCCGCGACCTCCGCACGGCGTCATGACCTCCCGCATCGAGGAACTCGTCCGGCAGCTCGACGGTGAATCCGGCGCCTCCTACGACGCCCGCGCGGAGCTGATCTGGATCGGCCCCGACGTCATCCCCGCCATCGTCGACGGGCTGCACTCGCTCGGCGGCTTCGGCCGGCTTACCGCCATCGAGGTCTTCGAGGAGCTCGCGGACCCCCGGTGCGGCCCGGCCCTGATCGGCCTGCTGGAGGGCGACGACCCCACCGTCCGGCAATGGGCGGCGACGGCCCTGGCGGGCCTGGAGATCGAGGAGGCGGTCGAGCCCCTGCGCCGTGCCTACCGCGCCTGCCTGGCACGGGCGACCCCGCCCGACTGGGCCGAGCCGGCCGAGATCCGCTGGGCGCTGACCGCGCTCGGCGCCCGCACCCCCGTGGTCCCCCCGTTCACCGCCCGCCTCCAGGACGTCGCCCCGGCCGGCACCCCCGGCTGGCCCTCGGCCCACTTCGCCGAGATCGTCAACGACCTCGCCGACCATGCCCAGGTGGTCCTGTGCTCCCAGTTCTGGCGGGTGGACGCCGGGCGCACCTACGGTCTCCCCGACACCGGCGTGGACTGGGAACCCGACTGGTCCGCACCCTGGGACCAGCTGGTCGAAGAGGCCCGCACCCGGTCCCTGCTGGAAGCCTCCGCGGCCCCCGTAGCCGACGACGTCTTCGTCGCCATCACCTGGATCGACCGCACCGACCCGCAGCCCTGACGGATCACCGGCGCAGGGCCCCTCTCGTCGGCATCAATCGCTAGGGTTGGCTCATGACCGCTCTGCCCGACTGGATGCGCCCGCCGCGCGCGGAAGGCTGGTTCGCGGAGGACCTGGACCGCCTCCCCGAGGCGCCCCGCCACACCGAGCTCATCGACGGAGCACTCGTCTTCATGATGTCGCCCCAGCGGTCGTGGCATGGCCGCCTCGTCACCGCCCTGACCACCACGCTCATGGCGCAGGCTCCGACTGGCTTCGAGGTCGAGCGTGAGATGACGATCCGCCTCGATGCCCGCAACCGCCCGGAGCCGGACCTCCTGCTGACGGACCTGCCCTACGACCCCGACCGCACCTGGTACGCCCCGGAGGCCGTGAAGCTCGTCGTCGAGGCGGTATCCCCCGAATCCGCCCATCGCGATCGCACCGTGAAGCTTCGCAAATACGCAGAGGCCGGCATCCCGCATTACTGGTGCATCGAAGACGAGGACGGGGCGCCCGTCGTCCATGTCTACGAACTCGACGAACCGACCGGCGCCTACGCGCCCGCCGGCATCTTCCGGGGCACCCTCCGGCGCCCGGTGCCCTTCGGAATCAGCATCGACCTGGACGGGCTCACGCCGCCCCGAAGCAAGTGAAAAGTCAGCACCACGTCAGCACGGGAATGTGGAAGGGGCCGGACTCAGCAGAGTACGACCCCTTCTGAACTGCACGTTGAAGGAAACCATCTCACGTGCGGCAACGAACTGGTCAGACGTTGAAGCGGAACTCCACCACGTCCCCGTCCTGCATCACGTAGTCCTTGCCCTCCATGCGGGCCTTGCCGGCCGCGCGGGCGTCGGCGACGGAGCCGGTCTCGACCAGGTCGCCGAAGGAGATGACCTCCGCCTTGATGAAGCCCTTCTGGAAGTCGGTGTGGATGACACCGGCGGCTTCGGGGGCGGTGGCGCCCTTCTTGATGGTCCAGGCCCGGGACTCCTTGGGGCCGGCGGTGAGGTAGGTCTGCAGGCCGAGGGTGTCGAAGCCGACGCGGGCGAGGGTGGCGAGGCCGGGTTCCTCCTGGCCGACCGACTGGAGGAGTTCCAGGGCCTCGGCCTCGTCCAGCTCGGCGAGGTCGGATTCCAGCTTGGCGTTGAGGAAGATCGCCTCGGCGGGGGCGACCAGGGCCCGCTGCTCGTCCTTGAAGGCGTCGTCGACCAGCTCGTCCTCGTCGACGTTGAAGACGTAGAGGAAGGGCTTGGTGGTGAGCAGGTGCAGGTCGTGGAGGATGGCGGCCTGCTCGGTGCCCTGGACGATGCCGGCGGAGAACAGGGTGCGGCCCTCCTCCAGGATGGCCTTGACCTCCTCGACGGCCTTGACCTTGGGCGCCACGTCCTTCTTGATGCGGGCTTCCTTGGTCAGGCGCGGCAGGACCTTCTCGATGGTCTGGAGGTCGGCGAGGATCAGCTCGGTGTTGATCGTCTCGATGTCGTCCTTGGGCGACACCTTGCCGTCGACGTGGACCACGTTCTCGTCCTTGAAGGCCCGGATGACCTGGCAGATCGCGTCCGACTCGCGGATGTTCGCCAGGAACTTGTTGCCCAGGCCCTCGCCCTCGCTGGCGCCGCGCACGATGCCGGCGATGTCGACGAAGTCGACCGTGGCGGGGAGCTTGCGCTGGGAGGAGAAGATCTCCGCGAGCTTGTCCAGCCGGGGGTCCGGGACCCCGACGACGCCGACGTTCGGCTCGATGGTGGCGAACGGGTAGTTGGCCGCCAGCACGTCGTTCTTGGTCAGGGCGTTGAACAGGGTCGACTTGCCGACATTCGGCAGACCGACGATTCCGATCGTGAGCGACACGTGGCGACTTCCCGTAGCGAGAAAATGGAGTAAAGGGACCGGGCCCGGTCAGGGCCGGTCCCCCAGTCTACGGGGCGGGCCCGGGAGGGCGGCGCGGCGGCGGCGCCCCTGTCCGACGATCGTTCGAACGCACCGCCAAGGTGGATCAAACTGCGTGTCCATCGCCCGGTTCCGCACACCTGTGGGCCTACGTTGGTGGGGTGGAGTCACACAGCACGCGCACCCCCCGCCGTACCGCGGCCCCCTCGCCGCGACCCGCCGCCGACGACGCCCACGCATCCCACGCCCCGCACGCCGCCGAGGGCGGGCGGGGCCCCGGCCACCCGGCGCACCGCCCGGCCACCGCGGCGTCCTCCGTGCTGACCGCCGTCCGGCGGTTGCCCAGTCCCCGGCTGACCGGCTTCGGCATCGCCCTGCTCGCCGGGCTGGCCATGGTCGCCACCGGCTGCCTGGACGCCCTGCTGCTGTCCGGCTCCCCGGTCGCGTACGGGGTGCTGTACATGCTGGTCAGCGCGGTCTGCGGGCTGTGGGTACGGCCCGCGGACCTGGCGATGGCACCGGTGGTGGTGCCGATCGCCTTCCTGCTGGGTCTGGTGCCGATCAACGACGGCGAACAAGGGGTGGCCAGCCAGGCGATGGGCGTGTTCACCTCGCTGTCGCTGCACGCGGGCTGGCTGTACGCGGGGACCCTGGTCGCCGGGCTGATCGTGCTGGTGCGCCGGGCGGCGCTGGTCAACCGGCGCCGGCTGCGGCGCCGTCGCCAGGAGTCCCGCCGGCCGGGGACGCCGGGCCGGCAGGGCCGGGAGCGTCGTCCGGGCCGGCTCCGGCGGGCCGGGGACCAGGAGCGTTCCGGGCCGCCCGGGGATCCGCGGCGGCAGCCATCCCCGCCCCCACGATCCCCGCGTTGTTCCGCAGCTCGGCAGGGACGATCTCAGCCCTGATGCCCTCGATCAGCGGCAGGAACTTCGCGGCCTTGCGGCTCACTCCGCCGCCGATGACGAACAGCTCGGGTGAGAAGAGCATCTCGACGTGGGCGAGGTACTTGCGGACCCGGTGCGCCCACTGCTGCCAGTTCAGGTCGTGGTCGTCCTTGGCCTTGCTGGAGGCGCGTTTCTCCGCCTCGTGACCGGCCAGCTCCAGATGGCCCAGCTCGGTGTTGGGCACCAGCCGCCCGTCGACGAAGACGGCGCTGCCGATGCCGGTGCCGAAGGTGAGCAGGATGACGGTGCCGGTACGGCCGCGCCCCGCGCCGAAGGTCATCTCCGCGAAACCGGCCGCGTCCGCGTCGTTGAGCACGGTGACCGGCGAGCCGACCCGCTCGCCGAGCATCCGGGCCACGTCGACCCCGATCCAGCCCTTGTCGACGTTGGCCGCGGAACGGGCCGTGCCGTGCGTGACCACGCCGGGGAAGGTGACCCCGACCGGCCGTCCCGACCAGCCGAAGTGCTCCGTCACCTCGCGCACCCGGTCCGCGACCGCGTCCGGGGTGGACGGCTGGGGGGTGAGCACCTTGAAGCGCTCCTCGGCCAGCTCGCCCCGTGCCAGGTCCACCGGGGCTCCCTTGATCCCCGACCCGCCGATGTCCACACCGAGTACGTCCATAGGGTCCAAGGCTAGGGCCCGGCGCCCCGCGCCACCCGCCGATCGGCCGTCTTTCCTGCGGGGCGGGGGCGGTGGACGGCGGGGACGCGGGCCGGCCGGCCGCCGCGGGGCGGCGCGGCCGCGGCCCGGGCCGCGGGGGTCACTCCCCGGCCGCGGCCGCCGCCTCGGCGCGCAGGTCCCGGCGCAGCTCCTTGGGGAGCGAGAAGGTGATGCTCTCCTCGGCCGCGGTGACCACCTCGACGTCCTCGAACCCGCGCTGGGCGAGCCATTCCAGTACGCCCTGCACCAGGATCTCCGGCACGGAGGCGCCGGAGGTGACGCCGACGGTGCCGACCCCGTCCAGCCACGCCTCGTCGATCTCGTCGGCGAAGTCCACCAGGTGGGCGTCGCGGGCACCGGCGCCCAGGGCGACCTCGACCAGCCGGACCGAGTTGGAGGAGTTCTTGGAGCCGACGACGATCACCAGGTCGGCCTCGGCACCCATCTGCTTGACCGCGGTCTGGCGGTTCTGGGTGGCGTAGCAGATGTCGTCGCTGGGCGGGCTGAGCAGCTGGGGGAAGCGCTGCTTGAGCGCGTCGACGGTCTCCATGGTCTCGTCCACCGAAAGGGTGGTCTGGGAGAGCCAGACGACCTTGGACTCGTCTCGGACCTTCACGTTCTCCACGTCGCCGGGGCCGTCGACCAGGGTGATGTGCTCGGGCGCCTCGCCGCTGGTGCCGATGACCTCCTCGTGGCCCTCGTGGCCGATGAGCAGGATGTCGTAGTCGTCCTTGGCGAACCGGACCGCTTCCTTGTGGACCTTGGTGACCAGCGGGCAGGTCGCGTCGATGGTCGCGAGCTTCCGCTCCCTGGCCTCCTCGTGCACCACCGGGGCGACACCGTGCGCGGAGAAGATCACGATGGAGCCCTCGGGGACGTCCTCGGTCTCGTCGACGAAGATCGCGCCCTTCTTCTCCAGGGTCTGCACCACGTACTTGTTGTGCACGATCTCCTTGCGCACGTAGACGGGCGCGCCGTACTGCTCCAGCGCCTTCTCGACGGCGATCACGGCACGGTCGACTCCCGCGCAGTACCCGCGGGGGGCGGCGAGCAGGACCCGACGGGCGGAGGCGGACGAGGGGCGGCCTGTCGTAGCAGTCATGCCCTCCATCGTAAGGCCGTGGCGCAGACCGGAAAGCGCGGAGCGGTGGCCCAGACTGGGGGCGGAGCGCCTGGATCCGCCACGTGAGGCACGAGGAGGCACGATGGCCACGGTGTCCGAGCGCGGCGCGGACACCGGCGGGCTGCGCCGTACGCTGACCTTCCGCGACCTGGTCGTCTACGGTCTGCTCTTCATCGCGCCGATGGCCCCGGTGGGCGTGTTCGGCACCCTGGACGCCAAATCGGACGGCGCGGTCGCGCTGGTCTACGTGGTGGCGACCGTCGCCATGGCGTTCACTGCGTACTCCTACGCCCAGATGGTGCGGGTGGCCCCGCAGGCCGGGTCGGTCTTCACCTACGCCCGGCTCGGGCTCGGCGAGGGCGCCGGGTTCATCGCCGGGTGGATGGCGATGCTGGACTACCTGCTGATCCCCGCGGTGGCGTACCTGTTCTCCGGGATCGCGCTGGAGGCCCTGGTGCCGGACGTGCACCGGTGGGTGTGGACCGCGATCGCGGTGGTGGTGACGACCGGGCTCAACCTGTGGGGGGTGCGGGCCGCGGCCCGGGTCGGCTTCCTGGTGCTGGCGATGGAGATCGTGGTGCTGCTGGTGTTCGTGGCGGCGGCGGTGGTGGAGCTGGCGGCGAGCGGCCCGCAGCGCGACTGGTGGTCGCCGTTCGGCGGCCAGGGCGACTTCTCGACCGGCGCGGTGTTCGGCGCGGTGTCCGTGGCGGTCCTGTCCTATCTGGGGTTCGACGCCATCGCCTCGTTCGCCGAGGAGACCGCGGGCGGCGCGGGGCGGGTGGCCCGGGCGGTGCTGACCTGCCTGGTGCTGGCGGGCGTGCTGTTCGTGCTGCAGGCGTACCTGGCCGCGCTGCTGTCGCCGGCGTCGGCGGACGAGCTGGCGGACGACCCGGCGAAGCAGGGGCCGGCCTTCTACGACGCGGTGGACTCGGCCGTGGGTTCCTGGCTGCACGACCTGGTGGCGGTGAGCAAGGCGATCGGGGCGGCGTTCGCGGCGCTGGCCGGGCAGGCTGCGGCCGGCCGGCTGGTGTTCGCGATGGCCCGGGAGCGGCGGCTGCCCGGGGTGCTGGCGAAGGTGGACCCGCACAGCGGGGTGCCGCGCCGGGCGGTCCTGCTGTCGGCGACGGTGACGCTGGTGGCGGCCGTGTGGGCGGCCCGGCGCGACGACGGGCTGGACCGGCTGGTGTCGGTGGTGGACATCGGCGCGCTGACCGCGTTCACCCTGCTGCACGCGTCGGTGATCGGCTGGTTCTGGGTGCGGCGGCGGGCGGCCGCGCCGCACCCGGTCCGGCATGTGCTGATCCCGGTGGTGGGCATGGGGGTGACGGTCGCGGTGATCGTCGAGGCGTCGGAGACGGCGCAGCTCATCGGCGCCGTGTGGTTCGCGGTGGGGCTGGCGGTGCTCCTCGCCGACCTGCTCCGGGCACGGGCAAGGGGCGGCCGGACCTGACGCGGGACGGTTTCACCGGGCCGGGTGCGCGGAGCGCGCAGGCGCGGGGCGCCTGGGGGCGGCCGGGCGTGGGTGCGCAGGTGTCTGGGGCCCGGGCGCGGGTGCGGGCGCGCGGGTGTCCGGGGCCGGGCGCGACGGGCGGTGGCTCGCAGGTCG
>NZ_JBIRFT010000001.1:708862-1485718 GCF_044327625.1 Streptomyces sp. NPDC018031
GTACGACGGGCGGGGGCTTGCGGGAAGCGGATGCGCGGGGGCCGGGCGCGGCGCGTGATGGCCCGGGTACGACGGGCGGGGGCTTGCGAGAAGCGGGGGCCGGGCGTGGGTGCGCAGGTGTCTGGGGCCCGGGCGCGGGTGCGGGCGCGCGGGTGTCCGGGGCCGGGCGCGACGGGCGGTGGCTCGCAGGTCGCGGGGGCGCGGGGTGCCTGGGGCCGGGTGCAGTACGTGGGGGCCGGGCGCGGCGGGCGATGGCGCGGGTGCGACGGGCGGGGGCTTGCGGGAAGCGGATGCGCGGGGGCCGGGCGCGGCGCGTGATGGCCCGGGTACGACGGGCGGGGGCTTGCGAGAAGCGGGGGCTGGGCGCGGGTGCGCGGGTGCGCGGGCGGGGGCTTGCGGGGCACGGGGCGGGCGCGGGGCCGGCCGCGGCGGGTGGTGGCAGCGCGCGGGCTCGCGGGGCCGGGCGCGAAGGGCGGTAGCGGCAAGCGGGGGCCCAGGCCGCCGGGGCCGGGCACGGGGGGGGCCGGGCGCGAAGGGCGATGGCGGGGGCTCGCGGGGCGCGGCCGCGAAGGACGGGGGGCGGCGCGCGGGTGGGGCGGGGGGTCATCCCGTCGACAGGGGGCAACAGTCATGCCGCCCTGGAGGCCAGCGGCCCTCTTGCAGGACCGCGAGGAACATAACGGTGGGCGCTGGTCGGGGCGCCCGGGGCGGGGTGGGGTGCTCCGTCCCCGGGGCCGATGGACTCCGTCAGGCCGAGTTGACCCGTTCCGTGTACGGGACGGCGGCGTGCGGATAGGTGGGGGTGAGCGGGAACGGCGCGGGCCGGGGGTGGGGGACCGGCCGGTCGAGCAGGGTCGGCGGGGCGGCAGCCGCGGGGGGTGGGGCGGGCGTGCCGGTGCCGGGGTAGGACTGCCGGGCGAGCTCCGCGAGGCGGGTGGCCTGCGGGGCGAGCCGGCCGTCCGGTGGCCAGGCCAGCATCAGCTGGCACCGGGCCGCGGGTTCGTCCAGCGGCAGGTAGCTGATGCCGGGGACGGGCGCGGGGAACGGGTAGGCGGGCAGCACCGCGGACATGGCGCAGGCGAGTGCCGCCGCCTCCGCGTCGTCGGCCGCCCAGCACAGCATCGGCCGTGCTCCGCTGCTCGCGGTGACGGCGCCGCGTTCGACGACGGCGAGGAAGTGGCGGCGCAGTGCGCTGTGCCCGGTCTCGGTGAGGATGCAGGTCTCGGATCCCAGGTCGGCCAGGGTCAGCCGGCGGCGGCCGGCCAGCCGGTGCCGTTCGGCGAAGCCGATCAGGAGCCGTTCCTCGGCGACGACCGCCGTCTCCACGCCGTCCGGCAGGGGGCCTTCGAGGCCGGGGCAGTACCGGAAGACGGCCAGGTCCAGGCAGCGGGCGCGGATCAGGTCGAGCAGTGCCGGGCCGGCGTCGGCGGTCCGCAGCGCGATCGGCGCGTGCGGCAGCAGGGAGCCGAGGTGCCCGGCGATGACCGGGAGCAGCGGGTTGGGGACGGCGCCCAGCTGCACGGAGGGCGTGCCGGGGGGCGCGGGGGCCGTGGGACGGGAGGGGGCCGCGGGGGCTGGGTCGGCGGGCGGCGGGGGCTGGGTCCCGGTCGTCGCGAGGAGCTGGTCGACCAGCGGGAGTACGGCGTCGGCCCCGCGGAGCAGCAGCCGACCGGCCGCGGTGGGGGTGGCGCCGTGGTGGCCGCGACGGAAGATGACCATGCCGGTGGCACGCTCGATCCGTTGCAGCCGACGGCTGAGGTTGCCCTGGTTGGTTCCCAGTTCACGTGCCGCGCCGGCCAGGCTCCCGGTCTCGGCGACGGCTCTCAGCAGGCGGAGGTCCGCTATCTCGATGTCCATGGTGGTCGGCTTCTCACCGGTTGGTACAGGAGGGGTGGGGTGGTGGTCCGCCGGCGGGCCGTCCGGCGGTGGCGCGTGACCCGGTCGCGCCCGGCGGGCGCGGTGCGAGGGCCCGCACGAGGGCACCCGAGCCGTGGGGGGCGGACGGCTCCGGCACCGGCGGTGCGGCTGCTGCGGAGGGCTCGGACGGGCGGGGCCCGGAGGTGCTGGTTTCCGGCACGGTCGGCTCCTCGGGGGACGGTTCGGCTGTGCGGGGCTTCGGTGTGGGCGGCTCCGGCCGGTGCGTCTGGTGGTCGGCGGGGACCGGGCGGAGGCGCACCGCCCGGTCGTGCCGGGGCTCGGCGGGCGCCGGGCCGGCCAGGTCCCGGAACGCCGCGGACAACATCTCCACCAGCAGCGGGACCTGGGCGGCGAACCGGCTGTCCTTGCGGAAGGCGATCGAGTGCCGCACCCGCAGGGTCAGGTCGGCGACCGGGCGGCAGACGACGCCCGGGCCGACCGGTCGCAGCGCCTGGGCCAGGGCGACGCTGCCCTGATGGCGGATCACCTCGCAGCGCGGGCCGCTCAGCGGGATGTCGTGGCTGATCCGGGGGGTGAACCCGTAGGCCCCGCAGAGCCGGCGGAGCTTCTCGTGGCAGCCGTCGGCGCCGTACACCGAGATCCAGTCCTCGTCCGCCAGGTCGGCCATGGTGATGACGGGGGCGGCGGCCAGCGGGTGGGTCGCGGCGAGCGCGAGGTGGACCGGGCTCTCGCCCCAGACCACGTCCGAGATCACGCCGTCCTGCGGCAGCCCGCCGGCGGGTGGGGCGCCGAACGGCTCCTCGTTGACGCAGTGGTCACGCATCGCCAGGTCCACCTCACCGCTGCGCAGCAGGGCCGCCAGGTTGCGGGAGGAGTCGGTGGTGACGACGCGCAGCCGGCCCCCGAACGGCAGTCGGCGCAGGCAGTGCAGCAGGGATTCGTGCAGCACGCTGGTCGCCCAGCCGACCCGCACGGTGCTGCGCTGCCGCACCCGGTGTCCGCGGAGCTGTTCGCCGAGGTTGTCGGAGAGCCGGACGATCGCGTCCGCGTGGTCGAGGACGCTGGTGCCCAGCGGGGTCGGGCGGACGCCGCAGGAGTCGCGTTCGAAGAGGGGGCCGCCGAGCAGCTGCTCCAGCCGCCGCACCTGGCGGCTGAGGGCGGGTTGGGGCAGGCCGAGGGCTATCGCCGCCCGGTTGAGGCTTCCGGCGTCCGCAATAGCACACAGATTCCTTAAGTGCCGTAGCTGTAAGTCCATAACTCAGAAGTTAACCGTGTTTTAGTGACCGCCACCAGTGGTCGTACCCGCAGTTCGCGAGGGGTTTATCGGACGCGCCACGCGCGTAGCGTCACGGCCTGCTTCGCCCGGTAACTCTGCGCTTTCCGGGGTCCGCACTGAGCTGGGGGTATGCGTGCGCGGCATAACGCTCTGACACTACCCAGCGAGTCCTCGGCCGGACGACGATCCCCTGCAAGCGGTAACCGCACCTCCGACTGCCGCCAATTGTCCGAACCAATGCGCGAGGACGAAGTTATGTTCGACATTGAACCACTCACTGAAAATTGCGGCATAGTGCTGCAAAAAGCGTCGCATGCGTGCATCGGGGTCAGCCCGTTCAACAGCTACTTCAGCACTACGCGACTGACCGCTTTGGCCGGGTGGGCATTGTCGCAATTCGACAGCTGCCACTTCTTCGTCCCCGACACGGCCGCGGCGTACACGCTGGAGGCGCTCGGCTACCCGCCCGACCGGGCCCGGCACAAGGCGCAGCGCCAGGGGCAGTACGTGCACAACAAGATCACCACGGCGCTGCGGCACCTGGGCGTCGAGGAGCCGGCCGGACTCATCCTCGGCATGGACCGGCTGTCCCGGAACGCCCGGTACGGCGAGCTGCTGGAGACCGCCCAGGCCCTCTTCCGGGACGACGACGCCTTCCGCGCCGCCTGTCTGGACGCCTCCCACTGGGTGCTCGACCGCAAGCTGCCGCCCGGCGCCGTGCCGACCGACGAGCAATTGCTGCTCGCGGTGCGGTACTTCCTTGCCGAACTCCCGCTCTTCGTCGATTCCGCGGGCATCACGGAGACCGGCGCCTCGATGTTCGTCTACCACCACCGGGTGGATTTCCTGGAGCGCTTCTACCGCAATCAGCTGAGCTGGTCGCCGGAGGCCGGACAGGGATTCCTGGTGGTCCGGGAAAGAGAGCGGCCGGAGTTCGCCGAGGAGGCCGGCCCCGAATGCTCCGGGACCGCCGGGCATTCCGCGGAATCCCGGGACCACGCGGCCCGGCAACGAGCCGGGGCCGAACGATGAACAGCGGCGCTTCGGACGAAGCCCTCGACGACTACTCGCTGACCCGGGTCCCGGACGAGGCACGGCATTCCTGGGTGTCCGTCGCCGTGCAGCGATTCGGTCAGGTCTCCTCGTTCCAGCAGTTCCTGGTGGGCGCGGTCCTCGGCTTCGGCATGGATTTCACCGACGCGGTGATCGCCATCACCATCGGGTCGGTGATGCTGGAGGTCATCACGATCCTGCTGGGCATCGCCGGGGTGCGGGAAGGACTGTCGACCTCGGTGCTGGCCCGCTGGTCGGGATTCGGCCGCAAGGGCTCGGCACTGGTGGGGCTGCTGATAGCGCTGAGTCTGGCCGGCTGGTTCGGCGTGCAGAACGGCGTCTTCGCCCAGGGCATGCACGACCTAGCCGGCTGGGCCCCCGAATGGGCCTGGGCCGTGGTCGGCGGAGCGGTCATCACCGCGATCACCGTCTTCGGGTTCCGGATGATGGCCTGGACGGCCTATCTGACGGTTCCGGCGTTCCTGGTGCTGGCCGCCTGGTCGATCATCGACACCCTGGCCGACCACTCGCTGGGCGACCTGATGACCTCCGCGCCGCCCGGCCCGGCGATGTCGCTGGCCGAGGGCACCACGCTGGTCTCGGGCGCGTTCATCCTCGGCGCGATCATGACGCCGGACATGACCCGCTTCAACCGCAGGCCGTCCGACGTGGTGAAACAGACGCTCATCAGCGTGACCCTCGGCGAGTACCTGATCGGGCTGACCGCGGTGCTGCTCGCCCACGCGGCCCGCACCTCCGACATCGTCGGGATCATCACCTCGTCCTCCGGGCTGCTGGGGACGCTGATCCTGGCCACCGCCATCCTCAAGATCAACGACTGGAACCTGTACTCCTCCTCGCTCGGCCTGGTGAACTCCATCGACGTGCTCTTCGGCCGCCGGGTGGGCCGGCGGCCGGTCACCCTCGTGATCGGCGTCGTGGGCACCGTGCTCTCCGCCATGGGCATCGTGGACAACTTCACCGATTTCCTGGAGACCATCGGGGTCCTGGCACCGCCGGTCGCCGGGATCATCATCGCCGAGTACTTCGTGGTCCGGCAGTTCCGGGCCGATCTGGACCGGGCCCGGCGCAACGACGTCCTGCCCGGCGAGAACGCCGACTGGATGCCGCTGTCCCTGGTGTGCTGGGCCGCCGGTTCACTCGTCGGCGAGTACCTCGACTGGGGAATCCCGTCCATCAATTCGGTGCTCGTCGCATTCCTCCTGTACGCCGCCGTGGGCCGCATCACCGCCGGCCGGCACCTCACCCGGTCCGCCCGGTCCACCGCTCCCCGAACCGATATGACGAAATCCGGAGGCTGACGTGCTACCGCTGGTGAAGAGGCAGGAACTGAAATCCGAGATCGAAGCCGGATCGGTGACGGTCGTCGACACGATGCCCGTGGACTATTACGAGCGCGAGCACCTGCCGACCGCGGTGAACATTCCGGGGTTCCCGTACGAGGACGCCTCCCGGTTCACCGACGAACTCGCCCCGACCGTACTGCCCGACCGTTCCGCCCCCATCGTCGTGTACTGCGCGAACGTGCCCTGCCGCAACAGCGAGCTCGTCGGCGCCCGGCTCGTGGAGCTCGGCTACACCAACGTCCGCAAATACCGCGAGGGAATCGAGGACTGGGTCAGTGGCGGCCTGCCGACCGAGGCGGCCGCGTCCTGACCCCGCACCACCCCCCGAAAATCCCGCCGGCCCGTCCCGGGCCGGGGAACCGACCGAGAGGAAGAGGAACCATGCTCCGCAGAATCGCCGTCAGCGCCGCCGCGGTGGCCGCACTGCTCGGGGGCGCCGCCCCCGCGCTGGCCTCCCCGGCGTCGCCGCCGCCCACCACCGCCCCCGCCGCCTCGTCGATCCCCAACGTGGTGGATGTGACCTCCGCCAACTACGCCCAGGTCATGGAGTGGTCGAAGACCAAGCCGGTCGTCCTCGACTTCACCGCGACCTGGTGCTACTGGTGCCAGAAGCAGAAGCCGTACCTCCAGCAGTACAACACCGCGGACAACGGCGCCTGGGTCTGGGCGAAGGTCGACGTCGACAAGAACCCCACGCTGTCGCAGAAGTACGGGGTCCGCGGCATCCCGGCCCTGCTCAACATCCAGAACGGCCAGGAGGCCGGCAGCCGCATGGTGGGCTTCGACGGTCCCACCTCGCTGCGCAACTGGCTGAACAACCTGTAACCGCACCACCCGCACAGCCCGCGTGCCGCCGCGTTTCGCGAGTCCGCGGCGGCCCGCGCCGGGGCCCGGCACGGACACCTCCTCCCTGCCGGGCCCCATCCAGAAGACCGCCGATCCCCCGCTGCGCACCGTCGGCTTCCCCACCGGCCCGCACCGACCGCAACACGCTGCGAAAGGCACCTGATCCGATGAAGACCGTCAAGAGCACCAACCCGAAGTCCACGCCGAAGCCCAGGAGCCGGACCACCGTGGTGGCCGCGGCGGCCGCGGCCCTGCCGGTGCTGTTCGGCGGCGTCGGCGGTCAGCCCGCCACCGCGGCCGAGGCCGGTGCCGGGACCCGGGCCGGCACCGTCCACATCGTCCAGGTGCACGGCGTGGGGGCGACCAAGGACGAAGTCACCAAGGTGGCCCGGGAGATGACCGCCCAGCACGGCGGCGAACTGCGGCGGGTCTACCACTCCGCCATGCAGGGCTTCTCCGTCACCCTCACCGACGAGCAGGTGACCAGGTACTACAAGGACACCCGGGTCGACTCGGTCACCGGCGCCCGGGTCTACCGCGTCGCCGGGCGGCCGTCGGCGGCCGGGGCGGCCGGGAGCGAGGGCGCCCGGGCCGGTGGCATCCAGTTCGGCAAGGTCCCCTGGGGGCTGGACCGGATCGACCAACGGGACCTTCCGCTGGACCAGACGTACCGCTTCCCCAACACCGCCTCCAACGTGCGCACCTATGTGGTGGACACCGGTGTGCGCACCGGCCACCAGGAGTTCGGCGGCCGGGCCCGCGGGGCGTACGACGCCATCACCCAGACCGTGGGCGGCGGCGGCACCGACTGCAACGGGCACGGCACCGCCTCCGCGTCCGTCGTCGCCGGACGGACCACCGGCGTCGCCAAGGCCGCCCGGGTGGAGTCGGTGCGCGCCTTCGGCTGCGACGGCACCGGGACCCTGGAGCACCTGGTCTCCGCGGTCGACTGGATCACCGCGAACGCCGTCCGCCCCGCCGTGGTCAACCTCGGCTTCTCCGGCCCGGCCGGGTCGGTGCTCGACCTCCAGCTGTACGAGATGACGCACCAGGGCATCGCCTACACCGCGGCGGCCGGGAACGGGGACGCGGACGGCAACGGCGTCGAGTCCTGCGAGACCACCCCCGCCCGGCAGACCACCGCCATCACGGTCGCCGCGACCGACCCCGGCGACAACCGTCCCGCCTGGTCCAACTACGGGTACTGCGTCCACCTGTTCGCGCCCGGCACCGACATCCCGAGCGCGAGCGCCGCGGGTACCTACGCGTACGGGAAGCTCACCGGGACCTCCGCGGCGACCGCCGAGGTGACCGGCGCCGCAGCCATGTACCTGTCGGCCCACCCGTCGGCCACCCCGGAGCAGGTCGACAAGGCGCTGGCCGACGCGGCGACCGTGGACCACGTGAAGAACCCCGGCGCGGACTCCAAGAACCTGCTGCTGCACACCGGGAGCGGGGCCGCGGCCAGGGGCGCGCGGTGATCGCCGGGGGCCGGGACGGCTCCGCGCAGCCCACCGGGGGGATCCGCGAGGTGGCGATCATCGGCTCCGGCCCGGCCGGGTACACCGCCGCGCTGTACGCGGCGCGCGCCGGGCTCTTCCCGATGGTCTTCCGCGGCGCCGTCTACGCCGGCGGTGCGCTGACCACCACCACCGAGGTGGAGAACTTCCCCGGCTTCCCGGACGGCGTCCAGGGCCCGGACCTGATGGAGAACATGCGCGCCCAGGCCGCGCGCTTCGGCGCGCAGATGATCGACGACGAGGTCGTCGACGTCGACCTGCGGGGCGAGATCAAGCAGCTGACCGACGGGCACGGCCGCACCCACCGGGCCCGCACCGTGATCGTGGCGACCGGCTCCGGCTACCGCAAGCTGGGCCTGCCGCGCGAGGACGAGCTGTCCGGCCGGGGGGTGTCCTGGTGCGCGACCTGCGACGGGTTCTTCTTCCGGGGCCGGGACCTGGTGGTGGTCGGCGGCGGCGACACCGCGCTGGAGGAGGCCACCTTCCTGACCCGGTACGCGGAGTCGGTGACCGTGGTGCACCGCCGGGACACGCTGCGGGCGTCCAAGGTGATGCAGGCCCGTGCGTTCGCCGACCCGAAGATCGTCTTCGCCTTCGACTGCGAGGTCACCGAGTTGTGGGGCGACGCCCGGCTCACCGGGGTGACGCTGCGCGACACCCGGACCGGCGCTGTCCGGGCGCTGGCGGTCAGCGGGCTGTTCATCGCCATCGGGCACGATCCGCGCAGCGCCCTCTTCGCCGGGCAGCTGGAGCTGGACGACAACGGCTACGTCGTCGTGCGGGCGCCGTCGACCCGGACCAGCCTGCCGGGGGTGTTCGCGGCGGGCGATGTGGTCGACCACGTCTACCGGCAGGCCGTCACCGCGGCCGGCACCGGCTGTGCGGCGGCGCTGGACGCCGAGCGGTACCTCGCCGCCCTGGGCGACCGGAGCACCCCCGGGATCACCGCCGCCGTGCCGTGACACCGGTCGCGCGGCGCCGCCGCGTGGGGCCTCCCGGCGGTGCCGTGACGGCGGCCCCGGCCCGAACCGGGCCGGGGCCGTGGCCGTGCTCCGGCGCCCGGGACCGCTGCCGGTGTCGGCGGCAGCCGTTACGCTCGCGGCATGGCTCTCAACACCTCGGCGGACTCGCCGATCCCGGTCGGTGAGGTCTCCCGGCTGATCGGCGGCTGGATCGACCGGCTGGGAGCGGTGTGGGTGGAGGGGCAGATCACCCAGTTGTCCCGGCGGCCCGGGGCCGGGGTGGTGTTCCTGACCCTGCGCGACCCGAGTTACGACATCTCCCTGTCCGTCACCTGTTTCCGCTCCGTCTTCGACCGGGTGGCGGACGTGGTCTCCGAAGGCGCCCGGGTGGTGGTGCAGGCCAAGCCCGAGTGGTACGCGCCGCGCGGGCAGCTGTCGCTGCGGGCGGCCGAGATCCGTCCGGTCGGCGTCGGGGAGCTGCTGGCCCGGCTGGAGCAGCTGAAGCGGGCACTCGCCGCGGAGGGGCTGTTCGCGGCCGACCGCAAGAAGCCGCTGCCGTTCCTGCCGCAGCTGATCGGGCTGGTCTGCGGCCGGGCCTCGGCGGCCGAGCGGGATGTGCTGGAGAACGCCCGGCTGCGCTGGCCGGCCGTCCGGTTCGAGGTGCGCAACGTGCCGGTGCAGGGCGTGCACGCGGTGCCGCGGGTGGTGGCCGCGGTCCGGGAGCTGGACGCGCGGCCGGACGTGGACGTGATCGTGGTGGCGCGCGGCGGCGGCAGCGTGGAGGACCTGCTGCCGTTCTCCGACGAGCAGTTGGTGCGGACCGTCGCTGCCTGCGCCACGCCCGTGGTGTCGGCGATCGGCCACGAGCCGGACTCCCCGCTGCTCGACCTGGTGGCGGACCTGCGGGCGTCCACCCCCACCGACGCGGCGAAGAAGGTCGTACCGGACGTGGGTGAGGAGCTGTCCCGGATCCAGCAGCTGCGCGAGCGCGCCCTGCGCGCCGTGGGCGGCCTGCTGGACCGCGAGGAGCGCGGCCTGGCGCACGCGCTGGCCCGGCCGTGCATGGAGCGGCCGCACCGCATGGTGGACGAGCGGGCGGAACAGGTCGAGGCGGCGGTGGCGCGGGCCCGCCGCACCCTGGGGCACCTGCTGGACCGGGCCGATTCGGAACTGTCGCACACCCTGGCCCGGGTGGTGGCGCTCTCCCCGGCCGCGACGCTGCGCCGGGGATACGCGGTACTGCAGCACGCGGACGGCACGGTGGTGCGGGCGGCCGGCGAGGTGGCGCCGGACGAGGAGCTGCGGGCGCGGGTCGCCGAGGGCGGCTTCACGGTCCGGGTCGCTGTCGGTGACCGCCCTTAGGGTGAGGGGCATGGAGACGACGGACGGGCCCGGCGGGGCCGAGGAGACCGGCGGCACGGGCGGCAGCGGCGGCCCGGCCGGGGAGTCGGCGCTCGGCTACGAGCAGGCACGGGACGAGCTGATCGAGGTCGTGCGCCGGCTGGAGGCGGGCGGCAGCACGCTGGAGGAGTCGCTGGCGCTGTGGGAGCGCGGCGAGGAACTGGGCCGGGTGTGCCGCCGCTGGCTGGACGGTGCACGGGCGCGGCTGGACGCGGCGCTGGCCGGGCAGGCCGGGGCCGCGGGCGAGGGCGCGGCGGCCGGGGAGGGCCGGGCCGCGGAGCAGGACTGACCGCGGCCGGCGCGGGGCCCTCGGCGCCGGACCGCGAGCCCCGGGCCGTGTGAGACCCGGACTGCGAGCCCCGGGGCGTGAGACCCGGCCTGTGCGAGGCCCGGATCACGAGACCTGGGCTGGAAGACCTGGGCCGTGAGACCTGGGCTGGGGCCCTGGACTGCGAGGCCCGCGCTGTGAGACGGACCACCACGCTCCGCTTTTAGTTGAAAGTTAATACATGTCGGGTACAGTGGACTCTGCCAGCACACGCACAGCAGAAGGTTTCACCCATGAGTCTCGCCCTCGACACCGCCGCCCAGGACCTGCTCTTCCGTGCGGCGCACACCGCCAACACGTTCACCGACGAGCCGGTGACCGAGGAGCAGGTGCAGGCGATCTACGACCTGGTGAAGTACGCCCCGACCGCGTTCAACCAGTCCCCGCTGCGGATCGTCCTGGTGCGCTCCGCCGAGGCGCGTGAGCGGCTGGTGTCCCACATGGCCGAGGGCAACCAGGCCAAGACCCGGACCGCCCCGCTGGTCGCCGTGCTCGCCGCGGACAACGAGTTCCACCACGAGCTGCCCACGCTCTTCCCGCACTTCCCGCAGGCCAAGGACGTCTTCTTCGCCGAGCGCGGCGCCCGTGAGCAGGCCGCGGCGCTCAACGCCTCGCTGCAGGCCGCGTACTTCATCGTCGGCATCCGCGCCGCGGGGCTGGCCGCCGGCCCGATGACCGGCTTCGACGCGGCCGGGGTGCAGCGGGAGTTCCTGGACGCGGACCACACCCCGCTGATGGTCGTCAACATCGGCAAGCCGGGTGAGAACGCCTCCTACCCGCGCTCCCCGCGCCTGGCCTACGACCAGGTCGTCACCACCGTCTGACCCCCGGATCCGGCCCGCGCGCGTCCCGCGCCACCGAGGCCGGCCATCCCTCGGTGCGCCCCCGGGCGCACCGCACCGCCGGCCGCCGTCCGCGGCCGGCCCACCGACGGCCCCGTCCCCCGCGGGGCCGCTCGCGGAGCCCCGTCCCCCCGCGGGTCTCCGCGTCGGCCGCCGCGCCTGCCCCTCCCGGGCTCCGGCGCGGCGGCCATCGTCGTCAGGTCGCGGGGCCCTTCTCGGCCCGCAGCGCGGCCGCCATCGTGGTCAGGTGCTCGAACGACGCGGTGCCGGTGACCACGGTGGTCACCCCGTCGCCCTTGTTCACCAGCGCGTTGTACTTGGGGCCGGTGTACCGGGTCCAGACCTGGCCGTTGATCCGCTGGGTGCGGTCGGTCTCCCGCGCCCGGTGGGTCACGTTGTCGACGAACGGCGCCGGCCGGCCGTCGCTCTGCTCCACGGCCACGTACTCCCGCTCCGCGTCCAGGAAGCCGAGGTGCCAGACCGAGCCGTCCTTGCTCTCCGGGCTGTAGTGCACCGAGGTCGCGCGCCAGCCCTCGGGCAGACCGCCCGGCGCGGCCACCGGATAGGGCGCCGCGCGGCGGACCGTCTGCAGCTCGACGCGGTAGTCGACCGTCTTGATCGGGTCGTGGTCCTCGTCGTGCGGAACGAAGACGTAGAACAGCCCGGCGACCGCGCCGGTCACCGCCAACGACTGCACCATGCCGCGGATCGTCTTGTTGCCTCGCATACCTGCCACCCGTACATGGTCCCCCATGGCCCCGGCGGCCCCGACGACGGCCCCCGGCACCGGGCGTTCCGGGGCCGGGCGCCCCGGAGCGCACGCCGGCGCCACCACGGGCGCGGCGGCGGCGGGCGGCAGGGCGCGGCCCGATCGGCGGCCTTGACGCCGCTCATGCGTGGGGCCCTCTGCTCACATTCACAATCAGCGGATACTGTGCTTGTCAGGGGGCCCGTCCCCCGGACACCGCGACATCACCCTCACTTCCGGCCGTCGCCGTACAGAAAGGTGCGCTCCGATGACCGAGCACCATCTTCCCGCCCCGCTCGAGGTCAGCCCCGAGGCCCCCGACCGCAACCTCGCCCTGGAGCTGGTCCGGGTCACCGAAGCGGGCGCCATGGCCTCCGGCCGCTGGGTGGGACGAGGCGACAAGAACGGTGCCGACGGCGCGGCCGTCAAGGCCATGCGCTCCCTGATCCACACCGTCTCGATGAACGGCGTCGTGGTCATCGGCGAGGGCGAGAAGGACAACGCCCCGATGCTCTACAACGGCGAGCGGGTGGGCGACGGCACCGGCCCGGAGTGCGACGTCGCCGTGGACCCGGTGGACGGCACCACGCTCACCGCCAAGGGCATGGCCAACGCGGTCTCGGTGCTGGCGGTGGCCGAGCGCGGCTCGATGTTCGACCCGTCCGCGGTCTTCTACATGGACAAGCTGGTGACCGGCCCGGAGGCGGCCGAGTTCGTGGACATCACCGCCCCGGTGGACGTGAACATCCGCCGGGTCGCCAAGGCGAAGAACTCCAGCCCCGAGGACGTCACCGTCGTCATCCTCGACCGGCCCCGGCACGAGAAGATCGTCAAGGAGATCCGGGAGACCGGCGCCCGCATCAAGTTCATCTCGGACGGCGACGTGGCCGGTGCGATCATGGCGGCCCGCGAGGGCACCGGCGTGGACTTGCTGATGGGCATCGGCGGCACTCCCGAGGGCATCATCGCGGCCTGCGCCATCAAGTGCCTGGGCGGCACCATCCAGACCCGGCTGTGGCCCAAGGACGACGCCGAGCGGCAGCGCGCCCTGGACGCCGGCCACGACCTGGACCGGGTGCTGAGCACCGACGACCTGGTCCGCGGCGACAACGTGTTCTTCGTCGCCACCGGCATCACCGACGGCGATCTGCTGCGCGGGGTGCGCTACCGCGCCGAGACCGCCACCACCCAGTCGCTGGTGATGCGCTCCAAGTCCGGCACCATCCGGCAGATCGACTCCACGCACCGGCTGTCCAAGCTGCGCGCGTACGCCTCGGTCGACTTCGAGCGCGCCCGCTAGGCACCCCGCGCCGGTCTCCCCCGGCCGCCGCGGCGCGCGGCGGGCCGCCCCCGGGCAGCGGACGGGCCGGGCCCCACCATCCCGGTGGGCCCGGCCCGTCACCCGCTGAGGGTCCGGTCGGTCCGGCTCACCCGGCCGCGGCGACCCGCACGGAGCGCTGCAGCTCCGCGTCGCGGCGCCGGCGGCGGGCCAGCACGACGCGGCGCTCGGCCGCGGTCAGCCCGCCCCACACCCCGTACGGCTCGGGCTGCAGCAGCGCGTGCTCCCTGCACTCCACCATCACCGGGCAGCGGGCGCAGACCTGCTTGGCGGCCTCTTCCCTGGACAGCCGGGCCGCCGTGGGCTCCTTGGACGGTGCGAAGAACAGCCCGGCTTCGTCGCGGCGGCACACCGCCTCCGAGTGCCAGGGGCCGCCCTGGTCCCGCGCGGGAATGCGCTGCGGGGGCGATGCGGCGTCCTGCAGGGGATGATGCGGTTGCAGCACGGTCTACTCCTGACGACGGCTCCGGTGGTCACCCTTGCCCGTCTCCATGAAGTACGGCCGCTTTGCACCCCCATCCAGCCGTACGAGAGACGACGCACCAAGCCTTACCCGCTGTGCGCGCGCTTATGCACACCGTGGACCCTCACAAGGGCGCGCCCCAGTACGAGTCAAGAAGGCGTGCCGGAGACATGGCGGGCGCAAGGGGGTCCGAAGGCGCGTTCAGCGGGCGCACTCGGAGGCGCGCCCTCCGGACGGAATCCGACGAACAGGGACGAACCAGACCGGTCAGCCGGCGCGCAGGTTCCGCAGCCGCTTACCGGCCACCGATCGCGCCTCCACCCCGCCGAACAGGGCGAACCCACCGACCACCACGACCGGCGCGTCGGGGTCCTCGGCCTCCCGCGCCGACACGTCGAAGCCGCCGAAGACGCCGGCCCCGCCGCCGCGCAGCGAGATGTTCTCCGCGACCTTGATCTCCACGCCGCCGAAGACCGCGAACGCGTCGATCACGATCTCCCGCTGCTCGAAGACCGCTTCGGTCAGGTCGATCTCTATGCCGCCGAAGAGGGCGAACGCCCTGGTGCGGCGGCCGACCCGCCAGCGGCCCCGGCGCACCGCGCCGCCGAAGACCGCCGCCACCTTCTCCGAGGGGCCCGTGGCCCGGGGGTGCGGCGGCCGGTGCGGGCCGGCCGCCGTCGCCGGGCCGGCGAACGGCCGCGCCGCGGCCGGCAAGTCGCGGACCAGCGGGCGCAGTTCGCCCCGGGTCCGAGCCCGGTAGGCGCCGTCGATCCGCTCGGCGTGCTCGTCCGGGTCGATCCGCCCCTCGGCGAGCGCCTCACGGAGGATGTCGGCGACCCGGTCCCGGTCCGCGTCCGAGGCGCGGATGTCGTCGTCGGCCACCTGGGCCGCCTGGGGCCGGGATCCGGCAGAGGGCTTGGTCAGGGGCACCGGCTGCTGCTCGTCCACGGCGCCAGCGTAGCGAAACGCGATAGATCGCGACAGTGCCCGCGGCGGCCGGACCTCGCCCGCGGGAGCCGGCGTCAACTGAGTCTTACCTCACCCGCACACCCACCGGCCCGCGCTCTACGCTGGTGGACGCTGTCATCGATGCCAGCACCCGTCTGTTGAGTAAGGAATGGGCGAAATGCCGGAGTTCGCGTACACCGATCTGCTCCCCCTGGGGGAGGACACCACCCCGTACCGCCTGGTGACCTCCGAGGGCGTGAGCACCTTCGAGGCGGACGGCCGTACGTTCCTGAAGGTGGAGCCGGAGGCGCTGCGCAAGCTGGCGGCCGAGGCGATCCACGACATCCAGCACTACCTCCGGCCCGCGCACCTGGCCCAGCTCCGCAAGATCATCGACGATCCGGAGGCGTCCGCCAACGACAAGTTCGTCGCGCTGGACCTGCTGAAGAACGCCAACATCGCGGCCGCCGGCGTGCTGCCCATGTGCCAGGACACCGGCACCGCGATCGTCATGGGCAAGCGCGGCCAGCAGGTGCTCACCGCGGGCGGCGACGAGGAGGCCCTCTCCCGGGGCATCCACGACGCGTACACCGAGCTGAACCTGCGGTACTCCCAGATGGCCCCGCTGACCATGTGGGACGAGAAGAACACCGGCTCCAACCTGCCCGCCCAGATCGAGCTGTACGCGACCGACGGCGGCGCGTACAAGTTCCTCTTCATGGCCAAGGGCGGCGGCAGCGCCAACAAGTCCTTCCTCTACCAGGAGACCAAGGCCGTCCTCAACGAGGCGAGCATGATGAAGTTCCTGGAGGAGAAGATCCGCTCGCTGGGTACGGCCGCCTGCCCGCCGTACCACCTGGCCATCGTGGTCGGCGGCACCAGCGCCGAGTACGCCCTGAAGACCGCCAAGTACGCCTCCGCGCACTACCTGGACGAGCTGCCGGAGTCCGGCTCCCCGCTCGGCCACGGCTTCCGCGACAAGGAGCTGGAGGAGAAGGTCTTCGAGCTGACCCAGAAGATCGGCATCGGCGCGCAGTTCGGCGGCAAGTACTTCTGCCACGACGTGCGCGTGGTCCGCCTCCCCCGGCACGGCGCCTCCTGCCCGGTGGCCATCGCCGTCTCCTGCTCCGCCGACCGCCAGGCGGTCGCGAAGATCACCGCCGAGGGCGTCTTCCTGGAGCAGCTGGAGACCGACCCGGCGCGCTTCCTGCCGGACACCACCGACGAGGAACTGACGAAGGGCGCGGGCCCGGACCTCGACGCGGTCTCCATCGACCTCAACCAGCCGATGGAGGACATCCTCGCGGAGCTGACCCGGCACCCGGTCAAGACCCGCCTGTCGCTGACCGGCACCCTGGTCGTGGCCCGCGACATCGCGCACGCCAAGATCAAGGAGCGGCTGGACGCGGGCGAGGGCATGCCGCAGTACCTCAAGGACCACCCGGTCTACTACGCGGGCCCGGCGAAGACCCCGGAGGGCTACGCCTCCGGCTCCTTCGGCCCGACCACGGCCGGCCGGATGGACTCCTACGTCGAGCAGTTCCAGGCCGCCGGCGGTTCCAGGATCATGCTGGCCAAGGGCAACCGCTCCCAGCAGGTCACCGACGCCTGCGCCGCGCACGGCGGCTTCTACCTCGGCTCGATCGGCGGCCCGGCGGCCCGCCTGGCCCAGGACTGCATCAAGAAGGTCGAGGTCCTGGAGTACGAGGAGCTCGGCATGGAGGCGGTCTGGAAGATCGAGGTGGCGGACTTCCCGGCGTTCATCGTCGTCGACGACAAGGGCAACGACTTCTTCACCGATCCGGGCCCGGCCCAGCCGTTCGTGACCAGCATCCCGGTGCGCCCCGGCGCCTGACCGGCGCTGCCGGTCCGGGGCCCGCGCGGGGCCCCGGCCCGGCATGGTCGCCCCCGGCCTGCGGGGCGGCGTGCCGCCCGCCCGGCGGCACCGGCCACCGGCCCAGGCCACGGCCCCGCGTGCCCCGGCGAGGCCACGGCCGCGGAGAGCGTGGGACACTCCCCCGCATGGGAGACCCCGTCGAGATCGTGCCTTACGACCCTGCCTGGCCGGCGCTGTTCACCGAGTGGGGCACGGGCCTGCGGGCGGCTCTCGGTGATGTCGCGGCGCGTATCGACCACATCGGGTCCACCTCAGTACCCGGGCTGGCGGCCAAGCCGGTGATCGACATCCAGATCTCCGTGGCATCGCTGGAGCCGGCGGACGCGTTCCTGGGGCCGCTCACCGGCATGGGTCTGGTGTACCGGGCGGACAATCCGGAGCGGACCAAGCGGTACTTCCGGGAGCCTCCCGGCGAGCGCCGGACGCATGTGCACGTGCGGCAACTGGGCAGCTTCTCCCAGCAGTTCCCGCTGCTGTTCCGCGACTACCTCCGTGACCACCCGGCTGCCGCGACCGGGTACGCGGCAGCAAAACGGCGCTACGCGGCCGAGTTCCGCCACGACCGTCCCGGCTACGTCCGGGCGAAGGACGCCTGCGTGTGGGAGGTCATCCGGCGCGCTGACGCCTGGGCCCAGCGCACCGGCTGGAGCCCCGGTCCCAGCGACGTCTGAACCCTGCCGCCGGAGCTCGGCCGGAGCCCTGGGTCGCCGGGGTCACCGAGGTCCACCGCCGATGCCGGTCCGGTGGGGCCCCCGGGGGGCCGGGGCGGTGCCGGGTGCGGTGGTCGCGGCGGGTCAGGACAGGGCGCCGGCGACCGCGGTCGCGGCCCGCGCGATCAGCCTGTCGTCGGGCTCGGCGTCCTTCCGGGCGCGGTTCGACAGGATCGCCATCACGATGGGCGCGCGGTCCGGGGGCCACACCACGGCGATGTCGTTGCGGGCGCCGTGATGGCTGCCGGTCCCGGTCTTGTCGCCGACCACCCAGCCCTCGGGCACCCCGGCCCGGATCAGCCCGGCTCCGGTGACGTTGGTCTTCAGCCACCGGGTCAGCTGGGCGCGCTCGTCCTCGCCGAGGACGTCGCCGAGGACGAACGCGCGCAGGTCCCCGGCGATCGCCCGGGGGGTGGTGGTGTCCCGCGTCTCGCCCGGGACCCACCGGCTCAGCTCGGGCTCCCGGCGCTCCATCCGGGTGGTGTCGTCGCCGAGTTCCGCGAGTACGGCGTCCAGGCCCCGGGGCCCGCCGAGCGCGTCGAACAGCAGGTTGGCCGCGGTGTTGTCGCTGAAGCGGACGGCGGCCTCGCACAGGTCCCGCAGGCTCATCCCGGTGCCGAGGTGCCGCTCGGTCCTGGGCGAGTGGGCGACCAGGTCGTCCCGGGAGTACCTGACCACCTCGTCCATGCCGTCCAGCCGGTACCGGCGCAGCACGGCACCGGCGGCCAGCGCCTTGAAGGTGGAGTTGTAGGCGAAGCGTTCGCCGTCCCGGTAGGCCACCTCGCGGCCGGTCCCGGTGTCGACGGCGTAGACGCCGAGCCGGGCGTCGAACTCCCGCTCCAGGTCCCGGAACTCGCGGACGTGACGCTTCGCGTCGCCGGCCGGGGTGGTCGGCGCGGGGGACGACACCGCCGGGGTGGCGGCGGCCGGTGACGCGTCCTGGCCGCAGGCCGCGAGCGGGACGAGGACGAGCGCGGCGAGCGTCCCGCCGAGGGCGCGCCGGACACGGCTGTGCTGCATGGTCCAAACCTCCGGGCGCCCCGGCCGGGGCGCGTAGGGGGCGGGGCGGCCAGGCCCCGCCCGGTGTGCGGTCATGGGTGCCGGGATCACCTTCCCCCCGCGGCGGTCATGCGGACCAATACGCTTCGGGCCTGTTCCATGCCGATCCGTCATAGAGTGCGGTCGTGGATCTGGTCGGAGCGTGCCGGGCGTTCGTCAGCGTCAGCGAGCGCGGGAGTTTCACCGTCGGGGCGGCCGCCGCCCGGATGTCCCAGCCGGTGGCCAGCCGTCGGGTCGCCGCGCTGGAGGAGCACTTCGGCGAGCCGCTGTTCGAGCGCACCTCGCGGCGCGCCGTCCTGACCCCTTTCGGCCGGGACCTGCTGCCGGCGGCCAGGCAGTTGGTGGAGGCGGCCGACGCGCTGCTGCACGAGGCGGCGGCGGCCGGCCGCAAGCCGTGGCGGCTGGCGGTGCCCGGGGTCTGCGCCACGGCCGATCTCGCCCGGCTGGTCGCCGGGGCCCGGGAGCACGGGGTCACGCTCGAACTCCGGGTCGCCGGGCCGGCCCGGCGCGCCGAGATGGTCCACGCCCAGCAGGTGCGCGCCGCCCTGCTCGCGGTGCCGGCGGACGAGGCGGCCTGGTCGGTGCCGCTCGGGCTGGCCGGGGTCCGGGATCCCGGCGTGAAGCGGGTCTACCTGGAGACCCTGCGGCTGGGCCGGGCCTCCCCCGGCCCGGCCCGCCGGGTCTGGCTGCAACCGGAGGACGACGTGCCGCACATCCGCGATCCGCTGACCCGGCTGCGGGACGCGGTGGGCCTGCGGCCCGCGCAGCTCGTCGTCGCGGGCGACCTCACGACGGCCGCGGCGGAAGTGCTGTGCTCGGACGACCTGCTGCTGTGTTCCCCCGCCCAGGCCGGGGAACTCGCGCTGTGCTGGCGGCCGGTGGGGGAGGTCACGCTCAGCCGGGGGTACGCCCTCGCCGCCGCGGCGGCCGGCAACCCCGGGCCGCTCCGGGCGCGCCTGGGCGGCGCCATCGCCCGCTGCCTGCACGCGGGGACGGCCGGCGGAGGGCCGGCGTGAGCGACGGTGCGCTGCTGCGCGAGATGCGGCGGCTGCTGCGCGACGGCGGACTCCGCGGCTGCCTGCTCGTCCGGGACCTGCACACCGGGGAGGAGCTCGGCATCGACCCGGACACCCAGCTGCCCGCCGCCTCGCTGGTCAAGGTTCCGCTGGCGGTGGCGACGGCGGAACGCATCCGGCGGGGCGAGCTGGACGGGGCGGCGGCGCTCGAGGTGCCGCCCGGGCGGATCACCACCCCCGGCCCCACCGGGCTGAGCCGGTTCCGCCACCCGGCCCGGATCGCCGTCGACGACCTGCTCTACCTGAGCACCTGTGTGAGTGACGGTACGGCCGCCGACGCGCTGTTCGGCCTCACCCCGCCCGCCGGGGTCACCCGGATCCTCCAGGAGTTCGGCCTGCGCGGCGTCACCGTCCGGCACACCATGGCCGAGCTGACCGACACCCCGGTGGAGCGCTTCGACGCCGCGCAGGCGCACCTGGCGCACGCCCTGGCCATCGACGCCGGTACCAGCGGCCGGGGGCACCGGGTGCCGCAGCTGGACACCACCCGCGCCAACACCGGCAGCGCCCGCGCCTGGGTCGACCTGCTCCAGGCGCTGTGGACGCCGTCGGCGGTGCCTCCGGAGGTCGCCGGGCGGGTGCGCGGGCTGATGGCCCACCATGTGCTGCGGCACCGGCTCGCCCCCGACTTCAGCTCCGACTCCGCCACCTGGTCGGCGAAGACCGGCACGCTGCTCAACCTCCGGCACGAGATCGGCGTGGTGGAGCACTCCGACGGCCAGGCGTTCGCGATCGCGGTGCTCACCGAGTCGCTCGTTCCGGCCAGTGCGCAGCCGGGTGCGGACGCCCTGATGGCGCAGGTCGCGCGCACCCTCCGCGATCACCTCCGGCAGCGCTGACCGGGCGTGCCGCCGGGCCCGGCGGGCCGCGGGGTCAGCCGATGGGCCGGTAGAAGGGCCCGTCCGGCGCGAAGTTGCGCGCGCACACCGTGACGTCGCGGCCTTCGAGGTAGGCCAGCAGCCAGGCGGAGAACGTCATGTCGTGTTCCACGTAGCCGCCTTCGTCGTGCTCCACCACGCCGATCCGCCAGTCCTGGTGGCCGGCCGCCGGGATCCGGAAGAACACCGTCTCGCCCGAGGAGCTGCTGCCCCAGGGGAGCAGTTCCCCGGGGGCGGAACCCACGGGGTGCGGCGGGGCGAACTCCTCGGGGGCGTCGGCCCATGCGTCGAGGTCGCCCAGGATGGCGCGGCGCAGGTTGGCGGGCTCGGCGGCGGGGTGGGCGAACCACAGCTGGTTGTTGACGACGATGGGCCCGTAGGCGTCCACGAAGGTGCGGTAGTCCTGGGGGAAGCGCATTCCCAGCTCGGCCTCCAGATCGAGCCACGGGGCGGGGTCGGACCAGTGGAACCGGGGTTCGCCGAGCAGTTCCACGATCTTCTTCACAGCGGTCACGCGCCTTCCTGAGCTGTCCTGAACCGTCCGGTGCCGTCGGGCCTGTCGGTTGTCGTCGGTCGTCGGTTGCCGTCGGTTGCCGTCGGTTGCCGTCGGTTGCCGTCCGGCGGTGAGGGTATCGCCGGGCGCCGGGCCCGGATCCGGTGCCCGGCGGGCCGCCCCTTTTCGTCCGGTGCCGTCCGGGTCGGCCACGTCCTTCCCGAACCGCCCGGACCACCCGGACCCTCCCACTACTCCATATGACGGAATTCATTTTCCGTTGACTGGAATTAGTCGTGTGTGGCTGGAGTTACCCGCGGTACAACACCGCAATGATCCCCACGACTCCCCCTACCGCGGCCCCCACTGCCGTCACCCCTCGCTCCACCATCCCGGCACCCAGCCGCCGTACCCTGCTCGCCGGAATCGGCAGCGTCCCCCTGGCAATGGGCGCGACCGCCGCGGCCCCGCGTCCCGGCACCGGCACCGCCGCGGCCGGCCGGGCGCCCACCACCCTGCTCCGCGGCGCCGAACTCGTCCTGACCATGGACCCCGCCCTCGGCGAGGGCGACCTGGGCCTGCTGGAGCGCGCCGACGTCCTGATGCGGGACGGGAAGATCGCCGCGGTCGGCCGGCGGCTGTCCGCGCCGCCCGGCGCCCGGGTGGTCGACGTCGCCGGGATGCTGGTGCTGCCCGGCTTCGTGGACCTCCACAACCACCTGTGGCAGTCCAGCATCCGCGGCGGCTGCGCCACCCAGGACCTGTACGGGTGGCTGGGCGGCTGCAACCGGGTCACCCTCCCGAAGATCGGCCCCAAGGACATGTACCGCTTCGTCCGCCTCGCCGCGCTCGACGCGCTGCAGGCCGGGGTGACCACACTGGTGGACTGGGTGCATCCCATCCCCTTCGCCACCAGCGAGCAGTACATCCGCGCCCTGGACCACTCCGGGCTGCGCTTCGTGTACGCCATGGCCCAGGGCATCGAGGACCTGGACCTGATCCCCCGGGTGAAGAAGGAACTCCTGGACCCGCTGCCGCTCGCGTCGGCCCAGGTGTCGGTGCACGCGGGGATGCCCGCCGTCAACCAGCTGCGCCGCTTCCACGAGGTCGCCCGCGACCTCGGCGTGATGCTCAACTCGCACGTGCTGGAACACCGCGACGACCGCGCCCAGGACCCCATCCGCTCGCTGCGCACGGTGGGCGCGTTCGGCCCGGACCTGCTCATGAACCACGCGATCCACCTCACCGACGAGGAGCTGGACCTGGTCGCCGGGCACGATGTCCGGGTGGCCCACTGCCCGCTCAGCAACATGCGGCTGGCCTCCGGCATCATCCGCCTCCCCGAGCTGCACCGGCGGGGGGTGAAGGCCGGGCTCGGGCACGACGGCGGGACCAACGACACCTCCGACATGTTCAACGTGATGAAGGCCGCCGTGGGACTCCAGCGCGCCCTGCACCAGGACGCCGAGGTGCACCCGACGATCCCGGCGGTGCTGCGGATGGCGACGCTCGGCGGCGCCGAGTGCGTCCACCTCGCCGACCAGGTGGGTTCACTGACCCCCGGCAAGCGGGCGGACGTCGTGGTCCTCGACCCGGGCACCCTCAACTTCGCGCCGCGGTTCGACTGGGTCAGCCAGATCGTGCTCAACGGCCAGCCGCCGAACGTCAGTCGGGTGTACGTCGACGGGCGGGTCCGGAAGGCCCGCGGCGAACTGGTGGACGTGGACACCGCCGAGGTGGTCCGGGAGGCGGAGCTGGCCGCCGCCCACGTCCGCGAGGCCGGCTGAGGCCCCGGCGCACCCCGCAGGGCCGCCGCGGGTGACGCCCCCGGCGGCCCGGCACCGGGCGGGGCGCCGACGCGGTTGCTACAGTTGACGGGCAGCCTTCGTGGACGAGGGAGTGACCGACATGGTGAGTGACGACGACATCTCCGGGTGATACCGGAAGTGACCAGCCGCGGGACCGGACGCAGTAGCGCCGCCGCGGCCGTCCCGTCGTTCCCTCAGCCCCCTTCCCGGTGCGGGTTCCCCACGCGTACCCGCGGCACCCACGAGGTCCCACCATGTCCGATGCCTTCATCACCTGTTCCCACCTCTCCTTCTCCTGGCCCGACGACGACCCCGTCTTCCAGGACCTCTCCTTCACCGTCGGCGGCGGCAGCACCGGCCTGGTCGCACCGAACGGAGCCGGCAAGAGCACCCTGCTGAAGCTGATCGCCGGCCGGTACCGGCCCGGCGGCGGCACGGTGACCGTCCAGGGCGTGCTCGGCTACCTGCCGCAGAGCCTGCCGTTCACCGGCGACCTGTCGGTGGCCGAGGTCCTGGGCGTCGCCCCGGTGATCCGGGCCCTGGACGCCATCGAGTCCGGCGACACCAGCGAGGAGCACTTCGCCACCATCGGCGACGACTGGGACGTCGAGGAGCGCACCCGGGGCCAGCTGGACCGGCTCGGGCTGGCGGACGTCTCCCTCACCCGGCCGCTCCGCAGCCTCAGCGGCGGGCAGGTCGTCTCACTGGGGCTGGCCGCCCAGCTGCTGAAGCGGCCGGACGTGCTGCTGCTCGACGAACCGACCAACAACCTCGATCTCGACGCCCGCCACCGGCTCTACGCCGCGCTGGAGGACTGGCGCGGCTGCCTGCTGCTGGTCAGTCACGACCGGGAGCTGCTCGACCGGATGGACCGGATCGCCGAACTCGACCGGGGCGACATCCGGTTCCACGGCGGGAACTTCACCTCCTACCAGGATGCCGCGCAGTCCGCCCGGGAGGTCGCCGAGCGGAACGTCCGCAACGCCGAGCAGGAACTCAAGCGGGAGAAGCGGGAGATGCAGCAGGCCCGGGAGCGGGCGGAGCGCCGGGCGGGGAACGCGGCCCGCAACCTGAAGAGCGCGGGGCTGCCCAAGATCTTCGCCGGGACGATGAAACGCGGCGCCCAGGAGGCGGCGGGCAAGTCGCACCAGACGCACGCGGCCCGTGTCGACGACGCCCGGGACCGGCTCGACGAGGCGGGGCGCGCCCTCCGCGACGAGCAGCGGATCGTCCTGGAACTCCCCGGCACCGAGGTACCGGCCGGCCGCACGCTGTTCACCGGCGAACGGATGCAGGTCCGCTACGGGGACCGGCCGCTGTTCGCCGGCGAGGGCGCGGACCTGACCGTCCGGGGGCCCGAACGGATCGCCCTGACCGGACCCAACGGGGCCGGGAAGTCCACGCTGCTGCGGATGCTCAACGGCGAGCTGACGCCGGAGGGCGGCTCGGTCCGGCGGGCCGCCGGCCGGACCGCGTACCTGTCCCAGCGCCTGGACCTGCTGGACGCCGAGCGCACGGTGGCGGAGAACCTCATCGCCTTCGCGCCGGCCATGGCCGACGCGCAGCGGATGCACCTGCTGGCCCGCTTCCTGTTCCGGGGGCCGCGCGCCCAGCTGCCGGTCGGCGCGCTGTCCGGCGGCGAGCGGCTGCGCGCCACGCTGGCCTGCGTGCTGTACGCCGAGCCGGCCCCGCAGCTGCTGCTGCTGGACGAGCCGACCAACAACCTCGACCTGGTCAGCGTCGGGCAGCTGGAGAGCGCGCTCAACGCCTTCCGGGGGGCCTTCGTGGTGGTCAGCCACGACGAGCGCTTCCTCGCCGGGATCGGGGTGGACCGCCGGCTCCGGTTGGCCGACGGACGGCTGCTCGCGGCGGACGCCCCGCCGGAGCCCGACGGGCCGGGCCGGTAGGGAGGAGCCCCGCGCGCCCCGGGGCGAGCGGCTTCGCGTCCCGGGCGGGAGCCGGGGGGCGGCGCAGGCGGAGGGCCGGTCGGGGGCGCACGTCCCGTGCGGGCGGGGGCGCGTGCAAGGCGCGCATCCTAGCGCCCCCCTCACCTGCTGTACAGGACATGACACGGTACGTGGTGTTCGCCGGTAGCCTCCGGCCGGTGAACCCCACTTCGATCACCGCCCTCGGGCCCGAGACCGTCGCCGCGCTCACCGACGCGCTGTTCGACGAGAACTTCGAGCGCGTGCACGCCCCGTGGCGCAAGCTCTTCGGGACGGCACCCTTCCACTGGCGGGAGGGCCTGTCCTACGAACAGCGGAGCGCGCTGTCCTACGAGCGCTTACGCCTGGTCAACGCCTCCCTCGGGTCCGTCGACGCGCTGGTGGACGACATCCACGCCCTGACCGCCCTGCACGAGTGGGCCGCGCCGGTGGACAGCGGCCTGGTCACGGCCGCGGGCATCCACTACAACCTCTTCCTGGGCAGCGTGCTGGACCAGGACCCCGCGGACGAGCGCACCGGCCACCTCGCGGCGCTGCTCTCGATGCGCCGCACGGGGACGTTCCTGTGCACCGAGCTCGGTCACGGCAACGGCGCGGTGCGGCTGGAGACCACCGCCACCTTCGACCCGTCGACCGGCGGCTTCCGGCTGCACACCCCCACCACCGCCGCACAGAAGTTCATGCCGAACACCGGCTCCGTCGGCGGCCACAAGTCCGCGGTGGTGGCGGCCCGCCTCATCGTCGGCGACCGGGACGAGGGGGTGTTCCTCTTCCTCACCCCGCTCCACGACGAAGAGGGAAAACCGCTCACGGGGATCACGGTCCGGCGGCTCCCGGAGAAGACCGGCAGCCCCCTCGACCACTGCCTCACCTCCTTCGACCGGTTCCCGCTGCCCCGGTACGCGCTCCTGGAGGGCGAGCACGGCCGGCTTCGGCCGGACGGCACGCTCGCCGCCGCGACGGGCAACCGTCGCAAGCGGTTCCTGCACGCCATCCGCAGGGTCACGGAAGGCAAGCTGTGCATGGCCGCGGCGAGCCTGGGCGGCGCCCGCAGCGCGCTCGCCACGGCGCTCCGCTACGGGCACACCCGGCACACGGTGGGCATGACACCGGGGCGCAGCCTGCCGCTGTCCGCGTACCGCAGCCACCACGCCCGGCTGCTGGACGCCCTGGCCACCCTCTACGCGGCCACCCTGTGGCACCGCCGGGTGGTCCGGCGGTGGGCGGCGCACGAGGCCGCCGACCGCGAGGAGTGCGAGCGCCTGGCCGCCGTCGCCAAGGGATGGATCACCTGGCAGGTCCGGGACATCGTGACCGAGTGCCGGGAACGGTGCGGCGCCCAGGGGCTGTTCCGGATCAACGGGATGGCCGACCACTCGGCGATCAACGAAGGGGCGATCACCGCGGAGGGCGACAACCTGGTGGTCTGGGCGAAGGCCGGGGGTGAGATGGCCATCGGCCACTCCGCGCCCCCGGCGAGCGCCGTGCCCCCTGGGGACCGGCGGCTGGACCAGCCCGGGTTCCTTCAGGATCTGCTGGCCGACACCGAGCGGATCTGGCACCGCCGGGCCGGGGAGCGGCTGCGCGGCGGACCGGCCCGCGACCCGCTCGCCCGCTGGAACACCGCGGCGGACGCGGCCCTGGAGCTGGTCGCCGCCTACGCCCGCCGCCAGGCCGCCGCCTCGCTGCTCGCCGCCGCCGAGCACACCGAGGACGACCGCGCCCGGCAGGTGCTGTTCCTCCTGCACCGGCTGTTCGCGCTCCGCGCGGTCGCGGTACACAGCGGCGACCTGCTGGCGGAGGAACGGATGACGAGCGGCCAGGTACGCGCACTCCACGGGGCGGCCGAAGCCGTCCTGGACGAACTCGCGCCCCTGGCACCCTCCCTGGCCGGGACGCTGGCCGTGTCCGAGGACATCCTGCTGACGTATCCGATAGCCCGGGAGGACCACGTCACCGCGTTCGCCGACGCGGCGCGCGAAGAGCCCGCCTAACGGTCACGGCACCGGGGGCAGGCGCAGGGCGGGTACGCGTGCGACATCAGCGGCGGCAGCTCGTCACCGGGCCGGTACTCGATCCTGGGCCCACGCTCCAGCACCGTGCCGTCACCGGCGATCCGGTACACCGCCAGGGTCAGCAGCGGGCTGTCCTCCCCCACCGGGTGCGCGGGGTTCACCGGGTCCGCCCGTCCTGGCCCCGGGTGGCGACGCGGTACGCGGGGGCCAGGGCGATGGCGTATCCGCCCACCGGCGGGGCGACCTCCCAGCCGCGCCCCGGGGAGGCCGGATGCCGCGGCGGATCCCACGGCACGAGCAGGATCACGCGGGACGCGGCCGGGCAGGTGTGGCCGGCGCCGGTCGCTCCCCGGTGCCGGCCCGCCGGGGTGAGGAAGTGCCGTACGCACGCGAGGCAGCGGGCGATAAGGTCGAACACGTCATCAGCTCCTCTCTCTTGGCTGATGGCCACGCCCCGGGGCCGGTGCCACGGCCGCCGGGGTCTCCAGCCACACACGAGTGGTCGATCACTCCGAGTGTCCCCATCGTGACCGTCCCGGTCGTACGCTCACCAGGGAGAAGGCGTCCCGGTGTCGCCAACGGGACAAGGAGAGGTGGGCCGATGACGTTCCAGCCGCATGAACTCTCGCCGGGTCGCTCGGTGCGTGACCTGTTCGGCGCGGAGATGCGCCACCACCGGGAGAAGGCGGGCCTGTCGCTGAGACGGCTGTCGGAGGTGCTGAAGTACAGCAAGTCCCAGCTCGCGCGGTACGAGGCGGCGGACTCCCTGCCGTACGACGACCTGCCGGGAATGCTGGACGCGTGCTTCGGCACGGACGGGCTCTTCGCCCGGCTGCACGAGGCGGCGAAGAGGGAGCCGTTTCCGGGGAAGTACCGGCGGGTGATGGACATCGAGAGCCGGGCCATCGTCATCGAGGAGTACTCGGGCGGCGCGGTACCTGGCCTGCTCCAAACCTCGGATCTGGCGGAGTGCTGGCTGCGCTGTGGACGGCCACACGCGCCCGAAGCAGAGACCAAGGCGATGGTGAAGAGCAGAATCGACCGGCAGGTACGGCTGCAAGGCCCTAAGCCACCGCGTTGCTGGTTCATCGTTGATGAAGCGGTCCTGCGTAGGCCAGTTGGCGGCCCCGAGGTGATGCGCCGACAAATGGCGTCCCTGATCGAGCGCGGGACGCAGTCGCACATCACCCTCCAGGTGCTGCCTTTCCTGGCAGGCGAACATCCACAAGTGCTCGGCGGCTCACTGACTCTGTACACGCTGCCCGGACAAGCGGCCGTCGCATACGAGGAAAGTGCCCGCTCCAGCACGATTCTTGAGGACCACGACCACGTCATGGAGTGCCGGGAGTCGTACGATCTGCTCAGGGCCATGGCTCTGCCGCCCCGGGACTCCGAGGCGGTGATCAGAACAGCGATGGAGGACTGGACGCGATGCGACCCACCCCGGACCTGAGCGGAGCTGCCTGGCGCAAGAGCAGCTACACCAACGCCGACGGCGGAAACTGCGTCGAGATCGCTGAAGGCTTCCCCGGTGCGGCCCATTGGCGCAAGAGCAGCCACAGCAATGCGGACGGCGGCGAATGCGTCGAGGTCGCCGACGGCTGCGAAGGTCTCGTCCCGGTCCGGGACAGCAAGGACCCGTACGGTCCCGCCCTCATATTCTCGGCCTCCTCCTGGTCGGCGTTCATAGCCGGGGTGAAGGCCGGCGAGTTCACGCCCGGGGCGTGACCTCCGGCTGAGTGAACGGGCCGGACCGGGGTGCGGCGCGAGGCGTCCCGGCGGGGGACCCGGAGTCCCCCGCCGGGACGGTTCAGCGGACCGCGTCGAGCGCGTTGACCACGCCGTGGCCGTAGAAGCCGTTGCGCTGCTTGGGCCCCTCGCAGACCGCGTCGACCACGCCGTCGTTGTTGCCGTCGTAGGTCTCCGGGCAGACCTGCTCGTCGGCCTGGTGCCGCAGCAGGCTCTCGATCCGGGCCGGGCTCGCGCCCGGGTGGCGGGACTTGAGCAGCGCGGCCACGCCGGAGACGTGCGGGGCGGCCATCGAGGTGCCCTGCATGTAGCCGTGGCCGCCGCCGGGCAGGGTGGAGAGCACCCGCCCGTTGGCGTCCGGGGTGTCCGGCAGCTGGCGGGCGTCGCCGCCGGGGGCGGAGACGTCGATGACGCCGTGGCCGTAGTTGGAGTACGAGGCCTTCTTCAGGGTGACGCCGACGGAGGAGACCGTCACCACGCCGGGCAGCATCTCCGGGGCGATGGGGCACTCGGCCGGGTCGACCCTGCGTTCGGCGGGGGTGGAGTCGTCCGGGCTGGACGGGTCCACCACCTCGTCGGCGGCGAGGTCGGTGTTGGTGTTGTGGGCGCTGGCCACGTTCACCACGCCCTTGCCGCGCGCGTACCGGATGGCCCGGTTGGTCGCCTCGACCAGGGCCCGCTGGTCGGCGTCCGACAGGCAGTTGAAGTACCAGGGGTCGGAGTAGTAGCTGTTGTTGGTGATGTCGATGCCGTGCTCGGCCGCCCAGACGAAGCCGCACACCACGGACTCGGTGTAGAACAGGTCGGTCTTGGGGTCGGAGACCTTGATGGCGGCCAGTTTGACGCCCGGTGCCACGCCCGCCACGCCGACGCCGTTGCGGGCCGCGGCGATGGTGCCCGCGACGTGGGTGCCGTGCGCGGCCTCCGGGGTGTAGGGACGCCAGGCTCCCGGGGAGCTGTCCGGCTTGCCGCCCACGCAGTTGGCGGACTGGGCGGCGGAGAAGTTGGGGGCGATGTCCGGGTGGGTGTCGTCCACACCGGTGTCGATGACGCCGACGGTGACCCGGCGGCTGCCGTCGTCGATGGCGTGGGCGCGGTCGGCGCCGATCAGCCGCATGTCCCACTGGTTGGGCTCCAGCGGCTCCTGGCCGGGCTTCGCGGCGGCGGCGCTGCGGGCCGCCGCGGCCGGGGCCAGCGGCTGGGTCTCGCCGACGTTCGCGGTGGCGGACGGGGCGAGCGGCGCGGTGCGGGTCGCCCCGGCGCTCTGCACCCCGCGCACCGCGCGTATCCGCTCGGCGAAGCGCGGCTCCGCCGAGTGCGCGACGATCACACCGATCTGGTCGTAGGCGATGACCACGGTGCCGCCGGCCTCGGTGATGGCGCGCTGGACGGCCTGCGAGCTCTTGGGAGAGACGTTGACGACGTAGCTCAGCACGCCGGCGCCCTCGGTGGCCGCGGTCCGGGGCGTGGCCTCGGCGGCCGCGGCGGAGACGTGCGGCAGCACGGCGAGGGAGGTGGCGGCCGTGAGCGCGAGGGATGCGGCGAGCAACCGGCGCGGTCGGGACCCGGCCGCGGAGAGCGACCGCGGACCGCGCGGGGCGGTGGCCGTGGCGCGTCTGGAACCAAGCTGAGCCATGGGGTGAGGACTCCACTTCATCCGGATACGGAGCAGCCCGGACACATCAGGTGGTGCTCGGGCGGAGACATGACCGTAGATCAGGGTGAAGCTATCCCCCGGTGTCATCGGCCAGCAATGGTCCAGGCCCGGAAAACCGAACGGGCGGACGGTGGTTCACCCGGTGCGGGCCGGCCCTCACCCGGCGTGTCCGCCGCCACCGGACACCGCCGGGGCGGCCACGGCCGGCCGACGACGCGGTGGCCGGAACCGGCCGGTCGCCCCGGTCGCCCCGGTCGGCAAGCGGCGGCACCGGGCGACACCGGGGGAAATCGGCCGCCCGACCCCGGCGCGATACGTGTGACTAGCATGTGCATGCAGAAAATGCCGTACCGCACGCGGGAACACGGGGGAAACATGCCGCCTGGCGAGAAGCCGGACGAGACGCCTGCACAGATGAAGAAGCGAGCCGAGGACCTGCGCGCCTGCGCGCGCAAGGCCCGCACGGCGTCCAAGGCGCTGGGGCCCATGCTGGACGGGCCCGCCAAGAAGGCCCAGCAGTCGAATCCGGCCATCTGGAAGGGCCCGTACGCCGAGCGGTCCACCCAGGCGCTCACCCAGCGCAAGGGGCAGCTGAACCGCATGGCGGCGGCGCTCCTGCACGACGCGAGCCGCTGGGAGGCCGAGGCCACTCGCCTCGACACCGAGGCCCAGAAGGCCGAGAAGGCGAAGAAGAACCAGCCGGGCGGGGACAACTGATGGCATTCCGGGGCTTCGACGTCACCCAGATCCACGCCCTGGCCGGCGACCTCGGCAAGGTGAGCGGCTCCGCCCTGGGCGTGCACCGCGCGGTCGCCGCGGTGCTCACCGAGGCACAGGGCCTGCTGAAGGGCAAACCGGCCACCACCGACCCGCTGCTGGCGCCGCTCGTCGGCCAGGAGGACCCCCGGGGGCCCCTTCTTCCGAACCCCTTCGGGCCGGGCATCCCGATCGGCCCGCTCCATCTGCCGGGTGCGCTGGAACCGGAACTCTCCGCGATGGCGGGCTCCATGAAGCGCCGCTGCCGGCAGCTGGAGGCGGCGAAGGACCTGATCGACCAGGGGTACCGCATCGATTCCACGATGCTCTTCCTGGACGAGAAGGCCGCGAACGAGAAGAACGTCACCAAGGCGATCGACGCCATGAAGGGCCTCGACGGCAAGGAGTTCGGCAGCAACGGCAACCGGGACGACCTGGAGAAGGTCGCCAAGACGCTGGACGGGCTGACGGCGGCGGAGCTGGACGCGTTCTTCGACAAGGTCCCGGCCGCCGACCTGAAGAGGTACAACGACCTGGTCAACGACACCGACAGCGGGTGGATGACGTTCTGGCAGGACAACGGCCTGCCGGAAGGCGACCGGCGGGACCACTTCAGCCGCATCCTGGCCCGGGTGGGCCCCACCCACTGGGACAAGGTCAAAGCGGCGTTCCCCAGCGTCCAGCCCGGGTTCACCACCACCGACGTCTACCTGGACGGCCAGAACTCGCAGTCCGGTGAGAAGAGCGCCGGCATCAAGTGGGGCATGCCGACCGACCCGATGTTCAAGGACGGGGTGTCCGGCAACGACGTCGGCCAGGGCACCTTCGCCGACTGCTGGTACATCGCCTCCCTCGCGGCCACCGCGCAGGCCGATCCGAAGTTCATCCAGGAGGGGCTCAAGCAGAACCCCAACGGAACGGTCGACGTCCGCATCTGGGACAAGGACGGGAAGTTCCACTGGGTCACGGTCACCCCGGACCTGCCGGTGGACGAATCCGGGAGCCCGGTGTCCGCGTACGGAAACGGTGAGACCTGGCCCGCGTACTACGAGAAGGCCTTCGCGCTGATGTACGCGGGGGACAAGGGGGGCGCGCCCGACGGGCGGGACGGCGACGACCGCTACGACCGCGCGGAGCGCGGCAGCTACGGCGCGACGGAATGGGACTTCAACGAGAAGGCGCCCCCGTACCTCACCGGGAAGGACTCCGAGGGGATCGACAACGACCTCGGGGACATCAAGAACGCCTTCGAGTCGGGCCGCCCGGTGATCGTCAGTACCGGAAGCGGCGACGGCATGGACGAGAAGGGCAAGCAGCTGTGGGGGGACACCTTCTCCACCCGGCACGTGTACTACGTGAAGGGCTTCAAGGACGGCAAGATCCTGCTGGGGAATCCATGGGGCTCGAACTACGCGACCATCGAGGCGACGCCGGAGCAGTACAAAGAGTTCTTCGGCGACCCGCAGGCGCTCCAGGTGCCCAAGTGAAGGCGGCGCGCTACGTCGCGGTGCTGGGTGCCGCGCTGCTGGCGGCCGGCTGCGGGGGGTCCGGGCAGTCGTCGGACGCCCGGCAGGACGACGACCACCGCTCCAGGACCCCGGCCTCGTCGCCCTCCTCGTCCTCCTCGTCCTCCTCGTCCCCGGCCTCGTCCCCGGCCCGGGAGCCCGCTCCGCCGCGTGACAAGGGCCCACGGTGCGACGGCGAGGACACCTCCAGCGGTCTGCGCGTGCTGCGCGGCGGCGCCGCCCGGCTGCCCGGGGGCGGCGCCCTGATGTACCGGGAGGCGCGCGCCGACGGGACCTCCCGGGAGGCCGTGCTGGCCGAGGGGGAGACCCCGGCCCAGGCGCAGGACGGCCGCTCCTGGACGGTGCGGTCCGGAGGACGCCTCACCGTCGGCGGCCGCCCGTACACGGTCACCCAGATCTGCGCCTACCGTGTGGTCCTCACGCCGGGCGGCAAGCCCGCCAAGACGACTCCCCCGCACCAAGGAGATGACGTGAACACCTGGCCGAGCACGGTGGACGGCCGCTGGCGGCTGCGCTGGCACGTCCCGCACACCCGGCGCGTCGGGGAGAGCCTCAGCGTGGTCGTGCGGACGCTGCGCACCGACCCGGCGCGCGCCGACATCAGTGTGGTGGCGGACGGGCTGACGGTCGCCAGCTACGAGCACCTCCGCCCCGGGGACACCGTCGAGATCGCCGGCCGGCTCTGGCGGGTCTCCGCCGTCGAGGCCGGGAACACCGAGGCGGACGCCGGCTCGGCGGACTTCGAGGCCGGCTATGTCGACCTCCAGCGGATCGACCCGGGCGAAGACGGCTCGGACGGCTCGGACGCCTCCGGCTGACCGCGCCGGCATGGCGTGCGGACGGGCCCTCCCCCGGCGGGGAGGGCCCGTCCGTACATCCGGGTGTGGCCGCTACGCGAAGCGCTGGGCGGCCGAGCCGTCACACGACTGGAGGCGTACCGGGTCCTTCGGGGCGCTCAGGGTCAGGCACAGCTGAGGCGCGGCCGTGGGCCGGATGGTGCCGCCGGTGCGGGTGAACTTCTGGTGCGTACCGCCGTGGCAGTCCCACAGGACCAGGGCGGTGCCGGGGGTGTACCGGCCCTCGGGCACGTCCACGCAGCGGTCCTGGGACAGCGCGGTGTGCAGCGAGCCGCGTGCCGGGTCGTACCACCAGTCCTGGTTGCGGCCGCCGTGGCAGTCCCAGCCGCCGATCGCCGTGCCGTTGCGGCTGGCGGCCCCGGTGGCGTCCGCGCAGGTCCCGGTCGCCTCACCGCGAAGTGGCCGGAAAGCGTCGTCCCAGGCGCCCGGGAAGAGCAGCGGCTTGCCGGTGGAGTTCACGTCCGCGCAGCTCGCCTCGCGCAGCGAGGAGTTGTAGAGCTGGGTGAGGCAGGACGCGAACGCGGCGTGGCCACGGGCGTTGGGGTGGAAGGACTGCCGCACGGAGTTGGCGTCCGGCGGGAACGGGTTGCTCAGGTCCACGTAGAGGCCGCGGGCCCAGGCGTCCTCGGAGCAGACCTCGTGGCCGTGGAAGAGGCGGGAGTTGTCCAGGTAGACCGCGCCGGTGCTGCGGGCGACCTGCCGCATGCCGCGTTCGAAGGCCGGGACGGCGCTGTTGCGGCCCCAGCCCGAGTCGGAGGTGTAGCCGGTGCAGCCGCCCGGGATCTTGCCGGGGAAGTCCGGGTTGTCCTCGAAGTCGGGGCCGATGGGGCTGGGGTAGCCCATCACGACGAGTTTGTAGTCGCCGTCCGCGTACCCGGCGCCGCGCATCACCGTGCGCAGGTCCCGCACGGTGGCCTCCACCTTGGGCACCAGCGCGTCGACCCGGGCCTGCCAGCCGGGGGCGTACTTCGGCTCGCAGGTGCCCTGGAGGGTGAACCAGCGGGTCACGCAGTCGGTCATCACCGGTCCGAACTGCAGGTCGTCGTTGGCACCGGCGACCAGCAGCACCATCTTGACCCTGGTGTTGCGGGCCTTGACGGCGAGGTTGTCGCTCTGCACCAGCTCGTCGGCGTACTGCTTGCTGCCGCCGATCCGGATGTTGCCGGTGTACGCACCGGAGCAGGCGACGTTGTAGGTGACGTCGGCGGCGATGCCGGTGCGGTGCACGGCGGCGTCCGGCGAGCGGTGGCACCAGTTGTCGGGGCCGTTGGTGCCGGGCTCGTAGGTCCCCACGCCCTCGCCGGAGATCTCGCTGTCGCCGAGCGAGACCAGCGAGGTCTGGCGCTGGTCGAGGGGGCGTACGGCCGCGTCGCCGTAGAGCTTCACGGCCTCCGCGGCACGGACCTTCTCCAGCTCGGCCGGGAGGGGGGTGACCGCGGTGGTGCCGGAGGCGGTCCGGGGGTCGGGGGTGGGGGTGTCGGCGGTGGCCGCGGGGGCCGCGGTGAGCACGCCGCCGAGGGCTGCCGCGCAGGCCGCGGCCACCAGGGTGGAGCGCACGCGCTGTCTTCTCCGATGCATGGTGCCTTCCCGGTGTCGGTGTCAACTCGGGTATTTACTGGCAGGTAGCGGTGGTTGGGAACACATCGAACAAGACAAAAGCTCAACTTTTTGCGGAGGTTGACCACGATGACCGGTCCGAACGAAGCGGCCGACGCCGGGTTGCGGGTGGAGCACGACTCGATGGGCGAGGTCCTGGTGCCCGCCCACGCCAAGTGGCGGGCGCAGACCCAGCGCGCGGTGGAGAACTTCCCGGTGAGCGGGCAGCGGCTGGAACGCGCGCACATCGCGGCGCTGGGGCAGATCAAGGCCGCCGCGGCGAAGGTGAACGCCGGCCTGGGGGTGCTGGACCAGGACGTCGCGGACGCCATCCGGGAGGCGGCGGCCGAGGTGGCCGACGGGCGGTGGGACGACCACTTCCCGGTGGACGTCTTCCAGACCGGCTCCGGCACGTCCTCCAACATGAACTCCAACGAGGTCATCGCCACCCTCGCCACCGAGCGGCTGGGCCGTGAGGTCCACCCCAACGACCATGTCAACGCCAGTCAGTCGTCCAACGACGTCTTCCCGTCCTCGGTCCACATCGCCGCCACCGCGGCCGTCACCGGCGACCTGATCCCCGCGCTGGACCATCTCGCCGAGGCCCTGGAGCGGAAATCGGCCGAATTCGCGGAGGTGGTGAAGTCCGGCCGGACCCATCTGATGGACGCCACCCCGGTGACCCTGGGGCAGGAGTTCGGCGGCTACGCCACCCAGATCAGGTACGGCGTGGAGCGGCTGCGTGCCGCGCTCCCCCGGCTCGCGGAACTCCCGCTGGGCGGCACCGCCGTCGGCACCGGGATCAACACCCCGCCCGGGTTCTCCACCGCCGTGATCTCCGAGGTGGCGCGGGCCACCGGGCTGCCGCTCACCGAGGCGCGGGACCACTTCGAGGCGCAGGGCGCGCGGGACGCGCTGGTGGAGACCTCCGGCCAGCTGCGCACCATCGCGGTCGGCCTCACCAAGATCTGCAACGATCTGCGCTGGATGTCCTCCGGCCCGCGGACCGGGCTGGCCGAGATCGCGCTGCCGGACCTCCAGCCGGGCTCGTCGATCATGCCGGGCAAGGTGAACCCGGTCATCCCGGAGGCGGTGCTGATGGTGGCGGCCCAGGTCACCGGGAACGACACGACGATCGCCTGGGCCGGCGCGGCCGGCAACTTCGAGCTGAACGTGATGATGCCGGTGATGGCCAAGAACCTGCTGGAGTCCGTCCGGCTGCTGGCCAACGCCTCCCGCCTGCTCGCCGACCGGACGGTGGACGGGATCACCGCGAACGCCGAACGCGCCCGCGAGTACGCCGAGTCCTCCCCCTCGGTGGTGACCCCGCTCAACCGGTACATCGGGTACGAGGAGGCGGCACGGGTGGCGAAGAAGTCGCTGGCGGAGCGGAAGACCATCCGGCAGGTGGTGCTGGAGTCGGGCTACCTGGAGCAGGGCCTGCTCACCCCGGAGGAGCTGGACCGGGCACTGGACGTGCTGCGGATGACGCACCCCTGAGCCGGTCGCCGGCGGGTCCGCCGCCGCCCGGGCGCGGCGGCGCCGGGGGCCCCTGGCGCGGCGGTGCCGGGGGCCCCGGGTTCCGTCCGGGCGGTGGGCCGTGGGCTCCGGGGCGGGGCCCCGTGTGCGGGACTGCTGCCGGGCCGTGCCCGGGGCCGTGGGGCCGTGCCCGGGCCCGTGTGCCCGCGGCCCGCTTTCCGGGTGTGTCACGGGGAGGGGCCTGCGGCATATGTCACGGCGCACCGGGCGGCCGCCCACCTAAGATCTGCGCATGACAGCGGATACGGCCCGGACGGCGGGCGCGGCAGGCGGCACGGCTCGCTGGGCTCCGGGGGACCAGATCCTGTGGCGCTACCGGGGCAACGCCACCGACCGTATCCACATCTGCCGCCCGGTCACCGTCGTCCGGGACACCGCCGAACTGCTGGCCGTCTGGCTGGCGCCGGGCACCGTGTGCGTGAAGCCGCAGCTGGCCGACGGGACCCCGGTGCACCACGAGCCGCTGGGCACCCGCTACACCAAGCCCCGCACCACGGCCCGGTGCGAGTGGCTGGGCACCGGGGTGCTCAAGCTGGCCCGGCCGCGGGACCCGTGGTCGGTGTGGCTGTTCTGGGAGCCGGGCTGGGCGTTCAAGAACTGGTACGTCAACCTCGAGGAGCCGCGCCGCCGGTGGCCCGGCGGGGTGGACTCCGAGGACCATTTTCTGGACATCGCCGTCTACCCCGACCGCAGCTGGGAATGGAAGGACGAGGACGAGTTCGCCCAGGCGCAGCGGGCGGGGCTGATGGGGCCCCGGCAGGCCGCTCGGGTACGGGCCGCCGGGCAGGCCGCCGTCGACCTCGTCTCGGCCTGGGGAGCCCCGTTCCCGGACGGCTGGGAGCACTGGCGACCGGATCCGTCCTGGACGGTGCCGGAGCTGCCGGCTGACTGGGATCGTATGTCGGCGCACTCGGGGTCATGAACCTCTTGCTGTCCCCCTGTGTTTCAAACGTAGGATCGTCGTCCGGAAGACTGCGCGGACCGAAAAAGAGACAACGGCACAACTCACGGACGATGCGGAAGATTTGACGCACGGTCACAGGAGGGGCGGAGTCGTGAGCGGTGACGGCGACGGGTACAAGGGGTACGAGGGTTTCGACCGGCTGGTGCTGGACCGCGCCGGTCAGGCCGAGGCGTTCGATGCCATCGGTGACCGCTACGACGAGGCCTTTCCGCACAAGGAAGGGCAGCTCGGCAGCGGGCACTGGCTGGCCACCGCCCTCCCGCCCGGCTCCCGGATCCTGGACGTGGGCTGCGGTACCGGGGTGCCCACGGCCCGTCAGCTGATCGACGGCGGCCACCGGGTGGTGGGCGTCGACATCTCCCCCGGCATGCTGAAGCTGGCCCGGCACAACGTCCCCGGCGCCGAGTTCCACCGGGTGGACCTGGCCGATCTGCGGCCCGGCGGGACCTATGGCCCCGGTGGGCCGCGCGACCTGGGCACCTTCGACGGAATCGCGGCCTTCTTCTCCCTGCTGATGCTGCCGCGGGCGGAGATTCCGCACGCGCTGCGGACACTGCGCGGGCTGCTGAGACCCGAGGGGCTGCTGGGGCTGTCGATGGTCGAGGCCGACGTGGACGACTTCGCGATCCCGTTCCTGGGCCACACGATCCGGGTATCCGGTTTCCTGCGGGACGAGCTGCGACAGGTCGTGCGTGACGCGGGTTTCGAGGTGACCGGGGAGGAGTCCCACGCCTACGCCCCGGCCAGTACGGACGTACCGCCCGAGATCCAGCTCTTCCTGCACTGCCGACGACGTGCCTGACACCCGGTGCGCCCCGATGGAGAACGGCGCACGGCCCCGGACGGACGGAAACCCACGCGTGACGGAGCACTCCACCTCCCCAGAGAATCGGCGGGCCGAGGCACCCGCCGCGGTCTCGCGCGCCCGGCAGGCCCCGGACGCCGACGACGGCGCGCGCCCGCGGTATCCGGCCGCCGACGCGGCGCCCGGAGCGCCGGACGGCGGCCGCGGCGCCCCACCGGCCGGCGCGGCGGCGCGGCCCGACCCGGCGGTGCCGCCGCCGCTCACCCACCGGGACCCGGTCGACCCCCAGCACAGCACCCCACGGGGCGACTGCGGCTGGGACCCGGAGCGCAACGCCGCGACCGGGGCGGCGCACCCACCCGACGGCACCGGCCGCGGCGGACCGGCCGCCGGCGGCCACCCGGAACAATGGGGCGGAAGCCCCCGGGACCACCGGACGGATCCGGAAGCGGCGGCCGGGTACGGCCACCGCGACCCGTTCGGCGGTGCGCACGCGCCGGGGATCCCCCCGGCGGACGCCTCCTCGGGGACGCCACCGGGCGGGTTCCGGGGGAACCGGCGGGAAGACGCGGCCGGGGGAGGCAGGGACCGGGACGCCGCCGCACGGGCGGCGGGACAGGGACACGGACAGGGGCACGGCGAGATGACGGACGACAGCGGGCGCGCGGGGACCGCGGGCGAGGCAGCCCTCGGGGACGCTCCGGCGACCGGTGCGCCGGCCGCCCGCCGGGCGCTCGGGGACACCGGCCCGCTGCCGGTGCCGTCGCCCGGCCACGGCGTGGTGGACGGCGGGCCGGGCCCGGCGGTACGCGACCGCGGCGGGGACCGGCTGCGGTTCGTGGGGGCGGCCACCCGGCGGATCGCCCGCGGCATCGACCTGGACGAGATCGTGCTCGGCCTGTGCCGGGCCACCGTCCCCACCTTCGCCGACGCGATCCTGGTCTATCTGCGGGACCCGCTGCCGGTGGGGGACGAGCGCCCGGTCGGGCCGGTGGTGCTGCGGCTGCGCCGTACCGACCGGATCCCGGAGGAGCCGGACACCGAGGGCGTGCGGCTGCCGATGGCGCCCGCACAGCCCGACCTGTCCCCGTTCATGGCGGGCGGGCCGGCCAGCGAGCTGTGCGAGGTGGAGCCGGGCGGGCCGCTCGCCGAGGTGCTGCGCGGGGTGCGCCCGGTGTTCGGGGACTCCTCCGCCGCCCGGGCCGCGCTGCCCGAACTGCTGGGCGACGGGCGGTCGGTGGCCACCGGTCAGCGTACGGTGCTGGCGCCGCTGCGGGGGCGGCGCCGGGTGATCGGCGCCGCCGTGTTCGTCCGCCGTCCGGACCGGCCCTCCTTCGAGCCGGACGACCTGCTGGTGGCCGCGCAGCTGGCCACCCACACCGCGCTCGGCGTGGACAAGGCGGTGCTGTACGGCCGCGAGGTGTACATCGCCGACGAGTTGCAGCGCACCATGCTGCCCGACTCCCTCCCGCAGCCCACCGGTGTCCGGCTGGCCAGCCGCTACCTGCCCGCCGCCGAGACCGCGCGGGTGGGCGGCGACTGGTACGACGCGATCCCGCTGCCGGGCAACCGGGTCGCGCTGGTGGTGGGCGACGTCATGGGCCACTCCATGACGTCCGCCGCGATCATGGGTCAGCTGCGGACCACCGCGCAGACCCTGGCCGGTCTCGACCTGCCGCCGCAGGAGGTGCTGCACCACCTCGACGAACAGGCGCAGCGGCTGGGCACCGACCGGATGGCCACCTGCCTGTACGCGGTCTACGACCCGGTCGCGCACCGCATCGTGGTGGCCAACGCGGGCCATCCGCCGCCGGTGCTGCTGCACCGCGGCGGGCGCGCGGAGGTGCTCCGGGTGCCGCCGGGCGCGCCGATCGGCGTCGGCGGGGTGGACTTCGAGGCGGTGGAGCTGGACGCCCCGGAGGGCGCCACGCTGCTGCTGTACACCGACGGCCTGGTCGAGTCGCGGATGCGGGACGTGTGGACGGGCATCGAGCAGCTGCGGGAGCGGCTGACCGCGACCGCCCGGCTCACCGGCCCCAACCCGCCGCCGCTGGAGCCGCTCTGCGACGAGGTGCTGGACATGCTCGGCCCGGGCGACCGGGACGACGACGTGGCCCTGCTGGCCGCCCGCTTCGAGGGCATCGCGCCCAGCGACGTGGCGTACTGGTTCCTGGATCCCAAGGCGCAGACCGCCGGGCAGGCGCGCCGGCTGGCCCGCCGGGCGCTGGACCGCTGGGGGCTGAGCGAACTGACGGACGCGGTGGAACTGCTGGTCAGCGAGGTGGTGACGAACGCGGTGCGGTATGCCGAGCGGCCCATCACGCTGCGTCTGCTCCGCACCGACGTGCTGCGCTGCGAGGTGGGGGACGACGTGCCCCAGCTGCCCCGGCTGCGCCAGGCCCGGCCCTCCGACGAGGGCGGGCGCGGGCTGTACCTGGTGAACCGGATGGCGCGGCGGTGGGGCGCGACCCGGCTGAGCGCCGGCAAGGTGGTCTGGTTCGAGCTGGCGATGCCGCCGTCGGTCTGAGCGGCCGGTCCGCCCGCCGGCAGCGGTCCGGCGGGCGCGCCGGCCGGACCGGCACCGCATCGCACCGGCGGGCGGGCGCGGGGCCGCCGGCCGGCCGGGGCCCGGCGGCCCGGCGCGCGGCACCGGTCCCGGTGGTCCGGCGCGCGGCACCCGGGGCACGGTGGTCCGTACGGGCGACGGCGGGTGACCGCCGCGGATGTGAGCGGTTGCCGAGGGGACGGCGGCAGAGTTCACTCAAGGGTGGACAAAGCGGACCTACCACCCCACCGCCCGGGAGGCGCTCGACATGGCCGAACCCGCTCAGGACGTCCCGTACACCACCAACAACGCCGGAATCCCGGTGGAGAGCGACGAGCACTCGCTCACCGTCGGGCCCGACGGTCCCATCCTGCTCCAGGACCACTACCTCATCGAGAAGATGGCCCAGTTCAACCGTGAACGGGTCCCGGAGCGCGTGGTGCACGCCAAGGGCGGTGGCGCATACGGCTTCTTCGAGGTCACCAACGACGTCAGCCAGTTCACCCGGGCCGATCTGTTCCAGCCGGGCAGACGGACCGGGATGCTGGCCCGGTTCTCCACCGTCGCGGGTGAGCAGGGCAGCCCCGACACCTGGCGCGACCCCCGCGGCTTCGCGCTGAAGTTCTACACCCAGCACGGCAACTACGACCTGGTCGGGAACAACACCCCGGTCTTCTTCGTCCGGGACCCGCAGAAGTTCCAGGACTTCATCCGCTCGCAGAAGCGCCACCCGGCGACCGGGCTGCGCAACAACGACATGCAGTGGGACTTCTGGACGCTGTCCCCGGAGTCGGCGCACATGGTCACCTGGCTGATGGGGGACCGCGGCGTGCCCCGCACCTGGCGCCACATGAACGGCTACGGCTCGCACACCTACATGTGGGTCAACGGCGGCGGCGAGCGGTTCTGGGTGAAGTACCACATCAAGACCGACCAGGGCATCGACTTCCTCACCCAGGAGGAGGCGGACCAGCTGGCCGGGGAGGACGCGGACAAGCACCGGCGGGACCTGTACGAGGCCATCGAGAGCCGCAACGCCCCCTCCTGGACCATGTACGTGCAGGTCATGCCGTTCGAGGACGCGCCCGGCTACCGCTTCAACCCCTTCGACCTGACCAAGGTGTGGCCGCACGGCGACTACCCGCTGATCGAGGTCGGCCGGATGACGCTCGACCGGAACCCGGAGGACTACTTCATCCACATCGAGCAGGCCGCGTTCGAGCCGTCGAGCATGGTGCCCGGTATCGGCCCGTCCCCGGACAAGATGCTGCTCGGGCGGCTGTTCTCCTACCCCGACACGCACCGGTACCGGATCGGCCCCAACTACACCCAGCTGCCGCCCAACCGGCCGCACTCCCCGGTGCGCAGCTACGCCAAGGACGGCCCGATGCGCTACGAGCCGTCCCGCACCGCCGCCGTGTACGCCCCGAACTCGCACGGCGGCCCGGCCGCCGACACCGCCCGCTTCGGTGATCCGGCCGGCTGGCGGACGGCGGGCGAGATGGTCCGCGAGGCGTACCGGCTGCACGACGAGGACGACGACTGGAGCCAGCCGGGCACCCTGGTCCGCCAGGTGCTGGACGACCCCGCCCGGGAGCGGCTGGTGGGCAACGTCTCCGGGCACCTGAAGCAGGGCGTCAGCCGTGCGGTCCTGGACCGCGCCCTCCAGTACTGGCGCAACATCGACAGGGACCTGGGCGACCGCATCGCCAAGCGCCTCGACGGCGCCTGAGTGCCGGCCCCGCCGCCGCCCGCCCGGCGCGGGCCGCCCGAGGGCGGCCCGCGCCGGCCGCGCGATACCCGCGGGCGGCGCGGCGCCGGCCGTCAGTCGCCGAAGTTCCCGCGCCCCTGCCGGCGGTCGCTCTCGGTGGGGTCGACGGTCGGCGGGACCGTCGGCAGGGTCGGCTCCCCGGTCGGCGTCGGCTCCTCGGTGGGGGTCGGCTCCTCGGTGGGGGTCGGCTCCTCGGTGGGGGTCGGGGTGGTGCGGGTCGGGGTGGGCGTCGGGGTCGGGGTCTCCTCGGTGCGGGAGGGCGTGGGGGTCGGCGGGGTGGTCTCCGGGGTGCGGGTCGCCGGCGCGGTCGGGGCCGGGGTGGCCCCCGGGCCCAGGTCGGTGTCCAGCTCGAACCCGGACGCGGACTTCCCCTTCAGCGCCCTGTCCATGTACGCGGCCCAGATGTCGGCCGGGTAGCCGCCGCCGTCCACCCGTCCGCCGCCGCCGGTGCCGCGCAGCGTGACCTGCTTGCCGCCCGTGCCCTCGCCGAAGATGCCGACCGCGGTGACCAGGTCCGGGGTGTAGCCGACGAACCAGGCCGACTTGTTGAGGTCGGAGGTGCCGGTCTTGCCCGCCACGGCCTGGCCGCTGCGGCGGACCGCGGAGCCGGTGCCGTCGTCGACCACGCCGGTCAGCACCGAGGTGACCGCGTCGGCCGCCTCGCGGCTGATCACCTGCTCGCCGATCGGGTCCGGCAGGTCCGCCTCCTCGGCGTCGCCCTTCGTCGCCGACCGGACCAGCTGCGGGGTGACCTTCTCGCCGTGGTTGTCGAGGGTGGCGTACACCCCGGCCATGTCCAGCGGGCTGGCGCCCATCACGCCCAGCGACATCGAGGGGTTCTCCCCGAAGCCGCCCGCCCCCGCGTCCATGCCGAGCGCGACCGCGGTCTCCTTGACCCTGTCCAGCCCGACGTCCACGGCCATCTGCGCGAAGACCGAGTTGACCGAGCGGTTCATGGCCTCCTGGACGGTGATCGGGCCGTAGTCGCGCTCGTCCTCGTTGGGCGGGGAGAACGCGGTGGTGCTGCCGACGACCGGGCGCCGGTTGCCGCCGTCGTAGACGGTGTCGGCCCGGATCGAGGTGCCGTCCTGGGTGACCGAGTCGTGCTCCAGCGCGGCGGCCAGGATCAGCGGCTTGAAGGTGGAGGCGGGCTGGAAGTCCCGCCGGGTGGCGTTGCTGGTGTAGTGCTCGGGCCAGCCCGCGCCGCCGTAGAGGGCGACCACCGCGCCGGTCTCGGGGTCGACGGAGGCCGCGCCGGGCTGCGCGTGCTTGTCGGTCGGCCGGGCCTTCGGGTCGAGGTCGTCGATCAGCTGCTCCCGGACCGCGGCCTGGAGCTGCTGCTGCTTCTTCCGGTCGATGTTGAGCTTGATGGTCCAGCCGCCGGCCTCCAGCTCCTGCTCGCTGACACCGGCCTTGAACAGCTCCTTCTTGGCGGCCTCGACCAGGTAGCCGGTCTGGCCCTCCAGGCCCGGGTCGGGGCGCGGGGCGATCGGCTTGGGGAACTTCATGCCGGCGCGCTCGCCGGCGTCCAGCCAGTCCTTCTCGACCATGTTGTCCAGCACGTAGTTCCAGCGCTGCTGGACCAGCCGCTTGCCGTTGGGGCCCGCGGCCGCCCAGTCGTACTGGCTGGGGGCCTGGAGCAGCGCGGCGAGGTAGGCGCCCTGCTGGACGCTCAGCTTCTCCACGTCGACGCCGTAGTAGGCACGGGCGGCCGCCTGGATGCCGTGCGCGCCGCGCCCGTAGTAGCTGGTGTTGATGTAGCCCTCGAGGATCTCGTCCTTGGACATCCGCTGGTCCACCTTGAGCGAGATGACCAGCTCCCGGAGCTTCCGGCTGACCGTCTGCTCCTGGCTGAGGTAGTAGTTCTTGACGTACTGCTGGGTGATGGTGGAGCCGCCCTGCTTGCCCTTGCCGAGCAGGGTGTTGATCATGCCGCGGGCGGTGCCGCTGATCGAGACGCCGGAGTCGCTGTAGAACTCCTTGTTCTCGGCCGCCACGAAGGTGTGCTGGACGTCCTTGGGGATCCGGGACAGCGGGACCGACTCGCGGTTCACGTCTCCGGTGCGGGCCAGGATCGTGCCGTCGCTGTAGGTGTAGATGTTGCTCTGCTTGCGGGCGTCGGCGTTCGCGCCGGGCACGTCCACCCACAGGTAGAGGGCGATGAAGGAGCCGATGATCAGGGCGCACACGGAGAGGAAGTAGGCGAGGACCTTCTTCCAGGTGAAGAACCTGCGTATGCCGGTCTTCTTGGTCTTCGCGGCCTTCGTGGCCGCGCGAGCGCCCTTCTTCCGCGCCCGTCGCTCGTCCGCTCGGCCCATCGCTCCCGCCGCTCCAGTCTCTTCATCCCCCAAGTCAGCTGTCGAAGCTAACACCGCAAGTGGCACCAAACGCCTATCGATCACGCTTTTTCGGGGCGTGACATACAGCACCCCGCCGCCTGGAACTGACCACCAGGGGGTGCCGGAGGTTGCCCTGGCGCATTAAAGTGCTATCACTTTGCTAGACAGTTCCGGGTGAGGCGGCAGCGCCGCCTCCGACCACACGGGGGACCCATGTCCGCGACCGACCTTCCCGCCCCGGCCAGGCCACAGGTGCGGGAGCACCCCGCCGGCAACGCGTCCGGGACGCTCCCGCTCCTCCTCGCCCTGCTCGGACTGCTCGCCGGACCGGCCGGGGTCGTGCTGGGCTCGATGGCGGCCGCGAACGGTGACGGCGGGGTGGGCGCCGCGGTCATCGTCACCGCGTGCCTGCTGATGCTCGCCGCCGTGCTGACGCTGTGCGGACTGAACTCGGTGGCACCGGGCGAGGCCCGGGTCGTGCAGCTCTTCGGCCGCTACCGGGGCACCATCCGCACCGAGGGCCTGCGCTGGGTGAACCCGTTCACCAGCCGCGCGAAGATATCCACCCGGGTCCGCAACCACGAGACCGCCGTCCTGAAGGTCAACGACGCCTACGGCAACCCCATCGAACTCGCCGCGGTGGTGGTGTGGCAGGTGGAGGACACCGCCCAGGCCGTCTTCGAGGTCGACGACTTCCTGGAGTTCGTCTCCACCCAGACCGAGGCCGCCGTCCGGCACATCGCCATCGAGTACCCCTACGACGCGCACGAGGAGGCGGGGCTCTCGCTGCGCGGCAACGCCGAGGAGATCACCGAGAAGCTCGCCGCGGAACTCCACGACCGGGTCGCGGCCGCGGGTGTACGGATCATCGAGTCACGCTTCACCCATCTGGCATACGCTCCGGAGATCGCGTCGGCGATGCTCCAGCGGCAGCAGGCGAGCGCGGTCGTCGCGGCGCGGCAGCAGATCGTGGAGGGCGCCGTCGGCATGGTGGAGCAGGCCCTGGCGCGCATCAGCGAGCAGGGCGTCGTGGAACTGGACGAGGAGCGCAAGGCGGCCATGGTCAGCAATCTGATGGTGGTGCTGTGCGGCGATCGGGCACCTCAGCCGATCATCAACGCGGGCACCCTCTACCAGTGACGGACCCCGACCAGTGACGGACCCCCAGTGGTGACGGACGACAGCTCCGACCCCCCGCGCCGGCCGCGGCAGCAGCGCAAGCAGGTGCTGCTGCGGCTGGACCCCGCCGTGCACGACGCCCTCGCCCGGTGGGCCGACGACGAGCTGCGCAGCGCCAACGCGCAGATCGAGTTCCTGCTGCGCAGGGCGCTGGCCGAGGCCGGGCGGCTGCCGAGGACGGCCGGCCCGATGCCGCGCCGGGGACGCCCGCCGCGAGCGGCGGCGGAGCCGGCGGGCGAACCGGGGGGCGAACCGGGGAACGGGGGCGGGGGCGAGGAAGACGGCGGCCGGCCGGCCGGGTAGCCGCCGCACCCCAGCCCCGCTCCCGACTCCCCCGGCTCCCCGCCTGAGCCCGTATCGCCCCCCTCTCCCGCTCCCCTCCGGGCCCTCCCGTCGACCGGCATCCACCGGCCGACGGGAGGGCCCGCACCGTTTCCCCGGCCCCGTCGCACCGCTCCCACCTGGGCGGACGCACTATCCACTCCGTCTATACATGCCATGTATACACGTGGTGTACAGTCCTTCGCATGTCAATCGGCCACACACTGCTCGGGCTGCTCGAAACGGGCCCGCGCCATGGTTACGACCTCAAGCGGGCGTTCGACGAACGCTTCGGGCACGACCGCCCGCTCCACTACGGGCAGGTCTACTCGACCATGTCGAGACTGCTGAAGAACGGCCTCGTCGAGGTCGACGGCATCGAGCCCGGCGACGGGCCGGAGCGGAAGCGGTACGCCATCACCGACGCCGGCATCACCGACGTCGGGCAGTGGCTGGCCGAACCGGAGAAGCCCGAGCCCTACCTCCAGTCGACCCTGTACACCAAGGTCGTCCTGGCGCTGATGACCGGCCGGGACGCGGCCGACCTCCTGGACGTGCAGCGCGCCACCCATCTGCGGATGATGCGCGACCTCACCCAGCGCAAGCGGACCGGGGACCTCGCCGACCAGCTGATCTGCGACCACGCCCTGTTCCATCTGGAGGCCGACCTGCGCTGGCTGGAGCTGACCGCCGCCCGGCTGGACCGGCTCGCCGAGGCGGTGCACCCGTGACCCCCGCCGGCTCGCTGCTCGTCGCCGAGCAGCTCCACAAGGCCTACGGGCCCACCCCCGCGCTGGACGGCGCGGACTTCTCCATCCACGGCGGTGAGGTGGTCGCCGTCATGGGACCGTCCGGCTCCGGCAAGTCCACGCTGCTGCACTGCCTGGCGGGCATCGTCCGCCCGGACGCGGGCAGCGTGCGCTACTCCGGCCACGAACTGTCCGCGATGTCCGACGCCCGGCGCAGCGCCCTGCGCCGCGGCGAGTTCGGCTTCGTCTTCCAGTTCGGCCAGCTCGTGCCGGAGCTGACCTGCCGGGAGAACGTCGCCCTTCCGCTGCGGCTGAACGGGGTCCGGCGCAAGGAGGCCGAGGCGCGCGCCGACGAGTGGCTGGCCCGGCTGGAGGTGGACGACGTGGCCGGCAAGCGGCCCGGCGAGGTCTCCGGCGGCCAGGGCCAGCGGGTCGCGGTCGCCCGGTCGCTGGTCACCCGGCCGCGGGTGCTCTTCGCCGACGAGCCCACCGGCGCCCTGGACTCCCTCAACGGTGAGCGGGTGATGCAGTTGCTCACCGACGCGGCCCGGGACACCGGGGCGGCCGTCGTGCTGGTCACCCATGAGCCCCGGGTCGCGGCGTACTCCGACCGCGAGGTCGTGGTCCGGGACGGCAAGGCGCGCGACATGGCGGGTGTCGGATGACGGCCACCGGCACCCGGCCCGCGCCGCCCGCCGCCACCGTCGAGGCCACCGGCGGCCGCGCCGGTGTCCGGCGCTGGGCCGCCGACCTGGCCATGGGTACCCGGTTCGCGGTGACCGGCGGCCGGGAGGGCTGGGCCCGCACCGTGCTGACCGCGCTCGGCGTCGGCCTGGGCGTGACGCTGCTGCTGGTCGCCGCCTCCGCACCCGCCATCCTGTCCGCCCGGGAGAGCAGGGTGGAGAACCGCAACACCTACCAGGGGGGCGAGGTGCCGAAGCCCGGCCCCCACTCGGTGCGCTTCGACCACGTCACCACCCGCTACCACGGCGACGACATCGCCGGGGTGCGGCTGTACGGGGAGGGCGAGAAGCCCGCGGTCCCGCCCGGCCTGGACCGGATCCCGCGCCCCGGTGAGATGGTGGTCTCCCCCGCCCTGGGTGAACTCCTCGACTCCGAGGACGGCGCGCTGCTCGCGCAGCGCCTGCCGTACCGGGTGGTGGACACCATCGGCGGTCAGGGCCTGAGCCATCCGCGGGAGCTGTACTTCTACGCGGGCGTCGACCGCGCCACCGCCGAGGCCGACGACTACTCGCGCCTGGACCGCTGGCACCCCGACGACCTGCCGCCGGAGGAACTCTCCCCGGAGCTGGTGCTGCTGATCGTCGTCGGGTGCGTGGTACTGCTGCTGCCGGTCGTCACGTTCATCGCCACCGCCGTGCGGTTCGGCGGCGAGCGCCGCGACCGGCGGCTGGCCGCACTGCGCCTGGTGGGTGCCGACAGCCGTATGACCCGCCGGATCGCCGCGGGCGAGGCGATGTTCGGCGCGCTGCTCGGCCTCGCCGTCGGCGCCGGGCTCTTCGCGCTGCTCCGGCAGCTGGCCGACGACGTCAGCGTGCGGGGCTACACCGCCTTCCCCTCCGACGTGGCCCCGTCCGCGCCGCTGGCCGGGCTGATCGCGGTGGCCGTCCCGGCGAGCGCGGTGGTCGTCACGCTGGTCGCACTGCGCGGCGTCACCATCGAGCCGCTGGGTGTGGTGCGCGACGCCCGGCCGCGGCGCCGCCGGCTGTGGTGGCGGCTGGCGCTGCCGGCCGCCGGCCTGGCCCTGCTGCTCCCGCTGACGAGCAGTTACGGCGCCGGGGGCCGCGCCGAGAGCCTGCAGGTGTCGGCCGGCGCGGTGCTGATGCTGATCGGCACCACCGCGCTGCTGCCGTGGGCGGTGGAGGCCGCCGTGGCCCGCTTCCGCGGCGGGCCGCTGCCCTGGCAGCTCGCCACCCGGCGGCTCCAGTTGAGCAGCGGTACGGCGGCCCGCGCGGTGAGCGGCATCACGGTCGCGGTGGCCGGGGCCATCGCGGTCCAGATGCTCTTCTCCAGCGTGCGGGCGGAGAACACGGAGGCCACCGGCGCGGATCTGACACGAGCCCAGTTCGTGTCCTACGTCTCCGTCCGTGAGCACACGGATCCCCGGAAGGTCGTCGACGCCTTCCGCCGGACCGAGGGGGTGACCCAGGCCATGGGAATGGTCGAGGCCTATGCGTCGGAGGTGAACCCCGGGGATCCCGAGGACATCAGCGAGGCCCCGCTCGCCGTCGCCGACTGCGCCTCGCTGCGCGAGCTGGCCCGGATCCCGGACTGCCGGGACGGCGCGGTCTACCTCACCGAGCCCGGGTCCGGCATGGGCAGCGAACACTCCGTGCGGCCCGGGGACCGCATCGACCTCAGGTCGGACACCACCCGGCCGGCGAAGGACGGTGCCGCGGTGTGGACCGTGCCCCGCACGGCGTCGTGGGTGAAGCCCAGGACCAATCCGATGGGTGGCGAGTTCAGCGGCGTCCTGATCACACCGGCGGCGATCGACGTGGCGCGACTGCCGGACCCGACCGCACTGACGATGGTGAGCCTGGACCCGGAGGTGGCGGACGCGCTGGAGCTCGCCCGGAACACCGACGCCCGCTTCGACTCGGACATGAACGGCTGGGCGCTCTCCGCCACCTCGGAGGACGAGCAGTTCGCGGACGTCCGCAAGGGCCTGCTCATCGGCGCCACCGCCACCCTCCTGCTGATCGGCGCCAGCATGATCGTCTCCACCCTGGAGCAGCTGCGCGAACGCCGGCGTCTGCTGGCGGTCCTGGTGGCCTTCGGCACCCGCCGGTCCACCGTCGGCTGGTCGGTGCTGTGGCAGACGGCGGTTCCGGTGGTCATCGGGCTGGCGATATCCGTGGCGGGCGGGCTGGCGCTGGGGACCGTGCTGCTGAAGATGATCCAGTCGCCGGTGGCGGTGGACTGGGCGAGCCTGGTCACCATGACCGGGATCGGCGCCGGGGTGATCGCCCTGGTGACCCTGGTCAGCATGGGCCCGCTGTGGCGGATGATGCGCCCGGACGGTCTGCGGACCGAGTAGCCCCGCTCATTCGGCGGTGGTCGGCGAGGCGTACCCCGGACCCACGGGAGAGTCCGGGGTATCCGCCTCGGCCGGCACCCCCAGCTCGAAGCGGGCCGGGGGTGTGCCGCGCAGCGCCTGTTCGGTGTAGGCGGCCCAGACGCGGCCCGGGCGGTCGACGGCGCTCCGCGGCAGGGCCAGCTGCGTGCGCTTCTCCGGGTCCTCGCCGAACATCCCCACGGCGGTGACCAGTTGCGGCGTGTAGCCGACGAACCAGGCGGCCTTCCGGTCGTCCGAGCGGCCGGACGTCACCGCGACGGGCCGGCCGACGGCCCGGACCGCGGCGTCCCACTTCTCGGTGTCGTCGAAGGCGAGGAGCATGGCGGTGGTCCCGTCCGCCGCCTGCCGGCTCACCGCCTGGTCGCCGGTCGCCGACGGCAGGTCCACCTGCCGGTCACCGCGCCGCGCGGAGGCCACGATCGTCGGCGTGACCGTCCGGCCGTGCTGGGCGAGGGTGGCGTAGACCCCGGCGAGTTCCATCGGCCCGGCGCCCATCAGACCCAGCTCCATGACCGGGCCGCGGGCCTGGAAGCCGCTGGCGTCCGGGTCCATGCCCAGTGCCACGGCGGTCTCCTTGATCTTCTCCGGGCCCACCGCGGCCGGCACCGCGCCCTTCTTCGCCGCGGCGCGCTTGACGTCCGCGCCGTGTTCCAGGCCGGCGGTGAACACCAGCGGCCGGAAGGCCGGCCCGGCCTGGTAGTCGCCGCGGGTGGCGTTGCTGAGGTAGTGGCGGGTGTAGTCGCGGCCGCCGTAGAGGGCCAGCACCCGGCCGGTGCGCGGGTCCACCGACACCGCTCCGGCCTGGGTGGCCGCCGCCGCCCGGCGGGACGCGGCGTCGCGACCGCCGCGCAGTTGCCGGGCGACCGCCTGCTCCAGGGCCCGCTGCTTCGCCGGGTCGACGGTGAGCGTGATGGTCCAGCCGCCCGCGGCCAGCTCCTGTTCGCTGACGCCCGCGGCGAGCAGTTCCCGGCGGGCGGCGTCGACCAGATAGCCGGCCTGGCCGTCGAGCCCGGGGGCGGGCCGGGGCGGCACCGGCTCGGGGAACCGCATGGCCCGCCGCTCGTCGCCGTCCAGCCAGTCCAGTTCGACCATGTTGTCCAGCACGTACTTCCAGCGCTGTTCCACCAGGCGCTTGCCGGCCGGGCTCGCGACGGACCAGTCGTACAGGCTCGGCGCCTGGAGCACCGCCGCGAGGTAGGCGCCCTCCTCCACCGTCAGCTGCTCGACGTTCTTGTCGTAGTACGCGCGGGCGGCGGCCTGGATGCCGTAGGCGACGCGGCCGAAGTAGCTGGTGTTGAGGTAGCCGGCGAGGATCTCGTCCTTGGAGCTGCGCTGGTCGACCTTGAGGGAGATGATCAGCTCCTTCACCTTGCGGGTGACGGTCTGCTCCTGGCTGAGGTAGTAGTTCTTCACGTACTGCTGGGTGATGGTCGAGCCGCCCTGGGTGCCCTTGCCGGTCACGGTGTTGACCAGACCGCGGACGATGCCCACCGGGTCGACCCCCGCGTCCTGGTAGAAGGACTTGTTCTCGGCGGCGACGAACGCGCGCCGGACGGCCTCGGGCACCCGGTCGATCGGTACCGACTCCCGGTTGACCTCCCCGGTGCGGGCCGCGAGGGTGCCGTCGGCGTAGAGGTAGACATTGCTCTCCGCCTTCGCCTGCGCGTTGGCCTCGGGAATGTCGATGGAGTAGTAGAGGACCAGGAAGGTCCCGGTCAGCAGGGTGACCATGGCCAGCAGGTAGGCCAGCAGCTTCCGCCAGGTGAGGAAGCGCCGGAGGCCGGTCCGCTTCTTCCTCCGCTGCTGCTTCCGCTTCCGCCTCCGCCCCCGGTCCGGCTCCCGGCCGTGAACCCGCTCCCGGCCCTGAACCCGGTCCTGAACCCGGTCCTGAACCTGGTCGCGGTCGCGGTCCTGAACCCGGCCCTGGTCGCGGTCCTGCTCGCGATCGCGGTCCTGGTCGCGGTCGCGGTCCTGGTCGCGGCCTTGGTCGTGTTCCGACCGGGCCCGCGGGGGCTCCCCCTCCCCGCGGTCTCCCCGGTCCTCCGCACCGTCCCGGGCCGCGGCGTCCGTCCGGTCGTCCTCCGGACCACGGCCGTGCCGCCCCCCGGCGGTCGGCCGTTGCTCCCGGGTTCTCCGGTCCGCGGGATCCTTCCGGTCCTCGGCGGGCGTCCGCCCCTGCCGCTGTGTCCGGGTCCGCGTCCACGAGGTGCGCATGGCGCCATCCTGGGCGGCGAAGATCTTGAGCCGCCCAAGGACGTGCATCGGCCCCGACTCGACGGTGTATCGGTCCCCGCCGCCGTGTATCAGTCGTGTATCGGGCCCGGCAGGTCACACGTACCGGCGGCCGGGCCGTCGGGGAGCCGGAGGGTGGCGACCGCGCCCCCGTCCGGGGCGTTGGCGAACTCCAGCACGGCACCCAGTACCCCGGCCTGGCCCCGCGCGATCGTCAGGCCGAGCCCGTGTCCCCGGCCACGCTCCCGGGCGCCGGTGCGGAAGCGCTGCGGGCCGTCCGCCAGCAACTCCTCGGGATAGCCCGGCCCGTGGTCGCGCACGGTCACGGTGCGCGCGGCCGGGTCCACGGTGACCAGCACCGGCGGGCCGCCGTGGCGGTCGGCGTTGATCAGGAGGTTGGTGACGATGCGCTCCAGCCGCCGGGGGTCGGTCCACACCACGGCGCCCGCCCGGCCGTGCTCCTTCCCCGCCACTTCGACGGCCGGCCGCACCGGCGGCGCGGTGCGGTCCACGATCTCCTCGATCAGCGGGGCCAGCGCACACGGCGACGGATCGGCCTGCTCGGCCCCGGCGTCCAGTCGGGAGATCTCCAGCAGGACCTCCACCAGGCTGCGCAGCACCCGTACCCGGTCGCGCACATAGCCGGCCGCCTCGTCGTCCTCCGGCAGCAGCTCGGCGGCGGTGACCAGGCCCATCAGGGGGGTGCGCAGCTCATGGGCGACGTCGGCGGTGAACCGCTGCTCGGCGCGGAGCCGCTCCTGGAGGGCGGCGGCCATCGAGTCCACCGCGCCGGCGATCTCGGCGATCTCGTCGTGCGGCCGGGCGGCGGCGGAGATCCGGGCGTCCAGGTCGCCGGCCGCGATCCGGCGGGCGGTCCCGGCGGCGGTGCGCAGCCGCCGGCTCATCCGGGCGGCGGTCAGCATGCCCAGCGGCAGCACCACGGCGGTGGTGGACAGCCCGGCGATGACGATGCTGGTGTCCAGGGCCCCGATGTCCCGCATGGTCGCCGTCATGTCCACCCGGACCGAGAGCACCCGGTCGCCGGCGGGCCGGGCGGCCCACATCGCGGGGCCGCCCGACCCGGTGGTGAACTCGGTGCCCTGATGCCCGTCCCGGACCAGCCGGCGCAGCCCGGCGGGCAGGCCGTCGGCGTCCAGGAGGGCGCCGGAGCCGTGGACGGTGCCCATCCGGGAGTAGGTGACGGCGGCCCGGTCGAGGGTGGTGCGCGCGGCGTCCCGGGCCTGGGAGAGCTCCCGGTCCCGGGAGGCGTGGTGGACCAGGACGCCGACCGCCGAGGCGGCGGCGCAGGTCGCCGCGGCGACCAGTGCGGCGATGCGCCAGCGTAGGGTCATCGGTCAGCGCCGCAGCTTGTAGCCGAAGCCGCGGACCGTTTCGATCCGCTCGGCGCCGATCTTGGCGCGCAGTCGCTGGACGTGCAGGTCGACCACGCGGGTGTCGCCCTGCCAGGCGTGGTCCCAGACCCGGCTGAGCAGGGTCCGGCGTTCCAGGACGACGCCGGGCGCGGCGGCGAACTCCAGCAGCATGCGCAGTTCGGTGGGGGTGAGGGCCAGCGGCCGGCCGTCCCGGCACACCTCCATGCCGCGTGGATCGATGGTGAGGTCGCCGAAGGTCAGCACCGGGGGGTGCTCCGGCGGGCCGTCGCCGAAGCCGCCGTCGGTGCCCGCCGGGCCGTCCGCCGGGCCGGCGCCGCCCCGCCCGGCGGCGCGGAACTCCAGCGAGGGGAAGGAGGCCCGGCGCAGCAGCGAGCGGATCCGGGCGACGAGGACCGCGCTCTCCACGGGCTTGACCACGTAGTCGTCGGCGCCCGCTTCGAGCCCGGAGACCACGTCCAGCGCGTCGCCGCGCGCGGACATCATCAGGATGGGCGCCAGGCTGAGTTCGCGTATCCGGCGGCACAGGCCGATGCCGTCCAGCTCGGGCAGCATGACGTCGAGCAGCAGCAGGTCGGGGCGCCGCTCGCGGAACACCTCCAGGCCGGTGAGCCCGTCCGCGGCGGTGGACACGGTGAAGCCGTACCGCTCCAGGGCCATCCGCACCGTGTTCCGGATGACTTCGTCGTCCTCGACGAGGAGCAGATGGGCCTCGCTGGGCGAGACGGGAGCGGTCGGCGGGAAGGCGGGGGTCATGGTGGTGTGGTCGTCCTCGGGGCCGGGGCGGCGGGGGTGGGCCAGGGGCCGGTTCCGTCACCGGCGCCTGGTTCCGCGCCGGCGCCGTCGGGGGTGGCACCGGGGGTGCCGTGGGCGGAGGTGCCCGGCCCCGCGTCGGTGCCGGCACTGGTTCCGGTTCCGGTTCCGGTACCGGGGAGGACGAGCGCCATCCGCTCGCCGTTCCACCGGTAGCGGCTGGTGACCTGACCGTCCTGGCCGGTGGCGGAGAGCACCAGGTCGCGGCCCAGGGTCTCGCCGGTGAGGCCGAGTTGCCCCCGGTGGACCAGCACCGGCTGGATCGTCTTCCCGACGGCGCGGTAGACGTGCACCATCGTCATCTGGACGGCGCGCTCGTCGACCGCCGCGATCAGTTCCTCCCGGCCGTCGCCGGTCAGATCGCGGTAGACCGGCTTCCGTACCGCGCAGCGGGCGCCGGGGCAGTCCTCGGCGACCAGCAGGCGCAGCACCTCGGGCATGTTGGGGTCCCGCTCCAGCAGCGTCAGCGGGCTTACGTCCCGCAGCCCGCCCGCGGGTACCGAGACCTCCTTGACCGGCAGGAACGGCAGCGCGCTCGGGACGGCCGTGGGCCGCTCGCCGGCCGGGGTGTAGCCGGGCCACAGCGGCAGGGCGCTGGCCGGCGGGGTCAGCCGCGGCGCGACCCCGTCGTCCCGCACCCCGCCCTGCCCGGCGCACCCGGCCAGCACGGCCGTGGACACCAGGGCCGTGGCCACGGCGACGGCCCTGCGGGCGCCGGTGACGCGGGCGGCGGCGGGCCGGTGGGGGACGGAGCGTTGAGGAGGCATGGCCCCGTCAGCGTACTGGCGGGACCGCGCTCCCGGTCACCCGGAGTCCGCACCCGGTCGGCGTCCGGTGACGGCAGCCGCAGGAACCCGCAGCCCCGGGGCGGCGCCCCCGGAGCCGCCAGCCCCGGTGCGGTGGCCGGGGTGGCACCCGGAGCCGGCAGCCCCGGGGCGGTGGCGACGATGGCACCCGGGGACGGCGGCACCCGGGGCGGTGGCGACGGTGGCACCCGGGGACGGCGGCACCCGGGGCAGCGTCGGCACGCGGGGCGTCGGCACCCGGCGACGGGGCGGTTCAGCGGGCGAACCGCACCGGCAGCGGCTTGAGCGCACCCCGCAGGGCGTTCGCGAACACCTCGAACTCGTCGGCTCGCGCGGCGCCGGCCCGCATCGCCAGCCCGATCCGGCGGGACGGCGCGGGGTGGCTGAAGTACCCGGTGATCAGGTCGGCGCTGCGGCCGGTCTCCACCGGCACCGCGGTGCGCGGCAGCAGCGTCACACCGAGCCCGCCCGCGACCAGCTGGACGAGGGTGGAGAGTCCGGCCGCGCTGGTGGTGCCGCGGGTCCCTTCGGTGCGGCCCACCTCGCGGCAGATGTCCAGCGCCTGGTCGCGCAGGCAGTGCCCCTCGTCGAGGAGCAGCAGGTCCAGGCTCTTGAGGGCCTCGCGGGGTATGTCGCCCCGGCCGCCGAGCCAGTGGTCCTTGGGCATCACCAGGACGAAGTCCTCGTCGAACAGGGGGAGCTCGGCGACGCCGGGGGTGTCGAGCGGTACGGCGAGGAGCAGCAGGTCGAGCCTGCCCTGGGTGAGCCCGTCCAGCAGCGAGGCGGTCTGCTCCTCGTGGACCTGCAGGTCGAGGTCGGGGTACCGGTCGTGCACCAGGCGCAGCACGGTGGGCAGCAGGTAGGGGGCCACGGTCGGGATGACGCCCAGCCGCAGCACCCCGGTGAACGGGGCCCGGGCCGCCTCGGCCTCCTCCAGCAGGTCCCCGACGGCGTCGAGTACGCTCCGGGCACGCTCGGCCAGCCGCTCCCCCGCCGCGCTGAGCAGCACCTTGCGGGTCGTACGCTCCAGCAGCTGGACCCCGAGCGCCTCCTCCAGGGCGGAGACGGCGCCGGAGAGCGCGGGCTGGCTCATCCCGATGGCGGCCGCGGCATCGCGGAAGTGCAGATGCTCGGCAACGGACACAAAGGCCCGCAATTGCGACAGGCTGGGCTGCCGCGGCTTCCCCGCGGCCACTCCTGACCCGGTCGGTACGGCCACTGATAACCACCTCCGATCAACATCCCCAAGTCTAGCTATTTCACTGATCAATGCCTTCTGTGGCAGGGTTGGCGACGTCCAACCCACAGGAAAGCCCCTCACAAGGGGGCAATTCCACCCTGCGATTTGCTAGGAGAGCGCGTGCTCACTGTCGGTGACCACTTCCCCGAGTACGACCTGACCGCCTGTGTCGACCTGGACGCGGAGAAGGCGTTCGAGCAGATCAACCACAAGTCCTACGAGGGCAAGTGGCGTGTGGTCTTCTTCTGGCCGAAGGACTTCACCTTCGTCTGCCCCACCGAGATCGCCGCGTTCGGCAAGCTGAACGACGAGTTCGCCGACCGCGACGCCCAGATCCTCGGTGTCTCCGGCGACTCCGAATTCGTCCACCACGCCTGGCGCAAGGACCACGCGGACCTGCGTGACCTGCCCTTCCCGATGCTGGCCGACTCCAAGCACGAGCTGATGCAGGCGTGCGGCGTCCAGGGCGAGGACGGCTTCGCCCAGCGCGCGGTCTTCGTCGTCGACCCGAACAACGAGATCCAGTTCACCATGGTGACCGCCGGTTCCGTGGGCCGTAACCCCAAGGAGGTCCTGCGGGTCCTCGACGCCCTGCAGACCGACGAGCTGTGCCCCTGCAACTGGAGCAAGGGCGAGGACACCCTCGACCCGGTCGCGCTCCTGGCCGGTGAGTGACCATGGCACTCGATGAGCTGAAGTCCGCCATACCGGACTACGCCAAGGACCTGAAGCTGAACCTCGGTTCGGTGATCGGCAACTCCGGGCTTCCGCAGCAGCAGCTGTGGGGCACGGTGCTGGCCTGCGCCATCGCCACCCGCTCGGCGCGGGTGCTGCGCGAGCTGGAGCCGGAGGCCAAGGCCAACCTCAAGCCGGAGGCGTACACCGCGGCCAAGTCGGCCGCCGCCATCATGGCGATGAACAACGTCTACTACCGGACCCGGCACCTGCTGTCGGACCCGGAGTACAACAACCTGCGCGCGGGCCTGCGGATGAACGTCATCGGCAACCCGGGCGTGGAGAAGGTCGACTTCGAGCTCTGGTCGCTGGCGGTCTCCGCGATCAACGGCTGCGGCATGTGCCTGGACTCGCACGAGCAGGTGCTGCGCAAGGCCGGTGTGGACCGCGAGACGATCCAGGAGGCGTTCAAGATCGCCTCGGTGCTGCAGGCGGTCGGCGCCACGCTGGACGCCGAGGCCGTGCTGGCCGAGTAGGCCGCCGGGACGCGGAACGCGTCCCGGGCCCACGACGAGAAGGGGAGTCCCGCCCGACGGCGGGACTCCCCTGACGCGTTTCCGGACCGGCTCAGCTCCGCGGCTGCTCCGGGTCCGCCTCGCCGCCGGACTCCGGCTCGCCGCCGGCCGCCGCGGACCCCGGCGCCGGGACCGGCGCCACCTCGATCGCGGTCGCCCCGTGCGGTCCCGCCGCCGCGCGCATCGCGGCCTCGCTGGTGTAGGCCCGCAGGTAGCCGACGACCGTGTTGGTGACGGCCACCAGCGGCACCGCGACCACCGCGCCGCCGATGCCGCCGATCAGCGAACCGGCCGCGACCGACAGGACCACCGCGAGCGGGTGGACGCGGACCGCGCGGCCCAGGATGAAGGGCTGCAGGATGTGGCCCTCGATCTGCTGCACGGCGAGCACCACGATGAGCACCATGGCCGCGGTGAAGGCGTCCACCGTCACCAGCGCCACCACGACCGCCAGCGCCCCCGAGATCACCGCGCCGACCAGCGGGATGAAGGCGAAGAGGAAGATGAACACGGCGAGCGGCACGGCCATCGGCACGTCGAGGAAGTAGATGCCGACCCCGATGAAGATCGCGTCGATCAGCGCCACTATCACCGTGCCCCGCACATAGGCGGTGAGCGTCTGCCAGGCGCGCGGCCCGGCGCCCGCGACGCCCTCCCGGGCGGGGGCCGGGACCAGCTTCAGCGCCCAGGCCCAGATCTTCGGGCCGTCGTAGAGCAGGAACAGCGTGCTGAACATCGCCAGCAGGATGCCGGTCATCACCTCGACGATGACGGTGACACCCTCCAGGCCCGCGGTGGTGATCTCCTCGGTGTTGTCCCCGACCGCCTGGCGCAGGTTCTTGGCGATGTCGTTGATCTGGTCCTCGGTGACGTGGAAGGGGCCCTTGGTCAGCCAGTCCCGGAAGTCGTCGATGGCGCGCTGGACCTCCGCGGAGACGTCGTCCACGTTCTCCATGACCTGCCAGACCACGAACCAGCAGACCAGCCCCATCACGACGAAGCCGGAGATGAAGACGATGGCGGTCGCCAGGCCGCGCGGCACGCCGCGGCGGCGGAGCCGGCCGACGGTGGGCTCCAGCAGGGCGGTGATCAGCAGCGACACCGTGAAGGACAGCACGACCAGCTGCACGGAGCTGATCACCCGCATCAGCACCCAGACCGTGCCGGCCAGCACCAGCAGCCGCCAGCCGACCTCCGCCGCGACCCGCACCCCGTACGGCACGGCGGCGACCGGGTCGGCCGGGGCCGCGGTGGCGGGGGCGGTCTCCAACCGGGCCGCCGGGGCCTCCGCCGGGGGCGCCGCGACCGCAGCCCGCGCGGGTTCGGCCGCCGGGTCCGGTGCCGCCCCGGCAGCGGGCGCGGCGGCCGCGGTCTCCGCGGTGCCCCCGGCGCGGGTCCGGCCGCGCTCCGGCCTGCGGGACGCGGCCGGCTCACCCTCTCCGGTGTCGAACGCGTCCCGTTTGGCGTCGAGCCGCACGGACAACCGCGTCAGCCCCGCCCCCAACCTGCCCACCAGGCGTGGCAGTCTGGACATCTCTCGGTACCCCCATTCCCCCGTCGTTCCCGGGAAGACGTTACCGGAGGACGCACGAAGCCCCCGGCCATACGGTCGGGGGCTTCGGAAGACTCGATCACCGGCGCCGGCGCGGGCCGGCGTCCGATCGGCCTAGTACCAGTGGTTCTGCTGCCAGAACGACCAGGCGCCGCACGGGCTGCCGTACCGGCCGTCCATGTAGCTCAGGCCCCACTTGATCTGGGTGGCCGGGTTGGTCCGCCAGTCGGCGCCGGCGGACGACATCTTGGTACCGGGCAGTGCCTGCACCAGACCGTACGCCCCCGAGGACGGGTTGGTGGCACGGTAGTTCCAGGTGCTCTCGTGGTTCACGATGTTGCTGAAGCACTGGAACTGGTCGGCGGGGACCATCTGCCGGGCCATGGCCTGGACCTCGGCGACGGTGTAGGAGGCCTGCGGCGCGAAGCTGTCGGCGTCACGGGCGGCGGAGCGGCTGGCGGCCTGCTCCTGCTCCTTGGCCTCGCGCTCCTTGGCCTTGCGCTCGGCCTCCGCCTTGTCGGCGGCGGCCTTCTTGGCCTTGGCATCCTTCGCGGCCTGCTTGCGGGCGGACTCCTCCGCGGCCTTCTTCGCCTCCGCGTCCGCGGCGGTGGACTGGATGTCCGCCTGCTGCGTCAGGGAAACGGTCTGCGCCTGGGCCTGCTGCCCAGCCGGGATCTCCGCGAGGAGTGTCGCGTCAGCGGCAGCGGCCGTGGTCTCGACGGGCTCGGGCGACTTCTTGTCATCGCCCGCGGCGACACCCACGACGGCGCCGACTGTGGTGACCGCGGTGGCGGATGCCACTGCGAATCCCCGGACCGAAATCCGGCTCACACGGTTTCCTTCCAGCGTCGCCCGCAACGGTGACCTCGCGGACGCAATCGTGCCCCTGGCGCTGGCCTCCATGGTCCGGACCCCTGATGGTGCGTCGGGGGCCGACTGGTCACGGGAGGCACGGACCCGGTGGGCCCTCCATGAGCAGGAGGTCCGCATGGTGCTCGGGCGGCATACGGCGAACTCTGTTTAGTTCTGGTGTTGCTGGGGTTCCACATCCCTGGGGATACGGAAGTGCCGTATGCGGGGCCTGACAGGACCCACACACTGCCGGATCTCGATGCCCCGAGGCAATTCTCCGTTGCGTGGTAAAGCTCACACCTCGTTTACTCCAGCGGTTTCTCGGAAAAGTCAGCGCGCCAAGACGCCGCGCGGATAAGCTCCTTGGCTCTTCCGCGCGGCGTCGCGTCAAATCGTCCGAACACTCGCAAGCATTCGAACCGCCTGCAATTCGGTCAGATGTGTGCTTCCTCCAGCATTTCGGTCACCAGTGCGGCGATCGGGGAGCGCTCGGACCGGGTGAGGGTGACGTGCGCGAACAGCGGATGACCCTTCAGCTTCTCCACCACCGCCACCACGCCGTCGTACCGGCCGACCCGGAGGTTGTCGCGCTGCGCCACGTCATGGGTGAGTACGACCCGGGAATTGGCCCCGATCCGGGACAGAACGGTCAGCAGCACGTTCCGTTCCAGCGACTGCGCCTCATCGACGATGACGAACGCGTCGTGCAGCGAACGGCCCCGGATGTGGGTCAGCGGCAGCACCTCCAGCATGCCGCGTCCCACGACCTCCTCGATCACGTCCGCGGTGGTCACCGCGGAGAGGGTGTCGAAGACGGCCTGCGCCCAGGGGCTCATCTTCTCGGCCTCGGTGCCCGGCAGATAGCCCAGTTCCTGCCCGCCCACCGCGTACAGCGGCCGGAAGATCATCACCTTCCGGTGCTGCCGGCGCTCCAGCACGGCCTCCAGCCCGGCGCACAGCGCCAGCGCCGACTTGCCCGTACCGGCCCGGCCGCCCATGGAGACGATGCCCACGTCCGGGTCGAGGAGCAGGTCCAGCGCGATGCGCTGCTCGGCGCTGCGGCCGTGGATGCCGAACGCCTCCCGGTCGCCGCGCACCAGCCGGACCTGGCCGTCCGGCGTGACCCGGCCCAGGGCCTTGCCCCGCTCGGACTGGAGCACCAGCCCGGTGTGCACCGGCAGGCCGGCCGCCTCCGCGATGTAGGCGGTCTCCGTCGCGAAGAGGTCGTCGACCTGCTCGGCGCCGACGGAGAGTTCGGTCATCCCGGTCCAGCCGGAGTCGGTGATGGCCAGCTCCGCGCGGTACTCCTCGGCGAGCAGCCCCACCGACGACGCCTTGATCCGCAGCGGCAGGTCCTTGGAGACGACCGTGACGTCGTACCCCTCGGCCTGCAGGTTCCTGGCCACCGCCAGAATCCGCGAGTCGTTGTCGCCCGGCCGGCCGCCGTGGTTGAGGAAGGCCGCGGGCAGCACACCCGGGTCGGAGTGGTTGAGCTCGACACGCAGGGTGCCGCCCAGGTCGCCGATCGGGATGGGTGCGTCGAGACGGCCGTAGCGGATCCGGTACTCGTCCAGCAGGCGCAGCGCCTGCCGGGCGAAGTAGCCCAGCTCCGGGTGGTGCCTCTTGGCCTCCAACTCCGTGACCACCACGACCGGCAGCACGACTTCGTGCTCGTCGAAGCGGGCCATGGCGTTCGGGTCGGCCAGCAGGACGCTGGTGTCGAGAACATAGGTGCGCCGGTCGTGCTGGCGGCGCTTTGTGCTGGTCACCACGGTTGGACGAACCCCCTCGGGAGAGGTCGGGTGCGACTGCGTCGCGGGAGCGGGGTGTCCCCACCGCAAGCGGGGGACGGACCGGGCCTGGCCCCTGGCAGGGCCGAGCGCACCGGCCCTCCGCGCCTGCGCACGATCCGCACATCGTCCGTGAGCAAAGGGCCTCCCGGGCGGACGGCCCCATGCCGCCCGCTGGTGCCGGACGCCCGTGGGCGGGCGTCGACTTGTAGGGATATTCCCCTGGAGCCGCATACACATGCCTTGGCATATGCAACACGTGGGTGAACATTCACGTTTCCAGCGGCGCGCGGCAGCGGCCCCGCCGGCAGCCGAACACGGCTCCGTTCAGGCTCGATTCATCCCGGAGTCACCGGGTCCGGTGCGGGAGCGGGCCCGGGCCCGGGCGGGAGCGGCGGGTGCCGGGAGCCAACCGCGGGGCCCGGGCGGTGCCGGCGGGCGCCGGCCGGCGTGGGCACCGGCGGGTGCCGCGGAACACCCCGGGAGGGAGGGAGGGAGGGAGGAGAAAGAGAGGTGGCGCGGCGCCGGACGGTCCCGGGCGCGCCCCGGCGGTTCAGCCGCCGGGGCGCCGGTTCGGCTGCCGTACCGGCGGGTCAGCCGCCGTACCGCTGGGGGTCAGCTGCCGTACCGGCGGTGCCGGGCCGCGTAGTCGCGCAGCGCCCGCAGGAAGTCCACCTTGCGGAAGGCGGGCCAGAAGACCTCGCAGAAGTAGTACTCGGAGTGCGCGCTCTGCCAGAGCATGAACCCGGACAGGCGCTGCTCGCCGCTGGTGCGGATGACCAGGTCGGGGTCGGGCTGGCCGCGGGTGTAGAGGTGCTCGGAGATCATGTCGATGTCGACGGTCTCCGCCAGCTCCTCCAGCGGGGTGCCCTTGCCCGCGTGGTCCAGCATCAGCGACCGGACCGCGTCCGCGATCTCCTGCCGGCCTCCGTAGCCGACCGCCACGTTGACCAGTATCCCGTCGATGTGGTCGGTGGCCTGCTCGGCCTCCTTGAGCACAGTCTGGGTGTGCGCGGGCAGCAGGTCCATGGTGCCCACGTGATGCACCCGCCAGCGGCCGTCGGCGGCCAGGTCACGGACCGCGCCCTCGATGATGCCGAGCAGCGGGACGAGTTCCTCGTCGGGCCGGTCGAGGTTGTCGGTGGACAGCAGCCACAGCGTGACCACCTCGACGTCGGTCTCGGTGCACCAGCCCAGCAGCTCCTGGATCTTGCTGGCACCGGCCTTGTGGCCCTGCTCGGGACTGCCGCCGGAGGCACGCGCCCAGCGCCGGTTGCCGTCCAGGATGACGCCGATGTGCTTGGGCACCTGGGCGTGGTCGAGGCGGCCTTCCACCCGGCGTGCGTAGAGCCCGTACACCAGGTCGCGCAACTTCACGTTCCAGCCCCTCCATGCCTTGCTGTGGCAGTCCGCCTCAAGGGCGACACCCTACTGCGGGGGTGGGCGGAGTGGCGAACCCACGATGCCAGGGCGTTGTAGCGTCCAGTGAGGACAGCCACTCGAACAGGATTCCGCCGTGAACGACACCACATCCCCCTACCGGGCCGCCGCCACCCGCTACGACTCCATGGAGTACCGCCGCAGCGGGCGCAGCGGCCTGAAGCTGCCCGCCGTCTCGCTCGGCCTGTGGCACAACTTCGGCGACGACCGGACCCTGAGCTCGCAGCGCGCCATCCTGCGCCGCGCCTTCGACCTGGGCGTGACGCACTTCGACCTGGCGAACAACTACGGCCCGCCGCCCGGCTCCGCCGAACGGAACTTCGGCACGATCTTCGCCCAGGACTTCCGTCCGTACCGGGACGAACTGATCCTCTCGACCAAGGCCGGCTACCTGATGCATCCCGGCCCGTACGGCGAGTGGGGCTCGCGGAAGTACCTGCTCTCCTCCCTCGACGCCTCGCTGCGGCGGATGGGCGTCGACTACGTGGACATCTTCTACTCCCACCGGTTCGACGCCTCCACCCCGCTGGAGGAGACCATGGGCGCGCTGGCGTCCGCGGTCCAGCAGGGCAAGGCGCTGTACGTGGGCGTCTCCTCCTACAAGGCGAGCCAGACCCGGGAGGCGGCCCGGCTGCTGCGGGAGATGGGTGTGCCCGCGCTGATCCACCAGCCCTCCTACTCCATGATCAACCGCTGGATCGAGGAGGACGGGCTGCTGGACACCCTCGGGGCGCAGGGCATGGGGTGCATCTCCTTCGCTCCGCTGGCCCAGGGGCTGCTCACCGACAAGTACCTGGACGGCGTCCCGGCCGGGTCGCGTGCCGCGCAGGGCAAGTCGCTGGACCCGGGGCTGCTGACCGAGGAGACGGTGCGGCGGCTGCGCGGGCTGAACGAGATCGCCCGGCGCCGCGGCCAGTCGCTCGCCCAGCTGGCCCTCACCTGGGTGCTGCGGGACGAGCGGATGACCTCGGCGCTGATCGGCGCGTCGAGCGTGGCGCAGCTGGAGGCGAACGTGGCGGCGGTCGGCGCCGCGCCGCTGACCGAGGAGGAGCTGGCCGAGATCGACACACTGGCCCGGACCACCGAGGGCGTGAACATCTGGGCGGCCCGCAGCTGACCGGCCCGCCGCTGCCCCTTTCCGGCGCCGGCCGGTGGGCGGGCGCGCCCGCCCGGGCCGGGGCGGGAAAGGAAGCGGGCCGGTCCGTGGGGGGGATACGGACCGGCCCGAGGGGGGGCTTCCACCATAACCCTTCGTGAGGGGTGATGGGTGCAGCGACGTGCCGGGCGCGCCGCGGACCGGTTCGTCAGGAGGCGCCCAGGGCGCCCAGCACCAGTCCGGCGCCCGCTCCGAGGATCATGAAGGGCCCGAAGGCCAGCCCGGTCTTGCGCCCCGCCCGCCGGGTGATCAGCAGGCATACCCCGTAGACCGCGCCGAGCAGCAGACCTGCGAAAGCGCCCAGGAAGAGCACGTCCCAGCCGTACCACCCCAGGGCGATACCGAGCGTCGGCGCCAGCTTGACGTCGCCGAAGCCCATGCCGTTGGGGCTGATCACGAAGAGCAGCAGATACGCCCCGCCGAGCACCACGCCGCCGAGCAGCGCCCGGGACCAGGAGCCCGCGCTGTGCGGCAGCAGGGCCGCTACTCCCAGTAGCCCCGCCGCCCCGCCGGCCATCGGCAGGGTCAGCACGTCCGGCAGCCGGTTCACCGCCCGGTCCACCCCGGCCAGCAGCAGGCCCAGCGGCACCAGCAGCAGCCACACCGCCAGCTCGGGCCGGTAGCCGACGGCCGCCGCCAGGCCGCCGCACACCACGGCGACCCCGGCCGCGACCGGCGCCGGGCGCACCGTGAAACGGCGCTGCCCCTCCGGGCAGGCGGGACAGCGGGCCGTGCCGAGCCAGCCGTGCGCCGGACCGGTCAGCGGGTGCCCCTGCGGGCAGTCGGACCGCCACGGCTCGTCCGGCGCGACCGACAGCCGGTACAGGGGGCGGGGTACCAGGAGGCCGGCGACGGCTCCGTACACGGCGGCGGCGACGATCAGCACGAGATGCACGGGCCGAGCCTACGGAAACGCCGGGCGGTGGAACACTCGCGGTGGTCCCCGCGACGGCGCGGTGGACCGGGACGGCACGGTGGCGGTGCCGGGGAACGGCCGGCCGGGCGCACGCCCGGGGGGTGACCGAGCAAGCAGGGGGTCGACGGCATGGCTGACCATCCGGTGGACGGCAGGGCACTGCTCCGGGTGCCGGGGGCGGGGCCCGGGGGCGGCATCGCGCCGGGGGCGCGGTCCGGGGGCGGCATCGCGCCGGACGCCGGGGCCGGGCCGGCCGCGACGGCCGCGCCCGCGGACGCGGCCGGTGCCGGGGGCCCGTCCGGCACCGGGGCCGGGGGCCCGTCCGGCGCGGCGGCTCCGCCGGGGGCGGCGGAGGCGGCCGGGGACGGCGCGGGTGTACTCGTGCCGCTGGAGATCGCCGCTTCCTACCGCGCCCGCACCCGGGGGCTGCTGGGCCGGGACCGGCTCGACGGCGCGCTGCTGCTCACCCCCGCCGGCGGCGTCCACACCTTCCGGATGCGCTTCCCCATCGACGTCGCCTACCTCGACCGCGACCTGGCCGTGCTGGCGGTGCGGACCATGCGCCCCGGCCGGCTCGGGCTGCCGAGGCTCCGCTGCCGCCATGTGCTGGAGGCGGAGGCGGGGGCGATGGAGCGCTGGGGGGTGCGCCCGGGGGTACGTCTGCTCATCCGGTACGCCCCCGGGGCCGGAGACGGGGCCGGCGCAGCCCCGGGGACCGGCCGGGGTACCGGCGGGATCACGGCCGGTGGCCCGGGCGGCTGACCGGGCCGGCGCGCGACCGGCCCGGGTGAGGCGCGCGCCCCGGCGCGCAGGCGTCCCCCGCGGGCCGGCTCAGCCGCCCCGCGCGAAACCGACCTCCACCCGCCGGTTCTTCTTCCGCCCCTCCTCGGTGGAGTTGTCCGCGATCGGGTACTGCTCGCCGTAGCCGCGGATCTCGTACTCGACGCCGGCGCCGAGGTGTTCGGCGAGCGCCCGCTGCACGGCGTCGGCGCGCTGCTTGGAGAGCCTGTCACCGTGGGCGGAGGAGCCCAGGCTGTCGGTGAAGCCGAAGACCCGGACGGTGGTGGCGCCCTGGCGCTCGATCTCGGCGGCGATGGTCCGGATCCGGGCGCCGGCCTCCCGCCCCAGCCGCGCGCTGTTCTTGCCGAAGAGCACCTCGGCCTGGAGGGCGAACTTCACCTTCTCGTTGGTGTCCTCCCGGCGCTCCTCCCCGTCGTCGGTCTCCACCACGGACTTGATGTCCAGCACCCGGCCGGTGGCCAGCCGCGCACCGTCGGCGAGCCGGAGGTCCGGGTCGTCGGGGTCGATCTCCACCGGGGGCGTGGTGTCCGCCGGGGCGCCGGGGCCGTTGTCGGCGCGGGCGAGGCCGGCGGGGCAGACCAGGAGCACGGCGGCGGCCACGGCCGCCGGCAGCACCGCGCGGCGGACCGTCCGGCGGGTGCCGGGGCGAACGGGAGGCGTCGTCATGGTGGGCTCACCCGGAGATCTCGATGCCGATGGGCGGCAGGGTGGGGAGTTGGAAGTCGACCTTGGTGACGTCGTCCGGCGGCGCCGGGAACTGGGCGAAGACCGGCCGGCTCTCCCCCACCTTGATGCCGACCAGCCCGGTGGTGCACAGGCACTCCCCGTCGGTGTCCCGGAGGATCAGGTAGCGCTTGCGGCCGGCCTGGTCGATGAGCGAGGCGCCGGAGAGGGAGGACTGCGAGTGCAGTTCGGTCTCCTTGGAGCGCCAGGTGAAGGCGTTGAACGACTTGCTGCCGTTGTTGGTCACGGTGCCCTGGACCGTGACGAATCCCCCGTCGTCCCGGACCGCCGAGTGGAGGGTCACCACCACACCGTCGGGGCCCTTCGCCTCTCCGATGACCTCGGTGGGCCGCGCGGCCGGCTTGTCGTCCGGCTCCTTCCCGGTGGCTTGCCCGGCGCTCCGGGAGGGGCCGGCGGGCTTCTCCTCCCCACCGCCGTCCCCGCCGCCGCACCCGGCCGACGCGAGTGCGCAGACCGCCGCGAACACCGCAGCGAGCGCACGTCTCCGGCGCTTCGTCGTACGCCGCAACCTCATCTGTGGCAAGTCCTTTGCTCATCGCTCGTGCGTCACTCGGCGAGGCGCACGGAGAACAGTTCTTTCGCTTCGGGGAAGAGTTCGGGGTGTGCCGGGTCGATGGTCAGCGACCGCCCGTCGCAGTCCAGCCCGAGTGACGGCACCGGGTCCCTGTCGTCGGGGTCCTTGGGATCCTTCGGGTCCTTCGGGTCCTTGGGGTCCTTGGGGTCCTGGGGATCCTTCGGGTCCTTGGGGTCCTTGGGGTCCCCGGAGCCCTGGGGATCCTTCGGGTCCGCGTCCGCCGGACCGCCGGGCCGGCCGGCCCGGGAGGGGGTGGGGCCGGGGAGCGGGAGCGGGGTCGCCGGATCGGCCTCGCAGCGGGGCTCGACCACCGCCTTCGCGGTCGCCACCGCGTGTTTGCCCTCGGTGCCCGGGATGACCGAGGTGCCGACCGTGTCCCGGGTCCGGACGGTCACCGTGAAGGAGGTGGGCAGATAGCCCGGGCGGCAGCCGGCGGCGGTGAGGTCGGCGTCGTTCCTCGCGGCGAACGACGCCGCGTCCCGGCATGCGGAGCCGGCTTCCACGCCGCGTCCGAGGATCAGGTCCTCCCAGCCGCCACCCTGCTGGACCGTCCGCAGCAGGGCGGTGCGCAGCTGGTCCCGGTGGCTCTGCGCGGCGGCGAGGGCCGCGGCGTCGGCGGCGGTCTGCCCCTCGTTGCGAGTGGCTCCGGCCTGTCCGACGGCGAAGTAGGCGAGGGCGAGGAAGAGCAGCCCGGCCACGGCGGTGATGTAGACGGGGAACGCCTGGCCGGCATCGCCCCGGTGGCGTGCGGAGTGCGCAACGGCCCGCGGCACGCGGCTCGGTGCGGTCTTCGGCGCGGCCCTGCGCGGGGCCTGCCGCGCGGTTCCCGGTTCGTCGAGCGGTGCGGGCATCCGACCGGTCAGCCGTCCGGTCAGCCGGTGATCTTGGCGATCTCGTCGGAGATGGCCCCCGCGATCATGCTGCCGAAGTCCGTGGTCATCAGCACCAGGGCGATGGCGACCACCACGGCGATGATGCCGAGGTACTCGATCGACGTCTGCCCCCGGTCGCCCCCCACGTCGTTCCGCACAACGCGCTTTCCCATCGTGTTCCCCTCCATGGGCTGCCGTCCCCTGCTGGTCCGGCGATCCAACCCCCGTGATGCCGCTTGCGACACAAGAAAAGTACGCCGAGACACCGGCCTCGGAACAGGGCATCCGAGGCGATTGATTTCCCGGGCGGAGGTGTTCGAACCCCGGGCGCGCCGGGGTGGCGCCGCGGTGCATCCGTCTCACCTCCTCCCGTGCCGCCGCCGGATGGGCGCGCCCCCGGGTCCGGGCGCGTCCGCCGTCACGCTCGTGCGTGTGCGGCGGCCCCGTACCGGGCGGTGGCCCGGGCCGTGGCCGCGCCCCGACTCTCCCATAACGCATTGCAGAAGCGAAGGTTTTGGGCTGAACGGCAATCGATTCGAGACCGCACTCCGTGGGCGGCGGTCCGGGCCCCGGAGGCGGCGGGCCGGGCGCGGCCCGACCCTGCGTCAGTCCTCCGTGAGTGAGCCGAAGTCGGTGCCGGATCCGATGAAGAAACCGGCGACGAGCAAGATCATCGTGCCGGGGACCATGAAGGTGGTGATCACCATGGTCGCCTTCGGGACCGCCCGGGCGGCCCGCCGCCGGGCGTTCTGGGCATCGGTACGGCGCATGTCGTTCGCGATGGCGATCAGCGTGTCGACGATCGGGGCACCGAGGTCCTCGCCCTGCTGGAGGGCGGTGACGAACTGGGCCACCTGCTCGGAGTCATTGCGCCGGCGCAGTTCCTCGAAGGCCTGGCGGCGGCTGACGCCCATGTCCATCTGCCGGAGCGTGATGCGCAGTTCGTCGGCCCAGGGGCCCTCGTACTTCTCCGACACCCGGTCCAGCGCCTGCCGGAACCCCAGCCCGGCGCTGACCACGACCGCCAGCACGTCCAGGAAGTCGGGCAGGGTCCGCTCGATCGCGTCCTTCCGTTCCCGCACCGCGGCCCAGATGCCGACCTCGATCCAGAACAGCCCGAAGACCACGAGCAGCAGGGCCAGCAGCAGCTGCCCCTTGGCCAGCATCACCAACGCGCCGCCGAACCCCAGGAAGCCGTAGACCGCGCGCCGGGCGGCGTACCGGTCCACGGTGAGGCCCCCGGGATTGCCGGCCAGGTCGATCCGGCGGCGCACCCGGGCGACCCGCTTGCCGCCCATCAGCCGCAGCACCAGCGGGGCCCAGCGCATCCCGAGCCGGTCCAGCGCGGAACCGACGGCCGTCGTGCGGGTGGCGCCCACCTCCAGCGCCACGGCCAGGTCGGGCGGGAGTTTCGCTTCGCTGCGGCAGAGCGCGATGCCGTAGGCGATACCGGCCACGGACAGTCCCATGGCCAGGGCCAGCAGCAGACCCGGTCCGGTCATCCCTCGTCGGCCCTCCTCACACGTCGATCTTCGACATACGGCGGATGAGGAAGAAGCCCAGCCCGTACAGGCCGAAGGCGACGACCACCGCGGCCTGGCCCCAGAAGTCGGAGGTCATCCGCTCGACCGACCCGGCGGCGATCCTGTCGACCAGCAGCAGGGTACCCACGCCCATCAGCGGCACCACATAGGCGGTGATCGTGACCTGCGACAGCTGGGTGCGGATCTCCCGGCGGGTCTCCTTCCGCTCCTCCAGGGTCTGGGTCAGGTTGCGCAGCGAGGTGACCACGGTGCCGCCCGCCCGGTTGGACAGCACCAGGGTGGTGACCAGGACGACCAGCTCCCGGGAGGGCAGCCGCTCGGCCAGCTCGCCGAGGGCGTCGTCGATGGAGTGGCCCACGGCCAGCCGGGCGGCCACCTTGGCGAGCTCCTCGCCCGCCGGGGCCTCCATCTCGTCGGCGGCCATGCCGAGCGCGGTGCGCAGCGCCAGCCCGGCCTGGGTGGCGTTGGCCAGGATGCGGGACAGCTCGGGCAGCTGGTTGATGAACTTCTCGATGCGCTTCCGCCGCTGCCAGTCGAGGTACCCGAACGCCGCCCAGACGGCGACCAGTGCGGCGATCGGCCCGAAGAAGGCGGCGAGCGCGGCGGCGGCCACCACCCACAGGCCGATCGCCACCCCGGCGGTGCAGGCGACGAACTCGCCCGGGGTGAGGTCCAGTCCGGTGGACGCCAGGCGGCGCTCCAGCCGGCGGCCCGCCTCGGTGGCGCGCAGGCGCCGGTCCAGCGCGGCGAACCGGCGCGGGCGGCCGACCGGGGGTGGCGGACCGTCGTCGGCGAGGCGGTCGACGAGCGCCTGCCGCTGGGCCCGGCCGGACAGGTAGCTGTGCACCCCGGCCACCGCGAGCCCGCCGCCCAGCACGGTACCGCCCAGGGTGAGCAGACCGAGGTCAGCCATGGTGGCCCCCGGCCCGGTCGGGGCCCTGGCCGGGGTGCCGGCCACCGGCCTGGGGGCCGCTTCCGGTTCCGCGGACGGTGAGCTGGGCGGGGGACGCGGCGACCCCGAAGGCGGGCGGCACCGGCTCGTTGGCCAGCCGGAGCCGTTCGGCGGCGCGCCCGGGGAGCGGGAAGTGCCCGAAGTGGCCGTGTACGACCCGGTCGGCGCCCATCGGCCGGGCGTCGAAGCGGCAGACGGTGGTGATCCGGTACTCCTCGTGGCCGTGGCTGTCGAGCAGCGCGATCTCGCTCACCCGGCGGGAGCCGTCGGCGTGCCGGGCGAGTTGGACGATGCAGTCGACGGCGCTGTTGATCTGGTCGCGCAGCGCCTCGTAGGGGATGGCGACCTCGGACATGGACGCCAGGGTCTGCAACCGCATCAGGGCGTCCTCGGCGCTGTTGGCGTGCACGGTGGCCAGCGACCCGTCGTGGCCGGTGGACATGGCCTGGAGCATGTCCAGGGTCTCGCCGCCGCGCACCTCGCCGACGATGATCCGGTCGGGGCGCATCCGCAGTGAGTTGCGGACCAGGTCGCGGATGGTGATCCGGCCCTTGCCCTCGACGTTGGGCGGCCGGGACTCCAGCCGGACGACGTGGGACTGCTGGAGCTGGAGTTCGGCGGCGTCCTCGACCGTGATGATCCGCTCGCCATCCGGGATGAGTCCGGAGAGCGCGTTGAGCAGGGTGGTCTTGCCCGAACCGGTGGGCCCGGACACCACCACGTTGAACTTCGCCCGCACCAGGGCGGCGAGCAGCAGCAGCATCGGCTCGTCCAGCGTCCCCATGCCGATCAGTTCGCGCAGCGTGTAGACGCGGGGGAACCGGCGGATGGTGAGGGTGGCGCCGGTGAGGGCGAGCGGCGGGATGATGACGTTGACCCGCTCGCCGCTGGGCAGCCGCGCGTCGACCATCGGGTTGGACTCGTCCACCCGCCGGTTGACGGTGGAGACGATGCGTTCGATGGTCTGCATCAGCTGCTCCTCGGAGGCGAAGCGCACCGGGACCAGCTCCACCCGGCCCGCCCGCTCCACGAAGATCTGGTCCGGTCCGTTGACCATGATCTCGGTGATGGAGGCGTCCTCCAGCAGCGGTTCCAGGACGCCCAGGCCGAGCGCCTCGTCGACGACCCGGCGGATCAGCCGGTCGCGTTCGGCGGTGGAGAGCACCGGCCCCTCGCGGCTGATGATGTGGCCGAGTACGCGTTCCAGGCGGGACCGCCGTTCGGCGGCGGCCAGCGAGGACATCTCGGCGAGGTCGATCTCCTCCAGCAGCTTGGTGCGGTAGACCGCGACCAGGTGGCCGTCCTGCCCGTGCTGGTCGGCGGTGGTGTCGGGGGCGGCGAGGCGGGCGCGCAGGCTCATCGGCGGCCTCCCGGTCCCGCGGCCGGGTCCGGGCCGGGGGCACCGGCCGGGGCCGCCGCCGGGTCCGGGGCCGGCAGCGGCTCCACCGGAGTGTCCTCGGTGTGCGGCATGGTGGCGGTGCGCTCGGCCGAGCCGAAGCTGACCCCCGGGATCACCGAGGGGATCTCGATGCGGGCGGTGGCCCGGGCCTCGCCGCCGCTGTCGCTCACGGAGATCGAGGTCCCGTCGGCGAGCCAGCTGCTGACCGCCGCCCGCCCGGCCGCCGCCGGCCCCGCCTCGGGGTCGTCGAGGGACGCGGTCCGGGCGGCCGCCCGGGCGGCCGTACCGGCCTGTTGTGCGGTGTAGGCGCCGATCCCGAGCTGGATCGCGCCGAGCGCCACGGCCAGCAGGATCGGCAGGAAGCCGAGGAACTCGATCGACGCCATGCCGCGGTCGCGGTGCGGTCCGGCGGCGGCGCGGGCCGGCCCGCGCCGGGCGGCATCGCGCCCGGCGGATCCTTGCCGGACGGCATCGCGCCGGGCGGACCCGCGCCGGACGGACTCCTGCGGGATGGACCCGCGCCGAGGGGACCCCGGTCTGACGGTCCCTTGCGGGACGTCCCCGGGCCGGACGGTCCGCTGCGGGGCGGACCCTCGCCGGACGGGCCCTTGCCGAACGGGCTCGGGCCGAACGGGCCCGGGCCGGACGGGCTCTTGCCGGACGGGCCCGCGCCCAGCCGGCCGGTGTGCCACGGTGACCGGCAGCCCCGGTGTCCGGGGCCGGGCGGGCCCCCGGTCACCGCCCGGGGAGGACTCGCCCGGGAGGCCGGGGGCCGCGGGGGTGTGCGTCGCCATCGATCACGTCTCCTTCGCCGCGCCCGCGGTACCGGTCACCGTCCAGGGGAAGTCGACCGCCCCCGGGAAGACCGCCGGCACCTTCACCCGGACCGTGGCCTTCCACAGCCCGCCCTGCTCCCGGCAGTCGGTGTCGGCGTGCTCCCGCCAGGCGCTCGGCAGGTCCTCCCGGGCGGCTTCCCGGCAGGCCGCCGCGCCTCCGCCGGTCGCCGCGGCGGCCCGGGCACCCTGGTCCGCGGCGTTCCCGGCCAGCGAGTAGGTGTAGCCGATCAGCACGCACTGCCAGAGCACGACGAGGACGGCGAGGATCAGCGGCAGGACCCCGAGGAACTCCACGGTCACCTGGCCCCGGTCCCCGCGCTTGCGGCCGAACCGGCTGGTCGGCACCTGGGTGAGGGCCTCCGGGCCGGTGCCGCCGCCGTCGGTGCCGGGAGCGGTCCCCGGGCCGGGGCCGAGGGCTCCGGGGGCGGCCGGTCCGCCGTCCTCCGGTCCGGCGGTGATGGCCCGGCGGCGGCGCAGCCCCGGCAGCGTACGGTCGGCGGTCCCGGCGGGGCCGCGGCGGTGGGCCGTCCGGCCGGCCGGGGCGGCGGGTGCGACCAGGCCCAGTTCCCCGGCGAGGCTCCACAGCGCGCCGCGCACCGCGGACTTGGGGTCGAGCTCGTGCATCCGGCCGGAGTCGACGGCGGGCTGGAGCTCCTTGTACCCGGCGGGGACGCAGGTCCGGGTGGTGCGGGTACCGGTGGCCCGCTCGACCAGCTGCGGCTGGATCTCGGCCGCCCGGGTGTGCCGGTTGACCAGGGTGCGGGTCTCCTCGGCCTTGCGGATCTGCAACCGGTCCCACAGCCGCACCATGCGCTTGGCGGCCCGGACCGCGACCACGTCCGGGGTGGTGACCAGCAGCGCGGTGTCGGCGGCCTCGATGACGGCGGCACCGGCCGAGGTGATGTGGCTGCCGCAGTCGACGACCACGACGTCGTAGCGGCCCCGCAGCGCGGTGAGGATGTGCCGGGCTGCGGTGTCGGTGACCTCCTCGCCGCGTTCCCCGTCGGCCGGGGCGAGCAGCAGGCCGAGGCCGGTGCGGTGGCTGAACACCGCCTCCCGCAGCACCCGGGGGGTGATGTCGTTGATCTGGGCCAGGTCGGCGATGGAGCGGCGGAACTGCACGTCGAGGTAGGAGGCGACGTCGCCGGACTGCAGGTCCAGGTCGACCAGGGCGACGGCGCGCCCGGCGGCCTGCGCGGCGAGTGCCAGCTGCACGGCGGTGACGGTGGTGCCGACGCCGCCCTTGGCGCCGGTGACCGCGACCAGGGTGCCGCCGGGCCCGGCCGGGCCGACGTCGCCGCCGCCGAGGTGGCGGCGCACCCCGGCCGCCCACTGGGCGGCGGACCGGACCCGGGCGGCGAGTTCGTCGTAGGCGAGCGGCAGCGCGGCCAGGCCGCGGGCCCCGGAGTCCATCGCCGCGGAGTACAGGGCCGGCCCGGCGTCGGCGGTCATCAGCACCACGCCGACCGCGGGGAACCGCAGGGCGATCTCGCGGATGACCTCGAGCGCGGGCGCGGGGCCGATCCGCTCGTGGACCAGGACGACCTCCGGCAGGTCCTCCAGGGACCCGGCGGCGAGTTCGGCGAGGGTGTCCAGCAGCCGGGTGGAGTCGCCCACCCAGGGCAGCGGTTCGACGTCCGGGAGCTGGCCGAGCAGCCCGTTGACCGCGCGGGCGGCCTCCGGGTCGCCGACGGCCGGGAGGGTCCTGATCGTCACCTGTCCGCCTCCTGCGTGTCGCCGTCGAGGGTGTACGTACGGTCGTCCGGGTCGACGGTGGTGTCACCGCCGGGGGCGACCAGGGCCAGTCGCACGTGTGCGGCGAAGGACTCGGCGTAGGCGACGCGCTGGGCGTCCCGGGTGGTCAGGGCGAAGGTGATCGGGACCGCCTCGCCGACCCGCCGGTCGTCGTCGGCGTCCGGTTCCAGGGCGGTGAGCTTGCCGACGTCGATGACCCGGGCGCCCGCCACGATGAGCTGGGACACCGACTTCTCGCCCTCGTGCTTCCCCTCGAAGGTGGCGTAGATGTTGACGGCGGCACCTGGGGTGATCTTGCCGGCCACCCCGGTGGCGGCGTCGATCATGATGGCGATCTCCTGCTCGCCGGGCTTGAGGGCCGGGCGGTCCACGACCATGTCGGACTGGAGCAGGGACCCCTTGCGGAGCGGGGTGACGGCTATCTTGCCGCGGACCCCGGCGAGGTCGGTGACCGCGGTCTCGGGCAGCCACCGCTCGGGCATGGAGACCTGCTCGAACTCCTCCTCGCTCAGCGTCCGGTACGCCGGCACGTCCGTCTTCAGCCGGTAGGCGGTGGTCTCCGGCCCGACCTTGGACTGCACGTCGTCGATGACGGCGAGGACTCCGGCGAACGCGCCGACGGCGCACAGGACCGACAGGAGCAGCAGGATGACTCCGCGGCGCTGGCGAACATTCATGGGACGGGCAACCTCGTTCGAAGGACGGACTCAGGGCCGGCTGGTCAGGGCGGGGCGTGCGGTGGCGGAACGCCGGGGCCCGTCGGCCCGCGGCATCGGGGCGGAGCAGAACGCGCACCAGTCGCCGATGAGTTCCCGCCCGCACCAGTGGCACTCCGTCCGGCGGACCGAGGCGACCAGCTGGTACAGCACGGACAGGTCGGCGATGGCGGCGGTGAACTCGGTGAGTCTGCCGGTGCCCCACCAGCGTGCCGACTCGGCGGGCAGCGGCACCTGGTGGACGTCGTCGATCCGCCACCGGGTGGCGAGGGTGCCGGTGACCCAGTCGGCGCCGGTCCGGCCGGGGTGGCCGGGGTGGCTGTGCGCGACGGTGAGTTCGGTGGCGTACCCGGGGGCGGGCAGGGTGTCGTCCCCCGCTCCGACCCGGACCAGCCGGGGCGTGGGGTGGGCGAGCACCCCGAACTGGGCTCCCGGCAGCCAGGACGCGACGTGCGAGGCGAGGCCGACCGGTACGTGCTCGAGCCGGGCGACGCTGTTCAGCTGGGCTCCGGCGTGCAGATAGTGCGTCAGCAGGCGGGCGGCGCAGGCCAGTACCCCGGGACTCAGGTCGGAGACCGACAGCCGGCGCAGCTGGCGGGCGAGCACGGCGACGGCGAGGGGCGGCAGGTCGAGCGGGAGGAGGGCGATCCGGTCGCTCTCCAGCAGCGCGCGAACGGTGTGCAGGCGCTGGGCGGTGGCCGCCGCGTCCGCGGCGGGGTAGAGCACCACCAGGAAGCCCTCGCGGTCCAGCAGGGCCGCGGTCTCGGCCAGCGCGGTCTCCAGCGGCTGTTCGTGCGGCGGCGGGAGCACGACGGCCGCCGGGGTCTGCCCGTCGGTCGGCGGAAGGACCAGCTCACGGCTGGTGACTGCTATCGCGGTGGGCACTCGGCTACCCCGTTCACTTCGGCGCCGGGTAGCTCGGCGGCCGCAGGTCGTTTCTGCCCTGACCCCCGGCTGCCTCCCCCGGCTCGTCGCCCCGGATCTCGTCCGCCGGTCACTCCCCCAGGATGGGGCCCCGGGGTGTTCCCCAGTGCCTCAGCACTTTATCCACGAATGCCGCGTGAGAGAACACTTCCTCTGCGTAACGGGTGACGGTTCCGTTCGAACTCTTGACAACGGCATTGGTCTGGACCATTTTGTACGCCCGGGCGGTGCACATCGGCATCCGGCACCCCCCGCAGCACCCCTCCCCCTCCACCTCCCGCGTTCCCACTCCCCAACTCCACTCCCCCACGGAGGCAGTCGTGGACCGTGCACCCCGCGCCAGAGGCGCCGGACCCAACCAGTACCGCCGCCGCTTCCGCGGCCGCGCCGCGGCCTCCGGGCTGGCGGCGACGCTCGCGACGGCGGGCCTCGTCTCGCTCGGCGGCCCGGCCGCCGCGGCGGACCCCAACCTCGCCCGCAATCCCGGATTCGAGACCGGCCTCAGCGGCTGGACCTGTTCCGGCGGCAGCGGCACCACCGTCGGCAGCCCGGTGCACAGCGGCTCGGCCGCGCTCAAGGCCACCCCGGCCGGCAGCGACCACGCCATGTGCTCGCAGACCGTCAGCGTCAAGCCGAACTCCGCCTACACCCTGAGCGGCTGGGTCCAGGGCTCCTACATCTACCTCGGCGCCAAGGGCACCGGCACCACGGACGTCTCCACCTGGACCTCGTCCGCGAACGACTGGCGGCAGCTCAGCACCGGATTCAGCACCGGCCCCAACACCACGTCGGTGACCATCTACACGCACGGCTGGTACGGCCAGCCGGCCTACCACGCCGACGACATCACCCTGACCGGCCCGGGCGGCGGCCAGCCCGGCGAGGAGATCCCGGGCGCCCCCTCCGGCCTGCGCACCGGGGCCACCTCCGCCACCAGCGTCGACCTGTCCTGGAGCCCGGTCAGCGGCGCGACCGGCTACCAGGTCTACCGGGACGGCACCAAGGTGCAGTCGGTCGGCGGCACCTCGGCCACGGTCACCGGGCTCTCCCCGGCCACCTCCTACCAGTTCCAGGTCACCGCGGTGAACTCCGCCGGGGAGTCCCCCAAGTCCGCCCCGGTCACCGGAACCACCACCCCCGATTCCGGCGGCCCCGGCAACACCGTCCCCAAGCACGCGGTCACCGGCTACTGGCAGAACTTCAACAACGGCGCCGCCGTGCAGAAGCTCAGCGACGTCCCGTCGAACTACGACATCATCGCGGTCGCCTTCGCCGACGCCACCGGCACTCCCGGCGCGGTCACCTTCAACCTCGACTCCGCCGGGCTCGGCGGCTACACCACCGAGCAGTTCAAGGCGGACATCAAGGCCAAGCAGGCGGCCGGCAAGTCGGTCATCATCTCGGTCGGCGGCGAGAAGGGCACCGTCTCGGTGAACAGCGCGGCCTCCGCCGCCGCCTTCGCCGACAGCGTCCACACGCTGATCCGCGAGTACGGCTTCGACGGGGTCGACATCGACCTGGAGAACGGGCTGAACTCCACCTACATGACGCAGGCGCTGCGCTCGCTGTCGCAGAAGGCCGGCCCCGGGCTGGTCATCACCATGGCGCCGCAGACCATCGACATGCAGTCCACCTCGAACGAGTACTTCAAGACGGCGCTCAACATCAAGGACATCCTCACCGTCGTCAACATGCAGTACTACAACAGCGGCTCGATGCTCGGCTGCGACGGCAAGGTGTACTCGCAGGGCTCGGTGGACTTCCTCACCGCGCTCGCCTGCATCCAGCTCGAAGGCGGACTCGACCCGTCCCAGGTGGGCCTCGGCCTGCCCGCCTCCACCCGCGGCGCGGGCAGCGGCTACGTCTCCCCCACCGTGGTGAACAACGCCCTGGACTGCCTGGCCCGGGGCACCAACTGCGGCTCCTTCAAGCCGGCCCGGACCTACCCGGCGCTGCGCGGCGCGATGACCTGGTCGACCAACTGGGACGCGACGAGCGGCAACGCCTGGTCCAACGCGGTCGGCCCGCACGTCCACGGGCTGCCGTAGCCGGTCCGGCCATCCCGAACCGCCGAGGGTGGTGCCGTCGAGGGGGCGGCACCACCCGCCGGCCGTCGGTACGTGACGAGGACCCCGTTGCTCCTCAGCTGACGGACACGGTGACCGGCGGCCCGGACCGGCGGCCGGATCACCGCGGGGCCGGTCGCCGGAGCAGGTCACCGGGGGCCGGTCACCAGGGAAGGTCCCGTACCTGCTGCACGCACAGCACCAGGAACAGCAGCCCGGCCGAGGTCAGCATGACGTTGCTGAGCGGGCCGTTGCGCCACTCGGCGGGGGTGCGGTCGGTGTTGAGCAGCCACAGCAGGGTCAGGGCGAGGAACGGCATGAAGAAGGCGCCGAGTACGCCGTACCCGATGACCAGCGCGAACGGCTCGTCGAGGAAGAGCAGGGAGATCGGCGGGAAGGTCAGCCACAGCAGGTAGAGGCGGAACGGCAGCGACCGTTCGCGGTCCGGGACGCCACGCGCCCCGTTCGCCGCTTCGGCTTCAGGCGCACCGCCCGCCCCGTCCACCGCCCCGGCGTCGGGCACACCGCCCGCCCCACGCGCCCCGTCCAACGCCCCGGCGTCCGGCGCACCGCCCGCCCCGTCCGCCGCCTCGGCGCCAGGCGCACCGCCCGCCGGGCCTCCGGCCGGTGTCCCGGCTCCGTTCCCGACGGCGGCCTGGCCGGCGTTCCGGTAGGTGGCCACGAAGTCGGCCACCAGCAGGCTCACCCCGTGCCAGACACCGATCAGTGAGGTGAAGGAGGTGGCGAAGAAGCCCACCAGGAAGAGCTTGGCGGTGGTCTCCCCGTAGCGGGCGGCGAGGACGTCGCTGAGGTCGAGCAGTCCCTTGTCGCCCTTGGTGAGCGCGATGTCGGTGGAGTGCAGCAGTTCCGCGCCGACGACGAGCATGGCCACCACGAAGACGCCGGTGGTCAGGTAGGCGACCCGGTTGTCCAGGCGCATCACCTTCATCCAGCCGCTGTCGGTCCAGCCCTTGGCGTTCACCCAGTACCCGTAGGCGGCCAGGGTGATGGTGCCGCCCACTCCGCCGATCAGCCCCAGGGTGTACAGCAGGGAGCCGTCCGGCAGTGCCGGGCCGAGTCCGGCGAGGGCGTCGCCCAGGTGCGGTCCGACCCGGACCGCCAGGTAGACGGTGACCACGAACATCACCCCGACCAGTACGGTCATCACCTTCTCGAAGACCGCGTACCGGTTGAACCAGACGAACACCAGCCCCACCAGTCCGGTGAGCACCGCCCACGCCTTCAGGTCCATGGTGCCGGGGAAGAGCGCGTCCAGCGGCAGCGCGCTGGAGACCATCGCGGCGGCCCCGTACACGAACCCCCACACCACCACGTAGACCGCGAAGTAGCCGGTGGTCCATCCGCCGAGGGTGCGCCAGCCCTCGAAGAGGGTGCGCCCGGTGGCCAGGTGCCAGCGGCCCGCCGCCTCGGCGAGGGAGATCTTCACCAGGCAGCCCAGCACCGCGGCCCACATCAGGGTGTACCCGAACTTGCTGCCCGCGATCAGCGTCGCCACCAGGTCGCCGGCCCCCACTCCGGTGGCGGCCACCACGATTCCCGGTCCGATGTACCGCCAGCGGGAGGTCCGCGGGCCGCCTTCCGGGCCGGCCGGTGTCCGTCCCGGTCCGCCGTCCATTGCCTCGTGCGCACCGTTCTCACCGGTCCGCGTCATGTGCCGCCTCCAATGGGGAGAAGTGATTGCCGCGCTCGGTCACGCATGTACCGGAAAAGGCCGCCGCGCGCACCGGTTCGGACGACATCCGCCGTGTCGCCGTGGCGTTCACGGCACTCGGGGGACATGCCCGGGCCGTACCGTCGCCATAGCGCGACGGCTGTCCCGGGCCGGTAACGGAATCGCCGCGGGACCGTACGGACCGCGGGGCCCCGGCTTGACGGGGCGAAGGGGCTGCGCAGATGGTTGACTCTGCCCTTCATAACGCCGGAGATTTCAGAGAGCTGCGCCCCGTGAAGAAATTGCTCCCCCTCGCCGTGGCAGTGACCGGCGCGGTGTTCGTCCTCGCCGCCTGCGGCAGCGACGGCGGCTCCGATGACCCAGACGACATCAAGGGTGCCGATTCCCCGACGTCCTCGCCCAGCTCGTCCGGCCCGTCCGGCACCGGCCGGCCCGACGCCGACCGGCCGGGGCATCCGAAGGTCCTGCTGCCCAGCGGGCTTTCGGTGACCTTCGAGGGCTTCGTCACCGGTGACAAGGCGCGGGACGCGGTGCTGGCGGACAGCGCCGCGCGGGTCCGCGCCATGACCGCCGCGAAGGCGGAGGGCACGGCGGAGTCCGACGCGGTGACGTTCTACACCCACCCGATGGCGGAGGCCGGGGCCCGGAAGGCGCTGAAGTACTACGCCGACAAGGGGTACTCACTCACCGGGGAGTTCCGCTATTTCGCCCCGCAGGTCACCCTCAGCGGCGAAAGCGCGGAATTGACCTACTGCGGTGACGAGAGCAAGGGATTCGGGAAGGTACGGAAGAGCGGGAAGATCCTGAAGACCCCGGTGAGCGACGATTCCTATGTCGGCTACACCGCCCGGTTGCGGAAGAACGCGGACGGCGTGTGGCAGACCGCAGACATCAGCACGGACAGGGGGGCAGCACAGTGCCGGCCATGAATTCCACCGTGAAGCGGGCAGCGGGCGTCATAACGGCCGCGCTGCTGTTCGCGGCCGCGCCCGGCGTGTCGGTGGCGGACGCGCCGGGCGAGGGTGGCGACGAGCAGTCGCGCCCGAAGCCGGGCAACGCCCACGGTGGCAGTGACACCGACGACCAGACGATCAACGTGACGGTCCACGGGATCGTCTACGACCGTTCCAAGAACGGCCGGGGCACCTCCACCGGCGCGGTCACCCCGGAGGTGAACACCGCGCCGCCGCCCAAGTGCTGGTTCGTGCCCAGCATGACCCCGGAGGAGTTCAAGAAGCTCTGGGAGCCCCGGCTGGAGCTGGTCAAGGACACGCCCTGGGGCAAGCAGAAGATCGACGAGTGGGTCAACGGCAAGCCGATCAAGGACTTCAACACCGAGAACGCCGGCAAGGGCAACTGGTGGGTGCCGGAGATCAACGACGACCCCAAGGCGCAGGGCGACATCGACAAGTGCTTCGACGACTCCAGCTTCTGGGCCGACAAGGGCGAGAAGCCGAAGGTCGAGGAGGCGATCGACGCCGAGAAGCTGTCCCGGCTGGCCTACGCCGAGCTGCGGGTGCCGGACACCGACATCACGCTCAACCCGTCCTCCGACGGCAGGCAGACGGTGAACCTGCCCACCTGGGCCTGGCTGGACAAGTCCACCTTCAAGGAGGTGTCGGTCACCGCGAGCGTCCCGGAGATCGGGCTGTCGGCGACCACCACGGCCAAGCCGGTGGCGCTGCGGATCGAGCCGGGCACCTCGGAGGCCGAGCTGCACCCGGCGTCCGGTGAGTGCGCCATCGGCGAGGACGGCAGCATCGGCACCCCGTACGCCAAGGGCCGGTCGAAGGAGACCCCGCCGTGCGGGGTGACCTATCTGCGGGCGAACACCGGGTCCGGACCCTACGCGTTCAAGGCGACCATCACCTGGGAGGTCAGCTGGACCGCCACGGACGGTTCCGGCGGGGACCTGCCGGACGGCACCTTCGGCACCACCACCGAGGTCACCGTCCAGGAGGCCCAGGCGGTCAACCGCTGAGGCACCCCGGTCACCGGCCGGTAGGGGGCCGGGTCCGCGCCGCGCACGGCGGCGGGGCCCGGCCCTCTCCGGTCAGGGCTTGGGCAGGGTGCAGCCCGGCAGGTTGAGGTCTATTCGGTTGCCGGCCGCCACGCACTTGGTGATGTGGTACGTCTGCTGGGCGTAGTTGATGCCCTGGCGGACGGTGACCGTGCCGTTCGCGTCCACCTCGCACGGGTTGTTGACGGTGCAGCGCGCGCCGTCCTCGTTACCGGTGTTGTTCACCGCGACGACCTTGCCGGTGGCGGCGTCCACCACGGGCGATCCCGAGGTGCCGCCGATGGTGTTGCACGACGAGGTGTAGCGCAGGGAGTCCTTCCAGACCCAGTCGCCCTCGTGCAGCTCGTGCACGAAGCCGTCGACGTTGCACGAGTAGATCTTCTTCCAGTAGCCCGAGACCACCTTGATGGCGGTGCCCGCGACCGGGTGTTCGGCGGCCAGCGGCAGCGCGTCGATGGAGTAGCGCTGCTTGATCTGCGCGTAGGTGGAGCTCGTCTGGTACAGCGCCACGTCGGTGTCCGTCATGGTCGCGTACGAGATCTTGGTGGCCCGGATGGTGCCGAGGTTGCCGGCCGAGGAGCTGAGCACGGTGAAGCTGCGGGTGGAGGGCCGGTTGACGATGACCTGGCCGGCGGACGGCATGCCGCCCTCCAGGCAGTGGCCGTTCGTCATCACCAGGGCGTAGTCGCTGTCCTTGGAGTTGGGCATCCGCACCACCGAGCCGGAGCAGTTGCTCAGTGCCACGGTCCCGGCGAAGCTGACGGCCTGCGGCCGCACCGTCGGCTCGGCCGACCGGGTGGCGGTCTGGGTGGTGGACTGGGTGGAGGCCGACGCCGGAACGGCGCCCGCGAGGGTGGCTCCTGCCAGCAGCAGGGCGGACGCGGACGCGCCGACGAGAGGTCTGAACATGGGGGGTCCTCTCCCGTGAGCGGGATGTCGTCTGTTTGACGTGTGCATTGTTGGGCCTGGGGTGGGTGGGGGCAATCCCCCGGACCCGCCGGACATGGACACCCGGTGGTCGGCGACGCACGGAAGCCGGACGGAAGTTGGCGCATTCCGACCACTCGGGCACCCTTGACCGTGTCATGGTCATGGCCGAACACTGGCGCAGTCGCTACGCACTTGACACCCCCCAGGAGCACTTCACCCCCCTCAGGAGAACCCATGCGTCTTCGCATACGCGGCAGACGGGCCACCGCGCTGGCCGCGCTCCTCTCACTCGCCCTGGCCGCGCCGATCGCCGCCCAGGCCGACGACTCCGGCTCCCCCGACCGCACCGCCCCGGCCCCCGCGGCGGCCGAGGAGATCCCGCGCCAGTACGAGGTGACCGGCCGGACCACGGTGGCCCAGCGCACCGCCATCGCCGCCACCGGCGTCTCCGTCGACGAGGTGCACGGCCGCTCGCTGGTCGTCACCGCCGACCGCCGGCAGGCCCGGAGCCTGCGCGCGCTGGGCTACGACCTGACCGCGCTGGCCGCCCCGCCGGACCGCAGCGACGGCAGGAGCATCGGGCCGTACGACTTCCCCTCGGCCGACTCCCGGTACCACAACTACGCCGAGATGAACGCCGAGATCGACGCGGCGATCACCAAGTACCCGAACATCATCAGCAAGCGGGTCATCGGCAAGTCCTACCAGGGCCGCGACATCGTCGCGATCAAGATCAGCGACAACGTCGCCACCGACGAGGCCGAACCCGAGGTGCTGTTCACCCACCACCAGCACGCGCGGGAACACCTCACCGTGGAGATGGCCCTCTACCTGGTCCGCGAGTTCACCCAGGACTACGGGTCCGACTCCCGGATCACAGGCGCCGTCAACGGGCGCGAGATCTGGATCGTGCCGGACGTCAACCCGGACGGCGGCGAATACGACATCGCCACCGGCTCCTACCGCAGCTGGCGGAAGAACCGGCAGCCCAACTCCGGCTCCTCCGCCGTGGGCACCGACCTGAACCGCAACTGGAACTACAAGTGGGGCTGCTGCGGCGGCTCCTCCGGCAGCCCGGGATCGGACACCTACCGCGGGACCGCGGCCGAGTCCGCGCCCGAGGTGAAGGTCGTCGCCAACTTCGTCCGCAGCCGGGTCGTCGGCGGCAAGCAGCAGATCAAGACCGCCATCGACTTCCACACCTACTCGGAACTGGTGCTCTGGCCCTACGGCTACACCACCGCCGACACCGCGCCGGGCCTGACGCAGGACGACCACAACGTGTTCGCCACCGTCGGCCGGCAGATGGCCGCCACCAACGACTACACCCCCGAGCAGGCCAGCGACCTGTACGTCACCGACGGGTCGATCGACGACTGGCTGTGGGGCAACCAGAAGATCTTCGCCTACACCTTCGAGATGTACCCGGGCTCCTTCGGCGGCGGCGGCTTCTACCCGCCCGACGAGGTCATCGAGCGGGAGACCGACCGCAACCGCGCGGCGGTGCTGCACCTGCTGGAGAACAGCGACTGCATGTACCGGTCCATCGGCAAGGAGGCCCAGTACTGCTCCGGCGGCTGACCGGCTGCCGCACCTGACCGGTGGTGCCCCCGGGGCCGGATGTCACGGCCCCGGGGGCTCCGGCGTCTCAACGGACGCGGAACTCCCCGCCCTTGACCGCGGCGACGAACGCGGACCACGCGGCGTCATCGAACACCAGGGCCGGGCCGCCGGGGTCCTTGCTGTCCCGGACCGGGACGAGGCCGGGGAGGCCGTCGGCGACCTCGACGCACTCGCCTCCGGCGGTGTTGCTGTAGCTGGACTTGCGCCACGTCACGATGCTCAGGTCGGGGGTTGCTCGCATGGCTTGCAGTCCTCCATGGCTGATCGGATGAGCGCCGCAGATTCCCTGGGCGAAAGGGCGTACGCCCGTAGCGCATCGTAGTCCGCCTGGCGCCTCTCAACCTCTGCCGCGTCCTCGTAGAGGCAACTTGCCTCAATGCCTTCTTCGTAGGCCACGCTCATGGATCCCTGTAGTCGCAGCAAGGTGAGCGACCCACCCAGCAAGGAATGGCCCCCGTGCCGAAAAGGGAGGACCTGAACCTTGGTACGAGGCGTGTCGACCAGCGCCAGCAGGGCTGACAGTTGCTCCCGCATGACTTCCGAGCCACCCACCAGTCGCCGAATGACCCCCTCGTCGAGAACGGCCCAAACTCGCGGTGGCGCGTCGCCCCTGAGTCGCTCTTGCCTGCCGAGCCGAGCAGCGACACGCTGCTCCACTTCTTCCTCCGTCACCTCGGCATGGCAGCGCAGCAGCTCTCGGGCGTATGCCTCGGTCTGCAACAACCCCGGCACCACGTGCGCTGCCCAGTGCTCTACGACCCTGGCTACGGCTTCGAAATCCATGTATCGGCGATACCGGCGCGGGTGCGCTTCGCGCCGCGCCAGCGGATACAGCCGCGCGAAATGCCCATCCGTCCCGAACGCCGCGTCCAGCGCTTCCGAGAGGCCGGGCGGGGGCACGGATTCCGCCGCCTCGATCCGCGCCAGCTGGCTCTTGCTGTACTTCAGCACCTCGCCGAGCCGCACCAGCGACATCTCCGCCTTCTCACGGAGGCGTCGCACCTCCGCCCCGTACAGATGGCGCGCCGAACGGTCCGGGGTCAGTTCCTTGGACTGAAATGCCATGTCCTTCACTCCTCGCGAGCGATCGAGCGAACCTCTTGGGTGCTCAACCGCCGCGGTGGGGCGAGGGACACGGCACACACGGCCCGCTCCGCGCCATGGGACGGGCTCAGGCGGTGGGCACGGGCTCCGCCGACGCGGCCACCAGCGCGGCCAGTTCGTCCAGGACCGCGGTGACCGGGCCGGCCAGGTCCTCCGGGGGCAGGAAACCGCCGTCCGCGGTGATCAGGGAGTCGACGCGCGGCAGCGCGATGGTCGCCTCGGTGACGCGCATGCCGAGCCGGGTCAGCACCGGCTTGAGCATCGCCGCCGCCGGGGCGCCGCCGGTCGGCCCGCCGCTGTAGCTGAACAGGGCGACCGGCTTGTCACGCCACTCGGCGTACAGGTAGTCGATGGCGTTCTTCAGCACGGCGTTGAAGCCGCCGTTGTACATGGGCATCACCCAGACCAGCGCGTCGGCCGCGGTGATGGTCGCGCTCCAGTCCTTGGTGTGCTGGTGGACGTAGCGGCCGGTGGAGGGGTGCTCGGGCTCGTCCAGGAACGGCAGCGCGACCTCGGCGAGGTCGACCACGCCGGCCTCGAAGGAGCCGTGCGCGATGGCCTGCCGGGTGAACCAGTCACCGAGGGGGCGGCCGTTGGAGCCGGGGCGGTTGCTGGCGACGACGGTGTGGAGCCGGGGCATGGCGGGGTCCTCCGTGGATCTGGGACGGGGACGCCGGACCGGGTGACCAGCCCCCCTTGCTTGACACGTCATGGAAGCTACGGGTCATTGCATGACGTGTCAAGCAATCGTTAGGCTGCCGCCATGAGCGATGACGACGCGGGACGCTGGCTGAACGACCGGGAGCAGCGCGCCTGGCGCGGCTACCGGCGGATGCACCTGCTGCTCGACGCCCGGATCGCACAGGACCTCGCCGCCGACAGCGGGCTGTCGGACGCCGACTACGACGTGCTCACCCGGCTGTCTGAGGAGGACGGCAACCGCATCCGGGTCACCGACCTCGCGGCCCGGATGCTCTGGTCGCAGAGCCGCCTCTCGCACCACCTGGCCCGGATGCGGCAGCGCGGCCTGGTGACCCGCGAAGGCGACGCCGCCGACGGCCGGGTCGCCATGATCGCGCTCACCGACGAGGGGCGGCGGGTGATCGAGGCGGCGGCCCCGGACCATGTGGCGTCGGTCCGCCGCCACCTCTTCGACGCCCTCTCGCCCGAGCAGGTCGACGCGCTCGCCGCGATCGCCGACGCGGTCGTCGGCCGGCTCCGGGACTCCCGCTGAGGCGGGGCGCCCCGGAGCCGGGCGGCGGGTTCAGATCACCAGGCTCAGCAGCCCCGCCACCACGAAGCCCGCGACCGACAGCACCGTCTCCAGCACCGTCCACGACTTGAGGGTGTCCCGCTCGGAGATCCCGAAGTACTTGGCGACCATCCAGAAACCGCCGTCGTTGACGTGCGAGGCGAAGATCGACCCCGCCGATATCGCCATGATGACCAGCGCCAGGTGCGCCTGGGAGTAGTCGCCGGAGGACAGCAGCGGGGAGACGATGCCCGCGGTGGTGACGATCGCCACCGTCGCCGAACCCTGCGCGACCCGCAGCACCACCGAGATCAGCCAGGCGAGCACGATGACCGGCAGACCGGCGTCGCCGAAGGCGTCGGCGAGCGCCTGGGCCACCCCGCTGCCCTTGAGGACCGCGCCGAAGACCCCTCCCGCGCCGACCACCAGCAGAATGTTGCCGACCGGCTTGAGGGACGCGGTGGAGACCGCCTCCAGGGACGCGCGCGACCAGCCGCGGCGGATGCCGAGCAGGTAGTAGGCGAGCAGCAGGGCGAGGGTGAGCGCCACGAAGGGATGACCGAAGAACTCCACCACGGACCGGCCGGTGCTGGGGTCCAGCGCGATGGAGGAGAAGGTCGCACACAGGATGAGGAACAGCGGGGTGCCGATGATCAGCAGCACGGTGCCCACCGGAACCGGCCGCTCGGCCGGGTCGGCACCGGACGCCCGCTGCTCGGCCTCGATGGCCGCCCGGGACTCCGCCGCGGCCTCCACCATGTCCTGCGGCACGGGGACGAAGAGCCGCTTGCCGATCCAGGCCGCGTACGCCCAGCCGGCCAGCACCGACGGGACGCCGACGAGCACGCCCATGAGGATGACCCAGCCGAGGTCGACGTCGAGCAGTCCGGCCGCCGCGACCGGGCCGGGGTGCGGCGGCAGGAAGGCGTGGGTCATGGACAGCCCGGCGAGCAGCGGCATCGCGTAGAGCAGGATCGACTTGCCGCTCCGCTTGGCGGCGGCGTACACGATCGGCGCGAGGACGAAGATGCCCACGTCGAAGAAGACCGGGATGCCGAAGATCAGACCGGTCAGGCCCATGGCGAGCGGCGCCCGCCGTTCGCCGAAAAGACCGAGCAGCCGGCTGCTCAGCGCCTCCGCACCGCCCGACACCTCCAGGATCGCGCCGAGCATGGTGCCCAGGCCGATGATGATCGCGACATGGCCGAGGATGCCGCCCATCCCGGACTCGATGAGCGACACCGCCTCGGACCGCTGCACCGTGCCGAAGAGTTCGGTGACCGAGAGCCCGGCGGCCAGCCCGACGGCGATGGAGACGCCGAGCAGTGCCACGAAGGGCTGGAGGCGCACCCTGATGATGAGGAACAGCAGCAGCGCGATGCCGAGGGCGGCGACGAGCAGCAGTCCCGCGGTGCCGTCGACGACGGCGAGCAGGCCACCGGTGTGCGGTGGCGTCGTGGGGGCGGATGCGGACGGGGTCGCGAGGAGCATGCGGGACTCCGGGGGCTGAGTGGGGATCGGGCACGGTGGGCTTTCCGGGCGGCGGGGTGTCCGCCGGGCCGCGCCGTGGCGGGGCCGGGCGGGAGCGCCGGGGCAGGAGGGAGCGCGGCACGGCGCGGTACGGGGCGGCGTGCCGTGGCGTGGTGCGACGGCGGGGTACGGAGGCGGGCGCGGGACCGGGCGGGGCGCGGGGTCCGGGCCGGCGGGGTCGGCGGTGGCGGGACGGGCTCACCGGGAGCGGGGGTCGCGTCCGGTGGGGCGGGCGGCGGGGGGCCGCGGCAGGCGGTGCGGGGCGGTCGACGGCCCGTCACCAGGGGCGGCCGCGGGGCCCGGTGGTCCGGTGCCGCCGGGGCCCGGGCACCGGGGGCCGAACGCCCGGTCCGGCTCCCGGCGGGCCCGGCCCGGCACCGGGTTGCGGCCTGGCCGCGCCGCCAGGCCGGGCGGCGGGCCGGCCGGGCAGGTTCTCAGCCGAGGACGGCGAGGGCGTCGATCTCGATCAGCAGACCGGCCGGCAGCCCGACGTAGACCGTGGTCCGGGCGGCCGGGACCTCGGTCAGGTCGGCGAAGTACTCGTCGTAGATCTCGTTGAACTCGGCGAAGTGCGCGGTGTCGGTGAGGTAGACGCGGATCATCACCACGTCCTCCCAGCGGGCGCCGCCCTCGGTGAGGACCGCCTTGACGTTGGCGAGCGTCTGCAGGGTCTGCTCCCGCAGCCCGGGGCCGACCGGGGCGGGGGCCCGGCCCTCGGCGGCCGGGCCGAAGCCGACCTGGCCGGCGACCTGGAGGATGGCGCCCTTGCGGACCCCGTGGGAGAACCTGGCGGGCGGTGCGGTGTGGGTTGCGGGGGTGAGCGCCGTCTTGGCGGTCTTCTCGGTCATCGAAGGGCTTCCTTCTGTGGGGTCCGGCCGGAGTATTCGGCGCTGATCGCCTCGGCCGTGCGGCGCACCAGCGGGAGCAGGGACAGGAGTTCCTCGGCGGTGACCACGACGTTGGGCGCGGACACCGACAGCGCGGCGACGGCACGCCCGTCCACGCCCCGGACGGGGGCCGCGACGCAGTTGATCGACTCCTCGTGGCCGCCGAGGTCGGTGGCCCAGCCCTGCTCGCGCACCTGCGCCAGCTCCTTGAGGTAGGCGGCGGCGCCGGGGGTCGAACGGGGCGTGTACGCGGGGTAGTCCAGCCGCTCGGCGACCTGCCGCCGCTCGACCTCGGGCAGGTCGGCCAGCAGCAGTTTGGCGACCGCGGCGACCGTGATCGCCACCGGTTTGCCGATCCGCGAGTACATCCGGACCGGGTAGCGGCTGTCGACCTTGTCGATGTAGAGCACCTCGTCCTCCTCGTGGACGGCGAGGTGCACGGTGTGCCCGCACCGCTCGTTCAGCTCCACCAGGTGGGGGTGGGCGATCTCGCGGACGTCGATCCCCTCCATGGCCCGCTGGGCGAGGGCGAAGAGCCGGGTGCCCAGCCGGTAGCGCTGGTCCTCCTGCCGGTACACCATGCCGTGTTCGTGCAGGGTGCGCAGCAGCCTGGAGGCGGTGGACTTGTGCACGCCGAGGCGGGTGGCGACCTGCTCCAGGTTGGCGGGCCCCTCCGCGAGCAGCGGCAGGATGGTCAGCGCCCGGTCCACGGTCTGGCTCATCGCGTCGGTTCCTCCGTCCGTACGGTGCCGGCCTCCGGGCCGGGGCGGGTCCAGCCGGGGCCGAGTCGCAGTCTTCCCCACTCGGCCGCGTCCGACGCGGCCAGCCGGTCCGCGTGCTCGCGCGCGGGCGGGGCGGCGAGGTCGCCGGGGACGGTGAGGGCGGCGGCGGCCGTGAGATGGCCGTGCCGCAGCCGTCCGGGTACCGGCAGGCCGCGCAGCGTGGCGGAGAGGAACCCGGCGGCGAAGGCGTCGCCCGCGCCGACGTGGTCGACGACGTCCACGGCCGGGGCGGGTTCGGTGTGCACGGTGTCGGCGCCGGCTCCGGCGTGCGGGGCGGGTCCGGCTCCGTTGCGGGCGTAGGCGACGGCTCCGGCGGCGCCCCGTTTGACGACCAGGACGGCGGGCTCGGGCAGCGCGGCCCGGACGGCGTCCGCCCCGTGCAGCCCCCAGGCGGCCGACGCCTCGTCCTCTCCGACGAAGACGAGGTCGCAGCCGCGGGCCAGGTCGAGCAGGATCCGGCGGTCGGTGGGTCCCGGCCCGCGCCACAGGCCGGCCCGGTAGTTGACGTCGAAGGACACCGTGGGGCGGCCCGGCCGGCGGGTGGTCAGGTCGCGGACCAGGGCGAGGCAGCCCGCGGAGAGGGCCGGGGTGATGCCGCTGAGGTGCAGGATCCGCCCGCTGAAGGCGGCGGCGCGGCTGACGGTGGCCGGGGACATCGCGGAGGCGGCCGATCCGGCGCGGTAGTAGGCGGCCTCTCCCGGGGGCCCGGCGGCCGAGGTCCGGGGGGCGTCCGGGGTCCGGGGGGCGTCCGGGTCCGCCGCAGGCGGGGTACCCGGCGGGTGGGCGGCCCGCTCCCCCGCGGTGCGGAAGTAGACGCCGGTGGGCCGCTCGGGGTCGCGCCGCACCTGGCCGACGTCCACTCCGGTGGCGGCGATCGCGGCCAGCAGGTGGTCTCCGAAGCCGTCGGTGCCCAGCCTGCTGATCCACCGGGCGCGGTGGCCCAGCCGCGCCAGCGTGCAGGCCACGTTGGACTCGGCGCCGCCGACGCCCCGGGTGAAGGCGGGCACCTCGGCGAGCGGGCCGGGCCGGGTGGGCGCGAAGGCGGCCATCGACTCGCCGAGGCATACGACGTCGGTGCTCGGGGCTTCGGGCACGCTGGGGGTTCCCTCCTTCGGGACGCCGCCGCGGGGGCGGGGTGGGCGGGAGACGCAGGGCGGGTTGGGCGGGGAAGACAGCGCGGGTTGGGCGGGGGAAGACAGCGCGGGTTGGGCGGGGGAAGACAGGGCGGGTTGGGCGGGGGAAGACAGCGCGGGTTGGGCGGGGAAGACAGCGCGGGTTGGGCGGGAGACACAGTGCGGGACGGGCGGGGGAAGACAGTGCGGGACGGGCGGGGACGGGTGGGCGCACCGTTGACCCGGTGCTTGCCGGGATGTTAGACAGCCCTTGCACACCCCGCAATGACTGTTGCACACACCGCAACTATGCAGGTCAGAGGACAGATCATCACTTTGGGAGCCGCCATGGTCGCCGATCGCCGCACCACCGAATCCACCGATCGCCGCGCCGCCGGGGAAACCGGCCGGACCGCGGCCGATCCGCGGGCGCGGACGGCCGGGACCGTGCTGGACCACCGTTTCAAGGGACTGCCGCCGGACGCCGACGGCCTGACCGTGGGTGAGCTGGCCGCGCAGCGCCGCGATCTGTTCACCGGCGGGTTCATCACGCCGGTGCTGACCCTCTCCGCGGAGTCGCTGGACCACAACGTCGGCCTGATGGAGGCGTACGCGGAGGCCCACGGTCTGGCCTTCGCCCCGCACGGCAAGACCTCCATGGCCCCGCAGCTGTTCGCCCGGCAGATCGAGCGGGGGGCGTGGGGCATCACGGTGGCCGTGCCCCACCAGGCCCGGGTCTGCCGCGCGTTCGGGGTCCAGCGGATCTTCCTGGCCAACGAGGTGGTGGACGCGGCGGCGCTGCGCTGGCTGGCCGCCGAACTCGATGCCGACCCCGGGTTCCGGTGCGTCCTGTACGTCGACTCGGTGCGCGGGGTGGAGCTGATGGACGCCGCGCTGCGGGACGCCGGAGCCCGCCGGGCGGTCGACGTGGTGGTCGAACTGGGCGCGGGCGAAGGGGCGCGCACCGGCGCGCGTACCGAGGCCGACTGCGCGGCGGTGGCGGACGCGGTGGCCGCGACCGGCACCCTGCGGCTGGTCGGGGTGGCCGGGTACGAGGCGGAGGTGCCGCAGGCCGACGGCGAGCGGGTCCGGGCCTGGTTGCGCCGGCTGACCGCGCTGGCCGTGGAGTTCGACGCGGCGGGCCGGTTCGCGGCGCTCGCGGACTCGGACGAGATCGTGGTCAGCGCGGGCGGCAGTTCCTGGTTCGACGCCGTGGCCGAGGTGTTCGGCGAGCTGCCCGCGCTGTCCCGGCCTGCGCTGAAGCTGCTCCGCTCCGGCGCGTACGTCACCCACGACGACGGGCACTACCTGCGGCTGACGCCGTTCAACCGGCTGCCGGAGGAGGGCGCGCTGCAACCGGCGTTCACGCTGTGGACGCAGGTCGTCTCGCGCCCCTCGGCGGACCAGGCGTTCGTCAACGCGGGCAAGCGCGACGCGGCCTACGACCTGGAGCTGCCGCATCCTCGTCTGGTGCGGGACGCCCGGGACGGCTCGGTCCGCGACGCGGCGGGCATCACCGTCACCGCGCTGTCGGACCAGCACGCCTGGCTGCGGACCGGGCCGGAGGTGCGCCTGGAGGTCGGCGACTGGGTGGGGCTGGGCCTGTCCCACCCGTGCACGTCGTTCGACAAGTGGCAGCTGATCCCGGTGGTCGGGGCCGACGGCACGGTCTCCGACTACGTCCGCACGTACTTCTGAACCGGCTGGACCGACCCCGCCCACCGCACCGCCGCCACCGCGCGACCGACGAGAGGCAGAAGCCCGGATGGACACCGTGCTGCGCGACGTCACCGTCGTGGACGGAACAGGAAGCCCCGCCTACCGCGCCGATGTGGCGCTGGCCGGCGGCCGGATCGCCGCCATCGCCCGGGAGGGCGAGCCGCGCCCGTCGGCCCGGGAGGTGGTGGCCGGGGACGGGCTGGTGCTCTGCCCCGGTTTCATCGACATGCACGCGCACAGCGATCTGGCGCTGCTGCGCGACCCGGACCACTCGGCCAAGGCGGCGCAGGGCGTCACCCTGGAGGTGATCGGCCAGGACGGGCTGTCCTACGCGCCGGTGGACGACCGGACCCTGGCCGAGCTCCGCACCGCGATCAGCGGCTGGAACGGGGACGGCACCGGCGGCGCGGACGGCCCGGCCCTGGACTTCGACTGGCGGGACGTGGGCGGCTACCTCGACCGGCTGGACCACGGCTTCGACGGCCGGGGCATCGCGGTCAACGCCGCCTACCTGGTCCCGCAGGGCACCGTGCGGATGCTCGCGGTGGGCTGGGCGGACCGCCCGGCCACCGCCGCCGAGCTGGACGAGATGCGCCGGCTGGTGGCGGAGGGGCTGGAGCAGGGCGCGGTGGGGCTCTCCTCCGGGCTGACCTACACCCCCGGGATGTACGCCTCCGACGCGGAACTCACCGAGCTGTGCCGGGTGGTCGCCCGGTACGGCGGCTACTACTGCCCGCACCACCGGTCCTACGGCGCGGGCGCCCTGGACGCGTACCGGGAGATGGTGGCGGTCGCCCGGGAGGCGGGCTGCGCCCTGCATCTGGCCCACGCGACCATGAACTTCGGGGTGAACCGGGGCCGCGCCCCGGAACTGCTCGCGCTGCTGGACCGGGCGCTGGCCGAGGGCGCCGACATCACCCTGGACAGCTATCCGTACCTGCCGGGCTGCACCACGCTCGCCGCGCTGCTGCCGAGCTGGGCCACCGAGGGCGGCCCGGACGCCACACTGGCGCGGCTGCGGGACGACGACTGCGCGGAGCGGATCCGGCGGGCCATGGAGGAGGAGGGGTCGGACGGCTGCCACGGGGTGCCGGTCGACTGGGACACCATCGAGATCTCCGGGACCGGCGGGTCCGCCCACGCCGGCCACATCGGCCGGACGGTCGCGGAGATCGCCCGGGACCGGGGCGAGGCGCCGTTCGCCACCGCCCGGCGGCTGCTGGTGGCGGACCGGCTGGGGCCGACCATCCTGCAGCACGTCGGCCACGAGGAGAACGTGCGGGCGATCATGCGGCATCCGGCGCACACCGGCGGCAGCGACGGCATCCTGCACGGGCTCAAGCCCCATCCGCGCGCCTACGGTACGTTCCCGCACTATCTCGGACGGTATGTGCGCGAGCTCGGCGTACTCGGGCTGGAGGAGTGCGTGGCGCACCTCACATCCCGGCCGGCGGCCCGGTTGCGGCTGCCGGACCGGGGTCTGGTGCGCGAGGGCTACCGCGCCGATCTGGTGCTCTTCGATCCGGAAACGGTAGGAGCCGGTTCCACTTTCGAAGCCCCGCGGACCCTCCCGACCGGTATTCCGCATGTGTTCATCGACGGCCGCTTTGTGATGAAAGACGGGCGCCGGACGGACGTCCTGGCGGGGCGCTCGGTGCGGCGCGCCGGCAGCCGCGGCGCGGGCCGCCGCTGACCCCCGCCGGGCGGGCGTGACGTGGGCCAAAACACCGCGCGGCCGGTCGGCGGCCTGGTTAGGGTGACCGGCATGCAGGTGATCCAGTCCACGAAGCTCGCCAATGTCTGCTACGAGATCCGGGGTCCGGTGCTTGAGGAGGCGATGCGGCTGGAGGCGGCAGGACACCGCATCCTCAAGCTCAACACGGGCAACCCGGCGCCGTTCGGGTTCGACTGCCCGCCGGAGATCCTGGAGGACATGCTCCGGTCCCTCGGCGACGCCCACGGCTACGGCGACGCCAAGGGGCTGCTGTCCGCCCGGCGCGCGGTGATGCAGCACTACCAGACCAAGGGCATCGAGCTGGACGTCGAGGACATCTACCTCGGCAACGGCGTCTCGGAGCTCATCCAGATGGCGATGCAGGCGCTGCTGGACGACGGTGACGAGGTGCTGGTCCCGGCGCCCGACTACCCGCTGTGGACCGCCGCCGTCTCCCTCGCCGGCGGCACCGCGGTGCACTACCGCTGCGACGAGCAGGCGGACTGGCTGCCGGACCTCGCCGACATCGAGCGGAAGGTGACCGACCGCACCAAGGCGATCGTCGTCATCAACCCGAACAACCCGACCGGCGCGGTCTACGACGACGAGCTGCTGCGCGGCATCACCGAGATCGCCCGCCGGCACAACCTGATCGTCTGCTCCGACGAGATCTACGACAAGATCCTCTACGACGGCGTCACCCACACCCCGACCGCCGCCATCGCCCCGGACCTGCTGACCCTCACCTTCAACGGGCTGTCCAAGGCGTACCGGGTGGCCGGCTACCGCAGCGGCTGGCTGGCGGTCTGCGGCCCCAAGGCGCACGCCGCCAGCTACCTGGAGGGCCTGACGATCCTGGCCAACATGCGGCTGTGCGCCAACATGCCGGCGCAGCACGCGGTGGCCACGGCGCTCGGCGGCCGGCAGTCGATCAACGATCTGGTGCTGCCCGGCGGGCGGCTGCTGGAGCAGCGGGACACCGCCCACGAGCTGCTGACCCGGATCCCGGGCGTGACGTGTGTGAAGCCCAAGGGCGCGCTGTACGCGTTCCCGCGTCTCGACCCGGCGGTCTACAAGATCAAGGACGACCGGCAGATGGTGCTGGACCTGCTGCGCGCCGAGAAGATCATGATCGTTCACGGGACGGGCTTCAACTGGCCGGAGCCGGACCACTTCCGCATCGTCACGCTGCCGGCCAAGGAGGACCTGGCGGACGCGATCACCCGGATCGGATCCTTCCTGGACGGTTACAGCCAGCCGTGAACCGGTGACACTTCTGTAAGTCGGACAACTTTAGACAGCGTCTAAGTTAGGATGGTCTCCTGAGCTTGTCAGGAGGCCATCGACATGTACGAACCGATCCGCAGCAAGTCGGTCCACAGCATGGCCGTGCGTGAGGACGACTTCCCGCACCGCTCCCGCCGGGAGGAGCTGGAGATCCGGCTCGCCGGACATCTGACCGCACTGCTGACCGTGACCGACGAGCTACGCGCCCTCTCCCCCGACGCCGCCCTCGACGACGCGGCCCAGCACCTCAGCGACCAGATCACCCGGCTCCGGTCGGGCAACCGCCCGCTGCGCGCCGCGCCGACGTCCACCGGCGACCACGTCGCCTCCCGGATCGCCCAGCTGCACCAGCGGGCCCACACCGTCGCCGGGAACGCCATGGTGGTCGCCACCTCCTGCGGCGACACCGCGGGCGCCGCACTGGCCGCGGAACGGATGGCCGCGCACGCCGGGGCGCTGGGCATCGGGGCGGCCTGACGCGCCGCCGGAAACACCGCGCGGCCGCCCCGGGGAAACCGTCCGGGAGCGGGCCGCCGTCCCCCCTCCCCGCCGCCCCGGCCGCCATTCGGATACCGGGGCCGAGCGGAATGGTGACGACCGCGTTTCCGGCGGTACTCTGCCGCGCATGATCAGCGAACAGGTATTACGTGACCTGCTGACCCCTGACAATTCTCCCGTCGGAATGCCGGACGCCGGATTGCTGCGCGACTATCTAGCTGCCGGAATGCCGCACGGCGAGCCGATATGTATGAGCTTCGGCGAGACCTGGGACCGTATACCCCCGGGTCTCGCCGAGTGTCTTGGGCAGGTTCCCAGAGCCGCCCACGGATATCAGCTCTCACTCCACGGACTGCCCCGGCTGCGCACCGCCTTCGCCGGACACCTGCGCGCCGCGCACCGGCTGCCCGGAACCGCCGAGCGGGGCCGCGACTGGGAGGTCGCGGCCACCTGGACCGGCACCCGGACCGCGATGTTCGACTTCGGCCGGCTGGTGCTGGACCGACGCGCGCCGTCCGGCCGCCGACCGGTCGTCCTGGTCGCCGGACCCGCCTGGGACTACGCCGGCGTCTTCACCCCGCTCGGCTACGACCTGCACTATCTCCCCCTCCACCAGGACCGCGGATTCGCCCCGGACCCGGCGGACGCGGACCGGGCGGCCCAGCGGATCGCCGCCGACCCGACCGCCGAACTGGCGCTGGTGGTGGTCAACGCGCAGCACAACCCCACCGCCGTCAACTGGGGCCCGGACTTCGTCCGGACACTGCTGGGCACCGCCGAAGCGGCCGGTGCCGCCGTCCTCATCGACGACGCCTACCTCAATGTGCACGACGTTCCGGTGACCCCCACATCGGCCCTGCGACTGCTTCTGGAACGGCGTGGCCCGGCCTCTGGAAATTCCACCGGAGCGCCCTGGCTGGTGGTGCAGTCCATGGGTAAGCAATTCGGCTGCAACGGCTGGGGAATCGGCACCCTCACGGCCTCCCCGGAAATACTCGACACACTGGTGAACGAATATCGACTGCACCACTCCCTGATGTCGTCGGGAATGCTCCAGCACGCGATGGCGGACTGGCTGGAATCCGTGGAGAGCGCACGTTTCCTGGCCGAGCAGCGGGTCCGGCTGACCGAGACCCGGGCCGCCGCGGAGGAGCAGTTCGTCAAGCGGCTGGGCTACCCGGCCTCGGCGGTGCACACCGGTGAGTGCACCCCGTACGTGGTGGTGCGGGTGCCCCCCGGCCACGCCCGGGACGAGGAGAGCGCACGGGAGTTCCGGAAGCTGTGCTTCGAGCGGACCGGGGTGCTGACCGCGCCGGTCTGGCCGTGGCCCACCCCCGCGCCGGCCGGGGCGGACCACAGCCCGCAGCTGCGCCTCTACCTGGGGTCCGGGACCGAGGGCCTGACCGAGGCGGTGCGCCGGATGGCGGCCGCGGATCTCGGCTACACCGCCTGCCCCTGAGGCCGGCAGGGCCGCCGTCCGGCACCGGGGCGCGCGACCCCGGCGCCGGGCGGCGCCCACCGCACCGGCCGCCGCGCCCCCGCCCGTCACACCGGCCGGCGCGCCCTGCCGTCACACCGGCCGGCGGGCTCCGCCCGTGGCGCCGGTCGACCCGCACCACCCACCGGCCCTCGCCCGCGGCCCCCGCCCGCGGCCGTCCGCCGCCGCGCCCGGCGGCCCGTCGGACGGGACGGCCGCACCCGCCGCCGGGCACACAACTCCCTTACAGACACGACGCGTTCCGGTTCCGTACTGGGATCGGCTGGTCACCGTCCATTCACCCCGGGACAGCCGGGATGTTGGCTTCCGCCGGGGATCCTGCGCCTGTGAAACGCATCATGGGCATCGTCCTGGCGGTGCTGCTCATCGGCGGCGTGGTGGTCGCCGTGGTGGCAGGCCGCGACCAGGACACGGGCACGGCAACGACGACCGTGCGAGGAGTCATCGGGTCGGAGAAGGGCGACTTCTTCAAGGACCCGGACGTGGTCGAGGCCCTCGGGGACAACGGGGTGGAGGTCACCTACGAGACCTCCGGCTCCTGGGCGATGGAGGACCGCGACCTCAAGGGGTACGACTTCGCCTTCCCCGGCAGCGGCGCCCCGGCGGCCGCGCTGAAGGAGAAGCTGAAGATCAGCGGAGAGCTGCCCCGGCCCTTCTACTCACCGCTGGTGGTGGTCGCCCGCCGCCCGGCCGCCCAGGTACTGGAGGGCAACGGGCTGGTACGGCTGAACGGCGAGCACACCGGCACGCTGCGGATGGCCGCCTACCTCGACGCGGTCGGGAAGGGCCGCAGCTGGCAGCAGCTCGACGGCGCCGACCGGTACCCGGAGCTGACCGGGACGCTCTGCGTGATCAGCACCGACCCGCTCGCCTCCAACTCCGGAGCCCTCTACCTGGCCACCGCCTCCTACGTGGCGGCCGGCGGCAAGGTCGCGGCCGGCTCCGCGGACGTCTCCGCCACCGCACCGCTGATGCGGAAGCTGATCGAGGTCCAGGGCGCGCAGAAGACCAGCACCGACGGGCCGTTCCGCGACTTCGTCAGCGGTGTCGGCGACGCGCTGGTGCTGGTGTACGAGTCCCAGGTGGCGGCGCTGCTGGCACAGAAGCAGCCGGTGGACGACCTGGTGGTGCTCTACCCGGACACCAACGTCTACAGCGACCACACCCTGGTGCCGCTCACCGAGGGCGGCAGGAAACTCGCCGACCTGCTGGGCAGCGACCCGGAACTGCGCAAGCTGGCGGTGCGCCACGGGTTCCGGCCGCAGGGGGACCCGGCCGAGTTCATCCAGGCCACCAACCCGTACAAGGACTATCTGAACCAGCGGCTGACCGGTGTCAGCCAGGCGCGCGTGCCCACCTCGGCCGTGCTGCACGAGATGGCCCGCCGCGCCAAGGGGCAAGGAGCCTGAGTTGAAGCCTGACCTGACCACCGAACCACAACCGCCGGGCGGTACGGCGGACCGGCCGCTGGTGCTGACCCCGCCGGAGCCGGTCGCCCCGGTCGCCCCGGAACAGGCCGCCGGCCTGGTGCCGGTCGAGGAGGCGGTCCGGGCCGAGCTGCGGCAGCGGGCCGCCGACTACGTCGGCCGGCTGGCCGGACTCGACGCGCGCTCGCCCGAGTTCACCACCCATCTGACCGAGATCACCCAGCTGGGCGCCCCGGAGATCCGGGGCGCCGCCCAGCAGTCCAACCGGATGCTGGACCGGACCGTGCGCTCGCTGTCGGACGGCAAGGGCGGCCCCGGCGGCCAGGGCGGCGACGCGCAGAGCCGGGTCGCCGGGTCGCTGGTGCAGCTGCGGCGCACCGTGGAGGACCTGGACCCCGCCGAGGCGCCCGGCCGCGGCGCGCGCCGGCTGCTGGCGAAGCTGCCGGGCGGCCGGAAGTTCCGCGACCACGTCGCCAAGTACGCCTCCGCCCAGAGCACCCTCAACAAGATCGTCGCGGCGCTCCGCAGCGGCCAGGACGAACTGCGCCGGGACAACGCCGCGCTGCACACCGAGCGGACCCGGCTGTGGGAGACCATGGGCAAGCTCCAGGAGTACGCGGTGCTCACCGAGGCGCTGGACGGCGCGGTCGGGCAGCGGATCGCGGCGGTGGAGGCCACCGACCCGCAGGCGGCGGACGCCCTCCGCGCCGACGTGCTCTTCCCGGTCCGGCAGAAGCACCAGGACCTGCTGACCCAGCTGGCGGTGTGCGCCCAGGGCTACCTGGCGATGGACGTGGTCCGGCGGAACAACGACGAACTGGTCAAGGGCGTGGAGCGGGCGGCGACCACCACCGTGTCGGCGCTGCGGATCGCGGTGATGCTCTCCGCCGCGCTGGAGAACCAGCGGAAGGTGACCGAGCAGGTGGACGCGTTGCGCTCGACCACCGAGGACCTGATCCGCGGCAACTCCGCCATGCTGGCCACCCAGAGCGGCGAGATCCAGCGGATCGCGGCCGACCCGGCGGTGGGCGCGGAGACGCTGCGCGGCGCCTTCCAGGAGATCTTCCGCACGCTGGACGCGATCGACACCTACAAGGTGCAGGCCACCGAGGCGATGGCGGCGACCGTGGCGTCGCTGTCCGGCGAGCTGGCCACCGCGAGCGGCTACCTGGAGCGCACCCGCACCGCGGGCGAGCCGGAAGGGAGCGCCGGATGAGGGGCCGCCGGCTGGTGGCGGCGCTGACCGCCGGGCTGATGGGCTGCCTGCTCGCCGCCTGCGGCGGGGGCTCCGACGACTCCGACGAGCCGGACGGCGGGCGGCACACCAAGGCCGCGCCGGGCACCCTCCGGGTACTGGCGAGCAGCGAGCTGTCCGACATGAAGCCGGTACTGGACGCGGCGCGCAAGGCCACCGGGGTCCGGGTGGAGGCCACCTGGACCGGCACGCTGGACGCCACCGAACTGGTCACCTCCGGCCGGGCGGACGGCGCCTACGACGCCATCTGGCTGTCCTCCAACGACTACCTGCGGCTGAGCCCGGAAGCCGGCCGGAAGATCACCTCGGAGACCCCGGTGATGACCTCCCCGGTGGCGCTCGGCGTCCGCGAGGAGACGCTGGACCGGCTGGGCTGGTCCCCGGAACGGGTGACCTGGTCGCAGATCCACCGGGCCGCGGCCGACGGGAAGCTCCACTTCGGCATGACCGACCCGGTCCGCTCCAACTCCGGCTTCTCCGCGCTGATCGCGCTGGCCGCCGGGCTGTCCGGGGCCCAGGGCGCGCTGAGTGACGAGGACGTGTCGTCGGCGTCGGGCAAGCTCCGCGAGTTCTTCGGCGGGCAGCGGCTGACCTCCGGTTCCTCCGGCTGGCTGGCGTCGGCGTACACCCGGCGCGGCGACCTGGACGGGCTGATCAACTACGAGTCGGTGCTGCTGTCGATGAACCGCGACTCCGGCACCGACCTGACGGTGATCCGGCCCGCCGACGGGGTGCTCACCGCCGACTACCCGCTGACCCTGCTCACCTCGGCCCCCGGCCACGCCAAGGACTCGTTCGCCGCGCTGACCGGGTATCTGCGCGGGACCGACGCCCAGCGCGCGATCACCGACGGGACGTTCCGCCGCCCGGTGATCGGATCGGTGAAGCCGGCCGCCGGACTGGACGCCGCGAAACGCCGGGAGCTGCCGTTCCCGGCCAGCCGGTCGGTCGCGGACGGGCTGCTGGCCGGCTACGAGAACACGCTGCGCCGGCCGTCCCGCACGGTGTACGTGCTGGACACCTCGGGCTCGATGGAGGGCGAGCGGCTGAAGCAGCTGAAGCACTCGCTGGGGCAGCTCACCGGCACCGGCACGTCGGCGCCGGGGCAGCGCTTCCGGGACCGCGAGGAGGTGACGCTGATGCCGTTCGGCGGCGAGGTGAAGCAGACCCTCACCCACACCGTGCCCAAGTCCGGGCAGGACGCGGCGCTGGAACGGATCCGCTCCGACACCGAGGGGCTGACCGCATCCGGCGACACCGCGATCTACAGCAGCCTGCGGGCCGCCTACGAGCATCTGCGCAAGCGCTCCGGCGGCGGGTCGGGGGACGACCGGTTCACCTCGATCGTGCTGATGACGGACGGCCAGAACACCACCGGCGCGGACGCGGAGGAGTTCCGGTCCTTCCACGGCGGGCTCCCGGCCGCGCTGCGCGCCGTCCCGGTGTTCCCCATCGTCTTCGGCGATTCCGACCGGCAGGAGCTGGACGGCATCGCGGAGCTGACCGGCGGCCGGCTGTTCGACGCGGTGCGCGGCGGTTCGCTCGCCTCGGCCTTCGAGGAGATCCGTGGCTACCAGTAGGAGCGGCCGGTCCGCCGGCGCGGGCGGCCGGGTGCTGGGCTATCTGGAGTCCCGGAAGAACCTGGCGGGCTGCGCCGCCGGACTGGCCGGGCTGGGTCTGACCTTCGCCGGGGTGGCCGGGGCGTACTGGCCGGTGGTGATCGGCGGGTTGTACGGGGCGGCTGCCCTGGTCGTGCCGCCGGAGCGTCCCGAGTCGCCGGAGTTCCCGGACCCGGCCGAGCAGCTGGAGGCGGTCCGGACGGACTTCGCCACGCTCCGCGAGTACCTGGGCGAGGTGTCGCTGCCCCCGGCGGCCGGCGGCCGGCTCACCGAACTCACCGACCTGCTGGAGGCGCTGCTGGAGCCGGGCTGGGTGGGTGACGCCCTCGCCCGGGACCAGGACGCGGTGCACTCCCTGTCCCGGTCCATCCGGCAGGACATCCCGGAGGCGGTGGACACCTATGCCCGCACCCGCTGGTGGACCCGGCTGAACCCGGGCACCGAGCCGCCGGAGCGGCATCTGGAGCGCCAGCTGGGGCTGCTGTACGACGAGGCCGACGCGCTGGCGTCGGCGCTGCGGGACACCGAGTCCCGCCGCCAGGAGACCCACACCCGCTATCTGGAGGACCGCCGCCGGGGCGGCTGACCGGCCCAGGGCGGTACGGCCCGGGCCCGGTCGGCCGGGCGCCGGCCGGGCCGGGGTGCGACCGCCGGGCCGGACGCCGCGCACCGCGGCGTCCGGCAGCTGCCGCGGGGGACCCGGTGCCGCCCGGGTCCCGGCCGCGGCGCGGGGTCAGCCCAGGCGCTCCACCAGCGCGCGGTACTCGTCCCACAGCTCCTTCGGCGTGTGGTCGCCGAAGGTGTCGAGGTGATCGGGCACCAGGGCGGCCTCCTCGCGCCACACCTCCTTGTCGACGGTGAGCAGGAAGTCGAGGTCCGCCTCGGGCAGCGCCAGGCCGTCGGTGTCCAGGGCCTCCCTGGTCGGCAGGATGCCGATCGGCGACTCGACGCCCTCGGCCTTGCCGTCCAGCCGCTCGACGATCCACTTCAGCACCCGGCTGTTCTCGCCGAAGCCGGGCCACACGAAGCGGCCGTCGTCGTCCTTGCGGAACCAGTTGACGTAGTAGATCTTCGGCAGCTTGGACTCGTCGCCGCGGGCCGCGGCGTCCTGACCGACCTTGATCCAGTGCCCCATGTAGTCGCCCATGTTGTAGCCGCAGAACGGCAGCATGGCGAACGGGTCGCGGCGCAGCTCACCGACCTTGCCCTCGGCGGCGGCGGTCTTCTCGGAGGCGACGTTCGCGCCGAGGAAGACCCCGTGCTGCCAGGTGAAGGACTCGGTGACCAGCGGCACCGCGCTGGCCCGGCGGCCGCCGAAGAGAATGGCCGAGATCGGCACGCCCCGGGGGTCCTCCCACTCCGGCGCGATGATCGGGCACTGGCCGGCCGGGACGGTGAAGCGGGCGTTGGGGTGGGCGGCCGGGGTCCCGGACTCCGGGGTCCAGTCGTTGCCCTTCCAGTCGGTGAGGTGGGCGGGCTGCTCCTCGGTCATGCCCTCCCACCACACGTCGCCGTCGTCGGTGAGCGCGACGTTGGTGAAGACGGAGTTGCCCCACAGGGTCTTCATGGCGTTGGCGTTGGTGTGCTCGCCGGTGCCGGGCGCGACGCCGAAGAAGCCGGCCTCCGGGTTGATCGCGTACAGCCGCCCGTCCTCGCCGAAGCGCATCCAGGCGATGTCGTCGCCGATGGTCTCCACGGTCCAGCCGGAGATCGTGGGCTCCAGCATCGCGAGGTTGGTCTTGCCGCAGGCGGAGGGGAAGGCGGCGGCGACGTACTTGGCCTCGCCCTGCGGCGGGGTGAGCTTGAGGATGAGCATGTGCTCGGCGAGCCAGCCCTCGTCACGGGCCATCACCGAGGCGATGCGCAGGGCGTAGCACTTCTTGCCCAGCAGCGCGTTGCCGCCGTAGCCGGAGCCGTAGGACCAGATCTCGCGGCTCTCCGGGAAGTGCGAGATGTACTTGGTGGAGTTGCACGGCCAGGGAACGTCGGCCTCGCCCTCGGCCAGCGGCGCACCGAGGGTGTGCACCGCCTTGACGAAGAAGCCCTGCTCGCCGAGTTCGTCGAGGACCGGCTGTCCCATACGGGTCATGGTGCGCATGGAGACCGCGACGTAGGCCGAGTCGGTGATCTCGACGCCGATGGCGGACAGCGGCGAGCCCAGCGGTCCCATGCAGAACGGGACGACGTACATGGTCCGACCACGCATCGAGCCACGGAAGATGCCCTGCTCGCCCGCGAACATCTCGCGCATCTCGGCGGGGGCCTTCCAGTGGTTCGTGGGGCCCGCGTCCTCCTCCTTCTCGGAGCAGATGAAGGTGCGGTCCTCCACGCGCGCCACGTCGGTGGGGTCGGAGGCGGCGTAGTACGAGTTGGGGCGCTTGATCGGGTCGAGCCGCCGGAAGGTGCCCTTGGCCACCAGCTCCTCGGCCAGACGCTCGTACTCGGCTTCCGAGCCGTCGCACCACACGACCTGGTCGGGCTCGGTGAGAGCGGCGATCTCGTCGACCCACGAGATCAGTTCCTGGTGGCGGGTGGGCGGGGTGCTGGGGGTCGTGCGGGGAGCCGCATTACTGCGCGCCACGATCGCTCCGTTCCGCCGGGGCCTTCCCGGGCCCGGCGTTGTTGTGTGAGGGTTTCGGCGGATATGTGCACATATATCCGCTTATGGAGACAGCTACCCCTTGGGGGCTGCGACCCGGATGCTCAGCTCATCCGGTGCCGACCGCGCTCATTTGATCCTCCGACCAGTTTGCCCGGATGTCCAGAGGGCGCCTCCGTGACCATCACCACTCGCCACCCGGGCGTTACCTACGGTCGCGTAGGTAGCATGACCGCCATGACCGCCGCCGCACCCGACGCCGTCTCCGATGTCCCACCCGGTCCGTCCGCCGCTCCGCCGTTCCCGTTGAAGCCCCGGCTGCGAGGCTGGCTGCATGCCGGGATGTTCCCCACCGCGCTGGTCGCGGGGGTGGTGCTCACCGCACTGGCCGACAGTTCACGCGGGCGCATAGCCTGCGGCATCTTCACCCTCACGGCGTGCGCGCTGTTCGGCGTCAGCGCGCTCTACCACCGGGGGAACTGGGGTCCGCGCGCCACCGCCGTACTCCGCAGGCTGGACCATGCGAACATCTTTCTGATCATCGCCGGGACCTACACCCCGTTCACCCTGCTGCTGCTCCCGGACGGCAAGCAGCAGCTGCTGCTGTGGCTGGTGTGGGCGGGAGCCCTCGCCGGCATCGCCTTCCGGGTCTTCTGGGTCGGCGCGCCCCGCTGGCTGTACACGCCGTGCTACATCGCGCTGGGCTGGGCGGCGATCTTCTTCCTGCCGGACTTCATGCGGGCCGGCGGTGTCGCCGTACTGACGCTGATCATCGTCGGCGGACTGCTCTACAGCGTGGGCGCGGTCATCTACGGCACCAAGCGGCCCAACCCGTCGCCCCGCTGGTTCGGCTTCCACGAGGTCTTCCACACGTTCACCCTCGCCGCGTTCGTCGTGCACTACGTCGGCATCTCGCTCGTCGCCTACCAGCACGCGTAGCGCCGGGCGCGCTCGGGCGCTACCACCCGGGCCGTGAGCGGCCCGGGACCAGAGGGCCGCGACCGGTCACCGGTCGCGGCCCTCGCGCGTCGCGGTGGACGGCCCGCGGCCGGACCACGCGGCGCCGGCGCAGCCCGCGGGGCCGGCCGGGCCACGCGGCGTCAGCCGGGCCGCGCGGCATCACCCGGGCCGCGCGGCGTCAGCCCGGCCACCCGGCATCGGCCCGGCCCACGCAACCCGGCCACCCGGCCACCCGGCATCGGCCCGGCCCACGCGGCGTCAGGCGGGCCCCGGTCCGCCCGCCGCGGGCAGGTCCTCACCCGCGCCGCGCACCGCCGCCGCCAGCACCTTCGGATCGGCGGTCGGCGCGTCGCAGGTGAAGTTGCGGCACACGTACGCGGCGGGACGGCCCTGGAACAGCGGCCGGTCCACCAGCAGCGGCAGCTCCGCGGAGCCCGGCTCACCGACCGCGACCACCGCGCCCGGCGCGGTGCCCAGCAGCGCCGTGCGGTGCAGCGCGCGGGTCGCCGGATCGCCCTCGGGGCCGACCACCGCGACCTCCCGCGGGCCGTCGAGCACCGCCTCGGCGGCCGCCAGCCCCCAGCCGATGAACCGCGGTGCCCGCGACCCCAGCGCCTTCACCACGCCCAGCGCCTGCTCCCCCGCCTCCCGGTGGCGGCCGCTGCCGGTCAGCGCCGCGTAGCTGACCAGCGCCTGGGCGGCGGCCGTCCAACCGGAGGGGGCGGCGTTGTCGGTCGGGTCCTGCGGGCGGCGGATCAGGGTCTCCGCGTCGTCCGCGGTGTCGTAGAGGGTGCCGTCGGGCGCGGTGAAGTGCCGCAGCACGGTGTCCAGCAGCAGCCCGGAGAACTCCACCCACACCCCCTCACCGGTCACCGAAGCCAGGGTCAGGAACCCCTCGGCGACGTCGGCGTAGTCCTCCAGCACCCCCGCGTGGCCGCCCGCGGTGCCGTCCAGCGAGGTGCGGGCCAGCCGGCCGTGGTAGTCCATGTGCACCCGGACCAGCAGGTCCGCCGCGGCGGTGGCGGCCTCGACCAGGTCCGGGCGGTCGAAGTAGGCGCCGGTCTCGGCCAGCGCCGCGATCGCCAGCCCGTTCCAGGCGGCGACGATCTTGTCGTCCCGGCCGGGGCGCGGCCGCCGCTCCCGGGCGGCGAACAGCCGCTCGACGACCGAGGCGAGCCGCTCCGGGTCGGCGTCGCCGGCCCCGGACGGCAGCCGCAGCACCGACGCGCCCTCCTCGAACGTCCCCTCCTCGGTGACCCCGAAGTGGCGGGCGGCGAACTCCGCGTCCTCCTCCCCGAGCACCTCGGCCAGCTGCCCCGGCGTCCACACGTAGAACGCGCCCTCGGCGTGCCGGCCGTCCCCGGTCTCGCTGTCGGCGTCCAGCGCGGACGCGAAGCCGCCCTGCGTGGTGCGGAGTTCCCGGACCAGGAAGTCCGCCGTGCCCAGCGCGATCCGGCGGGCCAGGTCCGAGCCGGTGGCCCGCCACAGGTGCGCGTAGACCCGGCACAGCAGGGCGTTGTCGTAGAGCATCTTCTCGAAGTGCGGCACCACCCACGCGGCGTCCACCGAGTAGCGGGCGAAGCCGCCGCCGAGCTGGTCGTAGATGCCGCCGCGGGCCATCGCCTCGCAGGTCGCCCGCGCCATCTGCAGGGCCGCCTGGGAGCCGGTACGGGCGTGGTGGCGCAGCAGGAACTCCAGCACCATGGACGGCGGGAACTTCGGCGCCCCGCCGAACCCGCCGCGCGCCGCGTCGAACTCCCGGGTCAGTGCCAGCAGCCCGCCGTGCAGGTCGTCCGCCTCCGGCGGGCGGGGCATGCCGTAGGGCAGGGAGCGCTCGGCCAGGTCGCGCACGATCCGCCCGGCGACCTCGGTGACCTCCCCGCGCCGGTCGGCCCAGGCCGCCCGCACCCCCTCCAGCACCTGGCGGAAGGACGGCATCCCGTGCCGGGGGTCGGGCGGGAAGTAGGTGCCGAAGTAGAAGGGTTCGGCGTCGGGGGTGAGGAACACCGTCATCGGCCAGCCGCCCTGCCCGGTGGCCGCCTGCACCGCCTCCATGTACACGGCGTCGATGTCCGGGCGCTCCTCCCGGTCCACCTTGACCGACACGAAGTGCTCGTTGAGCTTGTCGGCGGTCTCCTGGTCCTCGAAGCTCTCGTGAGCCATCACATGGCACCAGTGGCACGAGGAGTACCCGACGCTCAGCAGCACCGGGACGTCCCGGCGCCGCGCCTCGGCGAACGCCTCGGGGACCCACGGCCACCAGTCGACCGGGTTGTCGGCGTGCTGGAGGAGGTACGGGGACGTCTCGTGCGCCAGACGGTTCGGCATGCGCCTATCCTCCCCCACCGGCCGCCCTGCGCCGGGAGGCAGCCCCCGCGCCGCGGCGGATGTCGCGCCCCGGGATACGGGCCCGGCGCGCGCCGTGCCGGGCCGGTACCGGCCGGACACACCACGGACGACCGGGTCCCGGCCGCCGTGCCCGGGACCGGGCCGCCGCCCGCCAACCCCCCGGGTTCCCGGCAGACCTGACGGAAACACAGGTGCCCTGACTGAAAATCGACGGACGCGGAAGACTCTGGGGAAGGGGGCTCCACCGCGCGCCGCGCGGTGGAGCCGGTCCGAGCACGGAGCAGGAGGGGGACCGGATGCCGGACGCACGGATCGTTGTACAGGACAGCCATCGGGCCGAGGTGGAACGGCTGCTGGCGGGCGCGGTCGAGGAGGAGGTGCGCCGGTCCGCCGGCCGGACGGACGGCGCGGTGCTCCTGGGCCGGGCCCGCGCCTCCCTGGACGACATCGCCCAGGCCGCCGCCGAGGAGTACACCGCCTACCTGGCGGCGCTGGAGGAGGCGGACGCCGGGGTGCTGCCGCTGTCGGAGCGGCTGTCCCGGCGGCGGCTGGCCACCCCGGCGCTGGTCACCGCCGTCACCTCGGTGGCGGCGTTCGGCGCCGACCTGGGCCTGGGCACCTCGGCCGGTACCGCGCTGGGGGCGGGGGCGGCCGTCGCGGTGGCCGGGTCCGCGGCCACCGTCGCCAGACTCGCCGGCGGCCACTGGCCGGCCGCGCACCGCCGGGCCGCGCTGCGCGGCCGGCCCGGCGGCCCGGAACAGCTGCGGTTGCAGTGGCTCACCGCGGTCGAGGTGCGGGGCATCCGCCCGTTCCTGGACCGGCACCGGATGACCGCCGCGGCGGCCCGCCGCCCCACCCGCAGCCGCTCCGCGGCCACCGACCGGCCCGCCGCGGCCGGTTCCGGCACCCCGCGGCTGCGCGGCGCGGACCGCAGCGCCGCCGCCCGGCGGCGCACCGTACTGGAACGCTCCTTCCGGCACCTGCCCGAGGCGGACGGCCCGTTCGCCGGGCGGCACGCGCAGCTCAGCCGGATCGCGCAGTGGGTGCAGCAGGCGCGGGCCAGCACCGAGACCCGGCCCACCGTGGTGGTGCTGCACGGCCCGGCCGGGGCCGGCCGCACCATGCTCGCGGTACGGGCCGCGCACCACCTGCGCGACCAGTTCCGCGGCGCGTGCCTGGTCGACCTGCGCGGCGACACGCCCGGCCAGCCCCCGCTGCCCACCCGGGACGCGCTGCTGCACCTGCTCAACCGCCTCGGCGCCCCCCGCGACCAGTTGCTCTTCCGCGAACGCACCACTCCCGAGCAGCACGTCAGGCGGCTCACCGAGCTGTACCACCAGCACCTGACCGATCTGCCGGTGACGGTGGTGCTGGACGACGCGTCGGACGCCGAGCAGATCCGCACCCTCATCCCGGAGCGCTCCGACAGCCTGGTCCTGGTCACCGCCCGCCGCCCGCTGGCGCTGCCGCCCGGCACCGGCGCCTGGGTGCACGAACTGCCGGTCGGCCCGCTGGACGGACCGGGAGCGGAGGAGCTGCTGCGGGAGTCCGCGGACGACCCCGCCGCGATGGGGCCGTACGACGCCCAGGCGTTCACCAGGATCGGCGAGCTGTGCGGCCGGCTGCCGATGGCCCTGCGGATCGCCGGGTCCTCGCTCGGCGCCCGCACCCCCGCCGCGCTCGCCGCCGACCTGGCCGCCGTCTCCGGCGCCGGCCCCGCGGCGGAGCCGGCGGCCGGCGCTACCGGCGCTACCGGCGCTACCGGCGCTGCCGCCGGCGGCGAGCGGCCCGGCGGGGCTCCGGCGGACCCGGTGCAGCGGACCCTGTGGCTGCGCTACGCGGACCAGACCGAGGAGGCCCGGCGGCTGCTGCGCCGGCTGGCGCTGGTCGGCCGGGCCAGCCTGGGCACCGCCGCGGCCGCCGCCCTGCTGGGCCCGGCCGTCGCCGGGCCGGCCCCCGCCGGGACGGCCGCGCCGGCCGGGGAGGCCGCACAGCGGGAGGCCGGCCGGCAGCTGGCCGCACTGGCCCGCGCCGGGCTCCTCCAGCATGTGCGCGGCAACCGCTACCGGCTGCACGACCTGGTCCGCGGCTTCGCGCAGGCCCGGCTGCTGGCCGAGGAGGAGCCCGGCGAGCGGGTGGCCGCGCAAGAGCGGCTGATCCGCAGCTACGCGGAGCTGGCCGACTCGGTGATCCGGCTGGTGGACGGCAAGACCTCCACCCGCGCCGACCGCTTCGACGGGCACGGCTTCACCTCGCTGGACGCGGCGCTGCGGTGGCTGGACGACGAGTCGAGTTTCATCACCGCCGCCCTGCGGCACACCGAGGGCGTCGACCAGTCGGCGGTGCTGCACCTGCTGGGGGCGCTGTGCGACTACTGCCTGCTCCGCGGCGACCTGTACCGGCTGGGGGAGCTGAGCGAGCTGACCCAGGCCGCGGACCACGGGCTGCTGACCCGCTCGGTGCAGTGGCGCACCGGCGTCGCCGCCCGCCAGCTCGGTGAGCTGGACCAGGCCCGTACCACCCTGTCCTCGGTGGTCAGCCTGTACTTCGAGGCGCACCACCAGGCGGGCGCCGCACGGGCCCTGCGCGACCTGGGCATCACCCTGCACCACCAGGGTCAGCTGGCGGAGGCGGCGGCCAGGCTCCGGGAGGCGCTGGAGGTGCAGCGGAGCGAGGAACTGCGCGCGGACCGGGCCTGGACCCTGCACGCCCTGGGCGCCGTCGAACGCGACCGGGCCCGGCTCGGCGAGGCGCTGGAGCTGCTCCGGGAAGCGCTGGAGCTGCACCGGGAGAGCGAGAGCGTGCACGGCCAGGCGTGGGCGCACTTCCAGCTGGGGCAGGCCCTGCTGCGGATGGGCGACGTGCCCGCCGCCGAGGCGGAGCTGCGGGAGGCGCTGGAGGCGTACGGCCGGACCCGCGACCCGCGCGGCGAGGCGTGGGCGCTGACCCAGCTGGCCCGCGCCCGGCTGGTGGACCAGGACCCGACGGCGGCCGTGGACCAGCTGCGCCAGGCGCTCACCCGGCACCGGGAGAACGAGGACGCCCGGGGCGAGGCGTGGACCCTGTACTACCTCGGCCAGGCGCTGGAGGAGCGCGGCGACCACGACTCGGCGGTGCGCGACCTGGAGCGGGCCCGCACCCTGTTCAGCCGGATGCGGGACGTGTACGGGCTGGCCTGCGCCCGGCACCACTCGGCCCGGGTCACCCGCGACCTGCGGGCGGCGCAGACCGGGTCGCTGCGCAACAGCGGCTTCGCCCGCCAGCTGCTCCAGGACGCCCGCCAGGACTTCCGCCGGGCGGGGGTGGCGCACGGCGAGGCGTGGTCGTGTGTGGAGCTGGCGGTGATCGACGCCGGCAACGGGCGGGCCGCGCAGGCGCTGGAGCTGGCGGACGAGGCGGCGGCCCTGTTCACCGGGTACGGCGACCGGCGCGGCGGGACCTGGGCGCGTTTCCTGCGCTGCACCCTGCTGCCGTTCGCCTCCGCCGGCGGGTCGGTGATCGGCGGAGCGGTCGCCCAGGAGGAGCTGGCCGAGCTCGGCCGCGACCTGCGCGAGAACCGGGAGACCGGCTGGGCGCAGGACCCGTCGCTGGAGAGCCTCGTGACGGCGTTCGCCCTGGTCCTGGAGCGCGGTGTGGAACCGGAGACCGGCTGGCAGGCGTGGCAGCTGGGGATGGTGCCCGGCCGCCGCGCCCGCGAGGTGATGGCCGTCCTGCCGGGCCGCCCGGCGGGCTGACCCGCCGCGGCCGCACGGCCGCGGTACGGCGCGTCCCGGGCGCCACGGCCCCGGGACGCGCCGTACCGGCGTCAGCTCTCGGCGGTGGAGGGCTTCGCCGGGGAGCCCGCCGTGGCGGACTTGGCCGCCCCGGGGGCCCGGCCCGGCCCGGACTCCGGCTCGACCTCGAAGTCGACCTTCTTCATGTGCTTGTTCATGGACTTCATCAGCAGCCACACGGCGGCGCCGATCACCGCGAACACGAGGAAGCCGAGCACACCCGGCGTCACCTTGTTCTTGTCCAGGTCCTTGGCGAGCTGGAGAACCGGGGCCGCGTGGGTCAGGGCGAGGGAGCTGGTCGCGCTCATCATGAGGTCAATTGTTGCGGATGCCCGCGAAGAGGTCGTCCTCGGGGAGGGAGGTCTCCACCAAAGACCTGGCCAGCTCGTACTCCTCGGTCGGCCAGACCTCCTTCTGGATCTCCATCGGGACCCGGAACCAGCCGCCGTCGGGGTCGATCTGCGTGCGGTGCGCGATCAGCGCCTTGTCGCGGATCTCGAAGAAGTCCGCGCACGGCACGAAGGTGGTCAGGGTGCGCTCGCGCTTCTGGAAGTCCTTCCAGCGCTCCAGCCACTCCCCGTAGGGGGACTCCATGCCGCGCTCCAGCAGCGCCTCGTGCAGCGCCGTGGTGCGCTGCCGGTTGAAGCCCTGGTTGTAGTAGAGCTTCTGCGGCTGCCAGGGCTCACCGGTGCCCGGGTACTTCTCCGGGTCCCCGGCGGCCTCGAAGGCCACCATGGTGATCTTGTGGGTCATGATGTGGTCGGGGTGCGGGTACCCGCCGTTCTCGTCGTACGTGGTGATCACGTGCGGCCGGAACTCGCGGATCAGCTTCACCAGCCGGCCCGCGGCCTCGTCCACGTCCTCCAGCGCGAAGCAGCCCTCCGGCAGCGGCGGCAGCGGGTCCCCCTCGGGCAGCCCGGAGTCCACGAAGCCCAGCCACTCCTGCTTGACGCCGAGGATCTCGCGCGCCTCGTCCATCTCCTTGGCGCGGACCTCGTGGATGTTCTTCTCGATGTACTCGTCGCCCTGGAGCTTGGGGTTGAGGATGGAGCCGCGCTCCCCGCCGGTGCAGGTGGCGACCAGTACATCCACCCCCTCGGACACGTACTTCGCCATGGTGGCCGCGCCCTTGCTCGACTCGTCGTCGGGGTGGGCGTGCACGGCCATCAGTCGCAGCTGCTCAGTCAAGGCTCGATCCTCAATTGATTGGTCGCATTCAACGGGTGCCGTCCGCAGCGGACGGCGGGGTGGAGCGGAAGGCGGACGTGGGGCGGCGGGACATCGTCCGTCCCCGGCACGGGGCGCGGGACGGTCCCGGGTGCGGTGCGGTGGTCGGGTGACGGGCGGGCGGGCGCCGTCCCGGAGGGACGTCCTCGCGGGGCGGCTTCTATAGTGACCCAGATCAAGCAGGAAAAATTCCAGGGCCTCATCAGGGAGGGCGATCATGGCGACGGTGCGATCAGACGCCCCGGGCGGGCGGTACGGCCGGTCCGGTGACGAGCGCGCCGACCGGACGCTCAAGATCGTCGGCGGGGTGCTCGGCGCGCTGCTGCTCGGCACGGTCGCCTGGTTCGGTTACTCCTATGTCGCCGGTGAGGACGTCAGCGGGCGGCTGATCGGTTTCCAGGTGGTCTCCGACGATGCCGTCAAGGTCCACCTGGAGGTCCGCAAGGACAAGGACGCCACCGGGGTGTGCACGGTGCGCTCGATCGCGGAGAGCGGCGCCGAGGTGGGCCTCAAGGACTTCACCTTCGACCAGCGCTCGGAGCAGGTCGACGAGGTCGTCACGGTCCGTACCACCGAGCGGGCGACGACCGCCGAGCTGATCGACTGCAAGGCGGCCGCCGGCAGCTGACCGGACGGCCCGCCGCGCCCCGGACGGTCCGGGGCCCCGCGGGCACGCCGCGCCGTCCGGGCGCCGGGCGGACTCCGCCGCGCGCCGCGCAGCCCCCGTCATACGACGCCTCACGGCGCACCACGGCGCACCACGGAGCGATGCGCTGCCGACCGTCGCGCCGCACACCACTTCCCCGATCGATACGTCGCACTCCTCCCGCTTTGCCGTCGAAATTGTTAGGCTCGTGGTTTCGCCCGGCTTCGAAGGCGCACCCTTCTGAGTAGGGCGTTCATTTGTATTTCCCAGTACCGACGAGGAGCACCTGTGACCCAGACCAGCGAGAACGTCACCTGGCTGACCCAGGAGGCGTACGACCAGCTCAAGGCCGAGCTGGAGTACCTGTCGGGTCCCGCACGGGTCGAGATCGCGAAGAAGATCGAGGCTGCCCGCGAGGAGGGTGACCTGCGGGAGAACGGCGGGTACCACGCCGCCAAGGAGGAGCAGGGCAAGCAGGAGCTCCGCGTGCGCCAGCTGACCCAGCTCCTGCAGCACGCCAAGGTCGGCGAGGCCCCGGCGGACACCGGTGTGGTCGCCCCCGGCATGGTCGTCACCATCGCCTTCGACGGCGACCCGGACGACACCCTGAGCTTCCTGCTGGCGTCCCGGGAGTACGCGAGCTCGGACATCGAGACCTACTCGCCGCAGTCGCCGCTGGGCTCGGGCGTGAACGGCAAGAAGGTCGGCGAGGACGCCGCGTACGAGCTGCCGAACGGCAAGACCGCTTCGGTGCGCATCCTGGAGGCCAAGCCCTACCAGGGCTGACCGCCACCGGCCGGGCGCACCGGCCACCACGACGACGAATCCCCCGGCGCACCCGGCGCCGGGGGATTCCCCATGTCGTCCGCGCGTACCGCCGGCCTCCGTCGGCGCGGCGGCCGGCTCAGGCCGCGGCGGAACGGTACTTGCGCACCGCCAGCGTCCGGAAGAACGCGATGATCAGCACCGACCAGATGACCGAGGCCAGCACCGGGTGCTGCATCGGCCACGCGTCCGGCACCGGGTAGCCCTCCGGCAGGTTGCCGAACAGCTCACGGCAGGCCTGCACGGTGGTGCTGAACGGGTTCCACTCGGCGATGTGCTGAAGCGCCGCCGGCATGTTGTCCGAGGGCACGAACGCGTTGGAGACGAAGGTCAGCGGGAACAGCCAGATCAGACCGCCCGAGGTGGCCGCCTCCGGGGTGCGCACCGACAGGCCGATCAGCGCCCCGATCCAGGAGAAGGCGTAGCCCAGCAGGAGCAGCAGCGCGAAACCGGCCAGCGCGCGCGGGACGCCCTCGTGGATCCGCCAGCCGACGATGACCGCGACGACCGCCATCACCACCAGGGTCAGCGCGGTCTGCACCAGGTCCGCGAGGGTGCGCCCGGTGAGCACCGCGCCGCGCGCCATGGGCAGCGACCGGAACCGGTCGACCAGCCCCTTGTGCATGTCCTCCGCGATGCCCGCGCCCGCGCCGGCGGTGGCGAAGGTGACGGTCTGCGCGAAGATGCCCGCCATCAGGAACTCGCGGTAGGTCGACGGGTCGGTGTTGCCGCCGACGTCTATCGACCCGCCGAAGACGTAGCTGAACAGCACCACGAACATGATCGGCTGGATGAGGCCGAAGATCACCACTTCGGGGATCCGGACCATCCTGATCAGGTTCCGCCGGGCGATGACGAGCGAGTCGCGCACCGACTGCGTGATCCCGCCGCGCGGCGGCGGCGCCACCGGACCGCCGGCCACCTTGGTCTTGTCGAGCACGGTCATCGCACGGCCTCCTGCTCGGTGTCTCCCCCGGTCCGGTTCCGCCCGGAGCCGCCGCGACGGCCGTCGGCGTCCCCGCCCGGGCCGCCGCCGTTCCCCGCCTCCTCGTCCGCGCCGGTCTCGGCCCGGTGCCCGGTGAGGGAGAGGAAGACGTCGTCCAGGGTGGGCCGGCGCAGCCCGATGTCGTCGATCTCCACGCCCCGGCCGTCCAGCTCACGGATGATCTCGGCGAGGAGCTTGGCGCCGCCCACCACCGGGACGGTGACCTTCCGGGTGTGCTCCTGGACCGTCGTCTCGCCCTTGCCGAGGGCGCGCAGCACCTCCCGGGCGGTGCCGATGCGCTCCGGGTCGTGCACCACGACCTCCACCCGCTCACCGCCGGTACGGGCCTTGAGCTGGTCGGAGGTGCCGCGGGCGATGACCCGGCCGTGGTCGACCACCGCGATGTCGTGCGCGAGGTGGTCGGCCTCCTCCAGGTACTGGGTGGTGAGCAGCAGCGTGGTGCCCTGCTTCACCAGGTCCTGGATCACCTCCCACAGCGCCTGCCGGTTGCGCGGGTCCAGGCCGGTGGTCGGCTCGTCCATGAACATCACCGGCGGACTCACCACCAGGGCGGCGGCCAGGTCCAGCCGGCGCCGCATACCGCCGGAGTAGGTCTTGGCGGGACGGTCGGCGGCGGCGGCCAGGTCGAACCGCTCCAGCAGCACGCCCGCGCGCGCCTTCGCGTCACGGGCGCTCAACTGGTACAGCTGACCGACCATCTGCAGGTTCTCGCGGCCGGTGAGGTACTCGTCGACCGCCGCGAACTGGCCGGACAGCCCGATGGACCGGCGGACCTCGTTCGGGTGCTTGAGCACGTCCACCCCGGCCACGACCGCCCGGCCGCTGTCCGGTGTCAGCAGTGTCGTCAGCACGCGGACCGCCGTGGTCTTGCCTGCTCCGTTGGGGCCGAGCAGTCCGAGCACGGTTCCTTCCGGGACGTCGAGATCGACGCCGTCCAGAGCCGTTACCTCACCGAAGGTCTTCACCAGACCTTCGGCATAGATGGCGCCTGGCATGTAGTTCCCCCCAGGGGGTGTCGGGATCAGGTCGTTCAGGTGGTGCCTGGTGCTCCGTCCTCCCGTTCTACGTGCCCACGGGAGTCACGGCATCACGGTGTACCCGGCCTCGCCCAGCGCCTTGGCGACCTCGGCGCAGTGCTCCGGCCCCTTCGTCTCCAGCTGCAGCTCCACCTCCGCCTCGGTGAGCCCGAGCCGGGGGTCGGTCCGCACATGGCTCACGTCCAGCACGTTGGCGTCGACCTCCGACAGCACGCCCAGCAGGGTGGCCAGCGCGCCGGGACGGTCGGTCAGCCGCAGCCGCAGCGACAGGTAGCGGCCCGCCGCGGCCATGCCGTGCCGGAGAATCCGCTGCATCAGCAGCGGGTCCACATTGCCGCCCGACAGCACCGCCACCACCGGCCCCTGGAAGGAGTCCGGATCCGCCAGCAGCGCGGCCACCGGACTGGCCCCGGCCGGCTCGACCACCAGCTTCGCCCGCTCCAGGCACAGCAGCAGGGCGCTGGAGAGCGCATCCTCGGAGACCGTACGGACCTCGTCGACGAGATCGCCAATGATTTTGAACGGCACGTCCCCCGGCCGGCCGACCTTGATGCCGTCCGCCATCGTCGCCGGCTCGTGGATGGACACCGGGCGCCCGGCGGCGAGCGACGGCGGGTACGCCGCGGCGCCGGCCGCCTGCACACCCACGATCCGCACGTCCGGCCGCAGCGCCTTCACCGCCACCGCGATCCCGGCCGCCAGCCCGCCGCCGCCGATGCCCACCACGATGGTGCGGACCTCGGGGCACTGCTCCAGGATCTCCAGCCCCACCGTGCCCTGGCCGGCGATGACGTCGGGGTGGTCGAAGGGATGGATGAAGACCGCGCCCGTCTCCCGGGCGTACTCCTGGGCGGCCCGCAGCGTCTCGTCCACCACGTGCCCGTGCAGCCGCACCCGCGCCCCGTACTCCCGGGTCGCGGCGACCTTCGGCAGCGGCGCGCCCACCGGCATGAACACCGTGGACCGCACCCCGAGCAGCGACGCCGCCAGCGCCACGCCCTGGGCGTGGTTGCCGGCGCTCGCCGCCACCACGCCCGCCGCCCGCTCCCGCTCGGAGAGCCCGGCGATCCGCACATACGCGCCGCGCACCTTGAAGGAGCCGGTCCGCTGGAGGTTCTCGCACTTGAAGTGGACCGGTGAGCCGAGCAGCCCGGTCAGGAACCGGCTGCCCTCCAGAGCGGTCGTCCGGGACACCCCGGAGAGCATCCGCTGCGCCGCGCGGATGTCCCGCAGCGAGACGGCGGACGCGGGGATCGCCGGCGTGGCGAGAGGGGTGTCGTCCGGGGACCCGCCGGTCGGGACCCGGTTCCCGGCACCTGATGTCGGTCGTGCAGCCATGCGGCCAGTCTCGCAGCTTACGTCCCTCCCGGCGGCGGCGGCCGGACCGGAACGGCAGGTTTGTGCAGCCCTGGCACGGGGAACGCCGGGGCCGCGTACTCTGTGCCCCATTCCACAGACCACCGCACGAAGTGAGCCCCAGGCCATGCCCACCTCATCGGACATGACGACTCAACTCGACACGAACGTACTCGACGCCCTTCAGCACCAGGTCGCCCTCTTCGCCCGCCGCGCGGAACAGACCCGGCTCGGCGGCATCGGCTCCGCCCGCAATTCCATGGACCGCGCCGCGTACCTGCTGCTCAACCGGCTCGACCAGGAAGGCCCGATGGGAGTCAAGGCGCTCGCCGCCGGGATGGGCATCGACTCCTCCACCGTGACCCGCCAGGTGGCCCCGCTGGTCGACTCCGGCATGGTCAAACGGACCTCGCACCCCGAGGACGGGCGCGCCGTCGTCCTCCAGCTCTCCCCGCGCGGCAAGGCCCGCCTGGAGGAAGTACGGTCCTCCCGCCGCGACTTGATGGCGCTGGTGACCGAGGAGTGGACATCCGACGAGCGCGATGTCTTCTGCGAACTGCTGACCCGCTTCAACACCGCGCTGTCCGCCGTCCACAGCGCGCTGCCACAGGCGGCTCCCGCCTCTTGACCCCACGGCCGCGCTGACGTGTCCTGAAGACACGGGAGGCACGGTGCGGAAGCGGCGGGCAGAGCGAGAGATCCGCCGGGCCCGGGAATTCGAGACATTCGTCGCGGGCGCCGGAGGCCGACTGCTGCATGCCGCCGCGCTGCTGACCGGCGAGCCGCCCGAGCGCTGCCCGGCCGCCGAGGACCTGCTGGCCCGCGCCCTGGCCGGCACCTACGCGGCCTGGGACCGGCTGCGCGGCGAGGACCCCTACGACCGCGCCCGGCAGGAACTGGCCGCCCGCTACGCACACACCGCCTGGCGGTACCGGCCCGAACGGCCCCGCCGCCCGGGACCCACGGTCACCTCCGGTGCGGTCGGCGGCCTCGCCGCCCGGCTGCGCACGGCCCTCGCCCGACCGGTCCGCGAGGGCTCCGCGGACACCGCCCCCGGCACCCCGGACACCAGCCCCGGCGGCGGGCCCGCGGCCCGGCCCGGCGCCCGCCCCCGGGCCGCCGGCGGGGGCCTGCTGGAACCACTCGCCCCGCAGGAACGGCTGGTGCTGGTACTCCGGCTCTACGAGGGCATCGCCGAGGAACAGGCCGCCGCCACCCTCGGCCTGCCGGTGGACCGGGTACGGGCCATCTGCACCCGCGCGGTGTTCCGGCTGGTCGACGCGACCCGGTACGGAGCACCGGCCGCACGCGGCCCCCGGCCCCCGGCCCGCCCGCCTTCCGGGCACCGTCCCGGCCGGCCGGCCACGCCCGCCCCCCGGACCACCGCCGAAACCACCGCCCGCCGCGCCCCCACCACCGGCGGCCCGCCACCGCGACCGCCCCGCCCCTCCGGACCCGGGACCGCGGCCTGCGACCCGCCACCGCCACGGCCCGGCCCGTCCGGGGCCACCCGGGAGGCGGCCCCGTGAGAAGCCCGGAACGCAGGGAGGACCAGGTGCGCCGGATGCTGGACGGGCCGCCCCGCCCGGTGGTGCCCGCGCGACTGGCACTCCACGCCGCCGGCCGCGGGCACCGGATGCTGCGCCGCCGCCGCGTGGTGCGGACGATCGGCTGGTGGCTGCTGCTCGCGGCGGTGATCGCCTTCACCGTGTGGGCGGTGATCGCCGAGCCGTGGGCCACCCCGCCGATGGAGACCACCCCGCCGCTGGAAGGCTGGTGACCCGCACACCCGGACCACCCGCTCCCGGCACCGCACCCGCCGCGCGGCCACGCCGGCACCCGACGGCCCCGGCCACCACGCGGTGGCCGGGGCCGTGGCCCGCGGACCGCCGGGCGCCCGGACCGGGCACCACCCGGTCACCGGGGCCAGCCCGGCCCGTCCCCGGCCGGTCCGCGCGGGCGGGTCAGCCCAGCGCCTGCGACAGGTCCGCCAGCAGGTCGTCCACCGACTCGATACCGACCGACAGCCGCACCAGGTCGGCGGGCACCTCCAGCGCCGAACCGGCCGTCGAGGCGTGCGTCATCCGGCCCGGGTGCTCGATCAGCGACTCCACGCCGCCCAGCGACTCGCCGAGGGTGAACAGCCGGGCCCGGTTGCACACCTCGACCGCCGCCTCCTCGCCACCGGCCACCCGGAACGAGACCATGCCGCCGAAGGACCGCATCTGCTTCACCGCGGTCTCGTGGCCCGGGTGCTCCGGCAGCCCCGGGTAGTAGACCCGGGTGACCTTGGGGTGCGAGGTGAGCAGTTCGGCCACCCGGGCCGCGTTGGCGCTGTGCCGGTCCATGCGCACCGCCAGCGTCTTGATGCCGCGCAGCACCAGCCAGGCGTCGAACGGGCCGGCCACCGCGCCCATCGCGTTCTGGTGGTAGGCCAGTTCCTCCGCGAGGCCGGCGTCGGAGGTGATCAGCGCACCGCCCACCACGTCGGAGTGACCGCCCATGTACTTGGTGGTGGAGTGCACCACCACGTCCGCGCCCAGCGCCAGCGGCTGCTGGAGGTACGGGCTGGCGAAGGTGTTGTCCACCACTAGGCGGGCCCCGGCGGCCCGGGCGATCTCCGCGACGGCGGCGATGTCGGTGATGCCGAGCAGCGGGTTGGTCGGCGTCTCCACCCACACGACCCTGGTACGGGGCCGCAGCGCCGCACGCACCGACGCCGGGTCCGAGGAGTCGGCGACCGACCACTCCACACCCCAGCGCTCCAGCACCTTGGCGAAGAGCCGGAAGGTGCCGCCGTAGGCGTCACTCGGGATGACCACGTGGTCGCCGGGGACCAGCAGGGTGCGCAGCAGGCAGTCCTCGGCCGCCAGCCCGGAGGCGAAGGCGAGGCCGCGACGGCCGCCCTCCAGGGCCGCCAGATTCTCCTCCAGGGCGGTTCGCGTCGGGTTGGCCGAGCGGCTGTACTCGTAGCCGCCGCGCAGCCCGCCCACCCCGTCCTGCTTGTAGGTGGACACCTGGTAGATCGGGGGGACGACGGCGCCGGTGAGCGGATCCGCCTCCTGTCCCGCGTGGATGGCGAGCGTCTCGAAGTTCTGCGACGCGTGGCGCTGGTTGGTGTGGTCGTCGGTCATGCGCCCGAGCGTAATGCCCGCCGCCGGTCCCGGTCCGCGAGCGCCGTGCCTACGCTGTACTCCGTGGGCCGCCGCGCCAGGCGGTACCGCGGACCCGCACCAGCACACCACCACGGCACCGCAACGGGGACGGATCATGGAACTTCTCTACATCCTCATCGGCATCGTCACCATCTGCGGTGTCCTGGCGGTGCCCGCCCTGCTGCGCAAACGGAGCCGGGCGGAGTTCGAGCGCAGCGCCGGACCGGCCGAGGACACCAGCGCCTACGGCTTCCTGCCCAGGGAACGCCTCGACGTACGGCTGCCGGGCCCCGACCCGCAGCTGACCGACGCGCTCGCGGAGATCGGCCGCACCCAGGAGTGGGAGCCCGCGGCCCGGCTGCTCGCCCTCACCGACGCCACCTCCGAGCAGCGCTGGCAGCGCGTGCAGACGCTGGCCGGATCCGCCGCCCACGACCTGGCGCAGGCGCCCGGGCAGGGCGGGATGTGGCTGCGGACCTGGCGGGTGCAGGCACCCAAGGACCCCGGCGGCGCGGCCGTGCAGGCCCAGTTCCTGGTGGTCCAGGCGCTGCGCGACCCGTCCTCCCAGGACTTCCGGATGATCATGGAGGAGGCCCGGACGGTCTGCGCCGAGGCCGCGCTGCTGGCGCCGGGCGACCCGGTCCCGCACATCATCGAGCTGATCGTGGCCCGGGGGCTCGCCTACCGCCAGGCCGACTTCGAGGCGCTTTGGTCCAAGGTGAACGAGCTGGCCCCGCACCACATGGGCGCGCACCTGGCGGCGCTCCCGTACTGGTCCGAGAAGTGGCACGGCTCGCAGGACCAGGCCGAGAGCTTCGGCCGGGCCGCGGCCGCCTCCGCCCCGCAGGGAAGCCTGCTGCCCGCGCTGCCGCTGTTCGCGGTCTTCGACCACCTGCCGGAGGCGAACATGGTGCGCACCCTGTTCCAGAGCGCGGTGATCGGCGACGCGATCGAGGGCGCCCGCTACGCCGTCCACCACGCCCCGGCCGACCATCCGGTGGTCCCGCACGTGCGGCACCTGCTCTCCTGGTTCCTGGTCAACGCCGAGCGGTACGGCGAGGCGATCGAGCAGCTGCGGCTGGTGGACGGGCACGTGGGCGCGGTGCCGTGGTCGTTCCACCCGGACCCGGCGGCGGCGTACGCGGCCTACCGCACGATGGCCGTGGCCGGCTGGGAACGCCACGGCGGCACCCCGGCCCAGCTGCCGCGCTGAGGCCGGCACCCCGGTCGGCGCACCGCGCCCCGCTCCCGCCCCCGTCCGGCGGGCCCCCGCCCCGGGCCCCGTCGCCGGCCCCGTTCCGGCCCCGTTCCGGAAGGCGCCATGCCCCTCCGGAGCCGTTCGGGTGCGGAAACCGGCGCCGCCCGGAACCGGCCCCGCCGGAGTGGCCCGCCCGGAAGGACACCACCCGGAGTGGGCCCGCCCGGAATGACCCGCCGGTCCCGGGCGTTGATCCCCACGGGCCCGGCCGCCCGCACCCGGTGGCCGCCCGACGCCCCTGTCCGCCCCGCCGTCCACCGCCGTCCACCGCCGAGGAGCTCGCGATGCTGTTCAACCGGCACAAGAACCACCTCCCCACCGCCGAGGAGGCACTCGGCGGCCGCTCCGAGCCCGCGTTCTCCGTCCCGGAGCGGCACACCGTGCTCGGCAACCCGCTGTCCGGCCCGTACCCCGAGGGCCTGGCCGTGGCCGACTTCGGGCTGGGCTGCTTCTGGGGCGCGGAGCGGAAGTTCTGGCAGGTCCCTGGGGTGTGGACCACGCTCGTCGGCTACCAGGGCGGACACACCCCGAACCCGACCTACGAGGAGGTGTGCAGCGGGCTGACCGGGCACACCGAGGCGGTCCGGGTCGTGTACGACCCCGCGCTGGTCTCCTACACCGCGCTGCTCAAGGTGTTCTGGGAGTCGCACGACCCCACGCAGGGCTTCCGCCAGGGCAACGACGTCGGCACCCAGTACCGCTCCGCCGTCTACACCCACTCCGAGCGGCAGCAGCAGGAGGCGGAGGCGTCCCGCGCCGCCTACCAGTCCCGGCTCACCGGCTCCGGGTACGGCACGATCACCACGGAACTCCTCCCCGCGGGCCCGTTCTATGCGGCCGAGGCATACCACCAGCAGTACCTGGACAAGAACCCGGCGGGTTACTGCGGGATCGGCGGCACGGGGGTGTCCTGCCCGATCGGCGTCGCCCCGGCCGGAGGCTGAAGGGCCGCGTCCTCAACACGTTCGGGCGGTCGAGCCCGCACTCGATACGCTGCTCCCAGGGACCAGGATTTCGCCCATGGGAGCAGCAATGACCACCTCCAGCGCCGGGCAGCCACTCATCCCTCAGCCGCCCGCCACCGTCACGGCCCTCCGCCAGGCCGTCGCGCAGATCGCACCCGCCGCCCTGCCCGCCTTCACCCGGGAACTGGATCAGGCCGCCGACCAGTCCCGCCAGGCTTCCGACCTCTCCCCCCTCCAGCGATTCATCGCCCAGTGGGCGGTCTACATCCACATCCAGCGGCAGCCGGATCTCGCGAGGGAGTTCCGTCACTGGGAGGACACCGCCGAGACCGGCGATGCGGCGCAGGCCCGACGCGCCGCCTCCGCGATCGGCAGGATCCTTGACGACGCACACGCCGCGCTCGATCTCCCGCTGCGGTGAGCACCGACTGGCGCTGGGAGTACGACCCCGATCACGCTCACGTGGCAGGCGGTATCCCCGCTCACGTGGTGACCGAAGTGGAGCGCCTGGCCGGGCAGTTGGCCGACCTGGCCGGGATGGGGGTCGATGTCAGCGACTCCGGCAACGGCCCCCGACCGGGTGGACTGCGTCGCATGGACGCGGCAGGCGGCTGGTTCTTCTTCCTGGTGGCACCGCGAGAGCGACTGATCGTGATCGTCCGCATCATGCCACCGTTCCAGAGCCTCTAGGCGGACGCCCACCGCCGAACGCCGCAACCCGGTCACCTGGCTCGACAGCCCCGCCGGCACGGGGGTGTCCTGCCTGATCGGCATCGCCGAGGCCCCGGCGGCGGAGTAGCCCGCGGCCCGGTGACCGGCGCCGGGGCCGGGTGGGCCCGTGCGAGGTGGCGCGGCGCTGGTTGAGACACTTGCCGCATGCTCGCACAAATGATCACCGCGGCCGGTGTGCTCGCCCTGCTGACCGTGGTGCCCGGGCCGGACATGGCGGTGGTGACCAGGCGGGCGGTCGCCGCCGGGCGGGCGGACGGGCTGCGCACGGTGGCCGGGATCGCCGTCGGGCTGCTGGTCTGGGGGGCGCTCACGGTGGCCGGGCTGGCGGCGGTGCTGGCCGCTTCCGCCGAGGCGTACACGGTGGTCAAGCTGCTCGGCGCCGGGTACCTGCTGTTCCTCGGCGGGCAGGCGCTGTGGCAGAGCCGTCGGCGGGCCGCGGCGGCGGGCGGGCCGAGCGGTCCGGCGGCGCCGGTGTCGGGGAGCGCGTGGCGGACCGGGCTGGTCAGCAATCTGCTCAACCCGAAGATCGCCGTGTTCTACACCGGCCTGCTGCCGACGCTGGCTCCCGAGGGGCTGCCCCCGGCGGCGGCGATGGGGCTGCTCGTCCTGGTCCACACCGTGCTGACGCTCGGCTGGCTGGGCGGTTACGTCCATCTGCTCTCCCGGGCCAGGTCGGTGTTCGAAAGGCCGCGGGTCCGCCGGGCGCTGGACCGGGTCACCGGCGTCACGCTGATCGGCTTCGGGGCGAAGGTGGCCACCTCGGCGCGGTGACGCCCGTCCCGGGCAGCCCGGGCCCACGGCCGGCCGCCGGCCGGCCGCCCGGCGGCCCCGGGTCATCGGCGGGGCGCGCGGCACCGCGAATGGCGGCGTGCGCGCCTGCTGGAGGCGGGCGGAGCGGCGGGGGCACGGCCGCGATCCGCACGCACGGGGTGCCGCCCCCGGCCATGCCCATTTTCGGGTACGCCGGGTGACGATGCCGGGGGCCGCGCGGAGCACCGGTTTCCGGCTGGACCACCGGGAGTCGTCGCGGCTGGGCGACCGGGAGTCGCGGCCGGCGGCCGACCGGGCCACGGCGTACGTCCGCGCCGCCGGCGGTGTGGAGGCGCGGCCCGCGGCGCGGGATGACAGCGGCCGCGCGTGGCGGGACCTTCCCTCACCCCACCTCGGACTTGCCGTACTTACGTAATTACGTAATATGGAGCCATGAGCCTGGAGGAGCGCGTCGCCGCACTCGAACGGAGGCTGGCCGCACTGGAGGAGGCGGCCGGCCCCCTCGGCGAGCACCCCTCCGGCGAGCACCCCTCGGCGCCGGGCCCGGCGTCCCGCGACCAGTTCTGGGCCCTGGAGGGTCTGAAGGCGCGGCTCGGCGAGGCCGGGGCGGAGGACGGCGGGGTGCTGTTCACGGGTGCGGTGCGGCTGCCGACCGGTGAGGCGTACGAATGGCAGTACGGCCTGCCGGTCCGGGCGCTGCTGGACGACGCGTGGTCGGACGCCGCCGACGCGTTCGCCGCGCTCGGCAATCCGGTCCGGATGCGGCTGCTCCGCGAGATCCTGGGCGGCCGCCGTACCGCGGCCGAACTGGCCGACCAGGACGGCCTGGGCACCACCGGCCAGATCTACCACCACCTCCGGCAGCTGACCGCCGCCGGATGGCTGCACACGGCCGGGCGCGGACGCTACGAGGTGCCCGCGGGGCGGGTCGTCCCGCTGCTGGTGGCCCTCGCCGCGGCGCGGCCCTGACCATCCGGCGGACGCCTGTCCACGGCCGGGTGCCCGATCATTCACTAGGGGGATTTTTCATGAGTAATCCGTTTGTGCCGCTCTACCGCTGCTGCTGGGCGGTGTTCTTCGCCTACGCCGTGGCCGGCGCCGTCTTCGATCTCCCGTGGCTGTGGGGCTGGTTTCCGCTGGGCGCGGCGATGCTGCTGCAGGTCCTGGCGGAGCGGCGGCGGGCGGCCGCGGAGCGGACGGCGCCGGACCCGGCGTCCATCCCGGTGGCGGAGGGCGGCGCGGCCCCCGGGCCCGCCGCCCCGCGAGAGCCGGTCGAGGTGCTGGCACCGGTCACCGGGCGCTGGTCGGCGATGAACAGCCCGGCCGACCGGGTGCCCAGTCACGGCACGTACGTCATGGGGCAGTCGCACGCCATCGACATCGTGGCGGAACCCGCGGACGGCTCCCGGCCGCGGTTCGGCTGGTGGCCGTGGATGCGCCGCAACCGGGCGTTCCCCGCCTTCGACGCCCCGGTGCTGGCCGTCGCCGACGCCACCGTGGTCAGCGCCCGCGACACCCAGCGGGACCATCTCAGCCGCAACTCCGTACCGGCCCTGCCGTACTGGTTCGTCGAGCAGCTGGTCCGTTCCCTGGGCGGCGCCCGGCGCATCGTGGGCAACCACGTGCTGCTGGACCTGGGTGACGGGGTCTTCGCGATGTACGCGCACCTGCGGCAGGGCTCGCTCACCGTACGGCCGGGCGACCGGGTGCGCGCCGGGCAGCCCATCGCCCGGTGCGGGAACTCCGGCAACACCACCGAGCCGCATGTGCACTTCCAGTTGATGGACAGCGCCGATCTGGGGGTCGCCCGGGGTGTCCCCTTCGTCTGGCGGGGCGTCGGCGTGCCGGCGAACGGCGAGGTCTTCTCGGCGCTGGAGCCCCGCCTCGCCGGTACCGGCGGGTGACGGGACCGGCGGGTGACGGTACCGCCGCGGTGGCCGGGCCGTCCGCCGGACGCGGCCCCGGGCGACGGGACCGCCGCGGGGTGACCGGGCCGGGGTGACCGGGGCGGAGTGACGGCGCCGGAGTGACAGGTGCGACGGGGCCGCCGGGCCCGGTGGCGGTGCGGGCCGGGCCCGGCGGGGTCGCGGCGGCGGTCGGCGGGCGACCGCCGGTGACCGCTCGGGGCGGATGTCCGCCCGCCGGTGCCCGGCGGCCGGTGCCGGACGCGAGAAGCCTGGACCCGGCGGAGGCGGCCGTCAATGCGCGTGACCGGGCGGGCCGCGCGGCGCCAAGCGGCGCTTCAGAACGGGCGATACGGACGCCCGCCCCGGTGGGCCCGCGTCCGACCGGGCACTCCGTGGCACGGCCGGGACGGGCGGCCCGCGGTCCTGCCCGTCCCGTCCGGCGCCGGGCGGCCGTCACGTCCGTGCCCGCGGCCACCGGCCCGCCCCGTCAGCGGCCGGGGGACGTCCCCGGGAAGCCGCGCCGGCCGATCCGGAACCGGGCCGCCTCGGTCAGCCCGTCCAGGTCGGCGACGACGGCCAGTTCGCCGCGCGCCGCTCGTAACCACACCGTGCCGCCCCTCGGAACCGACAGCACCGGGTAGCGCAGCCCGTCGAAGGTGACCGTGTGGTCGTCGCCCACGATGGCGGGACGGCCGAGTTCCGCGGTGCGGGGGGCGTCGGGCAGCGGGTGCAGCCGCTGCCGCTCCACCGTCAGCCGGTCGTACGGCGTGCCGCCGCCCGGCGCGGCCGGGGCCGGCCGGCCCGGGGCCCCGGTGGCGCACCGGCCGCGCCACGGCCCACCGTTCACCGTGTCCCCGAAAGCGCGGCAGGCGTCCCGGAGTTCGTCCAGGGACCCGTACTCGCGGCGCAGTTCGGTGCCGGTGGGGACCAGGTCGGCGGGCGCGAGGCGCACCTCGCCCGGGCGCCCGCCGCCGGGCCGCCGCGGATCGTACGGCGCGCACACCCGGACCTGGACCCCGTAGTGCCCGGCCGCCCGGACCAGGTCGGGGTGGCGGATGCCGACGTCCCGGCGGGGGCGGGTGAGCAGATGGGTCGGCGCGCCGCCCAGTCTGCGCAGTGTGGTGTCCAGACAGCACACCAGGGTGGGCAGCGTCCGGTCCCGGCACGGGATGACCACCCGGAACCGGGACCAGGCCAGCCAGGCGCAGAACAGCGCGGTGCGGCGGCGCGTCCCGTCCGGGGCCGGCAGCAGCGGCCCGTCGGCCCAGTCGAACTGCAGCCACAGGCCGGGCTCGGCGATCCACGGGCGGTAGGTGCGCGGGTGTCCGGCGCGTCTGCGTGCCTTGGCCTCGGCGACCGCCCGCCGGGTGGTGCGTTCGCTGCCGGTGTAGCCCATGGCCAGCAGCCGCTGGTGGGCGCGGGCGGCGCTGAGGTGCCCCTCGGACCGCTCCACCCACTCCTCGATCTTCTCCATGTGGCCGTCGATCTCCCGCTCGCGCCGGGAGGGTCCGGTCACCGGCCGTCCGGCGTCGCGGGCGGCGACGTAGCGGCGCACCGTCTTCGGGTCGCAGCCGGCCACCCGGGCGGCCGAGTGTGCGCACTCGGTGGCGTCGTACGCCACCAGGATCTCGATGATTTCCTTGTCCGACTTCTTCACGCTCGCTCCAGGGAGAGGGGCGGAAAGGGTGCTGGAAAGGCCGATGCGAGGCCCGGCGTGACCGCCGCGGGAAACGGGTGCGGCGCGGGACGCGCGGGGGCGTGCGGGGTGGGGGGAGGGAGGACGGGGGGCCGTGCCGGGCAGGCGTGGCGGATGAACGTCAAGGTGCTCTGCTTCCGTGGTCGAACCGGCAGGGAAGGGCGGCGCGGCGGGCGCGCGGCCGGATCAACCCGGCAGCTCGGATACCTCGTGCGGGCGCTCGGGCAGCGGAGCACCGGCGTCCCTCGCCCGAGGACCGGCGGACCCGCCCGGGGTGGGGAAGCGGGGCGTGGAGACGGTGTGCGGGTCGAGCGTGCGCTGGGTCTGGTCGCCGCCACCCTGCCCGGCGGCGGACGTGGCGCCGGCCCCGGGCCGCGGCGGCGACGCCGGCCGGGGGCCGCCATCGGGGTCGCCCGGGCGCGCCGCCTCCGCGACATGTGGTGTGTGCGGGACCCGCGGATACGCCGCGTCGCCGGGGCGGTCCGTCTCGCGGATCCGCGCCGGGTGGCCGTGGCGGCCGTCGGACGGGGTGCCGGCCGGGGCGGCGTCCGGGTGCGGGGCGGCGGTGCCCAGGGCGGCGGACGGTCCGCCGGTGCCGGCGGGCACCGGGCCGGAGTGCCGGCCGTCTCCGGGCAGCGGGGGTCGCGTGGACGGCAGCGGGGTGCCGGCGGCGGGGAGGGACGACAGGCCGACGGGGGGCAGGGTGGGCAGCGCCCGGTCGGCGCCCCCGCGCGGCAGCGGTCGCGGCAGCCCCACCGAGGGCGGCTCCACGGCCAGTTCGGCGGACAGGACGGAGGGCAGTGCCACGGTGATCCGGAGCAGCGCGGGCGGCTCCTCGGCGGCCGCCGTGGCGCCGGGCGGGGGGCCGTCCCCCGGCTCCACCGGTCCGCCGGGTGACCCGGCCGGGGCCGGCGGCCCCCACCAGGACACCACCGCCGCGAACTCCCCGGGCGCCGGTGAACGGGGGGCGCAGGGTGCCGGTGAACGGGGTGCGCGGGGCGGCTTGTCCGCCGTGCGCGGCACGGGCGGCACCGACGCCGCTGACGGCTCGTCCGGCGCGGGCGGCTCGTCCGGCGCGGGCGGCTCGTCCGGCGCAGGTGGCTCGTCCGGCACATCGGACGGGAGAGGAACGTCCCGCGCGGGCAGCGCGCCTGGCCCGAAGGGCTCCCCCGGCGCGAACGGCGCGCCCGGCGCAACGGGCGCAACGAGTGCAACCGGCGCCAGTGGCACGGACGCGGCTGACGGCTCGACCGGCACAGGCGGCACGGGTGGTGGCGCGGACAGCTCATCTGACACGAACGGCTCGCCCGGCACGGGCGGCTCGTCGAGGACGGCGGGCGCCCTCGGTGGCGGGTCCGCCGGTAGACCAGGGGCCGCCCGGAGCGCGGCGACGGCGACGGCGACATGGGGGCGGGGCGCGGGGCCGGCGGACGGGCCGGGAGCGGACGGAGGACCGTGGGCGCCGCCGGGGCGGCCGAGTTCCGCCGCGTGCGCCCGGGTCAGCGCGGCCAGCACGAGGAGTCCGCCGAGCAGCAGCAGGACCGGCACCGCGCGCCGCGCCACGGCCGCGCACGCGCGCACGACGGTGGAAGGAGTGGCACACGCCGTCACGGTGAGGTCCCCCTTGGCTCACGTCGAACGCGCGGAGTACGCCGGTATCGAACCCGAGCCGTTCGCCGGGCGCAACCCCGCGGCCGACCGCGCACCGGGGCGCGCCGTCACCGCACCGGAACGCGCCCCATCACCACATCGGGACGCGCCACCACCGCCGACGTACCGGGACGCGCCACCGCACCGGAGTGCGCCCCGCTACCGCGCCGGGACGCGCCACCGCCGGTGCGGCGGGGGGCGGTCCGCGGTCACCGTTGTGCCGGACGTCCCGCCCGCGCGGCGTCGGCGCGCAGCTTCGCGGCCCGCTCGACGGGGTCGTAGTCGGGTCCGACGCCTTCGATGAACAGCAGGTCTCCCTCGATGTGGTCGGTGCGCAGCCGCAGGATGGCCTGGTAGGCGGGTGAGTCGTACCAGGCACGGGCCTGTTCCAGGCTCGGGAACCCGATCAGCACCATGCTGCCCGGCCACTCCCCCTCCACCACCTCCGCGGGCGGCCCGTGGATGACGAAGTGGCCGTCGAAGGGGTCGAGGGTGGCCTGGATGCGTTCCAGGTACTCGATGATGTCGTCATGGTGTCGGCGGCTGCGGAGGTGGGCGAAGCCGTAGGCGGCGGGCATGGTCGGGCTCCCTGGAGTTGCCGGTCGGGGCGGGCCGGAAGGCACCGGGGGAACGTAGCCCGGGCGTGGCCGGAGGGGCGATTACCTGGGAGGTAACGGTGTCCGCCGGTGGTCGGCACGGTCGGCCGGGCGCCGTCGGCGCGGTGCCGGGCGCGCCGCCGCAGCAGAGCTGACACTCCCTCAGTCTTACTGTGCCGCAGGCCGCTTCCGGGAAGCGGCGGCGTTCGGCGGCCGCCGCCGGTCGGCCGAAAACAGGCCCCCGCCGGGCGTCACGGACTACCGTAGGGCCGCATGGGACCAGCGCTTTTGGACACACGGACCGATCGCGCCGAGGACGTGCTCGCGCTGACCCGGCTGGCCACCGGACAGCGCGCGGTGCGGGCCATCACCCAGTGGCTGGCCCGGCGCACCGGCGGCGTGGTCGCGTTGATCGGTGCCCATGGGGATGTGCTGGTCAGCACGGTGGTGGCGGCCGGTGGCAGGGGGCCCGGCGGAGCCGGGCCGATCGTGCCCCCGGCCCGGGGCGGGACGCGACGGGACACCGGCACCGCGGACCGGGACACCGGGACCGCGGGACCGGACACCGGCACCGCGGACCGGGACACCGGGACCGCGGGACCGGACACCGGCACCGCGGACCGGGACACCGGGGCCCCGGACCGGGCTCCGGACGTCCGGCGGGCGGCCGCGGTGCCGCCGGGCCGGGCCGTGGGCGGCGAACCGGACCCGGATCCGCTCGCCGCCGCCGCGACGGCCGTGGTGGAGCTGCACCGCCGCGGCACCCCGTCGGCCGTGCTGGGCGGGGCGGCCGCCGGTGCGGACCACGCCGGGGAGGCCGCGGACACCGTCCACCTGGTCTCCCTGGGTTTGGACGGGGCCGGCGCCGAGGCGCCGTATCTGGCGGTGGTCGCGCCACGGGCCGACGAGCGGCAGCGGCTGGGGGTGCTGCTCGCCGACGCCGCCCGGACACTCGCCCTGTGCTGGCGGATCGAGGAGGCCGACCGGCACCGCCGGCAGGTGGAGTTCGCCGAGGCGCAGAGCCGGGAGGCGGTGCTGCACCTGCTGATGGTGGGCAGTGTGCCCGCCGCGCAGCGGATCGCCGGGGCGCTGGGCGGCGCGCTGCCCCCGCTGAACCGGGTGTACGTGGTGGAGTGCCCGGGGAACCGGCGGCGGGAGATCGCGGCCCGCATCTCCCGGACCGCGCGGGGCCGGGCGTGGATCGTGCCGTGCCCGGTGCGCCCGAACCATCTGATAGCCCTGGTGCCCACGGACACCGAGGCCGACCGGGACGACGAGGCGGGCCCGGCGGCTACCGGCGCGGCCCGCGCCGTCGCCGGGGCGGGCCTCGGCGGGCACCGTGCCGGCGGCGGTGGCGTGGCCGGTGACGGGGCCGGGGCCGGGCATGAGGTGCCCGCCCATCTGGACCAGCTGATCACCCGCCAGATCCCCGGCTGCCGGGTCGGGGTGAGTGCCCAGGTGCCGCTACAGGAGACGCCGGTCGGCTACGAGCAGGCGTTCCATGCGCTGGCGGTGGCGCGGAGTGCCCCCGAGGGCTGCGCGAGTTTCGGTCGGCACACCGACATCACGGCGCTGTCCACGCCGGAGGGACGGGTGTGGGCCGCGGAGTTACTGGGCCCGTGTCTGCGCCATGTGCCGCCCCGGCGGGCGGATCCCGGCGCTCAGGAACTGCTCGGCACGCTCGGTTCCTGGCTGAGCTTCGGTGGAGCGGCGACCCGGCACCTGAAGATCCACCGCAACACCCTGGCCGCCCGGCTGCGGCTGCTGGACGAGCTGCTCGGCCTGGACCTCGGCCGCAGCCTGGCGGACCAGTCCCGTGCCTGGCTGGCGCTCCAGCTCCACGCCTCCGCCCAGTGGCACGCCCCCGCGGCGCCCGACGCCACCGCCACCCTGGCGGACGTGCTGGCCACCACCGCGGCCAGGATCTGGGCGCAGGCGCAGCTGGTGCCGCTGGAGCGGTCGACGGTCACGGCCGGGCCGGAGACGGTGCGGGTCTGGCTGGCCGCCGACGCCCGGCTGCCCGCGACCGCCGCCGAGCTGGGCATCTCACTGCCCGGGGCCCGCAAGCGGCTCGCCAAGGCGGAGGAGGCGCTGGGGCGTTCCCTGCTCCGCGCGCCCAGCGCGAAGTACGAGCTGTGGCTGGCGATGCGCGCGCTGCGGCGGCTGTGAGCCCCCGTCACGGTTCGCATCGCAACCATGCGGGGCGGTCACTGTGCACAGTGTTCCTCGCCGTGCGGTACGACCCGGCATAGCGTCAGCGGTACGCCTCGGCGGGCCGTGTCGTGAGTCGACCTCGCAACCTCCCTGAGGACCGTGCGACGGACCCCCCTGTCCGCGGTCAACGGCCGACCGGTCCGCCGGGCGCACCTGATGTGCCCGTACCCGTCTCCGCAGACTCGGCAGAACAGGACCGGTGATGAGTCACCACCACGACTCGATACTCGCCCGCCAGGACCCCCGCTTGGACATCAGCGACACCTATCTGTTCCGCGGGACCCGGGGCACCGTCTTCGTCGTCAACATCAACCCGCTGTCCGGGGACGGCGGGTTCCACGACGACGAGAGCATGTACGAGATCAAGGTGGACACCGACGGCGACGCCGTGGAGGACATCACCTTCCGCTTCACCTTCTCCCCGTACACCGCGTACGGGCCGCAGCGCTGGGAGCTGCGGCGGCTGGACGGGGAGGCGGCGGCCGACCGGTTCGCCGCGGGCACCCTGGTGCTGAGCGGGACGACCGGCGAGCCGTCCGAGGGGCCGGACGGGCTGCGGGCCTGGGCGGGCGCGGCCGGTGACCCGTTCTGGATCGAGGGCACGGTGGTCACCGCGGTGAAGACCGGGATAGCGCGGGGGACGGCGCCGGAACTGGCGGACTTCGACCCCGCACGGGCGGTGAACCTGTTCGCCGACACCGATGTGCAGTCCATCGTCCTGGAGGTGCCGGACGAGGCGCTGGGCGGCCCGGGCAGCCGCATAGGGTTCTGGGCGGCGTCGGTGCTGGCCACCGACGCGGGCGGCTGGCGCCAGATCAACCGGTGCGCCAATCCGCTGCTGAACACGCTGTTCGACCTGGAGGACGCCGAGCGGGAGGTCGACTTCAACGCGACCCGCCCGGCGGAGGACCAGGACCGGTACGGGCCGGAGGTATTCGCCGCCACCGAACGCGCGGCGGCCGCCGCCGGGGCGGTGCCGGACCCGGCCGCCTACGCCTCCCACATACGGGACCTGCTGCTGCCGGACATACTCCGCTACGAGGTCGGTACCGAGGCCCGGTTCGCGGTCGACGGCCGGAACGGCCGGTCACTCACCGACTGCGCCCCCGAGGTGATGTTCGAACTGGTGCTGGGGGCGCCCGTGAAGCTGGGGCTGGACGCGAGCGCGGCCACGGGGGTGCTGCGCGGCGACTTCCCCTACCTCTCGGCCCCCAGGGCCGAGAGGTGAGCCGGCCGGTGCCCCGCTACCACCGGCCGACCTGGGCGCGCACCGCGCCGGGCTGGGTCGCGGCGGCCGCCGACGACCCGTCCCGGGTGCGCGACCTGTGGCGGGTCGATCCGGGCCGCCCGGTGGCGCTGCCCACCGGCCGCACCTTCGACGCGGTCACGGTGGATCTGCGCACCGGGATGGAGGCGGTGGACCTGCTGCGGCACGGCGGTCTGCCGGTGGCGGGGTGCCGGACCGGCGGTCCGGCCGCCCGGGGCGCGGCGCGCCGCGGCGTGGACGGGCACCCGTCCGACACCCGGCCGGTGGACGGGCGGGGAGCACCGGACGGGCACGGGGCGGCGCCGGAGCGGGCCCGGGAGGCGCGGGCGGCCGACGGCCGTCCGGCGGACCGCCGGGCCACGCTCTGCCGGGCGTGGGTGCCCGCCGGCCGGGCCCGGACCGGGCTGGCGCTCGGTGGGCTGGTCGGTGGCGGGCTGTTCCCCGCGCTGGTCGACCACGAGCGGGAGCGGATGCGGCTGCTGGTGCCGCGCGGCTCCGGCGGCTGGTTCGGCGCGCCGGCGGCGGACCGCGGCCTGGGCGCCGCCGAGTACCACGGCGACGGCGCGACGATAGCGCTGCCCGGCCCCGCCGCGGGAGCGGGTGACCGGCTGGCGTGGGCGGTGCGTCCGGGTGCCCCGGTGGACCGGATGCGGGCCCTGCTCGACCCGCTGGTCGCCGCCCTGACGGCCGCCCGGGCGACGGTGGCCTGGTGCTCCGGCTCCGGGCCCGCGCCGCTGCCGGACTGAGTCGGCCGGCGCCCCACGATCCGGTCACCGGGGCACCTGGCGGGTCCCGGTGGCCCGTCGACCGACCCGGCGGCGCGCACTCCCGCCGCTCACCGCGCGCCCCGGCCGGCCCCGGAGCGGGGCCGAGGCGGCGGGGGGTGGTCCGGCGGGAGGGACGCCCGCCGGACCACCCCCCGCGAGCGCCTGCGATCATCGGCGGCGTGCCCAGGAACGCTTCCGCCCGGCCCGCGCCCCGGTTCGCGGGCGACTTCGAGATCCATCTGACGGTGGGGGCCCGGCGGCCGGCCGGCCCGGCGGCTGCCGCCCCGGCCGCGGCCCCGCCCGGCGGCACTCCCGCCGCTCCGGGCGCTCCCGGCGCTTCCGGCGCTCCGGGCACTTCAAGGGCTCCCGGCGGGGGCCTTTCCGGAGGTGGTCACGGCCAGGACCCGGAGCTGGCCCGGTTCGCCGCCGGGCGCGGCTGGAAGTACGCGCACATCGTCCTGGACCGGGGCCGGACCCCCGCCCAGCCGATGCTGACGCTGCGGGCCTCGGGACCGCTGGCGGTGGCCGGGGCGGCCGCCGACGACGCGGCGGCCGGGCTGCGCGCGGCGGGCTTCCCGGTCCTGCGGACGAAGATCGAGGCGGCCCCCTGGGCGGCGGGGGTGCCGGGCACCGACGAGGCGGCGTACGCCCTGGGCCCGGACTACTACTTCGAGCACCATGTGAAGCTGCTGCTCGCCGCCGGGTCCGGGCCGGACGCGGTGCCGACGGCGCTCGCCGACCGGCACCGCGCGCATCTGTCCCGCAACGCCCGCCGCATCCGGCCCGACGGGCGCGCCGAACGCTTCGTCACCCAGCGCTGCCGCCTGGTCGGCGACGGCACCGCACGGGCCCGTCTGGACCTGCTCACCGCCGAGCTGCGCGCCCTCGGCCTGGAAATCGCCTCGGTGGAGCGGGAGTTCGTGGTGTACGACAGTGCCGCGTCACTGGACGCGGGCTGGATACGCGAGGAGGGGGCCGCACCATGACATCCGCGGGCACACGGGGCACACCGGACCACGAGCCGTCGTCACCGGCGGCGGAGGCGTCCACCGGTTCGGCATGGCTGCGGTTCGGCTGGGGCCCGTGGGGCGCCGACGAGCGGGTACCGCAGGAGGAACCGGACGAGGAGACCCGCGCCCGGCTCCACCTGCCGGCCACGCTGCGCCCGGTGCCCGGCGGCGACACCGTGGTGCAGCGCCCGGTGTTCGACCCGGCCGCCGTGCACCACGGCAAGGCGATGCGGCTGGGCGAACCGGAGTTCGCCGACGCGGAGACCGGGGAGCGCTGGTACCGGGCCCGCCGGCGGGCGCTGGACCTGATGCTCGCCGCCGTCGCCGGCTCCGAGTGGGCGGACCACCTGGTGCTGCGCGGCAGCGTGCTGCTCCGCGGCTGGTACGGCGAGGCGGCCCGGGAGCCCGGTGACCTGGACTTCGTCGTGGTGCCCTCCGACTGGCGGCTGCGGGACGAGCGCACCGACCGCATGCTGGAGAGCCTGGCGCGCGCGGCCGACCTGGCCGCGCGGCGGTCCGGGGACGGGGTCCGGTTGGACTCCCGGCGCGCGGTCGGCGACGAGATCTGGACCTACGAGCGGGTGCCGGGCCGCCGCCTGGTCGTGCCGTGGTCGGCCGAGGGTCTGCCGGGCGGCACCGTCCAGCTGGACTTCGTGTTCAACGAGATGCTGCCGGTGCCCGCGGTGCGCACCGTACTGCCCCCGCTGAGCGGCGCCGGTGCGCCGGTGACGCTGCTCGCGGCGACCCCGGAACTCTCCCTGGCCTGGAAGGTCATGTGGCTGGCGACGGACCGGTTCCCGGAGGGCAAGGACCTCCACGACGCCCTGCTGCTCGCCGAGTCGGGCTCGGTGCGGCTCTCCTTCGAGCTGCTGCGGAGCGTGTTCCAGGACGTGGAGGACGGCTGGTACGACCGCAATCCGGTGCTGCCGGAGCACATCGCCGCGTCCGTCCGGGAGACCGAGTGGTTCGAGTTCGCCAAGGAGTACCCGCACCTCGCGGGCGGGCGGCCGGGCCGGTCGGACGGGCCGCCGGCGGACCATGTGGACCGGCTCCTCGCCGCGCTCGCCCCCACCTACCGGGCACTCGACGACGACAGCGGGGAGGGGTCCCGGTACCTGCGGATCGCGGCCTGGATGGCGCCCACGGTCCGGCAGTGCCGTCCGCTGCTCGCCGCGGCGGGCCCGGACGCGCTGCTGGACCGCCTGTACTCCACGTATGTGCACGAGGAGGCGGCGGTGGTGGTCACCCGGGAGCTCCTCGGCCGTGCCGGGTGCACGCTGGAGCGGGCCGGTGACCTGGTGGCCGGCTACCGGGCGGCGGCGCCCGAACACCCCTCCCGGACCGGCTGGGACGCGGACCGGGTGGCCGGTGCCGTGGCGTCGCTGCGGGGCGCGCCGGCCGGTGCCGCGCCGTCGCGCCCGGAAGCCGGCACCGACGGCACCGACGACGCCGGCTGAGCCCCGGCTGAGCCCCGGCCCGCCCGGTCGGCCCGCGCGCCGCGGGGGCCGCTCGGACGGCTGCCGGACGGGCCTTCCGCCGCCGGCCGGACGGGACGGCGGCCGCCGGGCGGCGGCGGGACGGGCCGGGCCGGGCCGCCCGGAACGGGCCGGGCCGCCCGGCTACGACCCCAGGATGGTGGTGAGGAACTCGCCCGTCCAGGCGAGCAGTTCGCGGCCCACCACCGGCTTCCCGCCGACCCGGGCGGTGGTCGGACGCGGCACCAGCACCTGCTGGGCGGCGGGCTTCATGACGGTGCGCGGGTACAGCCGCTTGAGCCGCAGTTCCTGCGATTCGCGCAGCTCCACCGGCCCGAAGCGGACGTTGGAGCCCTGCAGGGTGATGTCGGCGACGCCGCAGGCCCGGGCCAGCAGCCGCAGGCCCGCCACCAGCAGCAGGTTCTCCACCGGCTCCGGCAGCTTGCCGTAGCGGTCGGTCAGCTCCTCGCGGACCGCCGCGATGTCCGCCTCGTTGTTCACCGCGGCGATCGCCCGGTAGGCCTGGAGGCGCAGCCGCTCGCCGGGGGCGTAGTCGTGCGGGACGTGCGCGTCCACCGGCAGCTCGATCTTCACCTCCAGCGGCGCCTCCTCCTCGACACCGCCTTCCAGCGAGGCACGGTAGTCGGCGACCGCCTCGCCGACCATGCGGACGTACAGGTCGAAGCCGACGCCCGCGATGTGACCGGACTGCTCGCCGCCGAGCAGGTTGCCCGCTCCGCGGATCTCCAGGTCCTTCATCGCCACGTACATGCCGGCGCCCATCTCGGTGTGTTGGGCGATGGTGGCCAGCCGCTCGTGCGCGGTCTCGGTCAGCGGCTTCTCCGGCGGGTAGAGGAAGTAGGCGTAGCCGCGCTCCCGGCCCCGGCCCACCCGGCCGCGCAGCTGGTGCAGCTGGGAGAGGCCGAAGTTGTCGCCGCGCTCCACGATGAGGGTGTTGGCGTTGGAGATGTCGATGCCCGACTCCACGATCGTCGTCGAGACCAGGACGTCGAACTTCTTCTCCCAGAAGTCGACCACCACCTGCTCCAGCGCGGTCTCCGACATCTGGCCGTGGGCGGTGGCGATCCGCGCCTCCGGCACCACCTCGCGCAGCCGCGCGGCGGCCCGGTCGATGGACTCCACCCGGTTGTGGATGTAGAAGACCTGGCCCTCGCGGAGGAGTTCGCGGCGGATCGCGGCGCCGATCTGCTTCTGCTCGTAGGGGCCGACGAAGGTCAGCACCGGGTGGCGCTCCTCCGGCGGGGTGGTGATGGTGGACATCTCGCGGATGCCGGTGACCGCCATCTCCAGGGTGCGCGGGATGGGCGTCGCGGACATGGTGAGCACGTCGACGTTGGCGCGGAGCTTCTTCAGCTGCTCCTTGTGCTCGACGCCGAACCGCTGCTCCTCGTCGACGATGACCAGGCCCAGGTCCTTGAACTTCGTCTCGGACGAGAACAGCCGGTGGGTGCCGATGACGACGTCGACCGAGCCGTCCCGCAGCCCTTCCAGGACCGCCTTGGCCTCGGTGTCGGTCTGGAACCGCGACAGCGCCTTGACCACCACCGGGAACTGCGAGTAGCGCTCGGAGAAGGTGCCGAAGTGCTGCTGGACCAGCAGGGTGGTGGGGACGAGGACGGCGACCTGCTTGCCGTCCTGGACGGCCTTGAAGGCGGCCCGCACCGCGATCTCGGTCTTGCCGTAACCGACGTCGCCGCAGATCAGCCGGTCCATCGGGACCGACTTCTCCATGTCCTCCTTGACCTCCGCGATGGTGGTGAGCTGGTCCGGGGTCTCCGCGTACGGGAAGGCGTCCTCCAGCTCCCGCTGCCACGGGGTGTCCCCGCCGAAGGGGTGGCCGGGGGCCGCCATCCGCGCCGAGTACAGCTTGATCAGGTCGGCGGCGATCTCCTTGACCGCCTTCTTGGCGCGGGCCTTGGTCTTGGTCCAGTCGGCGCCGCCGAGCCGGTGCAGGGTGGGCGCCTCGCCGCCCACGTACTTGGTGACCTGCTCCAGCTGGTCGGTGGGGATGTACAGCCGGTCCCCGGGCTGGCCGCGCTTGGCCGGGGCGTACTCCACCAGCAGGTACTCGCGGGTGGCGCCCTGCACGGTGCGCTGCACCATCTCGATGTAGCGGCCCACGCCGTGCTGCTCGTGCACGATGAAGTCGCCGGGCTGGAGGGTCAGCGGGTCGATGGTCTTGCGGCGGCGGGCCGGCATCCGGGCCGCCTCGCGGCCGGCGGCCTTCTGGCCGGACAGGTCGGTCTCGGTGAGGACGGCCAGCTTGCGGCCCGGGTCGACGAAGCCGTGGTCGATGGAGCCGCGGGCGACGTGCACCACGGCCGGGGTCAGCTCGGTCAGGTCCGGGTCGAGCCGGGCCGGGATGCCCTCGCCGCCGAGCACCTCGGCGTAGCGGGCGGCCGGGCCGTGCGCCTCGGTGACGTAGACGGTGCGCCAGCCGTCGGCGAGCCAGCCCTTGGTGTCGGCGAGCGCCCGGGCGGTGTCCCCGCGGTAGGTCTCGGGGGCCTGCATGGCCAGCTTGAGGGTGTCGGCGCCGCCCTCCGCGTCGAGGGCGGAGGCCAGGGTCTCGTCGGCCGCGAAGGGCGAGACCGACCACCACATCATGCCGAGCTCCCGGGCCCGGTCGCGGATGTCCGCGATGCCCCACAGCGAGGCCGCGCCGACGTCGATCGGCGCTTCTCCTCCCCCGGCGGTGGCCGCCCAGGAGGCCTGGAGGAACTCCTGGCTGGTGGCGACGAGGTCGGCGGCCCTGGTGCGGACCCGCTCGGGGTCGCAGACCACGGCCATGGCGCCGGCCGGCAGCACGTCCAGCAGCAGCTCCATCTCGTCGACCAGGACCGGCGCGAGGGACTCCATGCCCTCCACGGCGATCCCCTCGGCGATCTTGCCGAGCAGTTCGCCCAGCTCGGGGTGGGCCTCGGCCAGCGCCGCGGCCCGCTCCCGGACCTGGTCGGTGAGGAGCAGCTCACGGCACGGCGGCGCCCACAGGCCGTGTTCGGCGACCTCCAGGGAGCGCTGGTCGGCGACCTTGAAGTAGCGGATCTCCTCGACGTCGTCGCCCCAGAACTCCACCCGCAGCGGGTGTTCCTCGGTGGGCGGGAAGACGTCCAGGATGCCGCCGCGCACGGCGAACTCGCCGCGCTTCTCGACCAGCTCCACGCGGGAGTAGGCGGCGGCCGCCAGCCCGTCCACGACGGCGCCCAGGTCAGCGGTCTGCCCGCTGCGCAGACTGACCGGTTCCAGCTCGCCCAGCCCCTTGACCTGCGGCTGGAGTACCGAGCGCACCGGGGCGACGACCACCGAGACGGGGCCCGCGGCGGGGTCGTCGGCACGGGGGTGGGCGAGCCTGCGCAGCACCGCCAGCCGCCGCCCGACCGTGTCCGACCGCGGCGACAGCCGCTCGTGCGGCAGCGTCTCCCAGGCCGGGTACTCCACCACCCCGTCCGGCGGCAGCAGGGTGCGCAGGGCGGCGGCGAGGTCCTCCGCCTCGCGGCCGGTGGCGGTGACCGCCAGGACCGTCCGTCCGGCGTCGCCGGGGCCGCCCCGGCCGGCGGCCGCCGACGCGAGGGCCGCGACCGCGAAGGGGCGGGCGGCCGGCGGGCCCACCAGGTCGACATGGCGCCGGTGGCCGTCGGCGGCCGCCCGCACCGCCTCGGCCAGCGCGGGGTCTTCGATGACGGCGTCGAGCAGACCGTGCAGGCTCATGAGGCAGCTTTCCGTCCCGGGGTGGACAACGCGAATCACCCGACACGTGGGACGGGCCGGGTCATCCCAGCCTACGACGCCCCACCGACAACCGCGGCCGGTGCGGCCCGGCACCGGCCGCGGCGCGCTCGCGGCGGACGACGGCGGCGGGCCCGGCCCGGTGCGCCCCCCGTGGCGCTCCGGTCCGGGCCCGCCGTCGCGGCGGATTCCCGCCTAGTCGGTGGCGATGGCCTTCAGGACGTTCATCCGGCCGGCCCGGAAGGCCGGGACCAGGGCGGCGATCAGGCCCACCACCGCCGAGCCGATGAAGACCCCGATGATCGTCGGCCAGGGGATCTCCAGGACCTTCAGGCCCTCCAGGGCCAGCAGCCGCTGCGCCGTGGTGCCCCAGCCCATGCCCAGCCCGAGGCCGAGCAGTGCGCCGAACAGGGCGATGACGACCGACTCCAGGCGGATCATGCGCCGCATCTGGCGGCGGGAGAGCCCGATGGCCCGCATCAGGCCGATCTCCCGGGTGCGCTCCACCACCGACAGCGCGAGGGTGTTCACCACGCCGAGCACCGCCACGATGATCGCCAGGCCGAGCAGGCCGTAGACCATGTTGAGCATCTGGCCCATCTGGTCCTCCAGCAGCTCCTTGTAGTCCGCCTGGTTGCGGACCTCGATCTGCGGGAAGGGGTCCAGGGCCGTCTTGAGCGCGGTGTACGCGGCCTCTTCCTGGCCGTCCACGGCGGCGGCGAACATGACCTCGATCGGGGGCATCTTGTCGGCCGGTACGTACTGCCGGGCGGTGGCGATGCTCAGGTACATCGCGCCCTTGTCGAAGACGGTGTCGTCGGAGGTGACGGCGCGCACGGTCAGCTTCGCGGTGCCGCCCTCGGCGAACTTCACGGTGAGCCGGTCGCCGACCTTGACGCCGTAGTCCTCGGCGAAGCCCTCGTTGACCGACATGGAGTTCTCGGCATAGGCGTCGGACAGCTCACCGGCGACCGTCTCGGAGCGCAGGTCCTCGGCGTAGGTCGGGTCCGCGGCGGTCAGGCCCCGGGACGCGGTCCGGCCGTCCGGCGTGGTGAGCCGGGCGTCGCCCAGGTCCCGGTTGACGGTGACGTGCTCCAGGCCCTCGACGGACTTGATCTTCCGCTCGATCTGCGGGGTGATGGTGCTGCTGCCCGCCTCGATGATGTAGTCCGCGCCGACCGAGCTCTCCAGCTGCTCGTCCGCCGAGGCGACCAGCGAGGAGCCGACCACCGACAGGCAGGCGACCAGCGCGAGGCCGATCATCAGGGCCGCGCCGGTGGCGCCGGTCCGGCGCGGGTTGCGCAGCGCGTTCCGCTCGGCCATCCGGCCGACCGGGCCGAAGATCCGCAGCACCAGGGCGGAGATCACCCGGACCACGAACCCGGCGAGTACCGGGCCGATCACGATGAAGCCGACGAGGGTGAGCAGGATGCCGGCGCCCAGGGCCATCGAACCGTCCGCGGCCTTGTCGGCGTTGGCGGCCATGACCAGGCCGGCCGCGCCGGCCGCGGTCAGCAGCAGGCCGATGGCCGCCCGCACCCGGCCGGACCTGGCGCTCGCCGGGGTGCCGGCGTCGCGCAGCGCCGCCATCGGGGAGATCCTGCCGGCGCGCCGGGCGGGGATGTACGCGGCGATCACGGTGACCACGATGCCGATGGTGAGGCCGATGACCGGCGTGCTGGTCTTGATGGTCAGCTCGGAGGTGTCGAGCCGCAGGCCGGCGCCCTCCATGAGCTTCATCAGGCCGACGGCCAGCCCGATGCCGCCGAAGATGCCCAGGACCGAGCCGACGACGCCCAGCAGCAGCGCCTCGACCAGCACCGAGCGGTTGATCTGCTTGCGGCTGGATCCGATGGCCCGCATCAGGCCGATCTCGCGGGTGCGCTGGGCGACCAGCATGGAGAAGGTGTTGACGATGAGGAAGATGCCGACGAGCACGGCGACCCCGGCGAAGCCGAGCATCACGTACTTCAGGATGTCGAGTTCGCTGCTGAGCTCTTCCTGGTTGTTCTTGGCGGCCTCGTCCTGGGTGCGGACCTCGTAGTCGGAGCCGACCGCGGCGACCACCTTCGCCTTGAGTTCCTCGTGGGAGACGCCGGAGTCGGCGGCGAGCGCGATGGCGGTGAACCGGTCCTTGGTGGCGAGGAGTTCCCGCTGGGCGGTGGCGTCGTCGAAGTAGACGAGGGTCGAACCGGGGTTGGTGACCTGGAAGGTCGCGATGCCGCTGATCTTCGACCGGAACTCGCCGTGGACCGTGATGACCCGCAGCTCGTCGCCGATCTCCAGCTCCTTGGCGTCCGCGGTGTCCGCGTCGACCATCATCTCGGTGGGCCCGCGGGGCGCGTGGCCGGAGGTGATCTCGACCGCCTTGAGCTCGTTCTCGTCCCAGTTGGTGGCGATGGTGGGGGCGCCGGAGCTGGGGCCGATGTTGTCGTTGTTGCGGTCGACGACGGTCACCGCCTCGACGTTGACGTCGCCGTTGGCCGTCTTGACGCCGTCGATCCCGGCCAGCTTCGCCACCTGGGAGGCGGGGAGCGTCGGCGGGGTCCCGGCCCGGCGCAGCTTCTCGTCGTCCCCGTCCTTCGGGCTGACGGTGACGTCGGCGGCGGTGGCCTGGAAGATCCGGTCGAAGGTGGCGTTGGCGGTGTCGGTGAAGACGAGGGTGCCGGAGACGAAGGCCACCGACAGCAGGACGGCGATGGCGGAGAGCGCCATCCGGCCCTTGTGCGCGAGGAAGTTGCGCATCGAGGTCTTGAGGACGGTCATGACACCCGCCCGCGCGCGTCGAAGTGCTTCATCCGGTCCAGCACCTGGTCGGCGGTGGGGTGGTGCATCTCGTCGACGATCCGGCCGTCGGCCAGGTACAGCACCCGGTTGGCGTAGGAGGCGGCGACCGGGTCGTGGGTGACCATCACGATGGTCTGGCCCAGCTCGTCCACCGAGCGCCGCAGGAAGCCGAGGACCTCGGCGCCGGCCCGGGAGTCCAGGTTGCCGGTCGGCTCGTCACCGAAGATGATCTCGGGCCGGGCGGCGAGCGCACGGGCCACCGCGACCCGCTGCTGCTGGCCGCCGGAGAGCTGGTTCGGCCGGTGCTTGAGCCGCCCGGCCAGGCCCACGGTCTCCACCACCCGGTCCAGCCACGCCCGGTCGGGCTTGCGGCCGGCGATGTCCATGGGGAGCGTGATGTTCTCGATGGCGTTGAGGGTGGGGAGCAGGTTGAACGCCTGGAAGATGAAGCCGATCCGGTCCCGGCGCAGCTTGGTGAGCTTCTTGTCCTTCAGCCCGGTGATCTCGGTCTCGTCGAGGTAGATGTGTCCGGCGCTGACGGTGTCGAGCCCGGCGAGGCAGTGCATCAGGGTGGACTTGCCCGAGCCCGACGGGCCCATGATGGCGGTGAACTGACCCCGCGCTATGTCCACGTCGACGTGGTCCAGGGCGACCACGCGGGTCTCGCCGGAGCCGTAGGCCTTGACCACCTGGCGTGCCCGCGCGGCGACGGCCGTACGTCCTCCACTGCCCCCGGTCCTGGGAATCGATACAGCCGATGTCACGGTGCTTCTCCTTGGTCGGTTTCCACCGCGATCGCGCGTTCGCCGATCGCAGGAACAGCGTGCTGGAACGGAAGGGTGTGCCGCATTGGTGCACGGCTCCGTATTGATGCGGGGGCTAGCCCCACCCCCGGGGTACCGCCATCCGTACCGGGACGCTTCAACGGTAGGGACCGGGCACCGGCCCCCTCCTCCTCCACCGGGACGAACCGCGGGCCCGGGGAACCTCGGCATCCCCCCTAGGGGAAGGGGGGCCGGGACGGCCCGCGGCCTCAGGGTCGCCGTCGCCGCGGGCCCGCCGCGGCACCCCGTTCCGGCATGCGGTTCGCGGCTTCCCCCACCCGGGACCGCATGGAATGGTGTTCGGTACAACTTTCCCGGCGGAGGGAGCATCCACGGTGGGCGGCACCGCGCGGCGGGGCACTGGCCCGGACCCGGCACCCCAGGCCCGCCCGTCCCCGGCGGCCGACCGCCGCGGCGCGGTGGTCGCGGCCCTGATGCTCGGCATGGCCCTCGCCGCGCTGGACGCCACGGTCATCTCCACCGCGGTGCCGCAGATCGTCGGCGACCTGGGCGGCTTCTCGGTCTTCTCCTGGCTGTTCTCCGGCTACCTGCTCGCCGTCACGGTGACGCTCCCGGTGTACGGCAAGCTCTCCGACACCTTCGGCCGCAAGCCGGTGCTGATCGCCGGGATCGTGGTGTTCCTCGCCGGGTCCCTGCTCTGCGCGGCGGCCTGGAACATGGCGGCGCTGATCGCCTTCCGGATCGTGCAGGGGCTGGGCGGCGGGGCGCTGCAGGGCACCGTGCAGACCATCGCCGCCGACCTGTACCCGCTCAAGGAGCGCCCCCGGATACAGGCCCGGCTGTCCTCGGTGTGGGCGCTGTCCTCGGTGGCGGGCCCGGCCCTCGGCGGTCTGCTCGCCGGGTACGCCGACTGGCGGTGGATCTTCCTGATCAACGTGCCGGTCGGGCTGCTGGCGCTGTGGCTGATCGCCCGTCACCTCCGGGAACCGGCCCGCCCGGAGCGGGCCGCCGGGCAGTGGCCGCGGGTGGACTGGGCGGGCGCGCTGGGGATCTTCCTGTCCGGCGGGCTGCTGCTGACCGCGCTGGTGCAGGGCGGGGTGGCCTGGCCGTGGCTCTCGGCCCCGTCGCTGGCGCTGCTGGCCGCGGCCGCGGCGGGCGTGGCGCTGACGGTCCGCATCGAACGCCGGGCGGCCGAGCCGATCATCCCCGGCTGGGTATGGCGCCGGCGGACGATCGCGGCCGTCAACCTGTCGCTGGGCGCCCTCGGGCTGCTGATGATCGCGCCGACGGTGTTCCTGCCCACCTACGCCCAGTCCGTGCTGGGGCTCGGCCCGATCGCGGCCGGTTTCGTGCTGTCCGCGATGACGCTGAGCTGGCCGATCACCGCCGCGCTGAGCAACCGCGTGTACAACCGCGTCGGCTTCCGCCGCTGCGCGGTACTCGGCATCTCGGGCGCCGCACTGGTGCTGCTCGCGTTCCCGCTCCTGCCCTACCCGGGCGCCGCCTGGCAGCCGGCGCTGCTGATGCTGGCGCTGGGCGCGGCGCTGGGCCTCTTCCAGCTCCCCCTGATCATCGGCGTGCAGTCCTCCGTCGGGTGGGCCGAGCGCGGCACCGCGACCGCCTCGATCCTCTTCTGCCGCCAGGTCGGCCAGAGCCTGGGCGCGGCCCTGTTCGGCGCGGTCGCCAACCTGACCCTGGCGGACCGGCTGGACCGCGCGCCGGAGGAGATCCGGCCGGGGCTGCCGGACGACCTGGACTCGGTGTCGCACGCGCTGGAGGACCAGGACGCGCTGGACGACCGGGCCGCGGACTATCTGCGCCGGGCCGTGGACGCCGTCACCGACCACGTCTACCTGGGCGCGGCGGCCGCCGCGGTGCTCGCGCTGCTGGCCCTGCTGCTGCTCGCGCCGCGCCGGTTCCCGGTGCGGCAGGAGGGCGCGGACGCCGAGGAGGGCGGCGGGCCGGCGCGGGACGCGGAGGGCGGCGGGCCGCCGGGGGCCGGGCAGGACGGGACGGGGACCGCACGGGCCGGGGAGGGCGCGACGGCCACCGGGCCGGACCGGCCGGGGCCGGCCGGGCCGGACTGACCGCCGCCGGGGCCGGGCCGGCCGCCGCCCGGGCGCCGCGCCCGGCGCTCAGTCCTGTTCGCCGGAGGCCGGCCCGGGGACCCGCCCGGTGGGGGGCGCCGGGCGGTCCGCCCCGGCGGACGCCGGCGGCGAGGAGACCGGCCCGGGCGGCGGCCCGCCGGTGAAGCCGGTGCTCTGCGGCGGCCCGGCCGGAGCGCCGTCCGGCCCGGGGCCCGGCTCCGGGACCACGGCCCGGTCCGGCTCCTGGTGCTGCGGCGGCTCCGGTTCGCCGGCCGCCACCGGCCGGCCGGTCACCGACGCCAGCCCGGCCCGGACGTGGTTCAGGTGCGCCCGCAGCTCCTCCGCCCGCTCGGCGTGCTCGCGCAGCGCGCGCTCGGTCTCCCGCTCCACCCGCTGCTGCTGGACGCGGGCCTGGGCGACGATCTCCGCGCCCTGCGCCTCGGCCTCCTCCAGCTGGTGCCGGGCCGCCTCACCGGCCGCGGTGAAGGCCCGCTCGGACTCGGCGAGGGTGCGCCGCACCGCCTCCTCCCACTCGGCGAGCCGGGCCGCGGCCTCCGCCTCCCGGGCGGCGATCTCCCGCTCGGCCGCCTCCCGCTGCTCGGCCTGCTCCCGCTCCTGGGCGGCGAGCAGGGCGGCGGTGCGCTCGCGCGCCTCCCGCAGCCGGGCCAGCGCCTCGCCACGTGTCTCCTTGGCCTCGCGGCGGGAGACGACGCGCAGTTCCGTCACGGCGGCGTGCGCCTCCTCCAGGACCCGCCGCTCCCACTCCGCCGCCTCCGTGCGCAGCCGGTCGGCCTCGGTCGCCGCCGCCTTCCGCACCTCGCCGGCGGCCGCCTCGGCGCTCTCCCGCACCGCCCTGGCGTCCTGCTCGGCTCCGGCGCGCAGTTCGGCGGCTTCCTCCTGCACGACCGTGAGGATCAGCCGGGCGCGGTCGCCGAGCGTCTCGTAGGTCTGCGGGGGGAGCTGGGCGACGGCCTCCCGCAGCCGGTTGAGCTCGGCGGTCATCTCGTTGGCCAGGACGGTCAGCCGGGCGGCACGCTCCCACGCCTCGTCGCGCTCCCGCGAGACCTCCGCCACCCGGCGGTCGACCGGCTCGGGACGGTAACCACGACTGCCCCGTCCGACGACGGAGAAGCCATGAGGTGACACCGACGGACTCATCCTTCAGACCCCTTTGGTACGGCGGCAACGGGTACGACCCAAACCCAACGCAGTCCGGCGCATATCTTGATGGATCAGAGTGAATCGCCCATAACGCGACACTCCGCATTCCACTTCGGTCAAGGATGCGTCATTTGAGATCAGAAGTCGGAATCAGCCTGTTCGGGCGCTTGTCCCACGTGCCGCGGGGCCGGTCGGGCGGCTCCGGCCGCAACGGAAAGGCGCCCGACCGGTTCCACCGGTCGGGCGCCTTCCGCCCACCTTCCCGCGCACCGGGAGCACCGTCCGCGCGGTCACTCCCCGGGCGCCGCGGCCCGTCTCAGAGCAGCCCGTCCCACATCTGCTCCAGCAGTACCGCCCACCAGTTGTCCGGTGCCCCGAGCGCCGCCGGGTCCAGGGCCGCGAGCTGCGCCTGGAAGTCCACCGTCCAGCGCCCGGCCTGTTCCGGCGTCAGCCCGTACCGCAGCCGCCACATCCGGCCCAGCAGCGCCATGCACCGCACGAACTCGGGCAGCCCGGTGTTCACGAACTGCGGCGGCACCGGCTGGCCGCCCGGCCCGGCCTCGACCGGGACGGCCACGATGTTCGCCGTGCCGTACTGCACGCACAGCTGCCGGCCGAAGTCGCTGCCCATGACCAGGTAGGAACCGGCGTCCGAGGCCGGCTGCACGCCCCGCTCCGCGGCCAGCTCGGCGAGCGTCGGCACCGGACGGCCCGGCTGGGCCTGGGCCCAGAAGAACGGCCCGAAGTCCAGCGGCAGCCCCACCCAGACCAGCGTCTGGGCGACGACCTCCGGAACCCCCATCCGGGACACCGCCCGCTGGTCGAAGCGGAAGACGCCCTGCGGGCCGAACGCGCCGACCAGTTCCTGCGCCACCGCCTCCACCGGGGCCGGCGGCACCCGCTGCACCTGGCTGGGGTGCGGCAGCGGCACCCGGTTCGGCGCCGGCCGCGCGGGGCCGTCCGCCACCTGGTGCAACTCGCCCTGGTGCTCGATGAGATGGCGTACGCCCTGCTGGCGGGTGGCGTGGTCCCGGCCGTACGGCGCGGTGTGGCTGATCCGCACCTGGGGCCAGGACTCCCGGATCATCCGCGCGCAGTAACCGCCGGGCAGGTCGCAGGACTCCAGCTCGGTGTGGAGCTCCAGCACCTGCTGCGGCGGCACGTTCATCGCCCGCAGCTCGTGCAGGATCTGCCACTCGGGGTGCGGGGTGCCCGGCGCGGAGCGGCGGATGAGCTGCTGCTCGGAACCGTCCTGCGCGCGGTAGCGGAGCACCGCCATGTAGCCCGGGCCGACCGTGGGCAGCCCGGACGGCGCCTGCGGATAGCCGTACGGCTGGCCGCCCGGGGCGCCGGGCATCCCCGGGCCGCCGGCCATTCCGGGACCGGGCTGACCGGGCACCCCCGGCGCGCCCGGCATCCCGGGCGCGGGCATGCCCGGCTGCCCCGGGACGCCGGGCATCCCCGGGGCCATCGGCGCGCCCGGCGCACCCGGGGCGCCGGCCAGCATCGTCGCCGCGGCATGCATACCGGGCGGCGGCGTGCCGGGCGGGACCAGCGGCGGGGTGTGCGGGCCGGGGTTCACCGGACCGGGCGCGCCGGGCGGCTGGGCACCGCCGGGCATCCCGGGGCCACCGGGGGCGCCCGGCATCCCGGGGGCGCCGGCCAGCATCGTGGCGGCGGCGTGCACCCCGCCGGGGGCACCGGGAGCGCCGGGCGGCGGGGCGCCGGGCACACCGGCGCCGTGGCCGGCGGGCGGCTGCGGGCCCTGGCCGGGCACTCCGGGCATGCCGGGCGCCCCCGGGCCACCCGGTGCGCCGGGGGCGTTCGGCGGCAGCGGGCCGAGCTGACCGGACTGGCCGGGCCCGGCGAGCATGGTGGCCGCCGCGTGCACCCCGCCGCCGGGGGCCGCGGGCGGCGGCGCGTCCGGACCCGGGGCGCCGGGCAGCGGCACCCCGCCCAGGCTCTCCGCGTCCAGCGCCGAGACCAGCTGGGTGGGGACGTATCCGCCCGCGGGCGCACCGGGCGCGCCGGGTCCGGAGGGCGGCGCCGGGTTCGGGCCGGCGCCGCCGGGGGCGCCGGGCGGTCCGGGAGGGCCGGGCGGACCCGGGACCCCGGGGGTGCGGGGGGCGGCCGCGCCGGGCACCCCGGGGGCACCGGGCGGCGCGGGCACCCCGGCACCACCGGGCGCGCCGGGGGCGCCGGGCGGGGCCGGGACACCGGGGGCGGGCGGCACGGCGGCCGCGCCGGGGGCTCCGGGCGGCCCCGGCATCCCCGGGCCGCCGGGCATTCCCGGAGCGCCGGGCATTCCCGGGGCGCCGGGCGGCACCGGCCCGCCGGGGGCCTGGTTCGCCGGGCCCCCCGATGTGTCAGGGGCCTCGCCGCCGGCGCCGGACAGACCGAACGCGGGGGCGATGGCGGTGGGAGGCAGGGCGCTGCCCGCCGACATCAGCTCCGTCTTGGCGTCCGGCCGCACGCCCGGAGCCGGGGTGTCCTCGTCGTCGGAGCCGGCGAGCGGCGGGGCGAAGACGGTGGCGGGCGGCGCGACCGAGCGGTCGCCGTCGCCCCCACCGGTGTTGGCGTCGGTCCAGGGGGTCGCGCCGACCGGCGCGGCGGGCGGGGTGGCGCCCGTCGCGTCGGACGCCGGGTCAGGCGTGCCGGGCGGCGCGAAGGGCTTCTCCCAGGCGGCCCGGCCGCCGCTGGAGCCGTCCGGCCCCGGCGCTCCGCCCGGTGCGCCCGCGCCGGTGGAGCCGGCGAGGTCCGCGGCGGGCGCCGGTGGGGCCCAGGGGCTGCTCTCCTCGGGCCCGGCGCTCTGCCCGCGGGAGCCCTGGCCGGTCGCGAAGGGGTCGCCGGCGCCCGGCGCGAAGGAGTGGCCGGCCTCCGGGCCGCCCTCCGGCGCACCGCCGTAGCCCGCAGCGGCGCCCGACGGCTCGTCCGCGCTCCCGGCGCCGGGCGCACCGGCCGGCCGGCCGTCCCCCCGCGGGCCGGCGGTGTCCGCGGCCCCGGACCGCCGGTCCGGGATGCCCATCGCGTCCGCGGCCTCCTGCAGCCACTCCGGCGGCGTCAGCAGGAAGGAGGTGGCGTTGAGGTCGATGCGCTGCGGCGGGGCGTCGGCCGGGCCCTCCTCGGACTCGTCGACCGCCCCGTACACCTCCTCGTAGCGGCGGATCACCTCACCGACCGGCAGCGCCGGCCACAGCGTGGTCTCCCCGCCGTCCCGGGCGATCACCAGGCGGGCGCCCTCGGCCGGGTGGTCCGAGACCGGGCCGCCCTCGCGGTCCGCGGCCCAGGCCACGAAGCCCAGGTCGAACTCCCGGACCCGGACCTCGCGCTGCTGGTAGCCGGGCACGTCGCCGTTGATCCACAGCTCCGCGCGCTCCTGCGCCTGCGCGAACGTCACCATCGCGCTCATCCCTCCACCGGGACGGCGTACGCGAAGCCGCCGTCCACCATCAGATGCGCCACGGTCTCCAGCTCCGGGGGGTTGCCCGCGAGCCGCAGCAGAAAGGCGTCGAAGTCGTCGCCGCACGGCAGCATCAGGTGCTCGACCCGGTCGTGCACCGTCCAGCCGTCGCGGTCCCGGGCGTCGTCGTAGGCGCAGAACCACACCGAGCCGATCGCGTCGCCCTTCACCTTGACCGCGATCACACCCCCCTGCACGAAGCCGACCCCGAGGTAGTCCTTGGTGAAGTGGTCGCGCAGGCACTTGTTGACGTAGACCAGGTCGTTGACCGCCGCCTCGTCCCGCACCGTGAAGAAGGGCTGGTCGACCAGGAGTCCGAGCTCCGGGTCGAGCGCGGCGCCGACCGGGGCGCAGCCGCCCGCGGCCTTGAGGAAGGACCGGTAGGAGCTGGGCAGCCGGTAGCCGAGGTCCTCCTCGACCCCCGCCACCTGGTCCTCGGTGACCGGGATGCCGCGCTTGGGGAGGCCGAAGTGCACCGGCCGGGTCTCCTGGAGCGGACGGGTGCCGCGCTTGTCCTGGTCCACCTGGGCGGTGGCCAGCCCGCCGTGGTGCCGCAGCAGCGCCTTGACCTCGACCGGGATCAGCTCCATCCGGCGCGTCCCGGCCACGTGGTGCCAGGTCCAGCCGTGCGGGGTGGCGACGGAGGACAGGCCGTCCCAGAGTTCGTGGCCGACGGAGTGCAGGGCGGCGTTGGCCGACACGAAGTCGGTCAGCCGGAGTTCGTCCACTCCGAACCCCTCGGGGGGTTCGGCGATCTCCGCCGCCGCCCGGGCATAGGGGGAGAAGTCCGGGAAGCCGCTTTCGTCCACGCGGACCCCGCGGGGGTGCCGGGCGGCCCGCACCGGGTCCGGGAAGTGCACGACCTGCCCGGCGTAGGCCGTGTTCGGCGGCGCGGAGTATCCCCCGCCCTGGCTACTGGGAGGTGTCCCCAGCCCTGGCCGACCTGTCGTCATGGCGGTTTTGCCCCCTGCTCCTGCTGGCTACTACGGACAGACTATGCGGTGCCGCAACACCCGACCCCGCCCCGGCACCCACAGTGACGGCACCCGCGGCCACGACGCGCCGGAGGCGACCTGACTTCCGCACCACCCGCCCCATTTGGCAGGCTGACCCCCGCAACAGGGGGATTGCGCGCAGAATGCGCAGGGAGGGAAGCAGGGCATGGACATTACGGAGGGTCGCGGCGCAGCCGTACCCGCCCAAGCCGGGGGCGACCCCCGGCTCAGCTGGAGCGGCTCGGACGGCGCGGCGGGGCCGCCCGCGCTGCTGCACCGCCGGGACGGCATCCTGCCCACCGTCGCGGCCGCGCTCTCCGTCCGCGGTGAGACGCTGACCTGCACCGCCGGCCGGGGTGACCAGCCGCCCGTCCTCCACCCCCTGGTGCAGGACTTCTTCGACACGCTCGGCAGCGCGCAGCGGGAGCGGTTCACCGGCCGCTGCCCGGAGGCGGTGCTCCTCTCCCGCCATCTGCACACGGTGGAGAGCGGCCGCAGCAAGCGGGCGGCCCGCAAGCCGCTGAGCCAGGGCGAGGCGAGACGCGCGTTGAAGCAGGCCCGGATCACCGCGCGGCGCATCCGCGAGGACGGCGACCCCGAGCACGGCGGTTACGCCCCGCCCTGCCGGTCCTGCTCGGCGCTGCTGGCGCACTTCGGGGTGCACAGCGTCACCGGCTTCGAGGCCGCCCCGGACAGGGGCTGATCGATGCGCGCATTCGACCGAACCGCCGCCACCCGCTTCCCGGTCGCCGTGGACGCCGCGCTGCGCGACGCCGGCTGGCAGCCCGGCCGCTGGGACATAAGGCAGGCCGAGGTCTGGGCGGACGCCCTGCGGGCCCACGAGTCACCGGCCGGCCACCGGCACAGCGTCTTCCCGTCGGCGGTGGAGGCATGGGCCGAGTTCGGCGGGCTCCGGGTGCGGCCGTCGGGCACCGGGCGGCAGATCGCCCCCACCCCGTTCCTGATCGACCCGACGAGCGGACTCCATCTCGCCCGCACACTGTCGGACCTCGGGCGGGCGCTGGGCACCGAGTTCTGCCCGCTGGGCGAGGAGGCGGACGGGCAGGCGCTGCTGGCCATCGACACCGAGGGCCGGGTCTACAGCCTGGACCACACCGGCGACTGGTTCCTGGGGCCCGACATCGACACGGCGCTGGCGGCCCTGATCACCGGGGCCCTCCCGACCCGGCTGGCCCGCGTCTGACGTGCCGACCGGGAGCGGCGCCGCCCGCCGCTCCCGGCCGGACCGCCACTCCCAGGCCGTCCGCCGTTCCCGGACGGCCCGCCACTCCTGGTCGGCCCGCCGCTCCGGGCCGACCGCCGCCCGGCCGGTCCGCTGCTCCCAGCCGGTCCGCGGCCGATCATCGGGGCCCGCATCCGGTCTTCGTCCGGTCTTCGTCCGGTCTTCGTCCGGTCTTCGTCCGGGCAATCGACCCGCGTCCCGTCGTGCCGGCCCGGGCCCGGTCACCCGCTCCGCGTCCGGTCATCCGGCCCGCATCCGGTCGACCGGCCCCCCTCGGGATGCCCGCCGTGCCCGGCGGCGGCCCTCCGGGCTGCCGCCGCCCGGATCCGCGCCCGGCGGGCGCGCGCTCCCGTGGGTTCCGGCCGCCCGCCGGGTCAGCGCCCGCCGACCGCCGCCGCCCGGTCGGGGATCACCGCCGAGACCCGGAAGCCTCCGGTGTCGGTCGGGCCGGAGACGAAGCCGCCGCCCAGCAGGGAGACCCGCTCCTTCATCCCGACCAGCCCGTTGCCGCCGCTGGGCAGCCCGGCGCCGGCCGCCCCCCGCTCCGACGGGCCGTTCTCCACCAGCACCGCCACCTCCGAGCTGCGGCGGGCCAGCCGGACCCGGGTACGGGCGCCGGGCGCGTGCTTGTGCACATTGGTCAGCGCCTCCTGCACCACCCGGTAGGCGGTCTGCTCCACCCGCGGCGGGTAGCTGCGCTCGTCCCCTTCCACGGACAGTTCGACCACCATCCCCGCGGTGCGCGACTGGCCGACCAGCGCCTCCAGCTCGGTCAGCCGGGGGCCGCCGGCGGCCTCGTCGGCGGCGGCCGAGGCGGCGGCGGCCACCGACGCGAGCGGGGCGGGGCCGGCGTGCCGGACCGCGCCGGGTGCGCCGCCGGACGGGGCCGCCCCGTCGTCGGCGCGGAGCACGCCCAGCATGGTGCGCAGCTCGGTCAGCGCCTGCCGGCCCATGTCACCCACCAGGCCGGCGTTCCTCGACGCCTTCTCCGGGTCCTTCAGCGCCACCGCCTGGAGCGCCGCGGCGTGCACCACCATCAGGCTGACCCGGTGCGCGACCACGTCGTGCATCTCCCGGGCGATGCGGGTGCGCTCCTCGTTGCGGGCCCACTCGGCGCGCTCCTCGGCCCGCTCGGCGAGCAGGGAGAGTTCGCGTTCCAGGCCGTCGGCGCGCTCCCGCAGGCTCTCCACCAGGCGCCGCCGGGCGCCGACGTACAGGCCGAGCAGCACCGGCGGGGCGGTGAGGCCGATGGCCATCAGCAGCGAGACCACCGGGGCCACCCACACCGGGGGCTCCCAGCCGTCGCGCTCCATGTCCCGGTGGAAGCTGACCATGGTGATGATCAGGGTGGCGGTGACCGACATGCCGGCCAGCACCGCGGTGATCCGGCGCGGCACCTCCGAGGCGGCCAGGGTGTACAGGCCGACGATGGTCAGCAGGAAGCCCATCTCGGCGGGGGTGATGGCCACCGAGACCAGCACCACGGCGATCGGCCAGCGGCGCCGCACCAGCAGGGTGAGGCCGACGACGATGCCCAGTGCCACCCCGAAGGCCACCGGGACCCGCGCCTCGCGGGCGAACGGGATGCCCTCCAGCGCGCACTCGACGGCGGAGATCACCGCCAGACTCGTGTCGAGCACCGCGCTGCGCCGCCGCGGCCACCACCAAACCCGTCCCGACGTGCGCGGCACGCCCTGGTCGACGGCTTCCCCCGTTCCGCTCATACGCACCAGCCTACGGGCGGGCGCCAGGGGTTTTCCCGGGCGTGCCGGTGCGCTCGCGTGTCCCCGCGGGCGCGCCCCGGTCACGGGACGGGGCGGGGGCGCCGCCTTTCGACTATCGTCGCGCCGGAGGCCGATGGTGCGGCATAGTGTGGGGGGTCGGCCCGACAGCCTGGCCACAATGTCCGATTGGCGGACTTTACTGTCCCCTGTGGTGTAATCGGCAGCACAGCGGCCTTTGGAGCCGTTTGTCAAGGTTCGAGTCCTTGCAGGGGAGCCCTTCATCCGGGTCCTGACCTCCCAGGTCAGGACCCGCGCTCATTACCGCCGCACTACGCACCGGTATCCTGCGGGTGTCCACCCCCGAAGCCGAAGGGCACACCCGTGAGCGCCAACCTTCCCCTCGTTCTCGGCTCCGCTCGAACGGGGGAGACCCCGCTGGCAGCCGTCGTCGTCCTCGCAGCGGGTGAGGGTACCCGCATGAAGTCGGCCACGCCCAAGGTCCTGCACTCCATCTGCGGCCGCTCCCTGGTCGGCCATGTGGTCACGGCCGCGCGCGCGCTCGACCCGGAGCACCTGGTGGTGGTCGTGGGCCACGCCCGGGAGCAGGTCTCCGCGCACCTCGCCGAGATCGACCCCGGCGTCCGCACCGCCGTCCAGCACGAGCAGAACGGCACCGGCCACGCGGTCCGGATGGGCCTGGAGCAGCTGCGCGACACCGGCGCCGCGCTCGACGGCACGGTGATCGTGGTCTGCGGCGACACCCCGCTGCTCACCGGCGACACGCTCGCCGCGCTCGCCGGGACGCACCACACCGACGGCAACGCGGTGACGGTCCTCACCGCCGAGGTACCGGACTCCACCGGCTACGGCCGGATCGTGCGCGGCGCGGACGGCGCGGTCACCGCGATCGTCGAGCACAAGGACGCCACCGCCGCCCAGCGCGCGATCCGCGAGATCAACTCCGGGGTGTTCGCCTTCGACGCCCAGCTGCTCACCGACGCGCTCGGCAAGGTGCGCACCGACAACAGCCAGGGCGAGGAGTACCTCACCGACGTGCTGGGCATCCTGCGCGAGTCCGGCCACCGGGTCGGCGCGGCGGTGGCGGCGGACCACCGGGAGATCCTGGGCATCAACAACCGGGTGCAGCTGGCCGAGGCCCGCAGGCTGCTCAACGAGCGGCTGCTGCGGGAGGCCATGCTGGCCGGCGTGACCGTCGTCGACCCGGCCACCACCTGGCTGGACGTCACCGTCACCGTCGAGCCGGACGCGACCGTCCACCCCGGCACCCAACTGCTGGGCGCCACCCACCTCGGCTCCGGCGCCGAGGTGGGCCCGCAGTCCCGGCTCACGGACACCACCGTCGGCGAGGGCGCCACGGTCAGCTTCACGGTCGCCGACGGCGCCGTGATCGGGGCGGCCGCGAGCGTCGGCCCGTACGCCTACCTCCGCCCCGGCACCCGGCTCGGCACCAAGGCCAAGGCCGGTACCTACGTGGAGATGAAGAACGCCGACATCGGCGACGGCACCAAGGTGCCGCACCTGTCCTACGTGGGCGACGCGACGATCGGCGAGTACACCAACATCGGCGCCGCGAGCGTCTTCGTGAACTACGACGGCGAGGCCAAGCACCACACGACGGTGGGCTCGCACTGCAAGACGGGCTCGGACAACATGTTTGTGGCTCCTGTCACGATCGGGGACGGCGCCTACACCGCCGCCGGCTCCGTCATCACCAAGGACGTGCCCCCGGGTTCGCTCGCTGTCGCCCGAGGCCAGCAGCGGAATATCGAGGGCTGGGTGGACCGCAAGCGCCCCGGCAGCGCCGCGGCACAGGCCGCCCAGGCCGCCCGTCGCGAAGGCGACGAGCGGGCGTGACGTGCGCGCGGTGCGCTGTGCGGGGCGTACCGTTGGGAAGCGCATCAAATAGCACATGAAGTGACATCCAAGGAGACTGTGCTGTGACCGGGATCAAGACGACCGGCGAGAAGAAGCTGATGCTCTTCTCCGGCCGCGCCCACCCCGAGCTGGCCGAGGAGGTCGCCCATCAGCTGGGCGTCAGCTTGGTCCCGACCAAGGCCTTCGACTTCGCCAACGGCGAGATCTACGTGCGCTTCGAGGAGTCCGCGCGCGGTGCGGACTGCTTCCTGATCCAGAGCCACACGGCTCCGATCAACAAGTGGATCATGGAACAGCTGATCATGATCGATGCGCTGAAGCGGGCCTCCGCCCGGAGCATCACCGTGATCGTGCCGTTCTACGGCTACGCCCGGCAGGACAAGAAGCACCGCGGCCGCGAGCCGATCTCGGCGCGCCTCATCGCCGATCTGCTCAAGTCGTCGGGCGCCGACCGGATCCTCACCGTCGACCTCCACACCGACCAGATCCAGGGCTTCTTCGACGGCCCGGTGGACCACCTGTTCGCGCTGCCGATCCTCGCCGACTACGTGGGCGCCAAGGTGGACCGCTCCAAGCTCACCGTGGTCTCCCCGGACGCCGGCCGGGTCCGGGTGGCCGACCGCTGGTGCGACCGGCTCGGCGCCCCGCTGGCCATCGTGCACAAGCGGCGCGACCCGGACGTCGCCAACCAGGTGACCGTGCACGAGGTCGTCGGTGACGTGAAGGGCCGCGTCTGCGTGCTGGTCGACGACATGATCGACACCGGTGGCACCATCTGCGCCGCCGCTGACGCGCTGTTCGCGAACGGTGCGGAGGACGTCATCGTCACCGCGACGCACGGCGTGCTGTCCGGCCCGGCCGGCGACCGGCTGAAGAACTCCAAGGTGAGCGAGTTCGTCTTCACCAACACGCTGCCGACCCCCAACGAGATCGAGCTGGACAAGGTGACGGTGCTGTCGATGGCGCCGACCATCGCCCGCGCGGTCCGCGAGGTCTTCGAGGACGGCTCGGTGACGAGCCTGTTCGACGAGTAGGGGCGACCGAGTTGTCCGGCTTACGGCACGGATCACCGCGCCGCGCGACCCGGGAGGGCGAACCCGCCGCCCCGGCCGCGACACGCGCACGGGTCCGGATCACCGACACCCGCTGAGGCCATCCCCGTCGAGGGGATGGCCTCAGTCGTGTGCGGCGGCCCGCAGCGCGTCGACGGCGATCCGCGCCGTGGTGCCGATCACCGCGTCGGCGGTGGGCAGCGTCGCGGCGGTCGACGCGGACCGGGTGAACACCGCGACCGCGTACCGCCCGCCGTCCGGGTACTCCACCACGCCCGCCTCGTGACGCAGGGTCGGCAGCGTTCCGGTCTTCCCCGAGACCCGGACGTCGTCGAAGGGGAAGCCGGAGGCCAGCCGGTGGCTCCAGGTCTGCAAGCCCAGCGTGGCGCGCAGGGCCGCGCCGGTGGGACCGCCGCACACCTCGTCGCGCCAGACGGCGGCCAGCAGCGCGGCGATCTCCCGCGGGGTGCTGCGGTTGGTGTGCCGGGGGTCGAGCACCCTCAGCCGGGCCACCACCGCCGGGTCGACCAGCGCGGCCGGGCCGCCGCTCCCCACGTCCTCGGCCATCCGCGCGTACAGGTCGCGCATCGGGTGCGCGGCCACGGTGCGGGTGAGGCCCAGTTCGGCCATGGTGGCGTTGACGGTGTCCAGCCCGAGGCGGTCCCACAGCACGTCCGCGGCGGCGCTGTCGCTGACCGCGATGGTCAGCGCGGCGAGGTCGCGCAGCGACATCCGGGCCGCGTCGTGCATCACCGACAGGCCGGTGGCCCCCGGGGTGCGGCCGGCGGGCGGGATCTCGACCGGCTCGGACAGCTCCAGGCGGCCCTGGGCGGCGTGCCGGTAGAGGGTGGCCACCACGCAGAGCTTGTGGACGCTCGCGGTGCTCACCTCGGTGTCCGCGCCGAGGCCCAGCTCCGCGCCGCGGTCGATGTCCACGGCGTACAGCCGGCCCGTCACCCCGGCGGCGGCGAAGGCCGCGCGGATGCGGTCCAGGGGGGTCGGGGGCGTCACAGCGGGAACTCCGATGCCGGGCGGGGGAAGACGGGGCGGGGGGCCGGCGGGGGCGCCGCGCGGTGCGGCGCGGGCGGCCCGGCGGGGCCGGTGGCGGCGCCGGACCGGCCGGCGCGCATTCCGGCGTGCTCGCGCAGCACCTCGTGGGCGGTACGGGCGAACAGCCGCACCGCCGGCCCGTCCCGGCCCTGCGGCCAGGCGACGGAGGTGCGCCAGGCCAGTGGGGCGCCTGCCAGCGGCCGCCAGACGGCGCCCGGCCCGGGCGGGGCGTACGGGACGAGGGCGACGGCGGCGCCGGAGAGCACCAGGGCCCGGGTGAAGTCGTCACCGGCGGCTTCGTGGACCGCCGAGGGGGTGCAGCCGTGCCGGGCACAGGCGGTGAGGGTCTCGTCGTGCAGCGCGGGCGCGCTGTCGCGGGGGAAGAGCACCAGTTCACGGCCGGTGAGCCGGGCCAGGGACACCTCCTCGCCGGCGGCCAGCGGCTCGTCCTCGGCGAGCAGCACGCCGAGCGGCTGGTGGAGCGCGGGGCCGAAGTCGAGTCCGTCGGTGTGGCAGGGGTGGCGGACGATCCCGGCCTCCAGGGTGCCGGCGGTGAGCTCGCCGACCTGGGCGGTGGTGGTGAGTTCCCGCAAGACCAGGTGGCCACCGGGGGACTCCTCGCGGAAGCCGGTGATCAGGGCGGCGACCGCGGCGCCGCCGAGCCCGGGGGGTACCGCGGCGCGCAGCGCCCCGGCGGCGCCGTCGCGGATCCGGGCGACCGCGGCGGTGAGCCGGTCGGCCGAGGCCAGCAGGGCGTGCGTCTCGCGCAGCACCAGCCGGCCGGCGGGGGTGAGGGTGACGCCCCGGCTGGTGCGGTCGAACAGGCGGACCCCGAGTTCGCGTTCCAGGCGCTGGATGCGCTGGGAGAGCGAGGGCTGCGCGATGCGCAGCAGCTCGGCCGCGCGGCCGACGTGCTGCTCTTCGGCCACCGCGCGGAAGTAGCGAAGGTGCCGCAGCAGGTCCATGGGAAGGCGATCATAGGCAATGGGCTAGAATTGTCGGGTTGCTCGGCGAGGGAGGCAGTGTTCCGTCCGGAACATCGCTCATCCGTTATCGACGCGCTCTTCGTAGCAGGTCTGTCGTGGGCCGGGTGACGGCCACCAGATCGGTTTCTTCCTACGAGGAGTGCTCATGGCTGAGGTCAAGATCTCCGCTGAGATCCGCAACGAGTTCGGCAAGGGTGCGGCGCGCCGCGTCCGTCGTGCCGCCAAGGTTCCCGCCGTCATCTACGGTCACGGCACCGACCCGGTGCACGTGGTGCTCCCGGGCCACGAGCTGATGATGGCGCTGAAGACCGCGAACGTGCTCATCGGCCTCGACATCGAGGGCAAGAACGAGCTCGTCATCCCCAAGGCCGTGCAGCGCGACCCGCTGAAGGGCTTCATCGAGCACGTCGACCTGCTGCTGGTCAAGCGCGGCGAGAAGGTCACCGTCGAGGTGCCGGTGCAGACCGAGGGCGAGCTGGCCCCGGGCGGCAACCTGCTGGAGCACATCCTGAACGCGCTGCCGGTCGAGGCCGAGGCCACCCACATCCCGGAGTCGGTCACCGTCTCCATCGAGGGCCTGGACGCCGGTCACTCCATCCTCGCCGGCGACATCGAGCTGCCGAAGGGCACCTCGCTGGCCATCGAGGCGGACAGCGTGGTGCTGCAGGTCGTCGCCGCCCAGGCCGAGGCTCCGGCCGAGGGTGAGGGCGAGGCCGCCGAGGGCGCCGAGGGCTGATCGCCCCGCGTTCCGGGCACCGTTCCGGTCGATGCCGCCGCCCCGCTCCTGCCTGGAGCGGGGCGGCGGTCGTGTATGTCTGTAGCAGCGGCGAGGGCCGCAGCGGCAGCGATCCCGTGTGATCCCAGGGCAGGAGACTGAAGGACAATGAGCGAGCCGGACAGCCCGTGGCTGATCGTGGGGCTGGGCAACCCCGGACCGGAGTACGCCGCCAATCGCCACAACGTGGGGTTCATGGTGGCCGAGCTGCTCGCGGAGCGGATGGGGGGACGCTTCAAGTCCCACAAGGCGCGCGCCCAGGTGGTCGAGGGCCGGGTCGGGGCGCCGGGCCCGGCGAGCCGCCGGGTGGTGGTCGCCAAGCCGATGTCGTTCATGAACCTGTCGGGCGGGCCGACCACGGCGCTGCGCGACTTCTACAAGGTGCCGGTGGGGCAGGTCATCGCGATCCATGACGAGCTGGACATCGACTATGGCGCACTGCGACTGAAGCTGGGCGGTGGGGACAACGGGCACAACGGCCTGAAGTCGATCACCAAGTCGCTGGGGCCGGACTACTTCCGGGTGCGTTTCGGCATCGGTCGCCCGCCGGGCCGGATGGACGTGGCCGCGTTCGTACTGAAGGACTTCTCCGGCTCCGAACGCAAGGAACTGGACTACTTCGTGGACCGGGCCGCCGACGCGGTGGAGACGCTGATCGTGGACGGTCTGGAACGCGCCCAAGGCACCTACAACTCCTGAATCGTGCCAGGTGGGACATGGCTCACAGGGGCCCGCGAACCGTACTCGGAGGTTGACCGGGCGCTGACCCATGGCCAAGGATCGCCGCCATGCCTTCCACCACCGGCGCCCTTCCGGTCCGGCGCAGCCGTACGCGTCGCATGGGCGAGAGCGCGTACGGCCTCATGTTGCTCGCCAAGCAGGTCGCGGTGGCGCTGATCGCGCTCATCGTGCTGGCCGCGGGGGTCTGGGCGTCCTGGGGGACCGCGCAGCACGCGATGCTCACCAAGGGGCGGGAGCAGGGCACGTTCCGGGTGGAGTCCTGCGGTGACGACTGGTGCACCGGGGTCTTCGTGCCCTCCGGGCGCCCGTCGGAGTCCCGGTCGGGGATGCGGCTGGACGCCGCGGTCGCCGACGGCAAGGGCGACCGGCTGCCGGTGGTGGTGAAGCCCGGCACCCGCCAGACGGTGCGGACCGGCTGGGCCGGGGTGCTGCACGCCTGGGTGCCGCTCGGCGGCTCGCTGCTGCTCGCCGCGGTGATCGTGGCCGGCGGCATGCGCTTCCGCCGCACCGGATGGGTGCTCGGCGGCCTGGGCGCGGTGCTGCTCGGCGCCTCGTTCGCCACCCTGCTCTGACCCCCTCTGGACCCTCTGGACCCTCTGGCCCTCGGGCGCGCGGGCGGCTCGCGGACCGCCGCCCGCCGCGCGCGGACCGCTCGGCGCGGGTGGATGGCGAGCCGCCGCCCACCCGCGGCCACCGCGGTCCTGCCGCCCACCCGCCGCGCCGGCGGGAGCCGGCCGCCGGCACACGGCCCCGTCCGGACCTCGCCGCGTCCTTCCGGGCTCTCACCGTGCCCTGCCCGGGCCGTCGCCGCGCCTGCCGGACCGTCGCCGCGCCCTACCGAACCCTCGCCGCGCTCTGTCCGATTCCTTCCTGACCCCGCTCTGACCTGGACGATCATGAGCGGAATCCCTCATTCACCGGATCGTTACCCAAGGTAATGTGGATAGCCCACCACTCATGCCGCATATCGGGTGCAACCTCCGTTGACCAGCCGCGCGGGCTGTCGGAAGCTGAGCCGCCACCCCCCGGCTCCCCGTAGCTCGACATCGAAGTTGGTAGCTCATGCGCACCTCCCCCCTCGCGTGCGCGGCCGTGGTCGCTGTGACCCCCGTGTTGCTCGCGCCGGCCGCCCACGCCTCCCCCACCGGTCACCAGAGCACCGTCACCGTGCGGCTCCACGCGTCCGGCCCGGCGGCCCCCTCCGCGGCCACCGAGCCGGGCGCCTCGCCGCTCGCCGCCCCCGCCGCCTCGTCGTCCACGGCCACCACCACCGTCGCGGCGGAGAGCGGCCTCGCCGACACCGGCGTGGGCGCCATCGGCTGGATCATCGGCGCCGCGGTGACCGTCCTGGTGGTCGGCGGACTGCTGGTCCGCCGCATGTCGCGCGACTGACGGCGGGGAAACGGCGCGGCCGGTGGCCACTCCTCCAGGGAGCGGCCACCGGCCGGATGCGTTCGCCGTCGCGGGATCAGCCCGTGTTGCGGAGCCCCGCGGCCACCCCGTTGACGGTCAGCAGCAGCGCCCGGGCGATCAGCGGGTCCGGCTCCTCGCCGCGCTCGCGGGCCGAGCGCTGCCGGTCCAGGAGCGCCACCTGGAGGTAGGAGATCGGGTCGAGGTAGGCGTCGCGGACGTGGAAGGTCTGCTTGAGCACCGGGCTGCCGTCCAGCAGGTCCGCCTCCCCGGTGATCCGCAGCACCTCGCGCACGGTGAGCGCGTGCTCGGCCTCGATCGTCGCGAAGACGTGCCGCAGTTCGCTCGGCACCAGGGTCTCCACGTAGTGCCGGGCGATCCGCAGGTCGGTCTTGGCCAGGGTCATCTCGACGTTGGACAGGAAGTTGCGGAAGAAGTGCCAGTGCTGGTGCATCTCGTCCAGCACCGTGTCCAGCCCCGCCTCGCGGGCCGCCTTCAGCCCGGACCCGACGCCGAACCAGCCGGGCACGATCTGCCGGGACTGCGTCCACCCGAACACCCACGGGATGGCGCGGAGCCCGTCGAGGCCGGCGCCGGAGTCGGGGCGGCGGGACGGCCGGGAGCCCAGGTGCAGCTCGGCCAGCTGGTCCACCGGGGTGGAGGCGAAGAAGTAGGCGGGCAGGTCCGGATCCTCGACCAGCCGCCGGTACGCGGAGTGCGCGGCCTCCGAGACGGTCTCCATCGCCGCGTCCCAGCGGGCCAGCGCCTCGCCGGACTGGCGCGGGGCGGTGTGCAGGGCGGACGCCTGGAGCGTCGCGGCCACCGTGAGTTCGAGGTTCTCCCGGGCCAGCGACGGCACCAGGTACTTGTCGGAGATGACCTCACCCTGCTCGGTGACCTTGATCTCGCCCTCCAGGGTGCCCCAGGGCTGGGCCAGGATCGCGTCGTGCGAGGGGCCGCCGCCCCGGCCGACGGTGCCGCCGCGGCCGTGGAAGAGCCGCAGCCGGACGCCGTGCCGGTGCGCCACGTCGCGGAGCAGCCGCTGGGCGCGGTGGATCTCCCACTGGGAGGTGGTGATGCCACCGAACTTGGAGGAGTCGGAGTAGCCGAGCATGACCTCCTGCACGTCCCCCCGGAGCGCGACCAGCCGCCGGTAGGAGGGGTCGGCGAGCATCTCGTCGAGCAGCCGGTCGGCGATCCTCAGCTCGTCGGTGGTCTCCAGCAGCGGCACGATGCCGATCTTGGCCCAGCCGGCGTGCAGATCGATCAGGCCGGCCTCCCGGGCCAGCACCGCGGCGGCGAAGACGTCGTCCGAGCCCTGGCACATGGAGATGATGTACGACTCGACGATCTCCGGGCCGAACCGCTCGAAGGCCTCCCGGACGGTGCGGAAGACGCCGAGCGTCTTGGCCCCGGCGGCGTCCAGCGGGGCCGGCGAGGGGGCCAGCGGCCGCCGGGAGCGCAGCTCCTTCGCGAGCAGCTTCCGCCGGTAGTCGCGCGGCATGTCGGCGTACCGCCAGGACTCCTCGCCGAGCCGGTCGAAGAGCTGGCCGAGGGCGTGGTGGTGGGCGTCGGCGTGCTCGCGTACGTCCATGGTGGCGAGCTGGAGACCGAAGGCCGCGAGGGTGCGGATGGTGCGCTCCACGCGCCCGTCGGCGATCAGTTCGCCGCGGTGGGCGCGGAGCGACTCCTGGGCGAGCTGGAGGTCGTCGAGGAGTTCCGAGGTGCCCAGGTAGTCGCGGCCCGGCTGGTGCGGGGTGCCGGCCGCGAGCCGGTCCTTGGTGTTGATCAGCTTCTGCCGGATGCAGGTGGCCTTGAGCCGGTACGGCTCCTCGGCGTTGAGCCGCTTGTAGCGGGGGCTGATCTCCGGCAGCGCGTCCAGGTCGCGCTGGAGGGAGGCGAGGAGTTCCTCGGTGGCGCCGCTGTTGCGGATGGAGTTGGACAGCGCGGAGCGCAGGTCGTCGATGAGCTCGATGGCGTCGTTGATGCCGTGCTCGTGCTGGAGGATCAGCACGTCCCAGGTCACCGCGGGGGTGACGTTGGGGTTGCCGTCCCGGTCGCCGCCGATCCAGGTGCCGAAGGTGAGCGGGCGGGTGCCGGCGGGCAGCGGGGCGCCGACCCGCTCCAGCTCGGCGGCGAGCTCCTCCAGGACGTCGCCGACGGCGCCCACGTACAGCTCGTCCAGGTAGTAGATGGCGTTGCGCGCCTCGTCGGCGGGCTCCGGGCGGGCGACCCGCAGCTCATCGGTCTGCCAGAGCAGGTCGATGTTCTCGGCGAGCCGCAGGTCCACCCGGCGCGAGTCCTCGCCGGCCGCGAGCCGGTCCAGCAGGACGGCGATCCGCCGCAGCTTGTTCAGCACGCTCCGGCGGGCGGCCTCGGTGGGGTGGGCGGTGAAGACGGGGCGGACGTTGAGGTGCTCGACGGTCTGCTTCAGATGGGCCGGGTCGGCGTCCTTCAGCTGGTCGGCGGTGCGGGCGAGGATGCCGCCCTCGGCGGTGCGCCGGGCGCGCAGCTCGCGTCCGCGGTGCACCTGTTCGGTGACGTTCGCCAGGTGGAAATAGGTGGAGAAGGCGCGGACGAGCTTGGCCGCGGTCTCCAGGTCGGTGGAGCCCAGGAGCTCCGCGGCCGCCTCACCATCCGTACGGGTGAGGGCGCGAACGCGTTCGACGAGTTCGAGGAGGTCAGGGCCTTCCTGGCGGACCAGGGTCTCGCCGAGCAGGTCGCCCAGCCGGCGGATGTCGGCTCGCAGAGCGGCACTGCGCCGCGCTGCGCCTTCGCTAGTCTTCTCGTCCTCGGGTGCGAAGCTGTTGTGGTCGGCACTGCTCACAGGTGCGGCTCCTTGCGATGAATGAGCACGTCTGGCGGGGTGCGGACCGCGCTGTCCGACGCCCCCAAGGATAGGCGGCCGACGGCCCGCGGGGGGCAACAGCCCTCTTGCCGGTACTTGTCGCCCTGCCATACTTACGAAGCCGTAGGTTACGGATCCGTTTTTCGTCCCCCGAGCCCCCCGAGGGAACCCATGAGTGCAAGCCCCGACGTGGTCGAAGACCCGCCGAAGGCCCCGGAATCACCGCTGCCCTCCGCCACCCTGGGCGGGGACAGCAAGAGGTCCATCGAACAGATCACCCTCCTGCTCTTCATCATCGTCCCCTTCATCGCCCTGCTGGCGGCGATCCCGCTGGCCTGGGGCTGGGGGGTGAGCTGGCTGGACCTCGCGCTGATGGTGGTCATGTACTACATCGGCTGCCATGGCATCACCATCGGTTTTCACCGCTACTTCACCCATGGCTCCTTCAAGGCGAAGCGGCCGCTGCGGATCGCGCTGGCCATCGCCGGTTCGCTGGCGGTGGAAGGCCCGCTGGTGCGCTGGGTCGCCGACCACCGCAAGCACCACAAGTTCTCCGACGCCGAGGGCGACCCGCACTCCCCGTGGCGGTTCGGCGAGACGGTTCCGGCCCTGATGAAGGGCCTGTGGTGGGCGCACATCGGCTGGATGTTCGACGAGGAGCAGACCCCGCAGCAGAAGTACGCCCCGGACCTGATCAAGGACGACGCGACCCGCAGGGTCTCCCGGCAGTTCGTGCTGTGGACCGTGGTCTCGCTCGCCATCCCGCCGCTGGTGGGCGGTCTGGTCACCTGGTCCTGGCAGGGTGCGGTGACCGCGTTCTTCTGGGGGTCACTCGTTCGGGTGGCGCTGTTGCACCATGTGACCTGGTCGATCAACTCGATCTGCCACGCGGTGGGCAAGCGCCCGTTCAAGTCGCGTGACCGTTCCGGGAACGTCTGGTGGCTGGCCGTGCTCTCCTGCGGCGAGTCCTGGCACAACCTCCACCACGCGGACCCGACCTCTGCCCGGCACGGCGTGCTGCGCGGACAACTGGACTCCAGCGCACGGATCATCCGCTGGTTCGAGAAGCTCGGCTGGGCGTACGACGTCCGCTGGCCGGACCAGAACCGCATCGAGGCCCGCCGCAAGGAGGCCGCCTCCGCATAGGGGGATCACCCGGCTCCGGCCGGGGAAGGCATGATGGAGGCGTGGCGATCGACAGCGGACGTAGCAGTACCAGCAAGGAACGGGAACGGTCATCCGGGGGCCGGCGCGCCCGCCGGGTCCGGATGACCGGGGCGGAGCGCCGGGAACAACTGCTGGACGTCGGTCGCACCCTCTTCGCCGAGCGTGGTTTCGAGGGCACGTCGGTGGAGGAGATCGCGGCCAAGGCCGGGGTCTCCAAGCCGGTGGTGTACGAGCACTTCGGCGGCAAGGAGGGGCTGTACGCGGTCGTGGTGGACCGCGAGATGCGCCAGCTCCTCGACATGGTGACGGGCGCGCTGACCGCCGGCCACCCGCGGGAACTGCTGGAGCAGGCCGCGTTCGCGCTGCTGGACTACATCGACGAGTACACCGACGGGTTCCGCATCCTGGTGCGGGACTCCCCCGTCGCCCAGTCCACCGGCACCTTCGCCTCGTTGATCAGCGACATCGCCACCCAGGTCGAGGACATCCTCGGTCTGGAGTTCAAGGCGCGCGGCTTCGACGCCAAGCTGGCCCCGCTCTACGCGCAGGCGCTGGTCGGCATGGTGGCGCTGACCGGCCAGTGGTGGCTGGACGTGCGCAAGCCCAAGAAGTCCGAGGTCGCGGCGCACCTGGTGAACCTGGCCTGGCACGGGCTGGACGGCCTGGAGCCCAAGCCCCGGCTGATCGGGCACCGGCGCAGCTGAGCCGGCCGGAGCGCCCCCGGCCGGCCGCGCCCCGCGCCCCCGCCCCGCGTTCCGCCCGCGTCTCATCTCCCGCCCCGCGCTCCGCCCGCGTCTCGTCCCCCGCCCCGCGCTCCGTCCCCGGGTCCGTTCTCGTCGCGGCTGCTGCGCCGGCGCCCCGGCGGCCGGCCGGCCCCGGCGCCGCGGGCTCGCCCGGGCCCTGCCGAACCGATCCTTCCGGCTCCATACTGGCCGCGGACGCGTCGACTGGGGGGCCACGATGCACGAGGCTTGGATCGTGGCGGCCGTACTGGCCGCCTTCCCGCTGCTGGTGGAGGTGGTCCGCCGCTGGGCGCGGGCCGCGGAACCGGCCGGCCCGCCGGACCCGCCGGACGACCCGTGGGAGATCGCCTACCTGACCGGCGGCGCCGGCCGGGTCGCGGATCTCGCGCTGTTCCTCGGCCACCAGTCCGGCAACCTCCGACTGGACGGGAGCGGGGTGCGTCCGGCGGACCGGACCGCTCCCGTCGCCGCGAAGTCCGGTGGCGCCCCGCCGGCCGGAGTCCGGCCGACCGGCCCCCGCGAGCAGTCACTGCTCGCCTGCTTGGAGCCGGGACCGCGCGACGTCTCCCTCGCGCGCGCCGAGCTGATGGCGCACCCCATGGTGAACGCGATCGACAAGCGGCTCATCGCGTCCGGAGCGCTGCGCTCCCCGGTGCGCTGGTCCCTGTGGCGGACCGCCGCCATCTGGGCGGCACTGGCCTCCCTGGCCGCCGGCCTCTGCGTGATCTTCGCGGACTGGCCGGTCACCGGCCTCGCCGGCCGCCTCGCGCTGGGCGGACTCGCCCTGGTGGTACTCGTCGTGTGCCTGGCGATGTCCCCGGAGCCCGGGCGGCTGACCCCCTCGGGCGAGAAGGCCCGGCTGCGCCTGACGTCGGAGCACCCCTGCCGGAACGTCCCGGAGTGGGACGCCGCGGCGGGGCCGGCCGGGCCCGCCACGACCTTCTGGGCCACCCCCGTGCAGCTGACCGCGGCCGTGCTGTTCGCCCTGTACGGCACCGAGGTGCTCGCCGGATCGGCACTGCAGTCGGTGCTGGCGGCGCCGGCGGCCGAGGACGCCAAGGACTCGGGGGGCGGCTGCGGAGGCGGCTGTGGAGGCGGCTGTGGCGGATGCGGCTGCGGCGGCTGACCGCGGGCCGGGTCAGCCGTCCACCCTCCGGGCCACCGCGAAGATCCGCCGGAACGGGAACGGGGTGCCGTACGGGCCGGCCGGATAGGCCTTGCGCAGCAGGTCGCGGTATTCGGCGAGGAACTCCTCGGTGGCGTGCGGATCGTCCCGGAGCGCGGTGAGGACCGGCCGCAGCGCGGTGCCCTTGACCCAGTCGAGCACCGGGTCCTGCCCTTCGAGGACCTGCACGTAGGTGGTCTCCCAGACGTCCACCGCGCAGCCGAGCGCCATCAGCCGCTCCAGGTAGTCCGCCGGGGCGAGCACGTGCACGAAGCGGCGGCCGAGTCCGGCGAGGCGGTCCCGCCAGGGCGGGGAGTCGCAGAGTTCGCCGAGCAGTGCGTGGCTGGGCGAGGTGAAGTTGCCGGGGACCTGGAAGGCGAGGACACCACCGCGGGGCAGCGCGTCCACCCAGCGCGGGAAGGCGTCCGGGTGGCCGGGGACCCACTGCAGCGCGGCGTTGGAGACGATGAGGTCGTACGCCCGGTCGGGGGTCCAGTGGGCCGCGTCGGCGGGCCGGAAGTCGAGGTGCCCGCCGCCCGGGGTGGGGCCGGCGTACCGGCGCGCCTCGGACAGCATCTCGCGGGAGTTGTCGAAGCCGGTGATGAGGGCGTCCGGCCAGCGGTCGGCGAGCCGGGCGGTGACGTTGCCCGGCCCGCAGCCCAGGTCCGCTATCCGGGCGGCCCGTCCGGTGGCGGGCAGAGCGGGGATGCGCGCCAGCAGATCGTCGAACGGGCGCGTGCGGTGGCCGGAGTGCCGGAGATACTGGTGTGGATCCCATGTCGGTGGGGTGTGCATGGTGGAGTCCCCTTGCAGGTACGGACGGTACGAAGCGAGCGATACCTCCCGCCGGAGCGGTGTCTCCCCGCCTCGATGCCCAGCCTCCCCCAGAATATCTCTTGACATCAAGAGACTTCACATCGACAGATCAACTACACTGATCGACATGGAGGACGAGGTCGATCGGCTGGTCGCAGCGTGGCGCCGCGAGCGCCCTGACCTCGACGTGGAACCCCTGGAAGTGCTCAGCCGGGTGAGCCGGCTCGCCCGCCACCTGGACCGGGCCCGTCGGCTGGCCTTCTCCGAGCACCAGTTGGAGCCCTGGGAGTTCGACGTCCTCACCTCGCTGCGCCGGGCCGGCGCACCCTACCAGCTCTCCCCCGGACAGCTGCTCACCCAGACCCTGGTCACCTCGGGCACCATGACCAACCGCATCGACCGGCTGGCCAAGAAGGGCCTGGTCGAACGGCTGCCCGACCCCAGCGACCGGCGCGGCGTACTGGTCCGGCTCACCTCGGAGGGACGCGACCGGGCGGACCAGGCGCTGGCCGGACTGCTCGCCCAGGAGCGGGCGATCCTCGGCGAGCTGACCCAGGCGCAGCGCGGCGAACTCGCGGCACTGCTACGCCAGTTGACCGCCCCGTTCGACAACATCCCGGGCTGACGTCCGTCGGGCGCCGCCGCTCGTGACGGCGGCTCCGCCGGACTCCGCGCGGGAGGCGGCCCAGGAGGCGCCCAGGTCGGCGGGGCCGACCCCGGCCCGGCGGGCGAGGGCCACCGCGGCCAGCGTGGAGTGCACCCCCAGCTTGCCCAGCACGTTCTGCATGTGGGTGCGGACGGTGTGCGGGGAGAGGTAGAGGCGCTCGGCGACCGCCTTGCGCCCCAGCCCGGCGACCATGCAGCGCAGCACCTCCCGCTCGCGGGGGGTGAGCGACTCCACCAGCCGCTCGCTCTCGGTCCGGTGCTTGCGGGCCGCGGTGAGTTCGCGCAGCACGCCGGTGAGCAGCGCGGGCGGCAGGTGCGTCTCGTCCCGCAGCACGCCCCGGATGACGGTGAGCAGCCGGGCCAGCGAGCAGTCCTTGGCCACCCAGCCGCAGGCCCCGGCCTGCAGCGCGGCGGCCGCCCGGCGCGGGTCGTCGCGCTCGGCGAGCACCACCGCACGCGCCTCCGGGTGGGCCGTGCGGACCGCGCTGACCAGGGAGAGTCCATCCGCGGCGGGGCGCGCGACCTCGGCACCCCGGCCCGTAGCGCGGGCGCCCGGGACGGCGGGCTCGGTGCCCGCCGCGCCGAGGTCGGCGTCGACCAGGGTCACGTCGAAGCTCCGCCCCTCGGCCGCACCCCGGTCCAGACAGCGCAGCGCCGCCGGCCCGCTGCCGGCCGCCGCCACCTCGACGTCCTGTTCAGCGGCGAGGGCGGCGGCCAGCGACTCGGCGAAGATGCGGTGATCGTCCACCACCAGGACCCGGATACGTGCCACAGCCACCCCCCATGTCGCCGGATGCGAAGAAGATCAGTGGTCCCGCCCCCTCGATGGGCGCCGCGTGCTGAACGCCGCCTGCTGATGAGCGTCGGCCCCCACCGACGTGCAGATCAGGCTACGGCTGGGGTCGGACCACGGAGGCAAAACGGAGAAACTGCCCGCCTCGCCGCTCCACAGTGGGGTTAGTGTTCCGCATCCCCATCGAAGCCAATCAAGTTTGACTTAATTTGATCGAGAAAGGTGGCGCCAGGCCGCGATATGGCCGGAGACCAGCGGTTCAGCACACCCGCCGCGCCCCGTCCGCGGGCAGTGCCGGGAAGATCCTCGGGCCTCGGTGCCCGGCCGCGGCGAACGCCTTGCCCACCGCCTCGGCGACCGCGCCGGCGGTCTCCTCCGCCACCAGCACGATCGCCGAACCACCGAATCCACCGCCGGTCATCCGGGCCCCGAGTGCGCCCGCCGCGTTCGCCGCCTCCACCACCAGGTCCAGCTCCGCGCAGGAGACCTCGAAGTCGTCACGGCAGGAGGCGTGTCCGGCGGTCAGCAGCGGACCGATCGCGGCCGGCTCCCCCGCGTCCAGACGCCGGACGACCTCCGCCACCCGCCGGTTCTCGGTGACCACATGGCGGACCCGGCGGGGCACCGCGCCGTCGCCGCCGGACCGTTCCGCCCCGGCGAGTTCCGCCAGCGCGTCGTCGAGGCTCTCGTAGGGCACGTCACGCAGGGCCCGCACACCGAGCGCCCGCGCGCCGGCCTCGCAGGAGGCGCGCCGCCGCGCGTACGCGCCGTCCCCCAGTTCGTGCTTGACCCGGGTGTCGACCACCAGCAGCCGCAGCCCGGCAGCCGCCAGATCCAGGGGCACCTGCCGCAGCCGGAGGTCCCGGGTGTCCAGGAAGAGCGCGTGCCCGGCGGTGCAGCAGGCCGACGCCATCTGGTCCATCACCCCGCACGGCACGCCCACGAAGTCGTTCTCCGCGCGCTGGCACAGCCGGGCGGCCTCGGGCCGCGCCAGCCCGAGGCCGTACAGCTCGTCCAGGGCGGTGGCGGTGGCGACCTCCAGCGCGGCGGACGAGGACAGCCCGGCGCCGGTGGGAACCGAGCTGTCGAAGTGCAGATCGGCGCCGCCGACCGGCAGCCCGGCCTCCCGCAGCGCCCAGACCACGCCCGCCGGGTAGGCCGCCCATGACCCGCCGTCCCGGGCGTCGGGGGACAGCGCGTCGACCGACAGGGTCACCACGCTGCCCGGGACATCGCCCGAGGAGAGCCGGAGCACGCCGTCGTCGCGCGCCGAAGCGGCGGCGAGCGTGGTGAGCGGCAGCGCCAGCGGCATCACGAAGCCGTCGTTGTAGTCGGTGTGTTCGCCGATCAGGTTGATCCGGCCGGGGGCTGCCCAGACACCGGCCGGCGCGGCCCCGTACACCTCCCGGTACGCGGCCGCGGCCCGGTCGGGGCCGTGCTCGGTCCGTCCGTTCACTCGGTCTCCTTCCGCTGCGCGAACGCCCAGGCGTCCGCCACGATGCCGGCGAGGTCGGCGCGGGCGGGCCGCCAGCCCAGCCGCTCCTTGGCGCGTTCCGCGGAGGCCACCAGGACCGCCGGGTCGCCGCCCCGGCGCCCGGCCACGACCTCCGGGATCGGGTGGCCGGTGACCCGGCGCACGGTCTCGATCACTTCGCGGACGGAGAAGCCGTTGCCGTTGCCCAGGTTGCAGACCAGGTGCTCGCCGGCGCGGGCACCGGTCAGCGCCAGCAGATGCGCCTCGGCGAGGTCGGCGACGTGGATGTAGTCGCGGACGCAGGTGCCGTCCGGCGTGGGGTAGTCGTCGCCGAAGACCGAGATCGCCTCCCGGCGGCCCTGGGCCACCTGGAGGACGAGCGGGATGAGGTGCGACTCCGGGTCGTGGCGTTCGCCGTGGGTGACCCCGTCGGCGGCCCGGTAGGCGCCCGCGACGTTGAAGTAGCGCAGGGACACGGCGGCCAGGCCGTGCGCCGCGCACTCACCGCTGATCATGTGGTCCACGGCCAGCTTCGAGGCGCCGTAGGGGTTGGTCGGCGCGGTCGCGGCGTCCTCGGTGATCGGGGTGGTGGCGGGCTCCCCGTAGGTCGCCGCGGTGGACGAGAAGACCAGGGTGCGCACCCCGGCGTCGCGCATCGCGGCGAGCAGGTCGGCGGTACCGCCCACGTTGTTGACCCAGTACTTCTCGGGGTTCACCACCGACTCTCCGACCTGCGAGAAGGCGGCGAAGTGCAGCACCGCGTCGTAGGAGCGGTCGAGCCACTTGGCGGCGTCCTGGATCCGCCCCTCGATGAACTCCGCACCCGCCGGGACTCCCGCCCGGTGCCCGGTGGACAGGTCGTCGAGGACGGTCACCTGGTGTCCCGCTTCCAGCAGGTGCGCCGCGACCACGCTGCCGACGTATCCCGCGCCGCCGGTGACCAGGTACTTGTTGCCCATCGTTAACTCGCTACCTCTCGCAGTCGCTCGGCCGCTGCCTCCGGCGGCACGTCGTTGATGAACACACTCATGCCGGATTCGGAACCCGCGAGGAACTTCAGCTTGCCGGAAGTCCGTCGAATGGTGAAAAGCTCAAGGTGGAGGGCGAACCCTTCACGGTCCGGATGGCGGAACGGGGCCTGGTGCCAGCCCGAGACGTACGGGGTGGGGGGCTGTCCGGGGCCGAAGATCCGGTCGAAGCGCCGGAGCAGTTCGAGGTAGATCCCGGGGAACTCCGCACGCGCCGCGTCGCCGAGCGCCCGCAGGTCGGCGACCCGGCGATGCGGATAGAGGTGCACCTCGTAGGGCCAGTGCGCGGCGTACGGCACGAACGCCGTCCAGTGCTCGCCCGCCAGCACCACCCGCCGGCCGTCCGCCCGCTCCTCGGCCAGCAGGTCGTCGAAGAGGTTCCGCCCGCCGGTGCGCTGCCGGTGCTCGGCCAGGGAGCGCAGCATCGCCGAGGTGCGCGGGGTGGCGAAGGGGTAGCCGTAGATCTGGCCGTGCGGGTGGCCGAGGGTGACACCGATCTCCGCCCCCCGGTTCTCGAAGCAGTACACCTGGGCCACCTCGGGGAGCCGGGACAGCTCGGCGGTGCGGTCGGTCCAGGCGTCGAGGACCAGGGCGGCGCGGTCCTCGGAGAGGCCGGCGAAGGACGTGTCGTGGTCGGCGGTGAAGCAGACCACCTCGCACCGGCCCAGGTCGCCGGCGAGCGAGGGGAAGCGGTTCTCGAAGACGGCGACGTCGTAGTCGGCGGCCGGGATCTCGGTCAGCCGGCCCTCGCCGGGCCGGGACGGGCACAGCGGGCACTGGTCGGCGGGCGGGTGGTAGGTCCGGCCCTGCCGGTGGGAGGCGATCACCACCCGGTCGCCGAGGAGCCGGTCGGTGCGCACCTCCGAGGTGGTGCGGGTGCGCTCCAGGGGCCGCTGGTCGATGCCTTCGCGCACCGCGTCGTCGCGGGCGTCGTAGTAGATCAGCTCGCGTCCGTCGGCCAGCCGGATCGCCGTCTTCTTCACCGGGGGGTTCTCCTCCTCGCACCGCACAGCCCCAACAGAATCAAACACAATGAACCATGAGCCAACAGTGGCGTCAATGGCCTCCGTTCCGCCCACGGCACCACAGCCGGCACGGCTCCGGGCGACCAGAGGGGCAAACCGGGCATGACTCGGCCGTTCGATCAACTTCATCACGATCAAACAAAAAGATTCAACAGAAGTGTTCAGATGCTGGAGCCCAAGGCGTACGTTTCTGTGCGTTCGCGTTCCGGTCCGAGTTCACGTCCCGGTCCCGACCCGTCCCCGTCCCGTCCCGACCCGCCCCGTCCCGACCCGCCCCCGTCCCGCTCGTCCCGTCCAGACCCGCCCCGAACCGCCTCCGTCCCGTCCCGTCCCACGATGCTCGCGTCGTCTGAGGTGCGACCCCGGACCGAAAAGAGTGACCCATGCAACAACTGGCCGAGGGGCTACGACTCCCCACCAACGGGCTCGACTACACCATCCTGGGCATCTACTTCGCCGTCGTCCTGGGCATCGGCTTCGCCGCCCGGCGCAGTGTGCGGACCAGCCTCGACTTCTTCCTGTCCGGCCGGTCGCTGCCCGCCTGGGTCACCGGACTGGCCTTCGTCGCCGCCAACCTCGGCGCCACCGAGATCCTGGGCATGGCCGCCAACGGCGCCCAGTACGGCGCCTACACCGTCCACTGGTACTGGATCGGCGCCATCCCGGCCATGGTCTTCCTCGGCCTGGTGATGATGCCCTTCTACTACGGGTCGAAGGTCAGGTCGGTGCCGGAGTTCCTGCTGCACCGGTTCGGACCGTCCTCCCATCTGCTCTCCTCGATCATCTTCGCGGTGTCCTCGGTGCTGATCGCCGGCGTCAACCTGTACGCGATGGCGATCGTGCTGGAGGCGCTGATCGGCTGGCCGCAGTGGCTGGCGATCGTGGTGGCCGGCTTCTTCGTCCTCGCGTACATCACGCTGGGCGGGCTGTCCTCCGCCATCTACAACGAGGTGCTGCAGTTCTTCGTCATCCTCGCCGCGCTCATCCCGCTCACCGTCGTCGGTCTCAAGCGCGTCGGCGGGGTGGACGGCCTGACCGACGGCCTCAGCGGCAGCCACGGCGACGACTTCCTCTCCGCCTGGGGCGGCACCGGCATCGGCTCGGACAACGCGCTGGGCGCCAACTGGCTCACCATCGTGCTGGGTCTGGGCTTCGTGATGAGCTTCGGCTACTGGACGACCAACTTCGCCGAGGTGCAGCGCGCCCTGTCCGCCAAGAACCTCTCGGCCGCCAAGCGCACCCCGCTGATCGCCGCCTTCCCCAAGATCCTCATCCCGATGGTGGTGGTCGTCCCCGGGCTGATCGCGCTGGTGATGGAGCCCTCGCTGGGCAAGGAAGGCAGCGGACTGCAGTACAACGACGCCATTCCGGTGCTGATGCGGGACCTGCTGCCGAACGGCGTGCTCGGCGTCGCGGTCACCGGACTGCTCGCCGCGTTCATGGCGGGCATGGCCGCCAACGTCTCCTCCTTCAACACCGTCTTCACCAACGACATCTGGGCCGCGTACGTGCGGAAGGGGCGCCCGGACGGCTACTACCTCGCCACCGGGCGGGTGGTCACCGCCGTCGGGGTGCTGATCGGCATGGGGACCGCGTTCATCGCCTCGTCGTTCAGCAACATCATGAACTACCTGCAGACCCTGTTCTCGTTCTTCAACGTGCCGCTGTTCTGCGTCTTCATCATCGGCATGTTCTGGAAGCGGTCCACCGCCGCGGCCGGCTTCTGGGGGCTGCTCTCGGGCACCGTCGCCGCGATGGTCAACTACTTCTGGTTCTACAAGCAGGGCGTCATCGACATACCCACCGACCAGGGCGCCAACTTCGTCTCCTCCATCGTGGCGTTCGTCGTCGGCGGTGCGGTGATGGTGGTGGTCACCGCGTTCACCAGGCCCAAGCCGGCCGAGGAACTCGCCGGCCTGGTCTACGGCACCCGGTCCCCGGGCATGGAGGAGCCGCCGGCCGAGGGCGACGACGCCTGGTACCGCAGACCGGCCCTGCTGGGCTGGGGCGCGATCATCCTGGCCGCCGTCTGCTACGTCCCGTTCTCCTTCTGACCCCGCGCGAGGTGACCCACCATGAGCGAGCACGAGTACCAGCACGAGGTCGAGGAACTGGAGCGCAGGTCCGCGACCGCCGCCCGGCTCTTCGACGTACGCCTCATCATCGGCGGCCTGTTCGTGGTCTACGGCGTCATCGTCACCATCGCCGGGATCACCGCGTCCGACGCCGATCTGAAGAAGGCGCAGGACATCAACATCAACCTCTGGACCGGCATCGGCATGTTCGCCCTGGGCGCCTTCTTCCTGGTCTGGGTCCGACTGCGGCCGGTCGCCCCGCCGCCGCCCCCGGCCGAGGAACTCCCGGCGGAACGACGGCCGTAGCACCCGGGCCGACCCCGGCCCGGCGGAAGGCCCGGCCCGGCGGAAGGCCCGGCCCGGCGGAAGGCCCGGCCCGGCGCAGGGGCCGGTCCGGGCGCTCCGGGCCGGCACATCCGCGGGCGGCGCCCCGCCCCGCACCACGCCGCGGCCGGACGCGCCGGACCGGCCGCCGCGGCCGGGTCAGTCCTGGTCCGGCCCGGCCGTCGGGTGCGGGGCCCGGTCCAGCAGTCCGGTACGCGCCGCCAGCGCCGCCGCCTCCAGCCGCGACCCCACCCCGAGCTTCATCAGGACCCGCTGCACATGGGTGCGCGCGGTGCTCGGCGCTATCCCCATGCCCGCCGCGATCAGCCGGGTGTCCTCGCCCTCGGCGACCCGCACCAGCACCTCGACCTCGCGCGGGGTGAGGATCTGCAACAGCCGCGCGCCCTCGTCGTCCGGCTGCGCCGCCGGGTCCAGCAGTTCCGAGAACGCCCCCTGCAGCAACTGCGGGGCCACCGCCGCCTCCCCCGCCCGGGCCTTGATCATGGCCCGCTCCACGCCGTCGATCCGCTCGTCGTGGCGGACGTAGCCGGACGCCCCGGCGGCGAACGCGGCGGCGATGCCACGGGGGCTGGGCACCGGGCCGAGCACCACCACCGCCACCTGCGGCCGCTCCGCCTTGATGCGCCGCACCGGTTCGAACGCCCCGGGCGCGGCCGGCGTGGAGGTGCCCAGCAGACACACCTCGGGCGACCGGGTCACCACCAGTTCCGCGGCTCCGGCGCTCGGTGCCGCGGCGGCCAGCACCCGGTGGCCGCGGAGTCTCAGAGCCGAGGCAAGTGCCTCGGCCAGCAGCCGGTGGTCGTCGACCACCATGAGTCGTACACCCATGAACCCCCCTTCCCGGAAGCTACCCGTTCGCTCCGGGCCGTGCGCCGACAACCGGGAACAAGCCCAGCTGATTGTCGGAATACCGGCCATAGGTGTCCAGCGGAGATCTACTTCGCGACCGAAACAGATCGTTTCAACAGCCGATGCCCGCCCCTCCCCGGCCGGCACGGACCACCCGCACCCTCCTGAACACGCGCGACGACCCCGCTCGCGCCTCCGCGCCCGGACCGGGATCCGGAGGAGGACGAACGGGGTCGTCGCGGCTGCGATCGCCCGGCGGTCACCACCGCCGGGCGGACGGCCGGTCAGCCGGCGCCGAAGCCCATCGCCAGCAGGCGCTCCCGGTCGAAGGAGCTGGTGGCCTTGGAGGCGTACACGTACCCCAGGTACAGGTGGCCGTTGACGTAGGAGATCCAGCTGCTGTCCGGGGTGAACCAGTTCTCCTTGTCCGCGCTGGCGCTCGGGTTCCGCATCAGCGGGTCCTTCTTGTACGTGGTCGGGTCGACCCGCCAGACCATGCCGCCCGCGTCGTAGGTGGGCAACTGGTAGGCGATCAGATAGCCGTCCTCGTCCAGGCTCAGCGGAACCGTCTCGGCTTCCTTGTCACCGTCGGCCTTGCCGATGGTCTTGCCGGTCTTCATGCTGAACGCCACGATCTCGTTGACCGTGCCCGCGCCCCCGCCGGACCGCGCCTCGCTCGCCATGAAGACGGTCTCGGTCTGCTCGCTCACCACGATCTGGGTGCAGCCCCCGATGTTGGAGGAGCCGCAGTTCACCACGTACTGGCCGTTCCGCGTGGAGATCTTGGTCTTGAGCTTCCCGGTCTTGGCGCTGTCGTCGATGACCCACACGTCCGACACGTCGTAGCTCTCACCGGCGGCTTCCAGACCCAGCACCAGCGGGTCCGCCGACACCACGTGCACGTCCTTGATGCCGCGCGGCAGCTCGTAGCCCGAGATGATGTCGCCGTTCTTGGGGTTGACCGAGCTGACCTTGATGCTCGGGTTGTCGTACTCACCGCAGTAGGTGGCGGCGACCAGCTTGTCCTCGCTGCCCTCGTAGCCGCGGTCCTCGCAGTCCGCGCCGTCCTGCGGGGCCCACAGCTCCTTGCCGTCCAGCGACCAGGCCGCGCCCCCGTCCAGGCCGCCCGCGGCGACCGCGCCGGCGCCGATGGTGACCTCTTCGAAGGTGACCGGCGAACCGGTCGACTCGATGTGCTTCTGCCAGACCAGCTTGCCCTCGTCCAGGTCGATCAGGCCGACCTCGGTGCAGCGGGCGTAGTCCTTGTCGTTCTTCGGCTTGTGGTCCTCGAAGACGACCGCGGTGAGGTTGTCCTTGGTGACCCCGCGCCAGCCCTCGCAGACCTGGCCGTCGAGCGGGATCTCCCACTCCGCGCTGCCGCCGCCCACCGGGTAGCCGGTGATCTTGAAGTCCTCGGTCTTGGCGAAGATCTTGTCCGTCGCCCACAGGCCGGGCACGGTGACCTGCTGGTCCTTGACCTTCGGCACGCGGACGCTGTTGAGCAGTCGTGCGTCCACCATCGCGGGCGCGGGCTTCGCCTTGAACTTGCTCCGCGGACCCTCCTCGGGCCCACCGGTGGGACCCTGGCTGGTCTTGTTGTCGTCGTCCGCCTTGCCGCCACCGCCGTCGTCCTTGGCGATGAAGAAGATGCCGGCGCCGACGATGAGCGCCACCGCGACCACCGCGCTGATGATGATCATCAGACGCTGCCGGGCCGCCTTCCGGTCACCGCCGCCCGGACCGCCGGGACCCTGCGGCATCTGCGGCTGCTGCTGGGTCTGCGGATAGCCGTACTGCGGCTGCCCGCCCGTGCCGTAGGGCTGCATCGGCATGCCGACCTGGGTCGGCTGGGCGTGCGTCGGCGTCGGGTAGCCGGCCGGGCCGGGGTAGCCGTAGCCACCGGCCCCGGGCGGCGGGGTCTGCGGTGCCACCGGCGGCGGAGTGCCGGGCGCGCCCGGCGGCGGGGTGGCCGGAGCGCCCGGCGGAGGCGTGGGCGGCATGCCCGGCTGGGGCGTGGCCGGGGCGCCGGGCGGCGGCGTGGGCGGCGCTCCCGGCGGCGGGGTATGCGGGGCCTGGCCGGGCGGCACCGGATAGCCGTAGCCCGGCTGGGGCGGCGGCGTACCCGGGTGCTGCTGCGGATATCCGTAGTGCTGCGGCGCGCCGAAGCCGCCCGGCGTGGGGGAACCCCCGGCAGCGCCAGGGGGAGGCTGGTTGGGGGGCTGGGGCGGCTGAGACATCCGGATCCTTCTCGCGCGGGGCCGTGTGCCGATCGGTCTCCCCCGCGTTCCCAGGGGCCAAATCCCCTCGGGAAGGAGCGAATCGGACACAATTCCCGCCAGTCAATGGCTGGTTAGCGGGAGTTCTTTGTATCACCCGGTAGCGACGCGACCAGGAGCGGTCCCGGTTCCGGCGAACAGCCGATATCCGCTCGTGACGCGGCGCCACCGGCACGGCGGGCGGGTGCACGCCGCCCCCACAGCTCGCGCACATCTCCCCCGCACCCGGCCCACGGACGGCGCCCCGCCACCGTCCGGCCGGCCGGTCAGCCGCCGGATCGGACGGGGGTCGGATCGAATGGCGGCCAGATCGGACGACGGTCGAGCCGGACGGCGGGCGGGCAGTTCGGAGGGACGGCGGGCGAGCCGGACGACGGTCGGATCGGGCCGCGGCCCGTGCCGGGCGGCGGGCATGCCGAGTAGCTGTCAGATCGGACGGCGGCCAGGCCGGACAGCGGTCTGGGAGGCCGCCGCCACCGGCCCGTCCGGGCGGGCGGGCCGGACGGCGGGCGGGCAGTCCGGAGGGACGGCGGGCGGGGCGGACGGACGGCGGGCGGGGCGGACGGACGGCGGGCGGGGCGGACGGACGGCGGGCGGGGCGGGGCGGCGGTCAGGGGGTCCAGCCGTCCGCCGCCGCCCGGCCGGACGGGTTCAGACGTCCTCGGCCAGCTCCAGCCAGCGCATCTCCAGCTCGTCCCGCTCGCCGGCCAGCTCCCGCAGCTGTGCGTCGAGCCCGGCGACCTTCTCGAAGTCCGTCGCGTGCTCGGCGATCTGCTCGTGCAGCGTGGTCTCCTGCTGGCTGATCTTGTCCAGCCGGCGCTCGATGCGCTGGAGTTCCTTCTTGGCCGCCCGGGTGTCGCCCGTGGGCTTCGGCTTGGCGGCGGCGCCCGCGCCCGGGGTGGCGGCGGACGGCCCGGCGGGCGCGGCGGCCGCGGCGGCGGCCCGCACGGCCTCGCGGCGCTCCAGGTACTCGTCCAGGCCGCGCGGCAGCATCCGCATGGTGGCGTCGCCGAGCAGCGCGAAGACCCGGTCGGTGGTGCGCTCGATGAAGTACCGGTCGTGGCTGATGACCACCATCGAGCCGGGCCACCCGTCCAGCAGGTCCTCCAGCTGGGTAAGGGTCTCGATGTCGAGGTCGTTGGTCGGCTCGTCGAGGAACAGCACGTTGGGCTCGTCCATCAGCAGCCGCAGGATCTGGAGCCGGCGCCGCTCACCACCGGACAGATCGCCGACCGGGGTCCACTGCTTCTCCTTGGTGAAGCCGAACTTCTCGCACAGCTGGGAGGCCGACATCTCCCGGCCCTTGCCGAGGTCGACCCGCTGCCGTACCCGCTCGACCGCCTCCAGCACCCGCCAGTAGGGGTCCAGTTCCGCGACCTCCTGCGAGAGGTAGGCCAGTTTGACGGTCTTTCCGACCACGACCCGGCCGGACGTGGGCTGTGCCTCGCCGTCCGTGCGGGCAGCCTCGGCCAGGGCCCGCAGCAGTGACGTCTTGCCCGCGCCGTTGACCCCGACCAGCCCGATCCGGTCGCCCGGGCCGAGTTGCCAGGTCAGGTGCTTGAGCAGCACCTTGGGTCCGGCCTGGACGGTCACGCCCTCCAGGTCGAAGACGGTCTTGCCGAGGCGGGAGTTGGCGAACTTCATCAGCTCGGCGGTGTCACGCGGCGGCGGCACGTCCGCGATCAGCGCGTTGGCCGCATCGATCCGGAACCTCGGCTTACTGGTCCGGGCCGGGGCGCCGCGGCGGAGCCAGGCCAGCTCCTTGCGCATCAGGTTCTGCCGCTTGGCCTCCTCGGTGGCGGCGATCCGCTCCCGCTCGGCCCGCGCGAAGACGTAGTCGCTGTAGCCGCCCTCGTACTCGTGCACCGTGCCGCGCTGCACGTCCCACATGCGGGTGCACACCTGGTCCAGGAACCAGCGGTCGTGGGTGACGACCACCAGGGCCGAGCGCCGCTCCTGCAGGTGGCGGGCGAGCCAGGAGATGCCCTCCACGTCGAGGTGGTTGGTCGGCTCGTCGAGCACGATGAGGTCCTGCTCGGCGATGAGCAGCTTGGCGAGGGCGATCCGGCGCCGCTCGCCACCGGACAGCGGGCCGATCACGGTGTCCAGGCCCTGCGGGAAGCCCGGCAGGTCGAGGCCGCCGAAGAGCCCGGTCAGCACGTCGCGGATCTTGGCGCTGCCCGCCCACTCGTGGTCGGCGAGGTCACCGATCACCTCGTGGCGCACGGTCGCGGCCGGGTCCAGCGAATCGTGCTGGGTGAGCACCGCGAGCCGCAGGTGCCCGGCGTGGGTGACCCGTCCGTCGTCGGCGGACTCCAGCTTGGCGAGGATCCGGATCAGGGTGGTCTTGCCGTCTCCGTTACGGCCGACGACGCCGATCCGGTCGCCCTCGTTCACTCCGAGGGAGACGCCGTCGAGCAGTGCACGAGTGCCGTACACCTTGCCGACGGCTTCCAGATTGACGAGGTTGGTGGCCATCTCACTCCTGGGACTCGGATCGGTCGACATCCCAGGGTAGTCGCCGTGCGGAGCTCGCCGGGACGGCGGCGATCCGGACCGTGCGGTCTCACTTCTCCAGGTCGGGGCGACCTGGTCCGGCCGGCCGCTCCGCCGTCGTCCCGTCCTGCGCCGTCGTTCCGTCCTTCGCCACCGGCCCGTCATTCGCCACCGGACCCCCGGCCGGATCCCCGGCCGCTGCCCCCGCCTCCTGCTCCGCCGCTGCCCCCTTCTCCGTCACCGGATCCCCGGTCGGCGCCGCCTCGTGCTCCGCCGCCGTATCGCCTGCCGGGTCGTCGCCGCCCGCCCGGCCCTCCGCCGCCGGAGCGGGGCCCGGAGCGTCGCCGGGTATCACCGGGCCCGGCGCGGAGTCGGAGACAGGAGCGGGGGTGGGGACAGGAGCGGGGGCGGGAACGGGGTCGGAGACGGGGGCGGGGGTGGGAGCGGTGTCGAGATTGGAGTCGGGAGCGGGAGGGAAGGCCGGTCCGGTCACCGGACCGGTCTCGGGGGCCGGGGCGGGTACCGGCGCCGGGCCCTGCCCGGGGGCCGGGGCGGGGCCGGAAACCGTTCCCGGGACCTGGGGCGCGGCCTGGGCGTGCACCGTGGGCGCCGGCACCTGCGGCGCGGCCGCCGGCTGCGGCACACCGGCGTACGGCTCCGCCGGCTGCGGCGCGCCGGTGTACGGTCCCGCCTGGTGCGGGAGGTACGGAGCCGGGGCCCCGTGGGCCGCCGGGTACACGGGGGCGGGGCGATATCCCATACCGACGTCTTGTGCCTCGCTGATCAGGCGGACGGTCAGCAGACCCAGGGCTCCGGCGGCGATGAGGGCGAGGTCGCCGAAGGCGAGCACCAGCAGACCGAGCCGCGCGTCGTCCACGTCGTCCGGCGAGACGAGCAGCCACCAGCCGAGCGCGCTGAGGATGTTGGCGGCCACCCAGGCGATCCACCAGCCCTGGAGCAGTCCGGCGCCGCGCGCCCTCGGCGGTATGCCGTAGGGCGCCGTCGGTGGTGGCGGGGCGCTGGCCAGCAGGATGTCGTCGGCCATCTGCTTGGGGACCAGCCAGTTGGCGAACGGCACGAACCAGGCGGAGATCGCCATGCCCGGTACATGCCGGTGTCGGCCGGGGGCGAGGACTTCGGCGTTCGTCCGGACCCGGTGGAACCAGACGAGGAAGACCGGTATGGCGCAGAGGAAGCCCAGCAGCAGCAGGATGAGCGAGGTGCCCCAGAACTCCCCCAGACTTCCGAAGACCTCGCTGTCGAACGGGTCGTCGCAGGATTCGAAGGAGCTGTCGGAGTCGTAGGGGTCGCCGAAGCCGAAGGATTCCTCGCAGTCCTCGTCGAGGGCGTCCCGCAGCCGGAAGTCGGCGACCGCCCGCATCAGGGCCGCGCCGGTGACCGCCGCGAGGAGGAACATGGCGGCCGTGCCGAGCCCGGCCACCGGGCCCGCGCCGGAGGGCGAGGTGACCGGGGGCCGCACCGCCCCGGGCGCCGGGGCCGGTCCGCTGCCGGCACCGGCCGGGGCGACCGCCGGGGCGACGGCAGGGGCCGGGGCCGGGACAGCGGCCGGGGCGGGGGCCGCGGCGAAGGCCGTCGCCGGCGCCGCACCACAGCCCGGACAGTGTCCGTCCGGTGCCAGATGCATGGCGTGGCAGCGCTGACAGAGCATGTGCCGTCCCCCCGTTGTCGCCGTTGTCCCCGGTGCCCCCGGTGCCCCCGGTGCCCCTGGTGTCCCCGGTGCCCCCGGTACACCCTCGCCGCGTGCACGGCGAGTAGGTGTCCTGATGCTAAGGGTGTTCCCGGAGCCGCCTCTACCCCTGTGGATAACCCGCTGTGGACGGCCCGGTGACCCAGGGTCCCGGCCTGCCGGGGCGCGGCGGTTCAGCCGGTGACGACGGTGGCCCCGGCCACCGGTCCGGCCGCCACCCGTGCCGCACGGCAGGTGCCGGAGGCGGTGAGCGCGGTGGCCACCTCCGCCGCCGCGGCGGCGTCCTCGGCCAGGAAGGCGCAGGTCGGCCCGGACCCGGAGACCAGTCCGGCCAGTGCTCCGGCCGCCGCCCCGGCGCGCAGCGTGGCGGCGAGCGAGGGCCGCAGCGAGACGGCCGCGGCCTGGAGGTCGTTGGTCACCGCGGCGGCCAGCGCGACCGGGTCGCCGGTGCGCAGCGCGGCCAGCAGCTCCGCGGAGGCCTCGGGCTCGGGTACGGAGGTGCCGGCGCGCAGCCGGTCGCACTCCCGGTAGACGGCCGGGGTGGACAGTCCCCCGTCGGCGAGCGCGAAGACCCAGTGGAAGGTGCCGCCGACGTCGAGCGGGGTGAGGATCTCGCCCCGGCCCCGGCCCAGTGCCGCCCCGCCCACCAGGCTGAACGGCACGTCGCTGCCCAACTCGGCGCAGATGTCGAGCAGTTCGGCGCGGTCGGCGCCCGTTTCCCACAGTGCGTCGCAGGCCAGCAGCGCCCCGGCGCCGTCCGCGCTGCCGCCCGCCATGCCGCCCGCCACGGGGATGTCCTTGGCGATGTGGATGTGGACGGCCGGGTCCGCGATGCCGTGCCGGGCGGCGAGCAGTTCGGCGGCCCGCGCCGCCAGGTTCGTCCGGTCCTGCGGGACGAGGTGGGCGTCCGGGCCGGACACCGTGACGCGCAGCGTGTCGGCCGGGGTGACGGTGACCTCGTCGTGGAGGCCGACCGCCAGGAAGACGTTGGCCAGGTCGTGGAAGCCGTCCGGGCGCGGGGCGCCGACCGCGAGCTGCACGTTGACCTTGGCGGGCACCCGGACGGTGACGCTTCCGGCCGGCTGCGGCCGCCGGAGCGCCGGCGACGGCTCGTACCCGGTCATACTCCGGCTCCCTTGATCCGCTGCCGCGCCTCGGCGATGGCGGCGAACTGCTCCACGGTCAGGGACTCGCCGCGCGCCTGCGGTGAGACGTCCGCGGCGACCAGTGCGGCCTCGGCCGCCGCGGCGGACCCGGCCCACCCGGCGAGCGCGGCGCGCAGCGTCTTGCGGCGCTGCGCGAAGGCGGCGTCCACCACCGCGAACACCTCCTCGCGGGTGGCCGTGGTGGGCAGCGGCGCGCTCCGGCGGACCAGGGAGACCAGGCCGGAGTCGACGTTGGGCGCGGGCCAGAAGACGTTGCGGCCGATGGCTCCGGCGCGCTTGACCTCGGCGTACCAGGCCGCCTTGACCGACGGCACCCCGTAGACCTTGGAGCCGGGCGGGGCGGCGAGCCGGTCGGCGACCTCGGACTGCACCATGACCAGCGTCCGGTCGATGGTGGGGAAGGTGGCCAGCATGTGCAGCAGCACCGGGACCGCCACGTTGTACGGCAGGTTGGCGACCAGCGCGGTCGGCGCGGGCCCCGGCAGCTCGGTGACGTGCATCGCGTCGGAGTGCACCAGCGCGAAGCGGTCGGCGCGTCCGGGGAGCCGGGCCGCTACGGTGGCCGGCAGCGCGGCGGCCAGCAGGTCGTCGATCTCGACGGCGACCACCCGGTCGGCGGCCTCCAGCAGCGCCAGGGTGAGCGAGCCGAGTCCCGGGCCGACCTCGACCACCACGTCGTCGGGGCGCACGTCCGCGGTGCGGACGATCCGGCGCACGGTGTTGGCGTCGATGACGAAGTTCTGGCCGCGCTGTTTGGTGGGGCGCACCCCCAGGGCGGCGGCCAGCTCGCGGATGTCCGCGGGGCCCAGCAGCGCGTCGGGGCCGGCCGCCGCGGGCGGCTGCGCGGCGTCCGCGGCGGAGGCCGCCGCCGGGGCGTCGCGGTGGTCCGCCGCGCCGCCGCCGGACGCGGCGGAGCCGGTCTCCGCGGAGGGGCCGGTACCGGTGGAGGGGCCGCCGGAGGACGGGCCGGTCTCCGGGGAGGGCGCGTCGTGGGCGGGGCCGTGGCCGGCGGCGGACGGCTCGGTCGGACCGGCGGGATCGGTGGCGTTCATGCGCCTGCCTCGCCGCGCTCGGCCAGGCCGTCCCGGCCGTGCCCGGGGCCCGGAACGGATGTGCTGATCATTCGCTGCCTTCGCTCGCTCACTGGTGAAGTTTACGGCCGCAGTGCGGCCGCGGAGCGGCCCCCCGGGTCACGTAGAGCCGCTTGGCGCGGTAGGTCTGCTCGGCGGGGGGTGCGTCCTGCGGCCTGCCCCGGCCGCCGAGCTGCCGCCAGGTGCGGGTGTCGAGCTGGTACAGCCCGCCGTAGGTCCCGCTGGGATCCACCGCGTCCGGACGGCCCCCGGATTCGCAGCGGGCCATCGCGTCCCAGTCCAGGCCGTCGGCCCCGGGCACCGCGGACGGCGGCCGGCGGGTGCCGACCGCCACGATCCGGTCGACGGGCCGGCGCAGCGTCTCGGTGGCCGGCGTCCGGGGCCGCTGCGGTACACCGTTGACCGTCCGGACGGCGTAGGTGACGCGCCGGACGCCCGGGCTGCCCGGCCGTTCGACCACCTCGGTGCCCCGCGGCGCGGACGGGTCCGTCCGCCGGAGGGTGTGGAACGGCACCGGCAGGTCGCGGTGGCCGACGTGCCGGGTGACGCGCAGGACCGTGACCGTCTGGCCCTCGCGCGGGAAGCCGCCGGGCGGTACGGAGGTGGTGTCCAGGCCGCGCAGCACCGGCCCGGCCTGCGCCACGGCCTCCCGCACGGTGGCGGCGTCGGTGCGGACGTGGTGGCGGCGCCCGTCGGCCAGCACGGTGAGGTTCCGCTCGGTACGCACGTCGAGCGCCAGGCCGGCGCGGGGCACGGCCGCTCCGGCCGGGTGGGACAGCCACGCGCCGGTGGTCCGCACGCCGAGGTCGCGCAGCGCCTCCCCGACCGTGCGGGCGGTGGTCCACACCCGCCGGTGCTCCCCGTCCACGGTGAGGGAGAGCGGCCGGCCGCGCCGCACCTCGATCTCCTGGCCGCCGCGCAGCGGCCGCCCCGGGGCGGGTGTGACGGTGTCGTGGGCGCCGAGTTCGACGCCCTGCCGGGCCAGCAGGTCGCCGACGTCGTCGGCGTAGGTGTGCAGGGTCCGCCGGGAGCCGTCGACGTCGAGCGTCACCCCCTTGTCCTGGACCACGAAGGCGGAGGTGCCGCCCGCCACCACCGCGACCACCAGCGTCCGGGGCAGCAGCCGCCGCAGCGGGGTGGGGGCCGCGGTCCTGCGCCGGGTGCCGCGGTGGCGGCCCTCCCGGTCGCCGGCGGACCGGTGGGAGGGCTCGCGCTCGCCGCTGCCGCGGTGACTGCCGCGCGTATCGCTCATGAAGGGCTCCACGGGGGTGCTGGGGCCGGGGACTCCAGCGGAGCACCGGTCACGCACCAAAGCCGAGGCGGTACCGAGAGTGACCATCCGGGGCGCCGTGCCGCCGCCGCGGCGGCCGCCGCACCAGGTCTCCGGACCAGGCCGCCGCCGGGGCAGCGGCGGGGCAGCGGCGGCGGCTGGCGGCGGCTACGAGGGCAGTTGGAAGGCGCGGACGCTGTTCGCCGCGAGGTGGCCGGCGAGGACGTCCTCGTCCATCCCCTTCACCTCGGCCATCGCCCGCAGGGTGTACGGGATGAGGTAGGGCGCGTTGGGCCGGCCGCGGTACGGCGCCGGCGTGAGGAACGGTGCGTCCGTCTCCACCAGCAGCAGCTCCGCCGGCGCGACCGCCAGGGCGTCCCGCAGCGGCTGGGCGTTCTTGAAGGTCACGTTGCCCGCGAACGACATGTAGTAGCCCTGGCCGGCGCACGCCTCGGCCAGTTCGGGGCCGCCGGAGAAGCAGTGGAAGACGACGCGGTCCGGGGCGCCTTCCTCGGCCAGCACCCGGAGCACGTCGTCGTGCGCCTCCCGGTCGTGGATGACGAGCGCCTTGCCGTGCCGCTTGGCGATGTCGATGTGGCGGCGGAAGGAGAGTTCCTGGGCGGCGACGCCCTCCGGACCGGTGCGGAAGAAGTCCAGGCCGGTCTCGCCCACGGCCCGCACCTGCGGGAGCGCGGCCAGGGCGTCGATCTCGGCGAGTGCGGCGTCCAGGGCCGGCTCGCCGCCCGCCGCGCGCGCCCCCTGCCGGGACCAGCCGTCGGGGTCCCCGAGCACGATGCGCGGCGCCTCGTTGGGGTGCAGGGCCACCGCCGCCCAGACGTTCTCGTGGGCGGCGGCGGTCTCGGCGGCCCAGCGCGACCCCGCCACGTCGCAGCCGACCTGGACCACGGTCTCGACACCGACGGAGGCGGCCTTGGCCAGCGCCTCCTCGACGGTGTCCGGGGAGGCGCCCTCCGGCGGCAGCTCGGGGAGCATGTCCAGGTGGGTGTGCGCATCGACGACCGGCACCCGGAGCGGCTCCGGCAGCGGCGGCGGGGTCTGCTTGACGCTCATGTGCGCGATTCTAGGGAGGCCGCGGACGGTGCGGACGGCCGGCCGGGGCGGCCTCCGCCGGGGTCCGGCCGCGGTCCGCCGCGGCGGACCGCCGTCCCAGCGGGACCGCGGACCGCCGCCCCACCCGGACCGCGGGCCGTCGTGCCGCCGGCGGACGAGCCACCCGCGGCACACCGGGCCCGCGCCGGGCGGGCGGCCGGTTCAGGAGCGGTGCGGCGGCCTGAGCCCGTCGTCCGGCGCGACCGGCCCGGCCTCCTCCTCGGGCAGCTCGGGCCTGACCGCCCCGGACTCGGCGCCGGACGCCACGTCGGCGTCCTCGGGGCGGCCCGGGTGCCGGAACGGGTGGAAGAAGTCGGACAGGTGCCAGCGGTGCCGGCCCGCCGCCCGGCGCTCGGCGGTGGCGCCTGGTGCCGCCCCGCCGCCTGCCGCGTCCGGCGTCGCCTCCTGCGGCGGCACGAGAGGTCCGACGGGAGGCTGGTTGCCGCGGGCCGCGAACGGCGAGAGCTGCCCGGAGCGCATGATGCGCACCACATGGGACCCGCAGGCGGCGCAGGTGGGGCGGGACAGCGGCGAGGGGACGCGCTCGCCGTCCGCCAGGTACACGATGAAGGGCTTGCCGTCGGCGTCCACGTGGTGCTCGATGACGTACGCCTGCTCCCAGCCGCGCCCGCAGCGCATGCAGGCGAAGGCGTAGGCCTCGTGGACGACCTCGCGGACCGCCGGGCCCGGGTCGGTGTGGTGTATGGGGTGGGTGACGCCGCTCGAGGCGGTGCCCATGGTGTCGCTCATGGCAGCTCCTCTTGTCCGTCGGACAAGTCTTCCGGGATCGGTGCGTCCCACCTCTCAGTGGACGCCTCTCCCGGCCGGACCGCAGCTGCCCTGCCGGCTCCTTGGAGCAGATTTGACGGCGTCATGCCCAAATGCCCGCGGTGCGCGGCCCAGGCTTTACCTTTCACGATAGTCCTTTGACCTGTTCCGGGCCCGCCGGCCGGCCGGCGGGCCCGGAACGGGTCCGGCCGGCCGGGCGGAGCTCACTCCACGGTCCGCACCGGGGTGCCCTTCGCCCCCTCCCGGGCCGCGTTCTTGGCCGCCACGACGGCGTCGAACACCTCCCGCTTGGGCAGGCCGGTCTCCTGCGCGACCGCCGCGATGGCCTCCTTGCGGCGCTCGCCGGCCTCCTCCCGGACCGCGACCCGGCGGGCGAGTTCCGCCGGCTCCAGCCGCTCGGCGGACCGCTCCGGGGCGCCCTGGACCACCACCGTGATCTCCCCCCGGACGCCGTCCGCCGCCCAGGCCACCAGCTCCGCCAGCGGGCCGCGCCGGACCTCCTCGTAGGTCTTGGTCAGCTCCCGGCAGACCGCGGCCCGGCGGTCGGCGCCGAAGACCTCGGCCATGGAGGCGAGGGTCGCCGCCAGCCGGTGCGGGGCCTCGAAGTAGACGAGGGTGCGGCGCTCCCCCGCCACCTCGCGGAGCCGGCCGAGCCGCTCCCCCTCCTTGCGGGGCGGGAAGCCCTCGAAGCAGAAGCGGTCCACCGGCAGGCCGGAGACGGCCAGCGCGGTGAGCACGGCCGACGGCCCGGGCACCGCGGTGACGTCGACCCCGCGCTCCACCGCGGCCGCGACCAGCCGGTAGCCGGGGTCGGACACCGAGGGCATGCCCGCGTCGGTGACCAGCACCACCCGGGCACCACCGGTCAGCGCCTCGACGAGTTCCTCGGTACGGGCGGCCTCGTTCCCCTCGAAGTAGGAGACGATCCGGCCGGCCGGCTGCACCCCGAGGGCCTGGGTGAGGCGCCGCAGCCGCCGGGTGTCCTCGGCGGCGATCACATCCGCGGCGGTGAGTTCGGTGGCCAGCCGCGGGGGCGCGTCCGCGATGTCGCCGATGGGTGTTCCTGCCAGTACGAGCGTTCCAGTCACACGGACCATCCTCGCAGCGCGGCGACGTGCGTGCGAAGCGCCCGGGGAGGCGGCCGGCGGGCGGGCGGCCCGGCCCGTGGCCGGTCCGGTGCACCGGCGGATGGCGCGACGCCCCAGGGCGCGTTCCCTACGATGGCGCGGTGACCAGTGACACCGCGCCCCGGGCCCAGCACGGCCGAGCCGTCGGCCGGCCGCCCTCCTGGCAGCGCCGGCTGCGCCGCTTCGGTTACGTCGGACGGCCGCACACCGACGTCCGCGACCGGCTGGTGCCGCCGTACGCGGAGCCGGACGTGCGGCTGTTCGCGATGCTGGGGATCGGCCCGGCCACCGCGGACCGGCTCGCCCGGTGGACCGGCTGGATCGGGCCGCTGGTCGTGGCGCTCTTCGCCGGGCTGCTGCGGTTCTGGCGACTGGACAGCCCGAACCAGGTGATATTCGACGAGACGTACTACCCCAAGGACGCCTGGTCACTGCTGCACTACGGGTACGAGACGAACTGGCCGGAGAAGGCCGACGAGCGGATCATGCGCGGCGACATCCCGCTGGCGGATTCGCCGGCGTACGTGGTGCACCCGCCGGTCGGCAAGTGGGTCATCGCCATCGGGGAGCACTTCTTCGGACTGGAGCCGTTCGGCTGGCGGTTCATGCTCGCGCTGCTCGGCACCCTGTCGGTGCTGATGATCTGCCGGATCGGGCGGCGGCTGTTCCGCTCCACCTTCCTGGGCTGCCTGGCCGGGGTGCTGCTGGCGGTCGACGGGCTGCACTTCGTGATGAGCCGCACCGCGCTGCTCGACCTGGTGCTGATGTTCTTCATCGTGGCGGCGTTCGGCTGCCTGCTGGTGGACCGGGACCAGGCCCGCGCCCGGCTGGCGGCGGCACTGCCGGTCGGCACGGACGGGATCGCCCGGCCGGACGCGGGGATCGCCGAGCGGCTCCCCCTCGGCCTGCGGCCCTGGCGCATCGGGGCCGGGGTGTGCCTGGGGCTGGCCTGCGGCACCAAGTGGAACGGCCTGTACGTGCTGGCTGCGTTCGGGCTGATGACGGTGTTGTGGGACGTCGGCTCCCGGCGGGTGGCCGGGGCGCGCCGCGCCCGCCGGGCGGTGGCCCGCCGCGACCTGCCCTGGGCGTTCCTGTCCACCGTGCCGGTGGCGCTCGTGGTGTACGTCGCGTCCTGGACCGGCTGGTTCGTCAACAGCGGGAAGTACGTCGAAGGCGTCGGCTGGCGGCACAGCGGCTACTTCCGGCACTGGGCGGAGTCGCCGAAGCCGGGCGGCGGCGGATACAGCGACGACGGGATGTTCTCCTGGCTGCTCAATCCGCTGCGCAGCCTGTGGCACTACGAGCGCGAGGTCTACGACTTCCACGTGGACCTGCACGACCCGCACATCTACCAGTCCAATCCGTGGAGCTGGCTGATCCAGTCCCGCCCGGTGTCGTACTTCTACGAGTCGCCGCAGCCCGGGGTGGACGGCTGCCCGAGCGACACCAAGGAGAAGTGCGCCCGCGAGGTGCTGGCCCTGGGCACCCCGCTGCTGTGGTGGGCGGCCTGCTTCGCGCTGGTCTACCTGCTCTTCCGGTGGGCGCTGCGGCGCGACTGGCGGGCGGGCGCCATCCTGTGCGGGGTCGCGGCCGGCTACCTGCCGTGGTTCCTGTACCAGGAGCGCACGATCTTCTCCTTCTACGCGGTCGTCTTCGTCCCGTTCCTCTGCCTCGCGGTGGCCATGCTGGTCGGCGCGATGCTCGGGCCGCCCGGGGCCGGCGACACCCGCCGGGCGCTGGGCGCGGTGGGCGCGGGCACCCTGGTGCTGCTCGTCCTCTGGAACTTCATCTACTTCTTCCCCATCTACACCGGACAGGCGATTCCGGTGGACGACTGGCGTGGCCGGATATGGCTGGACACCTGGATCTGACCGGGCGACCGGCCGACACCCCCGCCGCGGACCCGATCTGACCGCCACCGGGATTCTCGGTAGGGTGCGCGCACCGCGTCCTTCATCACCTGGTGAAGGACTGTCGAAGCAACTGTGGGGGTTTCTCGCATGCGGAAGGGCGCCAGAGCCGCGGTCGCCGGCGGAGTGTTCGCCGTGCTCATCGGGGTGACGGGGTGCGGAGGCGGCGACTCGTCCGCGTCCGGTCCGGACGACAGCAACACCGGTGCGGCGGGCGAGGCCCCGGCCGGGCGGAAGGCCCGGTCCGGCCCGCCGGACGCGGCCGAGGTCAAGGCCACCGCCGAGGACTTCCTCTCGGCGTGGGCCGCCGGCGACACCGCCGGGGCCGCCGCGCTCACCGACGACCCGAAGGCAGCGAAGGCCGCGCTGACCTCGTACCGCAAGGACGCCCACGTGGCCGAGGTGGAGCTGCGCGCCGGGCGCGGCACCGGGGCCACGGTGGCGTTCTCGGTGGACGCCCGGATCGCGTACCGGGAGCAGCGGGCGCCGCTGGCCTACTCCTCGTCGCTGACCGTGGTCCGGGACGAGGCGAGCGGCAAGGCGCTGGTGGACTGGGCGCCCGCGGTGGTCCATCCGAAGCTGCGGGCCGGCGACACGCTGCGCACCGGGCCCGCCGACGCCCCGCCGATCAAGGCCGTGGACCGCGACGGCAAGGAGCTGCGCGCGGCCGACCACCCGGCGCTCAAGTCGGTGCTGGCCGGGCTGCGCGAGCGGTACGGCAAGAAGGCGGGCGGCACGGCGGGCGTGGAGACCCGGATCGTCCGCGGCAAGGGGGCGGACGGCAAGCGGCTGCCGGACGAGACGCTGAAGGTGCTCTCCAAGGGCCGGGCCGGGACGCTGCGCACCACCATCGACGCGGGGCTGCAGAGCGCCGCCGAACGGGCGGTCGCCAAGCGGTCCAAGGCGGCGGTGGTGGCGATCAAGCCCAGCACCGGGGAGATCCTCGCGGTGGCCAACTCCCCCGCGGAGGGCTTCAACCTCGCCTTTCAGGGTTCGCTGGCCCCCGGCTCCACCATGAAGGTGATCAGCTCCGCGCTGCTGATCGACAAGGGCCTGGCGGCGTACGGCAAGCCGCACCCGTGCCCGAAGTTCTCCTCGTACGGCGGCTGGAAGTTCCAGAACGACGACAAGTTCGAAATAGCGGGCGGCACCTTCGCGCAGAGCTTCGCCCGCTCCTGCAACACCGCGTTCATCAGCCAGGCGCCGAAGCTGTCCGACGACGACCTGACCAAGGAGGCCCGGGACGTCTTCGGCATCGGCCTCAACTGGCAGATTGGCGTGGCGACGTTCGACGGCGCGGTGCCGGTGCAGCGGGACGCGCCGATGGCGGCCTCGCTGATCGGCCAGGGCGGGGTGCGGATGAACCCGCTCAACATGGCCTCGGTGGCGGCCACCGTGCGCGGCGGGGTGTTCCGCCAGCCGTACCTGGTCTCCCCCTCGGTCGACGACCGGACGCTCGCCAAGGCACCGCGGGCGCTGAAGCCGTCCACGGCCAAGCAGCTGCGGGACCTGATGCGGCTCACCGCCACCTCGGGCACCGCCGCGCAGGCGATGTCCGGGGTCGGTGGTGACATGGGGGCCAAGACCGGTTCGGCGGAGGTCGACGGGCAGAAGAAGCCGAACGGCTGGTTCACCGCCTACCGGGGCGACCTGGCGGCGGCGGCCGTGGTGCCGGCCTCCGGGCACGGCGGCGACACGGCCGGGCCGATCGTGGCGTCGGTCCTCAAGGCGGGCTGAGACCCGGCGGCTCCCGCCGACGGCCGCCGGGCACCCCGCCCGGCGGCCGTCCGAGCCCCGCCCCCGGCGGCCGTGCGAGCCCCGCCGACGGGCCCGCGCCGACGGGCCCGCGCTACTCCACCAGGCCGCGCACCCGCTCGTGGGTGTGCTGCTCGATGTCCCGGACCGCCGCGTTCAGCAGCTGGTGGGACAGGTCCGACAGCGCCCGCGAGGCCGCCAGTTCGTCGCCGATCGCGGGCACCTGCTCGTCGGCCGGGTTGACCCGGGCCGACCCCTCGCCGACCAGCACCACCCCGTCGTTGCCGGTCAGCCGTGCCTCGCAGAGGGTGACCCGGTCCATCGCGGTGATGCTCATCTGTACGTTCCAGTTCTCGCCCATTGCCGGTCACCGCTTCCTGCTCGCTGCGTCCCCCTTCATCGTCACGCCGACGCTCCGGGCGCGCACCTCAGCCCGGGAGCCGGGCCGCGGCGGACCGGTGGACGGGCGGACGGGCGGACCGGCGAACGGACGGCAGCGCTCGGTGCGGGGCCGGGGGCGGCCGCCCGGTCAGGAGTCGAGCGTCCTGCGGACCGCGCGCACCAGGGCCTGGGCCCGGGGGTCGGCGGTGACACCGCGCTGCATGCCGTTGGTGACGTAGCCGAAGCCGATGCCCGACTCGGGGTCCGCGAAGGCGAGCGAGCCGCCGCGGCCGGGGTGGCCGAAGGAGCCGGGGCCCAGCAGCGGGGACGAGGGTCCGTGCAGCATGTAGCCGAGGCCGAACCGGGTGTTGACCACCAGCACCCGGTCCGGGCCGACCGACTCCTCGGTACGGGCCAGGGTGACGGTGGCGGGCGCGAAGAGCCGGCGGCCGAACGGCACCGGGCCGATGAGGGCGGCGTAGAAGCGGGCCAGGGCGTCGGCGGTGGCGACCCCGGAGGAGGCGGCGAGTTCGGCCGCCCGGTAGTCCGGGTCGTTCTCGTCCGGCATCGGGGTGATCGCGGCGAACGCCCGCCGGGTCAGCGAGTCCGGGTCCTGGTACGCCTCGGCGACCGACCGCTTGGGGCGCACCCGCAGCCCGGCCGAGGCGGGCACCGGCGGTGCCTCGACGGACGCGATCCGGCCGACCCGGTGGCGCTCGGCGTCCGGCAGCCCTATCCACAGGCCCAGGCCCAGCGGCCGGGCGATCTCCTCGGCGACCCAGCGGCCGATGCCGCGCCCGGTGACCCGGCGGACGAGTTCGCCGATGGTCCAGCTGAAGGTCTGGGCGTGGTAGCCGTGGTCGGTGCCCGGTTCCCAGACGGGCGGCTGGGCGGCGACGGCCCGGGCGCCGGAGACCCCGTCGGCGGCCTCGGCGGGGGTCAGCGGGGTGTCGAGCACCGGGACCCCGGCCCGGTGCGAGAGCAGGTGCCGCACCAGTGCCCGTTCCTTGCCGTTCTCCTTGAACTCCGGCCAGTACCTGCCCACCGGGGCGTCCAGGTCGAGCTGGCCGCGCTGGTGCAGCAGGAGCGGGACGGCGGCGGCCACCCCCTTGGTGGCGGAGCGGACGACCTGCGCGGTGTCCCGGGTCCACGGCGCTTCGCCGTCGGCGTCCCGGGTACCGCCCCACAGGTCCACGACCTTGCGGCCGTGCAGATAGAGGGCGAGGGCGGCGCCGCGCTCACCGCGGCGTGCGAAGTTCTCGGCGAAGGCGTCCCGGACCGGTTCGAAGCCGTCCGCCACCGTGCCCTGGACGTCCACCAAGATGCGTACTCCTGCCGTGCCTCATCGTCTGCTGACGTGCCCGATCGCGATACGTGCAGTGTCCATGGTGCAACAGCGCCCGGGGGCGGGATCCAGCCGGGGCGGGCGCGGGGGCCCGGGGGCCGTCGAGGGCGGCCGGTCACCTCCCGGCGGCCGCCGCCGGGTCGAAGCCGAAGGGCAGCTCCAGGCGGTGCCGCCGCATCAGCTCGGCGTCACCGAGCAGGTCCCGGGTGGCTCCGTCGGCGACGATCACCCCGCCGCTGAGCACCACCGAGCGCGGGCACAGCTCCAGGGCGTACGGCAGGTCGTGGGTGACCATCAGCACCGTGATGTCCAGCGAACGCAGGATGTCGGCGAGTTCCCGCCGGGAGGCCGGGTCGAGGTTGGAGGACGGCTCGTCGAGGACGAGGATCTCGGGGTTCATGGCGAGCACGGTGGCCACCGCCACCCGGCGCCGCTGGCCGAAGGAGAGGTGGTGCGGCGGCCGGTCGGCGAACTCCGCCATCCCGACCCGCTCCAGGGCACCGGTCACCCGCTGGGCCAGCTCGGCGCCGCGCAGTCCGGCGTTCGCCGGGCCGAAGGCCACGTCCTCCCGGACGGTGGGCATGAACAGCTGGTCGTCGGGGTCCTGGAAGACGATGCCGACCCGGCGGCGGATCTCGGCCAGGTGCGGCTTGCCGACCGGCAGCCCGGCGACCGCGACCGTGCCGGCGCCCGGTTCGAGGATGCCGTTGAGGTGGAGGACGAGGGTGGTCTTCCCGGCGCCGTTGGGGCCGAGCAGCGCGACCCGCTCACCGCGGCCGATGGACAGGTCCACGCCGAACAGGGCCTGGTGGCCGTCGGGGTAGGCGTAGGCCAGGCCGGACACCTGGAGGGAGGGCGGCGGAGGGGTCATGTCAGGTCCATCCGGGAGATCGGGGGCGGCGGGGGCGGGAGCAGCGGGCGCGGCGGGGGCGGGAGCAGTGGGCGCGGCAGGGGCGGGGTCGATGGGGGCTCGGGCCGGGGTCGGTGTGGGCGGCAGGGGCGGGGGCGGTCGGGCCGGGGGCGGTGGGGGGTCGCGGGGTGCGTCGCGGGGTCGGCCGGGCGGGTCGGTGGGGGCCGGTCGCGGGGGTACGGGGCCGGCGGCCGTCGGTCAGGTGAGGGTCCACCCTGCCAGGCACACCAGCAGGGCGGTCAGCGGCAGCGCGGCGGCGTACCGCCAGTGCGCGGGGGTCGCCGGGACCTCGTCGATCACCGGCATGCTGCCGGTGTAGCCACGGCTGACCATGGCCAGGTGGACCCGCTCGCCGCGCTCGTAGGAGCGGATGAACAGCGCGCCGGCCGTTTTGGCGAGCACCCCCCAGTGGCGCACCCCGCGCGCTTCGAAGCCGCGCGAGACCCGGGCGATCCGCATCCGGCGCATCTCGTCGCCGATCACATCGCCGTACCGGATCATGAACGAGGCGATCTGGACCAGCAGCGGGGGCATCCGCAGCCGCTGGAGCCCGAGCAGCAGGGCGCGCAGTTCGGTGGTGGCCGCCAGCAGCACCGAGGCGGCGACGCCCAGCGTGCCCTTGGCGAGGACGTTCCAGGCGCCCCAGAGCCCGGACTCGCTGAGCGACATGCCCAGCACGTCCACCCGGGGGCCCTCGGCGACGAACGGCATCAGCACCGCGAACGCCACGAACGGGACCTCGATCAGAAGTCTGCGCAGTACGAAGAGCGCGGGCACCCGGGCCACCGCGGTGACCGCGGCGAGCAGCAGCGCGTAGAGCCCGAACGCCCAGAACGCCTCGCGCGGGGTGGCGACGACGGCCAGGACGAAGCAGAAGACCGCCACGATCTTGCAGTGCGGGGGCAGGGCGTGGACCGGTGACCGGCCATGCCGGTACAGCTTGTGGACATGGCCGGCGCCCACCTCAGGCCGCCCCGGTGCCGCGGTCCGGCAGCGACGCCGGACCGGCCTCGGCCGACCTGCGGCGGCGGACGACGAAGAAGACGCCGGAGCCGACGGCGAGGGTGGCGCCGACCCCGATCACCCCGGCGAGTCCGCCGGAGACCCGGGCGTTGGTGATGTCCTCGACGCCGTAGTCGGCGAGCGGGGAGTCCTTCGCCGCGTGCTCCTCGGCCTTGGCGTCGAAGCCCTTGTCGTGTGCGACCTTCTCCAGGCCGTCGGGGTCCGCCGAGGCGTAGAAGCTGACGACGCCCGCGCAGACCAGGGTGGCGGCCAGTCCGCCCAGCCACAGCCCGCGGGTGGAGCGCCGGCCGGCCGCGGCGGGTTCCGGGGCGAGCGGGGCGGCTCCGGGGGCCGGGTCCGGGCCGGAGGCGTCCCGGGCGCCGGACGGCTCCGCGGCGCCGGCGGGGGCTGCCTCCGGCGCGGCGTCCCCGGCCCCGGCCGGGCGCGGCCGGGCCGGCGCGGCCACCGTGGTGGTGCGCAGCTCCAGCGGCCGGGACAGGCCGCGGGCGCCGTACACCAGGTCGGGGCGGACGGCTATCACCGCGCCGACGGTGAGGGCGGTGATCAGGCCCTCCCCGATGCCGATGAGCGTGTGCACACCGACCATGGCGGTGAGCACCTTGCCGGTGGAGACGTCGGTGGTACCGCCGATGGCGAACAGGCCGGTGAACGCGGCCGCGGCGGCCGGGACGGAGACCAGCGCCGCGGTGAAGGAGGCCACGGTGACCGTGCGCCGGTTCCGGGGCAGCGCCTTCACCAGGGCACGGAAGATCCCGTACGCCACGACCGTGGTGACCACGGCCATCACGGTGATGTTGACGCCCAGCGCGGTGAGCCCGCCGTCCGCGAAGAGCACGCCCTGCATGAGCAGCACCACGGAGACGCACAGCACCCCGGTGTACGGGCCGACCAGGATGGCGGCGAGCGCGCCGCCCAGCAGATGCCCGCTGGTACCGGCGGCGACGGGGAAGTTCAGCATCTGCACGGCGAAGATGAACGCGGCCACCAGGCCGGCCAGCGGGGCGGTGCGCTCGGCGCCGAAGCCGCCGGTGTCCGCGCCGCCGTCGAACTCCCTGCGGGCGCCGCGCAGACTGACGGCGACGGCGGCGGCGGCGACCGCACCGGTCGCCACCGACACCGGAGCGTCGATGAATCCGTCGGGGACATGCATGCGTGGGCTCCGGTTCCGGTCGGGGACAGCCGATCGATGATAGAGGTCACCTGCGAAGAGCTTGCAAGAGCAGGGTGGCGGCGACAACCCCGCGCGCACCGGCGGCGCCCTGGTCCGCCGCCCGGAGCGGACCCCCGGGCCGCCCGGTGCGCCGCCCCGGGCGCAGCAGCCCCGGTGGCGGGCGGGGCCGTTCCGCCGAATGCTGAGGGGACCGGCCGCGCGCGCCTTGTGGAGGGACCACGCCCCATGACCACGGCCACCGGGGAGACCGCCGCCCCCGCGCCTCCCGAACCCCTGGACCGGCGCCACACCAACCTGGTGTTCACCACGATCGTGCTGGGCATGATGCTGGCCGCGCTGGACCAGACCATCGTGTCCACGGCGCTGCCGACGATCGTGGCGGACCTGGGCGGCGGCGGGCACATGGCGTGGGTGGTGACCGCCTACCTGCTGGCCGAGACGGTGTCGACGGTGCTGGTCGGCAAGTTCGGCGACCTCTTCGGCCGCAAGGTGGTCTTCCAGATCAGCGCGGTGGTGTTCGTCGGCGGTTCGGTGCTGGCGGGGGCGGCCGACAGCATGCTGGTGCTGATTGTCGCCCGCGCGGTGCAGGGGGTCGGCGGCGGCGGGCTGATGGTCACCGCCATGGCGCTGATCGCGGACGTGATCCCGCTGCGGCAGCGCGGCAAGTACCAGGGGGCGCTGGGCGCCGTGTTCGGCGTGACCACCGTGGTCGGCCCGACGCTGGGCGGGCTGTTCACCGACCACGCGTCCTGGCGCTGGTGCTTCTACGTCAACGTGCCGGTCGCCGCCGTCATGATCGTGATGGCCGCGCGGACCGTGCCGGTGGTCCGGGCACCGGTCCGGCCGGTGATCGACTACGCCGGCATCGTGCTGGTGGCGCTGGGCTCCTCGGGTCTGGTGCTCGGCCTGGAGTGGGGCGGCACCGAGTACCCGTGGGGCTCACCCGTCATCATCGGGCTGTTCGTCGCCGCGGTGCTGCTGCTGACCGCGTTCGTGCTGGTGGAGCTGCGGGCCGCGGAGCCGATGCTGCCGATGCACCTGTTCCGCAACCCGGTCTTCACGGTCTGCTCGACGCTCAGCTTCATCGTGGGTTTCGCGATGCTGGGCGCGCTGACCTACCTGCCGACGTACCTGCAGTTCGTGGACGGGGTGTCGGCCACCATGTCCGGGGTCCGCACGCTGCCGATGATCGTCGGACTGCTGGGCACCTCCATGCTGTCCGGGGTGGTGGTCAGCCGTACCGGCCGCTACCGGTACTTCCCCGTCTCGGGCTGCGGTGTGATGGCGCTGGGCCTGTATCTGATGTCGACGATGGGGCCGGACACCGGGGTGTGGCTGGTGTCGCTGTACATGTTCGTGCTGGGGCTGGGGATCGGCCTGGCCATGCAGGTGCTCACCATCGCCGTGCAGAACACCGTCCCGTACCACGAACTGGGCTCGGCGACTTCCGGCGTGACCTTCTTCCGCACCCTGGGCAGCTCCTTCGGCACCGCGATCTTCGGCACCCTCTACAGCGGCGAGCTGCAACCGAACCTGCGGGCGGCGCTGGCCGAGTCACCCCAGGTGCCACCGGAGGCCGCGGAGAACCCGCAGGCGCTGCGCGAGCTGCCCGACGCGCAGGCGGCACCGGTCGTCGACGCCTACGCGGACACCATCAACTTCGTCTTCCAGTGGGTGGCGCCGGTCGCCGCCGCCGGGTTCGTGATCGCCTGGTTCCTCAAGGAGGTGCCGCTGCGGGACAGCGCCCGGGCCGGCGCCGCGGACATGGGCGAGGGGTTCTCCGCCCCCGACTCCCCGGACGCGGACCGGCAGCTGGAGCGGGCCGTGGCGGGGGTGATGCGGCGGGCGAAGGGGCCGGTGACCGGGCAGCTGATCGACGAGTCGGGCAGCCCGCTGGATCCGGCCGGCGCGTGGACACTGGGCCAGATCCACTGGCGGGCCAAGCTGCGCGGCCGGGCGCTGCTCAGCGAGGTCGCCAAGGCCCACCGGATGCCGCCGGAGGTGCTCCGGCCGGCCTTCGCCCGTACCGCGGCGGCCGGCTACGCCCGGCTGGCGGGCGACGAGCTGGCGCTCACCGCGCGCGGCCAGGAGGAGATCGACCGGTTGAGCGCCGCCTGGCGGACCTGGCTGGACCACCAGCTGGAGGACTGGGACCTGTCGGATCCGGCGCACCGGGCCCGGCTGGACCGGGCGCTGGACCGGATCGCGGCCAAGCTGCTGGAGGAGGCGGAGGAGCACGCGGCGGAACTCCTGGAGCGCACCGCGGTGCAGGCCGTGCCCTAGCGGTGGCGCGCCGGTCGCGGGCGCGGTTACGGCGGCGGGTGACCCCCGGTGCCCCGGCGACCGGTGGCGGCCGGGGAAGCGCCGACGACCCGCTGCCGGAAGGACGACGGCGGCCGGGAGAACGACGGTGACCGGGAGGAGGCGACGACCCGGGAACGGCGATGGCGACCGCCGGGAGAACGACGACGGCCGGAGAAGCGCCGACCGCCGCGAAAACGGCGACGGCCGGCGGCCGGGGAACGACTGCCACCGGGAGACGGCGACGGCCGGCGGCCGGCGGCCGGGAGAGAGAACGACGGCGGCCCGCCGCGCATGGTGCGCGGCGGGCCGCCGTCCCGGCATCGTCCGGTTCCGGACGATGCCGGGGGGACCTCCGGTCAGACGCGGGTCAGCCGGGCGTCCGGGTCCTGGTCCTGGTCGCGCACGGCCGGGGCGTCGCCGAGCTGCTTCTGCAGCCGCTCACCCTCGACGTCCACGTTCGGCAGGGCCTTGTCGAGCCACTTCGGCAGCCACCAGGCGGCCTTGCCGAGCAGTGCGAGCACCGCCGGGACGATGGTCATCCGGACCACGAAGGCGTCGAAGAGGACCGCGATGGCGAGACCGAAGCCGATCATCTTGACCATCTGCTCGCTGGAGCCGATGAAGCCGGAGAAGACGGCGATCATGATGACGGCGGCGGCGGTGACCACCCGGGCACCGTGGCGGAAGCCGGTCACGATGGCCTCGCCGGGGCGCTCGCCGTGGACGTACGCCTCGCGCATCCGGGTGACGAGGAAGACCTCGTAGTCCATGGCGAGACCGAACACCACACCGATCATGAAGATCGGCATCATGCTCATGATCGGGCCGGTCTCCTCGACGCCGAACAGGGCGCCCAGCCAGCCCCACTGGAAGACCGCGACCACCGCGCCGAGCGCCGCGACCACCGAGAGCAGGAAGCCCAGGGCGGCCTTCAGCGGCACCAGCACCGACCGGAAGACGATCATCAGCAGCAGGAAGGCCAGACCGACGACGAGCAGCAGGTACGGCAGCAGCGCGTCGTTGAGCTTCTTGGAGATGTCGATGTTCATGGCCGTGGTGCCGGTCACCAGGACCTCGGCGCCGGTGTCGGCCTGGATCTTGTCGGCCGCCTCACGGATGTCCGCGACCAGCATCTCGGTGTCGTGGCTGCTCGGCTTGTAGTCCGAGATCACCGTGAGGGTGGCGGTGTCACCCGGCTTGTTGAACTGCGGCGGGGTGACCGTCTTCGTGCCGTCGAGGTCGTCGATGACCTTCCGGGCGGTGGCTCCCGCGTCCTTCGGGTCGTCGCTGCTCTTGGCGTCGATGACGACCATCAGCGGGCCGTTGTAGCCGGGGCCGAAGCCGTCGCTGATCATGTCGTACGCCTTGCGCTTGGTGCTGGACGTCGGCTGGTAGCCGTCGTCCGGCAGACCCAGCTCCAGGCTTGCGGCCGGCACCGCGGCGGCGCCCAGGCCGATCACGCCGACCAGCAGCACGACCACCGGACGGCGCAGGATGCCCCGTGCCCAACGGGTGCCCATGTTGGGCTTGTCGGACTTGTCGGGCGAGCCGCCCTCCTCGATCCGCTTGCGCGCCTTCTTGCCGTAGACCCGCTTGCCCGCGAAGCCCAGCAGCGCCGGGATCAGGCTGACGGCGATGAGGACGGCGATGACCACGGTGCCCGCGGCGGCCATACCCATCTTGGTCAGCACCGGGATGTTGACGACCGCCAGGCCGACCAGGGCGATGACGACGGTCAGACCGGCGAAGACCACCGCCGAGCCGGCGGTGCCCACCGCTCGGCCGGCCGCCTCCTCGTGTTCCCGGCCCTCGGCCAGTTCGGCACGGTAGCGGGAGACGATGAAGAGCGCGTAGTCGATGCCGACCGCGAGGCCGATCATCATCGCCAGCGTGGAGGTGGTGGTGGACAGGCCCAGCGTGGTGGCGAGCGCGGTGATCGAGGAGATTCCGATACCGACGCCGATCAGGGCGGTCAGCAGCGGAAGTCCGGCGGCGACCAGCGAGCTGAAGGTGATGGCGAGGACGATCGCGGAGATGATGATGCCGATGATCTCGGTGGCCCCGGTGTGCGGCATCTCCTCCAGCGCGTCACCCCCGATCTCCACCGTCAGGCCCGAGTCGCGCGCGTCCTTGCCCGCGTCCTTCAGCGCTTCCTTGGAGTCCTTGTCCAGCTCCATCGCGTTGACCTTGTACAGGGTCAGGATGTACGCGGTGGAACCGTCCTTGCTCACGGCGCCGGTGGCGTAGGGGTCGCCGACCGAGGCGATGTCGTCGGAGCTGCCCTTCAGCTCCTTGATCACCTTGCCGACGGCCGCCTTGTTCTCCGCGTCGTTCATGCTCTCGCCCTTGGGGGCGCGGAACACCACACGCGCGGAGGCACCGTCGGGACTGGCGCCCGGGATGCGCTCCTCCAGCAGGTCGAAGGCCTTCTGGGCCTCGGTGCCGGGGATGGAGAATTCGTCGTTGGCGGGCGGAGACGCGGTGCCGGCGCCGACTCCGGCGACCACGAGCAGCGCGACCCAGATCAGTGCGACGAAACGCCGCTTCCTGAAGGAAAAACGGCCGAGTTTGTATAGGAACGTGGCCACGAGGAGTAATGCTCCCGTCGGTATAGGAGGTGGCAGTTGCGGAGACCGACCGGCGACGAGAGCGGCGTACCGGGTGGCGTCTGCTTGGTGCGGGTGGATCCGATATGAGGTTGTCCGGTACCGCGCGGGGACGTGGGCACCGGGTTCGGGGAGAGGTCAGACGCCGAGGGCGGGGAGAACCACGGCGTCGATGTAGGTGAGCAGGTAATCGGGGTCCGCCGGTTCGTCGTCGATCAACGGACGGGCGACGAACGCGCCGCACATCATGTGCGGTACGTAACCGAGGGCCGGCCGGTCCGCGGCGACCTCACCGCGGTCGACGGCTCGCCTCAGCGTCTGGTCGAGGGCGACCATCTCCGGATCGATCAGCAGTTCCCGGAGCGCCTGGTGCAGCTCATGGTTCTCGTGTGCGGCATGACCCAGCGCCCTCATCAGGGCGGCGTCGTGTTCCGATCGTTCCCTGCTGCAGAGCACCACCTCGCGGAGATCGCCGCGGAGCGATCCGGTGTCGATGTCGTGGAGTGAGACGGGTTTGGTCTTCCGCAGTGCGGTGACGACCAGTTGCGGCTTGCTCTTCCACTGCCGGTAGAGCGTCGCCTTGCTCGAACGCGTACGCGCCGCCACCGCGTCCATGGTGAGGCCGTCGTACCCGACCTCCACCAGGAGATCCAGTACGGCTTCGTAGAGTTCGTTCTCCCGCTCGGGAGTGAGCCGGGTGCGGCGCGAAGTAGGCGCTTCGACCGCGTCGTCCGTCCGCATCACGCACCTCCCACCGGAACCTCGTTCAAACGAAACGGTTTCGTACAGCTACAAGCCTACGATACGACGTATCGAAACGCCTTGGTTTCGGTGGTGTTCTGTGTCACAGAACGAGTTGCCGCGGGCTGCCCGGGCCGAAAGCATGGAACCTGTGAGCGCCTATCTGCGGTTCCCTCATCTCCATGGCGACCTGCTCTGCTTCGCGGCCGAGGACGATCTGTGGGTGGCCCCGCTGGCCCCTGACGGCGGCCCACCGGGGCGGGCCTGGCGGCTGACCGTCGACCGCACCCGCGTGGGCCACCCCCGCTTCTCCCCGGACGGCACCCGAATCGCCTTCACCACCTGGCGGAGCCTGGACCCCGAGGTCCATCTGGTGCCGGTGGACGGCGGCCCGGCCCACCGCCTCACCTACTGGGGCAGCACCGACGCGCGGGTGTGCGGCTGGGCCCCGCCGGACGAGCACGGCACCTCCCAGATCCTCGCCGTCTCCTCGCACGAGCAGCCGTTCTCCTACTTCTCCTGGGCGTACACCCTGCCCACCGACGGCAGTCCCGGCGGCCGGCTGCCGTGGGGGCCGGTCTCGGACATCGCCGTCGGCCATGTCGACGGCGAGCGCCGCACCCTGCTGCTGACCGGCAAGCCGCCGCACGAGCCGGCGTCCTGGAAGCGCTACCGGGGCGGCGCGATGGGGCGGATGTGGCTGCACGGCACCCGGCTGCTGCCCGACCTCTACGGACACCTGGACTCGGTGATGTTCGTCGGCGGCCGGATCGCCTTCCTCTCCGACCACGAGGGCATCGGCAACCTCTACTCCTGCCTGCCCGACGGCTCCGACCTGCGCCGCCACACCGACCACGAGGACTTCTACGCCCGGCACGCCTCGACCGACGGCTCCCGCGTCGTCTACCAGTGCGCCGGGGACCTGTGGCTCGTCGACGACCTCGGCCCGGACGCCGTGCCGCGCCGGCTGGACGTGTCGCTGGGCGGCCCGCGCGCCGGGCGGCGGCGCTACCAGATCCCGGCCGCCGCGCACGTCGACTCGCTCTCGGTGGACCCCACCGGCCGGGCGAGCGCCGTGTGCGTCCGCGGCAGCCTGTACTGGCTGACCCATCGGGACGGCCCGGCCCGCTCCATCTCCGACGTGCCCGGGGTGCGGATCCGGCTGCCCGAGATGCTGGGCGCCACCGGCCGCGTCGCGTACATCACGGACGCCGAGGGCGAGGACGCCATCGAGATCGGCTACCTGCCGCGGGCCAGCGGGCAGCGGCAGCCGCGGCGGCTGGCCGCCGGGAAGCTGGGCCGGGTCCACGAGCTGCTCGCCTCCCCCGACGGACGGCGGCTGGCGGTCGCGGCCAACGACGGCCGGCTGCTGCTGGTGCCGGTCCCCACCGAGGAGGACACGGCCGAGCCGGCCCCCGGCACGGCCGCGGCCGACGACGCGGCGGCGGCCGCTCCGGCCGCCCCCGCCGGAGCCACCCGGCACGACGCCGGCGGTGGCGCGGAGGAGTCCGACGGCGTCACCGAACTCATCCGCTCGGTCAACGGCCCGGTGCGCGACCTGGCCTTCTCCCCCGACTCGGGCTGGCTGGCCTGGTCCCACCCCGGCATCGGCCGGTCGCTGCGGCAGATCAAGATCGCCCGGCTGAAGGACCGCTCGATCGTCGACGTCACCAACGGCCGCTTCGAGGACGAGCAACCGGTGTTCACCCGGGACGGCCGCTACCTGGCGTTCCTCTCCTGGCGCGGTTTCGACCCGGTCTACGACGTGCACACCGGCGACCTGTCCTTCCCGCTCGGCTGCCGCCCGTACCTGGTACCGCTGTCGTCGGCGACGCCGTCGCCGTTCGCGCTCTCCCCCGAGGGGCGGCCCGCGGCCGGCGGGCTGGACCCCGAGGACTGGGCGCCGCCCCGGAGCGAGCCGGGGCTCGCCGCGGCCGGCGCCGAGGGCACCGTGCTGGTGGAGGTGGAGGGCCTGTCCAGCCGGGTGACCGCCTTCCCGGTGGCCGCCTCCAAGTACTCCTCGCTCAACCCGGTCAGCGGCGGGGGCCTGGTGTGGCTGCGCTGGCCGATCTCCGGCGCACTCGGCGAGACCTTCGCCAACCCGGCCGACACCACCGGCCGCCCCACCCTGGAGTACTTCGACCTCGGCAAGGCCAAGCGCACCGAACTCACCCGCGAGGTCGACTGGTACCGGGTGAGCGGTGACGGCACCCGGCTGGTCATCAACGACGAGGGCGAGCTGCGGTCGGTCCCGTCCACCGAGCAGACCGACACCGAGTCCACCGTCTACATCGACATGCGCCGCATCCTGCACGAGGTGGACCCGGCCGCCGAGTGGCGGCAGGCGTTCGACGAGGCCGGGCGCATCGTCCGCGCCTACTTCTGGGAGCCGGGCATGTGCGGCGTCGACTGGGACGGGGTGCTGGAGCAGTACCGCCCGCTGGTCGAACGGGTCGCCTCGCCCGACGAGTTCGCCGACCTGCTGCGCGAGGTGATGGGCGAACTGGGCACCTCGCACGCGTACGTCCAGGTCGCCCGGCGCAACGAGGGGCCGCGCCACTACCAGCGGCCGATCGGGCTGCTCGGCGCCAACTTCGTGCACGGCAAGGACGGTTCGTGGACCGTCGCCCGGATCCTGCCCGGGGAGTCCTCCGACTCCCGCGCCCGCTCGCCGCTGGCCGGTTCGGGCATCCGCGAGGGCTCGGTGCTCACCCATGTCGACGGCCGGCCGGTGGATCCGGTCACCGGGCCGTACCCCCTGCTGGCGGCGGCCGGCGGCACCACCGTGGAGCTGACCTTCGCCACCTCCGACGGAGCCCACGCCCGCCGGGTCGCCGTGGTGCCGCTGATCGACGAACGGCCGCTGCGCTACCAGTACTGGGTGGCGAAACGGCGCGAGGTGGTACGGGAGTTGAGCGGCGGCAAGTGCGGATACCTGCACATCCCGGACATGGGCGGCTCCGGCTGGGCGCAGTTCAACCGCGACCTGCGCCGCGAGATGTCACTGCCCGCGCTCATCGTCGACGTGCGCGGCAACGCCGGCGGCAACATCAGCGAACTGGTCGTGGAGAAGCTCACCCGCACCGTGATGGGCTGGGACCTCACCCGGGACGCCCAGCCCGTGTCCTACACCAGCAACGCGCCGCGCGGCCCGATCGTCGCGGTCGCCGACGAGATGACCTCCTCGGACGGCGACATGATCACCGCCGCCTTCCGGCTGCTGGGCATCGGGCCGGTGGTGGGCCTGCGCACCTGGGGCGGGGTGGTCGGCATGACCGGCCGGCACCGGCTGGGCGACGGCACCGCGATCACCGTGCCGATGAACGCCGCCTGGTTCGAGGCGTACGGCTGGGGCGTGGAGAACCACGGCGTGGAACCCGACATCGAGGTCGAGCGCACCCCGCTGGACTGGGCGGAGGGCCGGCACAAGCAGATGGACGACGCGGTACGGGTCGCCCTGGACCTGCTGGAGCGGCACGGCGCGGCCGACCCGCCGGACTACTCCGACGTCCCGGACCGGCGGCGCCCCAAACTGCCGCCCCGCAACGCCGGTTGACGGCAGGGGCCCCGCGAGCGGGGGCGGGGCCGCCACGACCCGAGCACGGTCGCCAGTCGCCAGTCGCCAGTCGCCAGTCGCCAGTCGCCAGTCGCCAGTCGCCAGAGCGAATCCGCGCCCGCGCGCCGTGCCCGCTCGCACCGCGCGCCTGGCGCCGGGCGGCGCCGGGGCCAACGCACCCCGTCCCGCCGGCCGGTTACAGCCCCCGGCCCCCTTCCCCCGGCGACGTGACGTCCCGGCCGGATCCCGGGGCGGCCGAGGGCGGGGCGGCGGACGTGGTGAGGGGCGCACCCTCTGGGGGTGCGCCCCTCGGCGGGTTCCCGGCGCGCGTGCGCCCGGGTCCCCGGCGTCAGAAGTCGAGTTCGTCCTGCGCGTCGTCCCGGGCCCGCTGGCCGCGCTGCTGTGCGTCGTCGCGGCCCTGCCGGTCGCCCTCGCGGTCCTGCTTGCCCTTCTCGCCGCGCTGCTTGGCTTCTTCCTTGGCCTGCCGCGCCTTCTCCTTGGCCTGCTGCGCCTTGTCCTGCATCTGGTCCTTGATGCCCATCGATGTCACTCCTCAGTGGGTGATTAGGGGGTGTTGGGCCTCGACCAGCCTGACATGCTCGGACATACTTCGCATTTCGGAATGCTCAACGGGAGCGGCGGGTGCCGGTGCCGACGGCCGACAGCGCCGGCACCGGCGGTCGCGGCCGCCCGGCGTCAGTGCGGGCTCTCGGTACGGGCCTTCTCGTCCGCCGCGCCCCCGGCGCCCACCAGTCCGGTGGAGACCGATCCGAGCCGCGGCTCGAAACGCCGCATCTCGCGCTGCCCCACCGTGGCGATGATCCCCGGCAGGTACCCGCGCATCGACTGCATGCCGCGCAGCCACCACTGCGCGTACACATGCGCCGAGCGGCGCTCGATGCCGGCCACGATCCGGTCGACGGCCGGGCCCAGCGGGTAGGTGCGGTTGGACGGCCAGGGCAGGCGCTGCCGCAGCTCCCGCATCACGTCGTCCTGGTCTGCGCCGCGCACCATGTCGGTGTCGGTCCAGCTGAGATAGCCCACGCCCACCCGGACGCCCTTGTGGGCCACCTCGGCGCGGAGGCTGTGCGCGAACGCCTCCACCCCCGACTTGGAGGCGCAGTAGGCGGTCATCATCGGGGCCGGGGTGATCGCGGCGAGCGAGGCGATCTGCAGGAAGTAGCCGCGGCTGGCGGTGAGCGCGGGCAGGAAGGCGCGGCCGGTCACCGCGCCGCCTATCAGGTTGACCTCGATCACCCGCCGCCAGGCGACCGGGTCGGACGCGGTGAACGGGCCGCCGGCCGCCACCCCGGCGTTGGCCACCACGATGTCCACCCTGCCGAAGTGCTCCTCGACCTCGGCCGCGACCCGGGCCATCGCCTCGTGGTCGGTGACGTCGGCGTGCCAGTGGGCGGACTCGGTGTGCAGCCGTTCCGAGACCAGTTTCAGCTCGTCCGGCTCCAGGCCGACCAGGGCGAGTCTGGCGCCCCGCGCGGACAGTTTGCGGGCGAGCAGCTCGCCGACACCGCGCGCGGCGCCCGTCACCACGGCCACCTGGCCTTCCAGGCTCCTGCGTGCGCTCATGCGCTGGTCTCCTTCGCTTCGTCGGTCGCTTCGGTTCCGTCGGTCCCCAGGGCCCCGGCCCGGCCGGTCGGCCCGGTCGGCAGGTGCGCGCCGGACGCCCCGGCCGACTCGGTGAGATGGTCCCGCACCAGGTCGCGGAGCCCGCCGCTGATCGCCGCCGGGTCCTCGATCGGGGTCATGTGGCCCAGCCCGGGCAGTTCCACCAGCCCCACGCAGTGCGGCAGCCGGGCGGCCAGGGAGCGGGCGTGGCCGATCGGGGTGAGGCGGTCCGCGGTGCCCTGGACCACCAGCGTCGGCGCGGTGAGCGCGGCCACGCCGGTGTCCAGGTCCAGGCCGCCGAGCACCCTCCCCCAGTCGGCCCGTACGCCGCGCGGGCAGGCGTGCACGATCCGCGCGCTCGCCTCCATCATGATCGGCGCCGAGCCGCGGCCCATGGTCGCGTACCGCAGCGGCACCTTGGCCAGCGGGGAGACCGGCCCGAGCGGGGCCCGGGAGTGCAGCAGCAGCCTGGTCAGCCGGGTGCGCAGCCGGCCCGCGCGCAGCGGCCACACCGTGGATCGGGCGGCCAGCCCGGAGCTGCCGGTGCTGCACAGCAGCACCGCGGCGGCGTGCTCGCGCAGGGCCGGCCGGGCCGCGGCGGCCATCACCGTCATGCCGCCCATGGAGTGGCCGCCGAGGACGGCCCGCCGCCCCGGCTCCAGGGTCGCCGTGAGCACCGCGGCCAGGTCGTCGGCGAGGGCGTCGGTGCTGCACCCGTCGCGCCCGGCCGCCGGGCTGCGGCCGTGGCCGCGCTGGTCGTACACCACGACCCGGTGGTCGGGCAGCAGATCGCGGACCACCGGTGCCCAGAAGGCGGTGGAGCAGGTCCAGCCGTGCACCAGGACGACGGTGGGGGCGGTGTCGGGGCCGTGCACCTCGACGTGGATCCGGGCGCCGTCGGCGGAGGTGACGGTCAGCTCCCGGGCGGGCCGGGGCGGCGCGTACGGGCCGACCAGGCCGCGGGGCCGGACGCGCCGCCTCATGCCGCCACCTCCGCCGTCTCCTCGGCGGAGCCCGGGGCGCGGCCGCCGCCGGCCGCGGCGGGGTCCGGATCGGACCGGCCGGTGCCGGTTCCGGCCGGGTCACCGGGCCGGGCGGCCGCGATGCGCAGCACCTCGTACTCGGCGAGGTCCACCTGCCGGGTCGCCTTCCGGAACGCGCTGGTGGTGCCCGGCCACAGCGTGGTGTTCCGGCCCTCGGCGTCCAGGTACCAGCTCCGGCAGCCGCCGGTGGACCACACGGTCCGCCGCATCCGTTCCTGCAGGTGGGTGTTCCAGGCGTGCACCGCCGCGGGGCGGGCGCTGAGCGCGGCCCGGCCCTGCCGGCCGCCGAGCAGGTCCAGCTGCCGCAGATAGTCGATCATGTAGTTGAGGTGGGCTTCGATGATGAGGATCATCGAGCTGTTCCCCAGCCCGGTGTTGGGTCCGATGATGGTCAGCAGGTTGGGGAAGCCGGCCGCGCTGGCGCCGCGCAGCGAGCGCATGCCGTCCTTCCACGCCTCGGCGAGGGTGATGCCGTCGGCGCCGGTGATCCGCTCCGCGATCGGCATGTCGGTGACGTGGAATCCGGTGCCGAAGACGATCACGTCGGCCTCGGTCTCGGTGCCGTCCTCGGCCACCAGGGTGGAGCCGCGCACCGCTCGCAGGCCGGCGGCGACCACCTCGGCGTTGGGGGCGGCCAGGGCCGGGTAGTAGGTGTTCGACAGCAGGATGCGCTTGCAGCCGATGCGGTAGTCGGGGGTCAGTTTGGCGCGCAGGCCCGGGTCCTTCACCGCCCGCCTGATGTGCTGCCGGCCCACCGCCTCGACCAGGCCGAGTTCCTTGGGCCGCTTGGTGAAGGCGCTGACCTGGAGTTCGCGGATCCCCCACAGCAGTCCGCGGCGGAGCGCGCGGGTGGCCGGGACCTTGGTGTGCAGCCACTGCTCGGCGGCGGTGATCCTGCGGTCCATGCGCGGCAGCACCCAGGCGGGGGTGCGCTGGAAGAGGGTGAGCCGGTCCACCTGCGGCTGGATCGCGGGCACGATCTGGATGGCGGACGCCCCGGTACCGATCATGGCGACCCGCTTGCCGCGCAGGTCGTGGTCGTGGTCCCAGCGCGCGGAGTGGAAGACCTTGCCGGGGAAGGTGTCCAGCCCGGGGATGTCCGGGATCTTCGGGTCGGACAGCGGCCCGCCGGCCGAGACGAGCAGGTCGGCGGTGAGGGTTCCGCGGGAGGTGGTGATCTCCCAGTGCAGCGCGCCGGTGTCCCAGCGGGCGGCGAGCACCTCCGAGTCGAACCGGATGTGCGGCCGCAGCCCGAAGGTGTCGGTGACGTGCTCCAGGTAGGCGCGGATGTGCGGCTGGCCGGAGAAGTTCCGGGGCCACCGCGGGTTGGGCGCGAAGGAGAAGGAGTACAGGTGCGAGGGGACGTCGCAGGCGCAGCCGGGGTAGGTGTTGTCCCGCCAGGTGCCGCCGACCGAGCCGGCCCGCTCCAGCACCACGAAGTCGGTGATGCCTTCGCGGCGCAGCCGGACGGCGGCGCCCAGGCCGCCGAATCCGGTTCCGATCACCGCCACCCGCACGTGTTCACGCGTCAGCTCGGCCATGCCGCCGCCTCCCGAGTCCGTTGGATCGCCGGGATCGCCCGATCCCGTAATCGCGCCAGCAATCACTGGCACGATTGGAGGGTAGGGCAGGGATCTACTGAGCGGTAGGGGTTGGGCGGCATGAAGTTACCGCCGGTTGCACCCGCCCGGCCGCATAGGCTGCTGCCGTGGCGAACAGCGATCAGGCGCATGACGAGACGCGTGCAGAGGCACCCGGGGACGAGCGCGGGGAGACGCACGCCGAGGTGCGCGAGTACCGGATGGCGGAGCTGGCCAAGGAAGCCGGCATCACCGTCCGCACCCTCCGGTTCTACCGGGAGCGGAAGCTCATCCCGCCGCCCCGCCGCGAGGGCCGCATCGCCTGGTACAACGAGCACCACCTGGCCCGGCTGCGCACCATCGCCGCCCTGCTGGAGCGCGGCCACACCCTGGGCGGCATCGCGGACCTGGTCACCGCCTTCGAGAGCGGCCGGGGCGTCGGCGACCTCCTCGGCCTGGAGAGCGCGCTCGCCGTGCCCTGGTCGGAGGAGACCCCGGTCCGGCTCACCCCCGAGGAACTGGCCGACCACTTCGAGGGCGAGGTCACCCCGGAGAACCTCACCGCCTCGCTCGACCTCGGCTACCTGGTGATCGACGGCGACGACATCGTGCACATCAGCCGCCGCCTGCTGGAAGCCTCCAGCGCCCTGGTCCAGGGCGGCATCCCGCTGGCCGCGGTGCTCGACGCGGCGCGCCGGCTGCGCCCCCAGGTGGACACCATCGCCGCCATCTTCACCGAGCTGATCCGCACCCATGTGCTGGCCGACGCCCTGGACCGGCAGGCGCACGGCACCCCGCCGGACCCGGCCGAGACCGCCCGTCTCACCGAGACCGTGGAGCGACTGCGGCCGATCGCCAAGAGCGTGGTGGACGCCGAGCTTTCCATGGCCATGGACCTCCGGATACGCGCCGAGCTGGACGCCTCGCTCAGCGAGCGGACGGCACCGCCCACCGGTTCCTGACCGGACGCCGCCACCTGACACCGCCACCGGCCCCGGCCTGCCGCCCGGCGGAGGGGGCCCGGCCGGCCGCCCGGCGACCGGACCCGGCGACCGGGCCTGCCGGTCAGCGGGCGGGCGCGTAGCTCACGGTCACCGGCGCGTGGTCCGACCAGCGCTGGTCGTAGGAGGCGGCGCGCTCCACGACCGCCTTCAGGGCCCGCCCGGCCAGCCCCGGCGAGGCCACGTGGTAGTCGATGCGCCAGCCGGAGTCGTTGTCGAACGCCTTGCCCCGGTAGGACCACCAGGAGTACGGGCCGTCGACGTCCGGGTGGAGCGCCCGCACCACGTCGACGTACTCCGCCTCGCCGAAGACCCGGGAAAGCCAGTCCCGCTCCTCGGGCAGGAACCCGGAGTTCTTCCGGTTCGCCTTCCAGTTCTTCAGGTCGGCCTCCCGGTGGGCGATGTTCCAGTCACCGCAGACCAGCACCTCGCGCCCCTCCGCGGCGGCCCTGGCGCGCAGCTCCTTGAGGTAGGCCAGGAACTCCGTCATGAAGCGCAGCTTCTCGTCCTGGCGCTCGGTGCCCACCTCGCCCGACGGCAGGTAGAGGCTGGCCACCGTGAGGCCCGGCAGGTCGATCTCGGCGTACCGGCCGCTGCCGTCGAACTCCGCCGAGCCGAACCCGATCCGCGCCGCCTCCGGCTCGCGCCGCGAGTACAGCGACACCCCGGCCCGTCCCTTCGCCGCCGCGGGGGCGTGCACGGTGTGCCACCCCTCGGGCTCGCGGACCGCCTCCGGCAGCTGGTGCGGCTCGGCCCGCACCTCCTGGAGGCAGACGACGTCGGCGGCGGTCTCCGCCAGCCAGGGCAGGAACCCCTTCTGGGCGGCGGCCCGCAGCCCGTTCACGTTCACGGTGGTCACGGTTGTCGAGGTGAGCATTCCGGCACGATACCGACACCTGGTATCCGTTCGCCGAGCCGGGCCGCACACCCGTACGATCGCGGGAATGGAGATCCGACGCGTTCGCTTCGACCACCCCGACGCCGTCGCGCTCAGTGACCAGGTGCAGCTGGAGTACGCAGAGCGGTACGGCGAGGGCGACCTGACCCCTCTCGACCCGGCCCAGTTCGACCCGCCGCAGGGCCTGTACCTGCTCGTCTACGACGAGCGGGGCCGCCCCGTCGCCTCCGGCGGCTGGCGGGCGCAGGACTGGAGCGAGGAGGGCTACGCGGACGGGGACGCGGAGCTGAAGCGGATGTTCGTGATCATCGAGGCCCGCGGGCGCGGCCTGGCCCGGCGGATCCTCGCCGAGCTGGAGGCCGGCGCCCGGGCCGCCGGGCGGGTCCGGATGGTGCTGGAGACCGGCGTCAAGCAGCCGGAGGCCATCGCCCTCTACGCCTCCAGCGGCTACGTCCCGGTGCCCAAGTTCGGGCTGTACCGCTGCCACGCGGACAGCCGCTGCATGGGGAAGTCGCTCGTCCTGCCCGCCCCGGCGCCGACCCGGCCGGCCGCCGGGCAGCCCGCCGGCGCCTGACACCGCCCCGGACCCGGCACCCGGCCGGCGGCCGCTGCCCGGGCAGCCGGATCGGCCGCGGGCCCGGGCCGCCGCTGCCGGGCCGCCGGCCCTGGGCACCGCTTCCGGGCTGCCGGTCGGCCTCGGACCCGGCACCCGGCCGGCGGCCGCTGCCCGGGCAGCCGGATCGGCCGCGGGCCCGGGCCGCCGCTGCCGGGCCGCCGGCCCTGGGCACCACGTCCGGTCCGCCGGATCGGCCGCGGGCCCGGGCCGCGGCCCGGCGAACCACCACACAGCGGCCCGGCACACAGCGGCCACGCCGTTCAGCGGTGCAGCGGCCCCGCCGGGCGGGGGCCGGCGAGCCGGGGACGGCGGTCCGCCGGTCCGCCGCCCCCGCGGAAGGTCAGCCGCCCGCCGGCCCGGCCCGGTCGGCCGGCCTGGTCCCGATGACCACGGTGGCGTACAGCTCCTCGCAACCCACCACCCGCGGGACCAGCCCGCTGCGGGCGAACGCCTCGGCCGTACGGGCAGCCTGCCGCTCACTCGTCTCGATCAGCAGGCTGCCCCCCGGGGCCAGCCACGACGGCGCCTCCGCGGTCACCCGCCGCTGCACCTCCAGACCGTCCGCCCCGCCGTCCAGCGCCACCCGCGGCTCATGGTCCCGCGCCTCCGGCGGCAGCAGCCCTATCTCCTCGGAGGGGACGTAGGGCGCGTTGGCGACCAGCACCGCCACCCGGCCGCGCAGCGCGGCGGGCAGCGGCTCGTAGAGATCGCCCCGGTAGACCCGGCCGCTCGTGGCGATGTTGCGGCGGGCGCACCGCACCGCCGCGGCGTCGATGTCGGCGGCGTACAGCTCGGCCGCCGCCACCTCCGCCGCCAGCACCGCGCCGACCGCGCCGGTACCGCAGCACAGATCGACCAGCACGGCGCCCGCCGCGGCCCGCCGCGCCAGCTCCACCGCCTGCCGGGCCAGGAACTCGGTGCGGCGCCGGGGTACGAAGACACCCGGCTCCACCGCGATCCGCAACCCGCAGAACTCGGCCCAGCCGACGACCTGTTCCAGTGGCAGACCGGACACCCGCCGCGCCACCATCGCGTCGAGTTCGGCGGGCGTGCCCGCCTGCGCCGTCAGCAGCCGCGCCTCGTCCTCGGCGAAGACGCAACCTGCCGCGCGCAGCCGGGAGATGACGGCGGATGGAGAGGGATCGGGCGAGGGGGGGCTCGGGAGAGCGGGAGAGAGCGAGGGAGCGGGAGCGGGCGAAGGGAAGGAACGGGAAGGAAGAACCGACATGGGAGCCTTTCAGGATGCCGATGGGGCTCCCGCGGTCACCTATGCCCTGGGGACCGCACCAATTCGGGGAGGGAGCACCCGACCTGACACAGCGGTAATTGCTCTCACCTCCTCGGTCCGTCAACTGCGGGGACCGCAACCTTACCCCGAGCCGTGCGCCACCGGACCCCCGGGCCGCCGCGGCATCCCGGGCCGGACGGCGGCGCGACGGACGGCCGGTGACCGGAACACGGTGGAGGGCGGGCGCCTGGGGCCAGGACGGCCCCTCTCCCGGGCCCCGGTCCGCAGCCGCTCCCGGAAACGCGAAGATCCCGCCCGATCAGTGAGATCGGACGGGATCTTCCCAACCACTCCGAGCGGACTCGGAACAGTCGTTGCGGTGGACCTGAGGGGATTTGAACCCCTGGCCCCCTCGATGCGAACGAGGTGCGCTACCGGACTGCGCCACAGGCCCTTGCAACGAGTGAAACTCTAGCATCCTCATCCGGGTGCTTGGAAATCCGTTCCGCCCCTGGTCAGTGGAGCGGCCTCACTCGTTGGCGGCGCGCGGCCGGTCCTCGTCGGCGTACTGGTCGAAGAGCGGGGTACGGCCGCGCTCCCGGGGGCGGCGGGCCGGGGCGGCCGGCCGCGCCGGACGGGCCGGCTCCTGGGCGGGCGCGGCCTGCTGCTCGGCGGCGGGCCCGGCGGCACTGGACCGGGCCGAGCTCCAGGCGTCGGCGGCGTCCAGGTCGACGTTGCCGGCGGCCCGCGGCGCGACCGGCGCGGTCACATAGGTGGGCAGCGGTACCGGGACCGGCTCCCAGCTCTCCCCTGCCGCAGGGCCCCGGTCACGCTGCTGGTCCACCCACTCCGCGTGGTCCGTCTGCTCGACGAGCGCGCGGCGGTCGGCGGCGTGCGCCGCGGCGGCCGCCTGCGCCGGGGGCGCGGCCTCGCGACGGCCCGGCTGCCGGTCCCGCTGGGCCGGGCCGGGCTGTGCCGGGGCCTGGGCACGCTCCGCGGCGGCCCGGCGATCGGGCGCGCGGTGCGCCGGGGGCCGATGGGCCGGAGTGCCGTGGGCCGGGCTGCCATGAGCCGGGGGACGGTGGTCGGGGCGCTCGGCGCGCGGCGCCGGGCCGGGGTGGTCCGCGCGCGGGGCGCGGTCTCCCCGCGGGTCGCGGCCGGGGCGCTCCGGACGCTCGGCGCGCTCCGGCGGGGGCGCGGGGCGCTCGGCGGATACCGGGTGGCCCTCGCCCTCCCGGGCGGCGTAGTCGGCGCGGCGGCCTCCGGTGGCGTGTTCACGACCGCCCCGGCCGTGGTCGGCGCGGGCGGCGGCCGGGCCCGGCGGGTCGCCGGCCACCCCCTGCGCGGCCGGCCGGGGGCGCAGGGCGCGCTCCCGCAGCTGCTGGGCGGCGAGTTCGGCGCGGCGCTGGTCCATGGTGAAGGCGAAGCGCCGGCGCTCCTGGGCGCGCAGATGGACGATGTACGCGCTGAGCAGCACGGCGGGGACGCCGGGGGCCCACAGGAAGGCGACACCGCCGACCGCGGCGAACACCGCGCCGGTGGTGAAGGCCAGGAAGAGCACGACCGTGGTCCGGCGGCGGCGGGCGAGCACCTTGGCGCGCCGGCTGCGCTCCAGGAGCGAGGGCACCAGGGGTGGGGCCGGGGCGGCGCGGTCGACCGGACCGGGGCCCGGGCGGCCCGGCCCGGCGGGGTCGATCCTGGTGCCGCCCGGCGCGAGGACCGGGTCGGCGGGTTCGACGAAGGCCCGGACGTCGACCAGGTCGGTCACGGCGTCCGGGTCGGTCACACCCCGCTCGTGGTCCGCGGGGTCCGTCCCGTCGTCGTCGGGGAGGTCCGCGTCGTCGGCGGTGCGTGCCTCCAGGTCCTTGGCGTAACGGCGCTCCATGCCCGCCCGGCCGGACAGAAGCCGGATGGCGGTGCTGAAGCGCTCCGTCGGACGGGCCTCGTTGAGCTCGTCCTGCCTACGGAGCCACATGGGCACCAAGTAGGCGGCCCAGGCCCCGACGATGACTGCGTAGATGAGGCCACTGCTGCTCACGCTCACACGGTAGAGGGGTTTCCGTGAGGCAATCGGCCAATTGGCGCGGTGTGTCGCACGATCTGGCTGATATCTCGAACATTTTTTGTGATTGTTGAGATGAGCAGTCGGCAACTGTGTTCAATTGGTGCCCGATATCGAACACGTATTTTATTTCTGCGAAGCCCCCGGTCGCAGCCGGTGCCAGCGGGCGACCATCCCCTCCGGGACCTCCTCCACCGTCAGCGCGTAGACGAGATGGTCCCGCCAGGCGCCGTCGATATGGAGGTAGCGCGGCCGCAGGCCCTCTTCCCGGAACCCGAGTTTCTCCACCACCCGCCGGCTCGGCCCGTTCTCCGGCCGGATGCACACCTCGATGCGGTGCAGCCCCACCCGGCGGAAGCAGTGGTCCACGGTGAGCGCCACGGCGGTCGGCATCACTCCCCGGCCGGCCACCGCCTGGTCCACCCAGTAGCCGATGTGCCCCGAGCACATCGACCCCCAGGTGATCCCGGCGACGGTCAGCTGTCCGGCCAGCCGCCCCCGGTATTCGATGACGAACGGCAGCATCCGCCCGGCGTGCGCCTCGGCCCGCAGATGGCGGACCATCTGGCGGTAGGTGGGCCGGTGGATGACCGGGCCGCCCGGCACGACCGGGGGCACGGTCGCCTCCCACGGGCGCAGCCATTCGCGGTTGCGCTGGTTCACCTCGCGCCACGCCCGCTGGTCGCGCAGCTTTATCGGGCGGAGGACCGTGTCGCCGTCCGTCAGTTCCACCGGCCAGGAGGCGTTCAGCTGTGGCTCCCTCGGGGACCCCCGGGTCTGGGGTGGTCACCGCCGCGGATCTGGTCCACGGCGTGGACGAGCAGCCGGCCCAGGACGGCCAGCCCGTCCCGGACCCCGCCCGTCGACCCGGGCAGGTTGACGATCAGGGTGGTCCCGGCCACCCCGGCCAGCCCGCGGGAGAGGGCGGCGGTGGGCACCTTGGCGAGACCCTCGGCCCGGATGGCCTCCGCGATGCCGGGGACCTCGTAGGCGATGACCCGCCGGGTGGCCTCGGGCGTGCGGTCGGTGGGCGAGAGGCCGGTGCCACCGGTGGTGACGACGGTGTCGTACCCCGCCGACACGGCCTCCCGCAGGGCCGCCTCCACCGGGTCCCCGTCCGGGACCACCCGGGGGCCGTCGACCGCGAAGCCGAGCGCGGCCAGGCCCTCGGCGATCAGCGGGCCGCCGCGGTCCGCGTACACCCCGGCGGAGGCCCGGTTCGAGGCCGTCACCACCAGCGCGCGGTAGACCGGCGCGGACCGGGCCGCGTCCGGGCGGGCGCCCGGGTCCGGTGCCGTCCGGGCCCCGGTGCCGGGCGCCGGTGTGCCGGGCGCCGGGGCCGGTGTGGCGGGTGGCCGCGCGTCCCGGGTCACGCCCGGCTCCAGTCGCCGGACTTCCCGCCGGTCTTCTCCTCGACCCGCACGTCGGTGATCACGGCCCCCTTGTCGACGGCCTTCACCATGTCGATCACGGTCAGGGCGGCCACGCCGACGGCGGTCAGCGCCTCCATCTCCACCCCGGTGCGGTCGGTGGTCTTCACGGTGGCGAGGATCTCCACCGCGTCGTCGGCGACGGTCAGGTCCACCGTGACCCCGGAGACGGCCAGCGGGTGGCAGAGCGGGATCAGCTCCGGTGTGCGCTTGGCCCCCATGATCCCGGCGATCCGGGCGGTGGCGAGGGCGTCCCCCTTGGGCACCCCCTCGCCGCGCAGCAGCTCCACCACGCGGGGCGAGACCAGCACACGGCCGCTGGCGCGGGCGGTGCGTTCGGTGACGTCCTTGGCGGACACGTCGACCATCCGCGCCGCGCCGGCCTGGTCGAGGTGGGTGAGATGGTCCTGGGCGCTGCTCATCGTTCTCCCGGTCGGGCCACGTGGCTCCTTGTGGGACGACACCGTACCCGCAGTCCAGGGCGATGGTGGGGGCGGAGCCCCGTCGGGGGTGGCGGCGGGACCGGCCCGGGCTAGGTGAGCAGGACCACGTCCACCTCGGTGCCGGCGGCGACCTCGGTGGTGGCCTCGTCCACGACGATCAGTGCGTTGGCGCGGGCCAGCGCCCCCACCAGATGGGACCCGGCGCCGCCCACCGGGGTGACGGTGCCCGGCTCGCCGGGGCCCGCGGGCTCGTACCGGCCGCGCAGGAACTGCCGCCGCCCCTCGGGCGAGGAGCCGACGGCCTCGGCGCACACCGCCCGCCGGGTGGTGCGGTGCACGTCCGGCAGGCCCATCAGGGTGCGGATCACCGGGCGGACGAACAGCTCGAAGGAGACGTAGGAGCTGACCGGGTTCCCCGGGAGCGCCAGCAGCGGGACCCGGTCCGGGCCGATCCGGCCGAAGCCCTGCGGCTTGCCGGGCTGCATCGCGACCCTGCGGAACTCCACGTCGCCGCCCAGCGCCTCCTTCACCACGTCGTAGGCCCCGACGCTGACCCCGCCGCTGGTGACGATGGCGTCGGCGCGGATCAGCTGGTCCTCGACGGCGGAGCGGAACGTGGCCGCGTCGTCCGCGACCGCGCCCGCCCGGTAGGCGATGGCACCCGCGTCCCGGGCGGCGGCGGTGAGCTGGAAGCTGTTGGAGTCGTGGATGCGGCCGGGGGCGAGCGGCTCGCCGGGCTGGACCAGTTCGCTGCCGGTCGACATGACCACCACCCGGGGGCGCGGCCGCACCGCCACCGTGGCCCGGCCGATGGCGGCCAGCAGCCCGATCTGCGGCGGTCCGAGCACGGTGCCGGCGCGCAGCGCGAGCTCCCCGGCGGTGACGTCGCTGCCCCGGGCGCGCACGTGCTGGCGGGCCGCGGCGGGGCGGTGGACCCGGACCTCACCGGTGGCGCCCTCGGGGGCGGCGCTGTGCGCGCGCATCCCGGTGGCCGGGCCCCGGCCGGTGCCGCCGTCGGTCCATTCCACCGGCACCACGGCCTCCGCGCCGGGCGGGAGCGGGGCGCCGGTCATGATGCGGGCGGCCTCGCCGGGGCCCACCTCGGGCAGCTCACCGCTGCCCGCCGCGACGTCCCCGATCACGGTCAGCGTCACGGGGGACTTCCCGCTCGCGCCCGCGACGTCCGCCGTGCGGACCGCGTAGCCGTCCATGGAGCTGTTGTCGAAGGGCGGCAGCGCCACCGGGACGGTGACGTCCTCGACGAGCACGCAGCCCTGGGCTTCGAGCAGCCGCAGCTCGATCGGTTCCAGCGGGCGGATCTTCCCGAGGATGTCGTCGAGGTGGTCGGCCACCGACCAGAGGCGGTCCCGGGTGCCGCGCCCGGACCCGCCGGATCCGCCGGATCCGTGGCCGCCGGGCGCTCCGTGGTCCCGGCCCGGGCGGTGGGAGGCGCCCGGGCCGTGGTCGGCGGCCTTCGCTGCGGTGCTGCTCAAAGTGCTACATCTCCTCGTCGACGTAACTCCGAAGCCAGGCCCGGAAGTCCGGTCCCAGGTCTTCACGTTCGCACGCGAGTCTCACAATGGCACGCAGATAGTCGCCACGGTCCCCGGTGTCGTACCGGCGGCCCTTGAAGATGACGCCGTGCACCGGGCCGCCGAGGTCGGGGTCGCTGGCCAGCGCCTGGAGGGCGTCGGTCAGCTGGATCTCGCCGCCGCGGCCGGGCCGGGTCTCCCGGAGCACGCCGAAGACGGAGGGGTCCAGCACGTAGCGGCCGATCACCGCGTAGTTGCTGGGGGCGTCGGCGGGCTCCGGCTTCTCGATCAGCCCGCTCACCTGGACCACGCCGTCGTCGAAGGTCGGCTTGACGGCCGCGCAGCCGTAGAGGTGGATCTGCGCGGGGTCGACCTCCATGAGGGCGATGACGCTGCCGCCGTACTGCTCCTGCACCTCGACCATCCGGGAGAGCAGCGGGTCGCGGGCGTCGATCAGGTCGTCGCCGAGCAGCACCGCGAACGGCTGGTCGCCGACGTGCGGGGCGGCGCAGAGCACGGCGTGGCCGAGCCCCCGCGGGTCGCCCTGGCGGACATAGTGCATGGTGGCGAGGTCGCTGGACTCCTGGACGCGGGCGAGCCGGGCCTCGTCGCCCTTGCGGGTGAGAAGCTCCTCGAGCTCGTAGTTGCGGTCGAAGTGGTCCTCCAGGGGGCGCTTGTTGCGCCCCGTGATCATGAGGACGTCGGAGAGTCCGGCGGTGACGGCCTCTTCCACGACGTACTGGATCGCAGGCTTGTCGACGACCGGCAGCATCTCCTTGGGAGTGGCCTTCGTCGCCGGGAGGAAGCGGGTTCCGAGTCCCGCCGCGGGGATGACAGCCTTGCTGATCCGAGTACGCGATTGAGTCATGTCCTGAACCTTATCGGGTGGCTTTGACCGAATGATGCGGGTTCAGTGAATGTGACATGAGACAAGGGATATGTACGCCTCGATGATCAATCCCGACGCTAGTAAGGGCGTATTGCGGAAACGTCTCCTCTCGGTGAGGGCCGGGTTGACAGCAGATGACGTCACGGCTGCCGGGGCGGCCCTGGCCCGTCGGGCGCTCGGGCTCCCGGAGCTGGCCGCGGCCCGCACGGTCGCGGCGTACGTCTCGGTGGGCCGGGAACCGGGCACCCGGCCGCTGCTGGACGCGCTGCGGGACCGGGGCGTCCGGGTGCTGCTCCCGGTGCTGCTGCCGGACAACGACCTGGACTGGGCGCACTACACCGGCGCCGGGGGCCTGGCGCGCGCCGCCCGCGGCCTGCTGGAGCCCACCGGCGACCGGCTCGGCCCGGACGCGGTGCTGTCGGCGGACACCGTGCTGCTGCCCGGGCTCGCGGTGGACCGCCAGGGGCTGCGGCTGGGCCGCGGCGGCGGCAGTTACGACCGGGTGCTGGCCCGGCTGGACGCCGCCGGCGCCGCACCCGCCCTGGTGGTGCTGGTCTACGACGACGAGCTGCTGGACCGGGTGCCGGGCGAGGCGCACGACCGGCCGGTGCGGGCGGCGGTGACGCCCTCCGGGGTGCACCGCTTCCCGGCGCCCGGCTGACCTCCCCGGCCCCGGCCGGAGAGCCGGCGCCGGGCTTCCGGCGGCCCGGCCCCTCCGCGCCGGGCCGCCGGAAGCCCGCGGCGGGCGGCGCGCGCCGGCACCCGGGCCGGGCCGCCGGGCGGCGCTCGGCCGCGGCGCCCCGCCCGGTCCGGATACCGCGCGGCCCCGCCGGGCCGTACCGCGAAGGTACGGCCCGGCGGGGCCGGGGAACTGCGGGGGCACGCTCGCGCCGGGGCTCAGCCGGCGGCGCGGGCCGCGGCCCGGGACCGTCCCCGGGCCGGGCCGCGGCTTCCGCGCGGTGCCGTGCTCACGGCGTCAGCGCCAGCTCGTCCTCGGTGGCCTTGTCCACCGCCCGCTCGCTGAACGCCCACGGCAGCAGCTCGCCCTTGGCCCACTTGTCCGTCTGGTCGGTGTAGTGGTCGTGGAAGGCGTGGCCGGACGCCCCGGTGAGGTTGATCCAGCGGGACTTGTCCAGGTCCTGGAGGTTGACCACCATCCGCATCGACGGCACCCAGGAGACCTCGTAGCCGCCGGCCGCGTTCCAGCCGGTGGCGTTCACCGCGGCCTCACCGCCGCTCAGGTTCCACGGCCCCCGGTTGAGCAGCCACTGCACGTAGCCGGGCCCCTCCTTGCCGAGGGTCTGGTTCTTCAGCGTCAGCCGGTGCAGCCGGCCCCAGCTCCAGCTGTCGATGTCCTTGCCCAGCTTGGCGGTGAGCTCGTAGCGGGCCTCCTTCATCGCCTTGGCCAGCAGCTCGTCGCGGTTGGTGGCGCCCGGGTCGGTGGAGGTGCCGGACGTCTTCCACCAGTTGTTCTTGGGCTCGTCGAGGATGTTGCGCACCACCTCGAACCAGCGGTCGCCGCCGTCCGGCTGGGCCGCGGACTCGTCGCGCTCGCCGCACTCGCGCACCGTGCGGGTGTTGCCGTCCAGGTCCTCGACCGGGCCCGAGTCGTCGGCCGGGCGCACCCGCAGGCACTGGCCCTCCACCCGCAGCTCCTTGGGCAGCTTGTTGCCGAAGGCGAGCATCAGGGTGTTCCGCCAGACGGCGTTGAAGTAGGCGGCCGCGGCGGAGTCGGCGTCCTGGGTGTAGTCCCAGCCCTCCAGCAGCTGCTGGGCCTCGCGGACGTAGTCGTCCTTGATGTCGATCTTGAGCAGGTAGGGGGTCAGCAGCTCGGCGATCTCGCTGCTGTTGTCCATCTGCATGTTCCGCATGTCGTCGGTCGAGATCTTCCCGCCGTCCTTGATCTTCGACTCGATGAGGTCGTTGATCCGCTGGCTGCGGGCGCCGTAGCCCCAGTCGTCGGTGAGCCGGTAGCGGTACTTGTCGTCCACCACGGCCTGGTTGGCGGTGACGATGTAGCCGCGCGCGGGGTTCTTCTCCCACGGCAGCGCGGACTGCGGGATGTACTTCTCCCACTGGTAGGCCGGGTCCCAGCCGGGCGCCGGGTAGCGGCCGTCGCCCTTGCCGCGGACCGGGATGCGGCCCGGGGCCTGGTAGCCGATGGTGCCCTCGGTGTCGGCGTAGATCAGGTTCTGCGAGGGGACGGCGAAGTCGGCGGCCGCCTCCCGGAACTCGTCGAAGTCCTGCGCCGCGTTGAGCTCGAAGACCGCGTCCATGCTGTTGGACGGGGTCAGCGCGGTCCAGCGCAGGGAGACCGCGTAGCCGTCGCCGCGGTCCGGGGCGACACTGCCGACCGGCGCGTTCTCGCCGACCTCGTCCAGCTCGTCGTCGAGCGCGTCGTCGCGGTCGGAGATCAGCGGGCCGTTCCTGGTGCTCCGGACGGTGATCGTGCGGTCCTTGTCGCCCGCGACCTCGATGGTCTCCTTGCGGGTGACGAACGGTTCCTGCTTGCCGTCGTACAGGTAGCTGTCGGCGGTGACCTTCTCCAGGTAGAGGTCGGAGACGTCGGCGCCGAGGTTGGTCATACCCCAGGCGATCTTGGCGTTGTGGCCGATTATCACGCCGGGCATACCGGAGAAGGTGTAGCCGGCCACGTCGTACGGGCAGGCGGCGTCGACCCGGTTGCAGTGCAGCCCCATCTGGTACCAGACCGAGGGCAGCTGCGGCGCCAGGTGCGGGTCGTTGGCGAGCAGCGGCTTGCCGGTGGTGGTGTACTTGCCGGAGACCACCCACGAGTTGGAGCCGATGCCGGAGCCGTTCGGGCCGAGCAGCGCCGGGATGTCCTCCACCGTGCCGGAGAGCGAGGTGAGCTGGCTCTGCAGCCCCTGCGCCGCGCCCTCGGGAGTACCGGCGCCCGTGCCCGGCGTCGTGGTGCCAGGGGTCGTGGTGCCAGGGGTGCCCTGGAGGCCGCCGCCGGTCTCGGTCTCGCCGCCGGAGGCGGGGGCGGTGCCGTCCGGGTCGAACTCCTCGGTGATCGGGTCGACCGAGCCCCCGTCCACGATCGGCTTGTTCCGCTCGTACGGGTAGGGCGGGTACAGCTCCTTGATCTGCTTCTGGCTGAGTCGGCCGGAGGAGAGCGCGCGGTCGATCTCGTCCTGCATGTTGCCGCGCAGGTCCCACGCCATGGCCTTGAGCCAGGCGACCGAGTCCACCGGGGTCCACTTCTCCGGCTCGTAGTCGTTCACGAAGTCCAGCGCCGCGTACTCGACCGAGAGCTCCTTGCCCTGATGGTCCTTGAGGTACGCGTTGACGCCGTCGGAGTAGGCCTGGAGGTACTTCTTCGTCTGCGGCGACAGCTTCTTGTCGTACTCCTGCTGTGCCACGTGCCGCCAGCCCAGGGTGCGCAGGAAGGCGTCCGTCTCCACCTGGTCCTTGCCGAACATCTCGGAGAGGCGGCCCGCCGTCATGTGGCGGCGGACGTCCATTTCCCAGAAGCGGTCCTGCGCCTGCACGTAGCCCTGGGCGCGGAACAGGTCCTCGGGGGTGTCGGCGTAGATCTGCGGGATGCCGTAGCCGTCACGCTTCACCTGGACCGGACCGGAGAGTCCCTTGAGCTGCAGGGAGCCGGTGGTCTCGGGGAACGAGGCGCGCACCGTGCTGACGCTCCAGTAGGTGCCGTATCCGACGCCCGCCACGAGCAGCAGCACGACTGCGATCACGATCAGGCGGGCACGTCGGCCCTTCTTCTTCCGAGAAGGGCCGTTTTGGTTGGCGGGCATCGCTGTCCTTCGAGGGCAGGGTGGTCCTGGAGTGCTGGAGCAACCATAGGCGCAGCGGCCGGGCCGCCCTTACGCGGTGTCTTTCCTGACGGACGGGACGGGTCCGGCGCGCGGCGGGACCGCGTCAAGAACCCGTAAAATGTTAGGCAAGGCAATGAACTTTCGGGAGTGAGTTCCGGACAACCGGAAGGAACGCCCGTTCCGGACGAAGTCCGAACGAACAGGAGAAACAGCACAGGTCACGAGAGGAACGTTCCGGCCGGCACCCGCGAGAACCCGCAAGCGCCGCGACAGACCCGTGACAGCCCGCGAAGAAACCCCAGTGCACGCGAGAAAGGTCCGGCCCCTGACTGTCCACCACCTCAACGAACTCCTGCTGATCTGCTCGCTCGTGCTGCTGATCGCCGTGGCAGCGGTACGCGTCTCGACGCGCAGCGGGCTCCCGACGCTGCTCATCTACCTGGGCATCGGCGTGGCGATAGGCCAGGACGGCATCGGCGTCACCTTCGACGACGCCCAGCTGACCCAGGTCATCGGCTACGCCGCGCTGGTCGTGATCCTGGCCGAAGGCGGCCTGGGCACCAAATGGCGAGAAATCAAACCGGCCTTGCCGCTGGCCGCGACGCTCGCCACGCTCGGCGTCGCGGTGAGCGTGGGGGTCACCGCGGCCGGTGCGCACTACCTGGTGGGACTCCAGTGGAAACAGGCGTTGATCATCGGCGCGGTGGTGTCGTCCACCGACGCGGCGGCGGTCTTCTCCGTCCTGCGGAAGGTGCCGCTGCCGTCCCGGCTCAACGGCGCGCTGGAGGCCGAGTCGGGCTTCAACGACGCCCCCGTGGTGATCCTGGTGGTCGCCCTGTCCACGCACGGCCACGTCGAGCACTGGTACCTGCTGCTCGGCAAGATCGCCCTGGAGCTGGCCATCGGTGCGGCGCTGGGCCTCGCCGTGGGCCTGCTGGGCTCGTACGGGCTGCGGCACGTGGCGCTGCCCGCGTCCGGCCTCTACCCGATCGCGGTGATGGCCATCGCGGTGGTGGCCTACGCGGCCGGGGCGCTGGCCCACGGCTCCGGCTTCCTCGCCGTCTACCTGGCCGCGCTGGTCATGGGCAACGCCAGGCTGCCGCACTGGCCGGCCACCCGGGGGTTCGCCGAGGGGCTGGGCTGGATCGCCCAGATCGGCATGTTCGTCCTGCTCGGCCTGCTGGTCACCCCGCACGAGCTGGGCGACGACATCGTGCCCGCACTGCTCATCGGACTGGTGCTGACCGTGGTGGCCCGCCCCGCGTCGGTGGTGGTGAGCATGGCGCCGTTCCGGGTGCCGTGGCGCGAGCAGGCGCTGCTGTCGTGGGCCGGACTCCGCGGCGCGGTGCCGATCGTCCTCGCCACCATCCCGATGGTGAGCGAGGTGCCGGACAGCCGGCGGATCTTCAACGTGGTCTTCGTGCTGGTGATCGTCTACACCCTGGTGCAGGGGCCGACGCTGCCGTGGCTGGCGAAGCGGCTGCGGCTCGGCGACTCCGAAGCCGCCTCGGACCTGGGCATCGAGTCCGCGCCGCTGGAGCGGCTGCGCGGGCATCTGCTGTCCGTGTCCATCCCGGCCGGGTCGCGGATGCACGGCGTGGAGGTGAGCGAGCTCCGGCTGCCCGCGGGGGCGGCGGTCACCCTGGTGGTCCGGGACGGCACCAGCTTCGTGCCGCTGCCGTCCACCGCGCTGCGGCGCGGCGACGAGCTGCTCGTCGTCACCACCGACCCGGTGCGGGACGCGGCGGAGTCCCGGCTCCGGGCCGTCGCCAGGGGCGGCAAACTGGCCGGCTGGCTGGGCGCCGGGGCGCGCGGCGGCCATGACGGCCCCGGCCGCGCCGAGGACGGTGGCGGCGGCCGGACCGGGTGATCACGGGGGCCGCCCGGGGACTTCCGGTCCTTCCGGGGCGGCCCCCCGGGTCTCCCCGGGGCGGCCTCCCGGGCAGCCCGGGATCGGCCCCCGGGCCCTTCCGGGGGCCGGCTCCCGGGGGCCTCGCGGGCCGCTTCCGCAGGTACGCACCAGGTACGCGCCCGATCGATGCCGGGCCACCAGGTAACATATCCGGGCAATAACCAACCCATCTCTGTCTGATGCAGAGCTGGCGCGACCGCACGGCGGCCGCGGCCCCCGTTCCCGGGCGGCCGGTCCGGCATCTACCACGGTCCCGCGCGAGAGGACAGCTCTCGGCGCGCTCCGGTGGAGATCCCTGACGAGTGCGCTACCAGACGGCGGAAAGGCCCGGCCGTGGCACCCACGGTCACCCAGCACGACTTCGGCAACGGCCGCACCCCCGGTCACCAGGGGTCCGGAACCGGCCCCTCCCCCTCGTCCGGCACCGCCTCCGGCGGGTCGGCCGACCGCCGGGACACCACCCCGCGGGACACCGCCGACCCCAAGGCCACCGGCGCCGCCGGCCCCGCCACCCGCCCCGGCTACCGGCAGCTGCTGCGCACCCGCGGCGCGTGGGGCTTCGTACTCCCCGGCTTCCTGGCCCGCCAGCCGTTCGCCATGCTCACCATCGGCATCGTGCTGCTGGTCGAGCACACCACGGGATCGTTCGGCACGGCCGGCGCCGTGTCCGCGACGGCCGGTGTCGCCATGGCGCTCTGCGCCCCGCAGTCCGGCAAGCTCGCCGACCGCTTCGGGCAGGCCGCCGTGCTGGTGCCCGGGGTGCTGGTGCACGCCGCCGCGATCACCCTGCTGATGACGCTCGCCCTGCTGCACGCCCCGCTGTGGGCGCTGTGCCTGGCGGCGGTGCCCGCCGGTGCCTCGGTGCCGCAGATCGGCCCCATGGTGCGGGCCCGGTGGGCCTCCCGGCTGGAGGGATCGCCGCTGATGCCGACCGCGGCGGCGTTCGAGTCGGTGACCGACGAGTTCACCTTCGTGGTCGGACCGGTACTGGCCACCGCCCTGTGCACCGGGGTGCACCCGGCGGCCGGACTGGTCGCCGAGGCCACCCTGACCGTGGTCGGGGGTCTGCTGTTCGCCACCCGGCGAGCCACCCAGCCGCGGCCGCAGCGCGACGCCCGGGCCGGGTCCGGCGCCGCCGGGACCGGCCGGGGCGGCTCGGCGCTGGCCGTACCGGGCGTACGGGTGCTGATCGCCGTCTTCCTCGGCATCGGCGCGGTCTTCGGCGGTATGCAGGTCTCGCTGACGGCGTTCACCGAGGAGATCGGGCAGCCGGGCATCAACGGCGTGCTCTACGGCGTCTTCGCCGCCGGCAACATGCTGGCGGGCATCGCCAGTGGCGCGATCATGTGGCGGCGCAGCCCGCAGCAACGACTGCTGATCGCCTACCCGCTGCTGACCCTGGCCACCGCCCCGCTGTGGCTGGCGCACTCCACTGCGCTGCTCGGCGCACTGGGCCTGCTGGTGGGTCTGTGCATCGCTCCGGCCCTGATCACCGGCTACACGCTGGTGGAGTCCCTGGTCCCGGCGGGTGCCCGGACGGAGGCGTTCACCTGGCTCACCGGCGCGGTGGCGCTGGGCCAGGCGGCCGCCGCGACGGCCGCGGGCCGGCTGGCGGACGGGTTCGGAGCGAGCACCGGGTTCCTGGTCCCGCTGGCGGGCACCGGCCTGGCGATGCTGACACTGCTGGCCCTGCGCGGACGACTGGCCCCGGCCGGACCCGGGCGGGTGGCCGCGCGTGGAGTCCGTCACCGTGTGACCGTCCCGGTGGACTGACAGGCCGGAATACTGCACTATGGAGCGTCGTTAGCACTCATCGAGTGAGAGTGCCAGGAGGAGCAAGTGCCGACCTATCAGTACCAGTGCACCGCATGTGGCGAGGGCCTTGAGGCGGTGCAGAAGTTCACCGACGAGGCGCTGACCGAGTGCCCCAGCTGCAAGGGACGCCTGAAGAAGGTGTTCTCCGCGGTCGGCATCGTCTTCAAGGGATCCGGCTTCTACCGGAACGACAGCCGTGGCTCGTCGTCCAGCAGCAGCCCGGCCAAGCCCGCGGCCGCCAAGAGCGACAGCGGTTCGTCGTCCTCCTCGACGACGTCCTCGTCGTCTTCGTCGTCGTCTTCGTCGGCGTCTTCCTCGTCCTCCAGCTCCACCTCGTCCGGCAGCGCTTCGTCCGCCGCCTGACCCCAGCACTCACCCGGCCCCCGGCTCGCGCACCGCGCGAGGACGGGGGCCGATGTGCATCCGAGGACGGGACACGGGCCCAGGACGCGGCCGCTAGGGTGACAGTCATGGCTGAGACGAGCAACGCACAAGCGGACATAGGCGTCATCGGCGGTTCCGGCTTCTACTCGTTCCTGGACGACGTGACCGAGATCACGGTCGATACTCCCTACGGCCCGCCGAGCGACTCGCTCTTCCTCGGTGAGGTCGCCGGGCGCCGGGTCGCCTTCCTGCCCCGGCACGGCCGGAAGCACCACCTGCCGCCGCACCGCATCAACTACCGCGCCAACCTGTGGGCCCTCCGGTCGCTCGGCGTGCGGCAGGTCCTCGGCCCGTGCGCGGTCGGCGGGCTCCGCCCGGAGTACGGCCCGGGCACCCTGCTCGTCCCGGACCAGCTGGTGGACCGCACGAAGTCCCGCGCCCAGACCTACTTCGACGGCGAGCCGCTGGCGGACGGCCGGACCCCGAACGTGGTGCACGTGACCTTCGCCGACCCGTACTGCCCCACCGGCCGCAAGGCAGCGGTGGCGGCGGCCCGCGGACGGGACTGGGAACCGGTGGACGGCGGGACCATGGTGGTCATCGAGGGGCCGCGCTTCTCGACCCGGGCGGAATCGAGGTGGCACGCCGGGCAGGGCTGGTCGGTGATCGGTATGACGGGCCACCCGGAGGCGGTGCTCGCCCGCGAGCTGGAGCTCTGCTACACCTCGATCGCACTGGTCACGGACCTGGACGCGGGTACCGAGGCCGGCGAGGGCGTCTCCCACACGGAGGTCATGCGGGTCTTCTCGGAGAACGTCGGACGGCTGCGCGAGGTGCTCTTCGACGCGGTCCGGGAACTCCCGGACACCCGGGGGCGGGACTGCCTGTGCACCACGGCGCACGACGGCTGGGACCTCGGCATCGATCTGCCCTGACCCTTCCCGGGAGCGCCGCGCCACCCCACCGGGTGGCGCGGTTTTCCACAACCGGCCGGTCATGCACAGGCCGCAGCGGGATCGCGCGGTCCGGGGCATCGTGAAGGGGACCCATCACCGGGCTCCGGCCCTTCACGACTGGCGGTGCGCCATGCCTTCCACCCCTCCCCCGTTCCCCTTCTCCTCGCGCCCGGCCCCCTCCGCCCCCTCCGCTTCCGCACCGGTCCCGGCCTTCGCCGCTTCCGCCCCGGAGCCGCACCCGGACCCCGCCGCTTCCGCCCCGGAGCCGATCCCGCCGGAGGCTTCCGTGCCGGCCGCCTTCCCGCCGGCCGCTCCCTCCCCGGCGCCCTCCCCCGCTCCCTCCCTCGTTCCCTTTGCACCGGCGGATCTCCCGTTCCACGGCCCCGCCCCGGGCAACGGTGGAGGCGTGCGGCCCGGCCACGGGGTCAGCCCGGGGCCGCACCCGTCGGGAGGAACGGGGCATCCGGACCCGGCTCGCCCGGCTCCGCCCGTCGGCGAGGTCCCGGTCTTCCCACCGGTGCGCGTGGCGGGCCGGCACCGCCACCGATGGGGCCGCGTGTTACGGAGACGGCGCCGGCCGGTGGCGGCCGGGCTCGCGCTGGCCGCCGCCGCGGTGGTCGCCGCCCTGCCCCGCTCGGCGGCGCAGGACGGCGGGGCGACCGGGCCGGCCCCGGAGGCAGGTGCGCGCCCCGGGGCGGTGGCGCCGCCCGGGCAGCGGCCCGCCGCACCGGTCTCCGCACCGGTCTCCGCGCCGGTCCGGATCGCCGATGCCGCGACGGTCCGGCTGCTCCGCCCCGGGGACCGTGTCGACGTGCTGGCGGCGCCGGAGGCGGGCGGCGGCCCGGCGGCCGTGCGCGTCGTCGCCCGGAGCGCCCGGGTCGCGAAGGTGCCCGAGCCACCGGCCGCGGCCGCTCACGGGGATCCGGAGGGAGCGCTCGTGGTGCTGGCGGTGGAGCGGTCGACCGCCACCGCGCTGGCCGGCGCCTCCGTCACCTCCCGGCTGGCGGTCACGCTGTGCTGAGCCTCCGGCCTCACCCGCTCCCGCGCCTCCATCCGCTCAGGCGCCCCGCTGACCCCCTTCACGCCTTGACTGCGGGTTTCCGCCGCCTTCCGCCGATCCTTCACTTTCCTCCCGGTCACATCATCGAATCGTCATTTTCGCTTCCCCGGAACCGGCTGCGGGTGCGCTCCACGCGCCTCTACCCTGCATGTGGTTGCGGAATGAACCGTTCCGTCGACCGGCGTACGGAGAGAAAGAGGCAGGGGTTTGACCGAGGAGAAGAAGAGCGTCCTGGAGGGCTTCAAGGCCTTCCTGATGCGGGGCAACGTGATCGACCTGGCCGTCGCGGTCGTGATCGGCGCCGCCTTCACGTCTGTGGTGAACAGCGTGGTGAAGGGCGTGATCAACCCCCTGGTCGGAGCCTTCGGCACCAAGGATCTGGAGAAGTACCGCTCCTGCCTCAAGGGGCCGTGCCGGACGAACGAAGCGGGCGACGTGGTCAGCGGGGTGCCGATCCTGTGGGGTTCGGTGCTCAGCGCGGTGCTGACGTTCCTGATCACCGCCGCGGTGGTGTACTTCCTCATGGTCCTGCCCATGTCCCGCTATCTGGCGCGGAAGGCGGCCAAGGAGGCGCAGGAGGAGGAGGCGGAGGCCGCCGAGATCGCGTTGCTGCGCGAGATCCGCGATGCGCTCGTCGCCGAGCGGGGCGGTGGCTCCGGCACCGTTTCCGCCGGTTCAGGGCCCGTGCCGGATCCCGGCTCCGGGGCCGGGGCGAGGGTCTGACCGGCCCGCCCGGCCACCGCAGGCGCCGGTGCACCGGCCACCACAGGTGCCGCTACAGGTGGTGGGGCGGCTTCTCGTCCAGGAAGCGAGCGAGGTCGGCGGCGCCATCGGCGCCGCCGGGGGCCCGCTCACCCCACCCGTGGTCCGTATCGTCCGACGACTGCTGCGCGAGCGGATCGTCGAAGATCAGCGCGGTCGACGGATCGCGCGGTCCAGAAGCGGGGGCGGTACTCATACCTCCAGGCTACGGCGTCCCGCGGAATCCTCCACGGCCGCCTGACCGGGAAGGGCCACCAGCGCCGGGCCCCGCGTCAGATGAGAGGCCCACGGGCGCGCCTGCCGGTCAGTGCCCGGACGCAGCGCCTCGTGCCACCACAGATCACGTCCCGGCGTCCACGACACCGGCCGGGCGACCCGGTGCACGACCAGGACGTTCCGCACCTCGGAGCAGCCCGCCAGGGCCCGGTCCACCACCGGCTTGAGCGAGCGGGTCTCGCCGGCCCGCTGGTCGCCGTCGGCCGTGATCAGCACCGAGGCGCCCAACTCCCTCAGCCGTGCGCGGAGCTGGTCCGCCCGCAGCCCCACCGGGAGGCTGCAGCGCACGGCGTCGATCCGGCCGCAGGCGAGGGTCACGACCACGGACTCGGGGACGAGCGGCAGATGCACCGCCACCCGGTCCCCGGCCCGCACACCGAGCCGGGTCAGGGCCTCCGCCGCGCGAGCCGCCTGGTCCAGCAGCTCCCCGTGCGTCAGCTCCTCGGTGCGGTCCGGCTCGCTGATCCAGCGAAGCGCCACGCGCGAGGTGCTACCGAGCGCCGACAGCTGTTCCGTCCGAGTGGTTCGGGCCACGGTGATCCTCTTTCGGGCGGGGTCGGTCGACATGCCGATGAGCATGTCGCGCGGACATCAACATCCACTCAACGTCTGATATACGTCGCGCCCGGTCAGCCCATAACCGATCATTTCCAGCAAAGGAGACCTATTACTCGAAGCGGCACGGAGACGGCGGCCCGCGCTCCCGGACAGGCGGCCCACCGCCCGGCACGTGCCCCGGACCGGGAGCGGCCGACCCATGAGCGACGATCACGCCCTCGGCGCCGGCCACGCCCGGCCCGCCGCTCCGCTCCGCCGGATGACCGCACGCGACCGCGCCGAGCGCCATCGCTCCGCCACCCCGCTGGAGCTCTTCTTCGACCTGTGCTTCGTGGTGGCCGTGGCCCAGGCGGGAGCGCAGCTGGTGCACGCGGTGGCCGAGGGGCACCCGGGCCGCGGCATCGCCGACTACGCGATGGTCTTCTTCGCGGTGTGGTGGGCGTGGATGAACTTCTCCTGGTTCGCCTCCGCCTACGACATCGACGACGTGCCGTACCGGGTGGTGACCCTGGTGCAGATCGCGGGCGTGCTGATCCTGGCCGCGGGGGTGCCGCGGGCCGTCGAGCACCATGACTTCGCCGTGGTCTGGTTCGGCTATCTGGTGATGCGGACGGCCCTGGTCTTCCAGTGGCTGCGAGCCGCCCGCTGCTCCACCGGCGCGGAACGCGGCACCGCGGTGCGGTACGCGACCGGAGTGGCGCTGTGCCAGGTCGGCTGGCTGGGCCTGCTGTTCCTGCCCGAGGAGGGGCGGCCCTGGCTGTTCCTGGTGATGGCTCTGCTGGAGATGGCCGTCCCGGTCTGGGCGGAGCGCGCGTACCGGACCACCTGGCATCCGCACCACATCGCGGAGCGGTACGGGCTGTTCACCATCATCGTGCTCGGCGAGACCATCGCCGCCGCGACCGTGGCGGTGCAGTCCGCGGTGGACGAGTCCCACGCCCTGGGCGACCTGCTGCTGATCGCGGGCGGCGGGCTGCTGATCGTCTTCGCGGCGTGGTGGATCTACTTCGCGGTGCCCATCCACGAACATCTCGCGTCCAACCGGGAGGGATTCCTGTGGGGCTACGGTCACTACCTGGTCTTCGGCTCGGCCGCCGCCATCGGGGCGGGCATCGAGGTGGCCGTGGAGCAGGCGATCGGCAAGGCGCATGTCTCCACCGCTGCGGCGGCCGCCGCCGTCACCGTGCCGAGCGCTCTCTTCCTGATCACGGTGTGGCTGCTGCACGCCCGCCACTACAAACACGGGGTAGGCCAGCTCACCCTTCCGGTATCGGCGGCGCTGGTGCTGGGGTGCACCTGGGCCGGCCACTCCGCGGTCCTGCTCGCCGGGGTGGTCTGCGCGGCCACCGTCGTCGCGGGAGTCACCATCACCGCCCGCCAGAACCGTCCCGCCGAGCCGTCCTTCTGACCGGCCGCCGGGACGAGCCGCCCGGCGCCCTGGGGGCCGCGCCCCCACCTCACCCGGCGCCGATCGGCCCGGCGTCCCGGGGGCCGCGCACCACCCCAACCCCGCCCGGACGCACCCGCGGGACCGCGCGGCACCCACCCCGCACGGGCGTATCCGCGGGCCGCGCGGCACCCCACCCCGCACGGCGCGGATCGGCCCGGCGCTCAGGGCCGCGCACCAACCCGCCGCACCCGGCCGCCTCATCCGGCGCGAGTCGGCCAGGCGGCCAGGGAGTGCGCGCACCAACCCGCCTCACCGGCGCAGGTCCGGCGCGACGCCCGGGGGCCCGTGCACCGCCCGGGTCCGCCGCCCCGCCCGGGCGTCCCCGGCCGGCATCCAGTGGTGCGGGCTCCGGGCGCGCCCGGCGGCGTCCGTCTCTCCCGACCCGGCACACCCCCGGTCGCGTCGCACCCGGCCGTGCTACCCATGGGTCCCATGGACCCCATGGATGCAGCCGACCCGGCGTCACCCGCCTCGTCCGACCGCCCGGCCCCCGGCCCCGCCGGGCACGAGGGGGCCGCCGCCCGCGACTCCACCGGGCACGGAAAGCCCGCCGGTGCCCGTCCCGACGGCCCGCCGTCCGCCCCGGACGTCCCGGACGTCCCGGGCCCCGCGGCAGCGCCGGCCGGCCCGGCCCCGGCGGCGGGCGGCGCTGCCGCCCCTGGTCCCGGGGACGCGCTGACCGATGTGGCGGGACTGCGCGTCGGCCATGCGCAGCGGACCGGCGACGGCTGGCTGACCGGCACCACCGTGGTACTGGCGGAGGGCGGGGCGGTCGCGGCGGTGGACGTCCGGGGCGGCGGGCCGGGAACCCGGGAGACCGACGCGCTGGATCCACGGAATCTGGTGCAGCGGATCGACGCCGTGGTGCTGACCGGAGGCAGCGCCTTCGGTCTGGACGCCGTCGGCGGGGTCGTCGCCTCGCTGGAGGAGCGGGGGCGCGGCTTCCGGGTCGGGCCGGATCCGTCCCAGGTGGTGCCGGTGGTTCCCGGCGCCGCGCTCTTCGACCTCGGGCGGGGCGGCGACTGGCGGAACCGCCCGGACGCGGCACTGGGCCGGGCCGCCGCCGAGGCCGCGCTCCGTTCGGGGGCCGGCGCCTCATTCGCCCGGGGCAACGTCGGCGCGGGCACCGGCGCCGTGGCGGGTGGCCTCAAGGGCGGTATCGGCTCGGCGAGCGTGGTCCTGCCGTCCGGCGTCACGGTGGCCGCGCTCGTCGCGGTCAACGCGGCGGGGTCGGTCTTCGACCCGGCGACGGGCGTCCTGTACGGACTGGCCCACCGGCCGGAGGGCGGCCTCGGCGACCAGGAGCGCGCGTACCGGCCCGGTCACGCCGCCCATACGGAGGCGATGCGCAGGCTGGCCGCGGCGCGGGAGGCGTCGGGAGCCCGCTCGGCGGCGTCGGTACGGCCGCCGCTCAACACCACGCTGGCCGTGGTCGCCACCGACGCCGTGCTCAGCCGTGCGCAGGCGCAGAAGCTGGCGGGTACGGCACATGACGGGCTGGCCCGGGCGGTGCGGCCGGTGCATCTGCTCACCGACGGGGACACCGTCTTCGCCCTGTCGACGGGTGCCCGGCCGTTGCTTCCGGAGGGGGCCGGGGAGCCCGTCGGCCCGTTCACCCCGTGGGACGGGGAGGTGGTGGCCGTGAACGAGGTGCTCGCGGCCGGCGCGGACGTGATCACCCGCGCGGTGCTGGACGCGGTGCTCCGCGCCGAGGGGGTCGACGGCCCGGGCGGGGTGTTCCCCGCGTACCGCGAGTTGTACGGGCCGGCGGACGCAGCGGCCGGGACGGGGGGCCGGGACGGCGGACGTCGCTGACCCGGGACGGGGGCGTCGCTGCCCCTGGGCGGCGGCCGGCCCTCCACCGCCGGCCGGCCGCCCACCGGCGCCGTCCCCCCGGCCCTGGCGCGGCAGCGCGCTCCCACCACCCGCGCCCGCACCCATGCCCGAGGACGCACCCGCACCCGCGCCCGTGCCCGTGCCCGTGCCCGCGCCCGCGCCCGTGCCCGCGCCCGTGCCGGTGTCCAGATCGACGTCCGAATGCCGCCGGACTCTCCGCCCGTGACGGATGAGGATCATGTCGTGTCCTCGGCGCCGCCCCGGCGGTGCCGTTCCACGGGAAACAGCCGCCCGGCGTCCGGAAGCCGATGGCCATGACCGTGGCCTGCCGGCACAACGGCCATTCACCACATTCACGACCATTGGGGAGCGCAATCATGACAGCACCACTGGAGGGCAAGGCGGCTCTGGTGACCGGAGGCAGCCGCGGCATCGGCGCGGCGGTGGCCCTCCGGCTCGCCGAGGACGGCGCCGACGTGGCCCTGACCTTCCAGAGCGGCGAGCGGGCGGCGCAGGAGATCGTCGATCGCATCAAGGGTCTGGGCCGCCGTGCGCTGGCGGTGCGCGCGGACAGCGCCGAGGCCACGGCGGTTCGGGCCGCCGTGGACGAGGCCGCCGCCGAGTTCGGCCGGCTGGACATCCTGGTCAACAACGCGGGCGCCGGTGTGCTCGGGCCGATAGCCGACATCTCCTCGGCGGACGTCGACCGGGTCCTGGCCGTCAACGTCCGGGCCCCGTACCTGGCGGCTCAGGCCGCGGTCGCGCATCTGCGCGAGGGCGGGCGGATCATCAGCATCGGCAGCTGCATGGCCGAGCGTGTCGCCTTCCCCGGCGGCAGCCTCTACGCGATGAGCAAGAGCGCGATGACCGGCATGACCAAGGCCCTCGCCCGTGAGCTGGGGCCGAACGGCATCACCGTCAACCTGGTCCACCCGGGGCCGATCGACACCGACATGAACCCGGCCGACGGGGAGAGCGCCGAGATGCAGGCCGGCCTCACCGCGCTCGGGCGCTACGGGCGGCCCTCCGAGGTCGCGGCGACCGTCGCCCATCTCGCGGGGCCCGCCGGTGACTACATCAGCGGTGCGTCGATCGCGGTCGACGGCGGCTTCGCCGTCTGACCGTCCGGCGTCCGCGGCCCGGTCCGGGCACGCCCTGCCGTCATCGGCAGGGCGTGCGGGAGACCGGAAGGAGGAAGGAGAGAGCCCCGGCGCTGGGGGGGGGAGATGCGCCGGGGCTCGTTCTGGGGTCCGGGCGGACCGCCCGGATCAGGCGGCGGCATCGAAGCCGGTGTCGCGCGCCATCTTCTTCAGCTCCAGGAGAGCGTGCTTCTCGATCTGCCGGATCCGCTCCCGGGTCAGGCCGTGCTCCTTGCCGACCTCGGTCAGCGTGCGCTCACGGCCGTCATTGATACCGTAACGCGCCTTGATGATCGACGCGGTGCGTTCGTCGAGACGCCCGATGAGATCTTCCAGTTCCTCGCTGCGGAGCAGGGACAGCACCGACTGCTCCGGCGAGATCGCGGAGGTGTCCTCCAGCAGGTCGCCGAACTGCGTCTCGCCCTCGTCGTCGACCGACATGTTCAGGCTGACCGGGTCGCGCGCCCAGTCGAGCACGTCCGCGACACGCTCCGGGCTGGTGCCCAGTTCGGCGGCGATCTCGGTGTGCTCGGGCTCGCGGCCGTTCTCCCGGTTGAACTCGCGCTGCACCCGGCGGATCCGGCCCAGCTCCTCGACCAGGTGCACGGGCAGCCGGATGGTGCGCGACTGGTCGGCGATCGAGCGGGTGATGGCCTGCCGGATCCACCACGTGGCGTAGGTGGAGAACTTGAAGCCCTTGGTGTAGTCGAACTTCTCCACCGCGCGCACCAGGCCCGCGTTGCCCTCCTGGATCAGGTCCAGCAGCGGCAGCCCGCTGCGCGGGTACCTGCGGGCGACCGCCACCACCAGACGCAGGTTGGACCGGATGAAGACGTCCTTCGCCCGGGCGCCTTCGGCGGCTATCGTCTCCAGCTCCGCACGGGTGGCGTCGCCACCGGCCTCCGGTTCGGCACCCGCTTCCTCGTCGATCGCATCGTCGAGGATCTGCTGGGCGTACACCCCGGCCTCGATGGTCTGCGACAACTCGACTTCCCTCGCCGCGTCGAGCAGCGGGGTGCGGGCGATCTCGTCCAGGTACATGCCGACCAGGTCGCGGTCGGCGATCTCCCCGCCTGCGGCGCGAACACTGCTGCCCCCGTCAGCACCGGTGGTGCTGCTGGTCTGACGACGGGCGACGGCACGGGTTGCCATGCGTGGTGCTCCCTTGCGATGAGTCGGTCGGGGGACAGTGAACGAAGCTCCGGAACGTCTTTTCGGGTGCCCCGTCCGATGGAAACAACGACTGGAATCAGGACAGAATTCCCCAGTCATCCACCCGTTTTCGCGATCATGCAGTACCCTGTCCCGCCACACAGGGTCACGGCATCCTCGCGGAGCCTCGGACGCGCAGGTCAGGCCCGGTGGGAAAGCCCGTCCGGTGGCGTCTTCGAGCGGGCCGGCTCCCGGGGCCCCTGAGACGGCCGTCACATCCGGGGCCCGGACCCCTGCACCGCGGACCACGTCGTCCGCGGCTGCCTTCCTACCCCCCAGGACGTGGCCCATCCGTGCACGGTTGCTCGGCCCGCTGATCGATTTGCCGTCCCGGTCGGGCGGGTGTGCCCTGGGGAGCGGGGGATTCCAGGCGGAAGGGGCCTGCCATGAACGCGCACATCACCGCTCCGTCGCGGCACCGCCGGCTGTCCGCGCACGCCTCGCTGGCCACGGTGATGCCGGTGGTACTGGGACTCTGCTACGGCTCGTGGGTGGGCTGGGTGGAGTACAACCACGGCACCGACCTGTTCCAGTCCCAGATGCAGGGACTGGTGGCGGCGGGGATCGTGATGGTGCTCTGCTTCGCCGTCGCCGCCGTGCAGCACGCCGTGATGAACGAACTCAAGGCCCTGATGTACGGGGCGGTGTTCGGAGCGGCGATGGGCTACGGCTACCACATCACCGGCTCCAGCATCCTCAAGGGCTGCCTGATGGGGCTGCTGTTCGGCGTCATCATGACGGTGGTGTCCTTCTACCTCTTCCACACCCACACCCCCGCGCGCAGCGCTTCGGACATCCGCACCGGCCGGCGGGTGCCGCCCATCCTCACGCGGTCCGCGCCCGGCCAGCTGCCGGAGCGGACCCGGGAGGCGCTGGCCGGCCGGGGCACCGAACCGCTGGGCGACCAGGTCGCCGACCCGGGCACCGGCCGTCGCGTCGACGACCCCGGTACCCACTCCGGCCGCCCCATGGCCGACCCGGGCCGGTCCCGCGCGGAGGACGAATGACGGGGGGATCGTCCGCGTCGGCCTGCCGGGCTGCCGGGCTACCGGGCTACCGGGCTGCCGGGCCGCCGGGTTGCCGGGCCGCCGGGTTGCCGGGCCGCCGGGTTGCCGGGTTGCCGGGTTGCCGGGTTGCCGGGTTGCCGCCACCGTGCGGGCGCGGCAACCCGGCCGGGGAGCGCACGCCGACGCGGCCCCCGGCCGGCGCAGCCGCCGCGGCAGGCCCGGCCCCCGGCCGGCCGCCCCGGGTACCGACCGGAGACCTACGTCCGTCGGCTGGTGACGCTCCTCCCCCGGCCCGTTCCGGCGGCGGCCCGGCCGTCCTAACGTCCTGGCATGACCGCAGCAGACCAGGCCCCGCCCTCCGGCCGGGCCGACCACGACCCGACCGGCACGCTCGACGAGGCACTGGAGCGGCTGCACCTGCGCGGCCCCGAGCGCCTGGGCCGGCTGACCAACCACGCCCCGATGGCGGTGGAGGCGCTGGCCGCGCACGGCCACGCCGCCGCCGTCCACCGGTGGCTGGACCGCTACTCCGGCAAGCTGGAGGAGTTCCCCGCGACGACCGTGCCGGTCACCGACGCCGACTGGCGCACCGCCCTGGGGGACCCGCGCCGCGCCGGGGACTGGATCGGCTACTTCGACCGCGCCCTCGCCGAGCGCCCCTGGCGGGACGTGCTCGCCCGGTGGTGGCCGCGGCTGCTGCCGGGCATCGCGGGCGGTTCCACCCATCCGGTGATCCGGGTGGGGCACGCGGTACGCACCCTGCTGGACGGCGAGGAGACCGCGCCGCGCCGCACCGAACTCGCCCATGGCCTGGGCTACTGGGCGGCCCGGCACCGGCCGCTGCCCGGCGCCGCCGCGCCGGCCGGGCGGCAGGGGCCGGAGGCGGCCCTGTGGGCGGTGCCGGCGGTGCCGGAGCAGCGCGGCGGGCTGCCGGACCGGCTGGCCCAGCTCGACGACCTGCCGCGGTGGAGTTCGGCGACCGCCGCGCTGGCGCCGCCCACCGGCCCGGAGGACGCCCGGCGGTCGCTCGCCGAGCTGGTGGCCGCGGCGGTCCGGCGTTACGCGGCGCAGGCCGAGGCCGAGCCGGTGATGCTGGTGCACGCGGCGACCGCGCCGAACGCGGTGCTGCGCACGCTGCCCGCGCTCCCTCGTGAGCTGTGGGTGCCGAGTCTGGGTGCGGCATGGGCGGCGAGTGCCGCCGTCGTCGCCGCCTACGCTCCGGGCCCCGGCGGTGCGAACGGCGCGGCGCCCGATGGGCCGGACGCCCTGGCGGAGCGGTCGGCGGAGGCCGCGACCGCCGGGCGCATGGCGCGCGCCGAGGCCATGGCGGAGGCGTTCGCGCTGGCCGCCGCCCATGGTGACGAGCACACCATCAAGCTGACCGACACCGCGCTGGACACCGTCCGGGCCTCGGGCGACCCGGCCGGGCTCACCGCGGCGGCGCGGGCCCGGGAGCTGATCGAACCGCTCGCCGGAACGGCCTGACCGGCGGCCGGCCGTCAGCGCGGGCCGACCGGCCGGCCACCGGGAGCCGTCGGCGCGAGGCGGCCCGCGACCGGGGCCAGCGGCGCGGGCCGCCCGGTCGCAGGCCCACCGGTCGCGGACCCACCGGCGTCGCGCGGACCGGCCGTCATGCGGACGGCCCGCACGCGGACCGGCCGTCATGCGGGACGGGCCCTCACACAGCCCTGGCGACACACAGACCGGGCGTCACACAGACCGGCCGGCACACAGACCGGCCGGCACGGACCGGCCGACACATCAGGCCGACCGCCCGGGCGGCCGCCCGCCGGGCCGATCAGTCGGCCGACAAGGTCAGCCCCGGCAGGGTCGGCCGCAGCCGGGATCGCGCCGGGCCTGGCCGTCCCCCGGCCAGGCCGTCCCCGGGCGAGGACACCCGCGCGGGCAGCCGCCCGGAAGGCCAGCCGCCCGGAAGGTCTGCCCCGCGGAAGGTCAGCCGAACTGCACGGACCGCTTGGCCAGCCCCATCCAGAAGCCGTCGATCACCGTGCGCTGGTTCGTCAGGTCGTCCCCGGCCGCGCCGAGGGTGACGAACAGCGGCGCGAAGTGCTCGGTGCGCGGGTGGGCCAGGCGGCCGGAGGGAGAGCGGTGCTCGAAGTCGAGGAGGGCGTCCACGTCCCGGGTCTCCAGCGCGTCCCGGCCCCAGTGGTCGAACTCGGCCGACCAGCCCGGCACGCCGGGTCCGGTGTGCCGGAGCGCGGCCAGGTTGTGGGTGAAGAAGCCGCTGCCGACGATGAGCACGCCCTCGTCCCGCAGCGGGGCCAGGCGGCGCCCGATGGCCAGCAGCTCCTGCGGATCGAGGGTGGGCATGGAGACCTGGAGCACCGGGATGTCGGCGGCCGGGAACATCTCGACGAGCGGGACGTACGCGCCGTGGTCGAGCCCCCGGTCGGGGATGTCCTGGACCGGGGTGCCGGGGCCGCGCAGCGCCTTGCGGACCCGTTCGGCGAGCCCGGGTGCCCCGGGTGCCGGGTAGCGCACCCGGTAGTAGTGCTCCGGGAAGCCCCAGAAGTCGTAGACCAGCGGCACGGCCCGGGTGGCGCCCAGGGCGAGCGGCGCCTCCTCCCAGTGCGCGGAGATCATCAGGATGGCGGTGGGGCGCGGCAGGTCCGCGGACCACGCGGCGAGCTGGCCGGGCCAGGTCGGATCGTCGGCGAGCGGCGGGGCACCGTGGCTGAGATAGAGGGCGGGCATCCGGGCCGGTTCGGCGCCGGTTCCGGCGCCGGCCGCGGGGCCGGCACCGGGGGTGCGCCCGGACGGGGCGCCGTGCTGCGCTGCGGTGGGCATGCTGACCTCCTGACCTCGGAGTTCCCGTTGGATGCTTGAACTCTCAAGGAGTTCCACCCTAACGCGTTACTTGTTTAAATTTCAAGAAGCAAGTCCGTAGACTGGAGGCCGTGGAAGCCATGACGACCGACCCCGCAGACCAGCCCCGCTGGCTCAGCGACGAGGAACAGCACACGTGGCAGGCATACCTGCACGCCACCACGCTGCTGGAGGATCACCTCGACCGCCAGCTGCAGAGAGACGCGGGGATGCCGCACATCTACTACGGCCTCCTGGTCCAGCTGTCCCGGGCCCCCAGACGGCGGATGCGCATGACGGTGCTCGCACGGAACGCGAAGATCACCCGGTCCCGGCTGTCCCACGCCATCGCGCGACTGGAGAAGAACGGCTGGGTGCGCCGGGAGGACTGCGCCTCCGACAAGCGGGGCCAGAACGCGGTGCTCACCGACGAGGGGTACGAGGTGCTGCGGCAGACGGCCCCCGGCCACGTCTCCGCGGTCCGCTCGGCGCTCTTCGACCGGCTCAGTCCCGAACAGGTCGCCCGGCTCGGCGAGATCTGCGCCATCGTGGCCGAGGGCCTGCAACCGGAGGGCGCGGACCTGCCCTGGCTGCGCTGACCTCCGGCACCACGGGCACCCGCCGGGGCCACCGCGCCCCCGCCGGCACCACGGGCACCCGCCAGCACCACCGCGCACCCGCCGGCACGACCCGGCACCCGGCGCCACCACCGGCGGCCGGCGCGGCCGGGCACCCCGCGCCCTGACGGGCGGTCCTGCGCCGCCACCAACTCCCCTCGCGCCACCTTGAGGGAGTCCGCGCCCCCTGGGGAAGCCCGCGCCACCACAGGGAACCCGGCGCCACACGGGCGAACCCGCGCCACACGGGCAGGGGCCCGGTCTCCGCGATCGCGGAGACCGGGCCCCTGCCCGTGGTGGTGGCCGGTGGTCAGTGCGCCATCACCGGTATCGGCACGTCCTGCGACTCGCCGTCGCCCGAACCGGCCACCGTGGTGCCGGTTCCGGGCCGCCCGGTGTTCACGAAGACCAGCGCGATGATCGCGGACAGCACCAGGATGGCGACCGCCCACCAGATGGCGACGGAGTAGCCGTGCACCATCGACTGCAGCCCCAGGCTCGGGTTGGTCGTCGCCTCGGCGGCGTGCGACTTGGCGTACTCGGTGGTCGCGCTGGCCGCGATGGTGTTCAGCAGCGCGGTGCCGATGGCACCGCCCACCTGCTGCGAGGTGTTGACCATCGCGGAGGCGACGCCCGCGTCCTGCGGCTGGACACCGTGCGTGGCCAGGCTCATGGCCGGCATGAACGCGGTACCCATGCCGAGGCCCAGCAGCAGGAACGCCGGCAGGATCAGCGCGGGGTAGGAGGAGTCCAGGTCGATCTGGGTCAGCATCAGCATGCCGACCGCGGCGACCAGGAAGCCCGGGCCCATCAGCTTCCGCGGCGCCACGCGGACCATCAGCCGGGTGCCGATCTGCGTGGACCCGATGACCATGCCGATGATCATCGGCAGGAACGCCAGACCGGTCTTGACCGGGCTGTACTCCTTGACGATCTGCATGTAGTAGGTGAGGAACAGGAAGAGACCGAACATGCCGATGATCGCCAGGCCGAGCGACAGGTAGGCACCGGCCCGGTTCCGCTCGGTGACCACGCGCAGCGGCAGCAGCGGGGCCTTCACCCGGGACTCCACGGCCACGAACGCGGCCAGCAGCACCGCCGAGGCGATGAACATGCCGATGGTGCCGCCGTCGGACCAGCCGTCGGACTCGGCGCGGGTGAAGCCGTAGACCAGTGCGACCAGACCGGTGGTGGCCAGGATGACGCCGGGTATGTCGAGCTTGGAGGAGTTCCGGCTCTCCGCGGGCTCACGGATCACCAGCACCGCACCGACCGCCGCGACGACCGCGAACGGGATGTTCACGAAGAAGGTCCAGCGCCAGTTCATGTACTGGGTGAGCACACCGCCGAGGATGAGACCGACGGCGCCGCCACCACCGGCGATGGCACCGAAGATGCCGAACGCCTTGGCCCGCTCACCGGGCTCGGTGAACATCACCGCGAGCAGCGAGAGCGCGGCGGGGGCCAGCAGCGCGCCGAACACACCCTGCAGCGCGCGGGCACCGAGCAGCATCGTCTCGTTCGCGGCGGCGCCGCCGAGCGCGGAGGCGGCGGCGAACCCGGCGAGGCCGATGACGAAGGTCTGCTTGCGGCCCCACAGGTCGGCGATCCGGCCGCCGAAGAGCAGCAGGCTGCCGAAGGCGAGGGCGTAGGCGGTGATGACCCACTGCTTGTTGGATTCGGAGATGTCCAGCGCGTCCTGCGCGTGCGGCAGCGCGATGTTCACGATGGTCGCGTCGAGCACGACCATCAGCTGTGCGAGGGCTATGAATATCAGCGCTTTCCAGCGCCGGGGGTCGACGGTGGGAGCCGTTTCAGGCATGGATGGGCCTACCTCGTGGTGCGGAGAGTGACGTTCGGGACGGTCAGGAGGGCGTGCCGGAGCGCTCCACGGAGCGAGCACCGGGGCGCGTCAAGGACGGACGCACGCCGCGCAGGTCATGGGCAAGAGCTCGCCGGGCGGTCATCGGCCGACGCACCGGGCGGATCATGGATGAGAAGTCACATGGCTGATGTCAGGCGAGCGGCTTCACTGCCGTCGTCGCAGGTCCTCCAAGGTGGCGGCCGAACCGGCCAGTTCAGAGCGCGCCGGGGTCATCATGCCGTCCAGGAACAGCTGAAGATGCCGGTGCACGAAGCGGTCGAAGTCCAGAAAGCAGCTCCCCTCGGACTCCGCCTTCGGGGAGCCCCAGCCGGGCAGCGGCCGGGTGAGCTGGGTCAGGGCGACCAGCAGGTCACCGACGTCGATGTCGGAACGCAGCTGGCCGGAGTCGCGTGCGGCCGCCATGAGCGCCTCGATACCGGTCTGGAGGCGGATCCGGGCGGCCACCTGGTCGGGGTGATCCCGGTCGATCCCGTCGGAGAGCAGCGGGCACAGGGCGCCTATCCGCTCGTCCGCCGCCGCGTGGACGAAGCGCCGCAGCGCCTGGAAGGCATCGGGCTCCTCCGCTCGGGCGGCCTCGGCCTGGTCCGCGGTACGGGCCATGACCGAGATGGTGACATGGTGGATCAGCTCGCGACGGTCCGCGAAGTGCCGGTAGATCGTGGCATTGCCGAGGCCCGCGCGTCGAGCGATTTCATCGAGCGGCACATCCGCCCCGTACTCGACGAGCACCTCACGGGCCGCCGCGATGATCCGCTCCCGGTTGCGCAACGCGTCCGCACGCAGCTTGGGCTGCGGGTTCTTCTCGGCGATCCTGGCGGCCACAGGTGACTCCTTCCTTCTCCGGCTTCTCCGGTCCGTCGTCCGTCCCGCGCGGGGCCCCTCGGACGCCCCCTTCCGGGATCGGCCTTCCGGGGTGCTTCCGGGGAGTCGGTCCCCGTTTCGCTGGACACCCGGTTAAACGGGGAACCAGTCCCCGGAAATTTCCCTTCCGCTGGTGACCTCGGTCACAACTGCCGACGAGGAGGTTTCACACCGGAACAGCGCCCTCACCCCCCGCTCGGACCAGCGCTTCCGTCCGTTCGGACGCGCCGGGCGCGCGCCGCCGCCCCGCCCGGCCGCACCGTTGGCCCAATGAAGCAGAACCGCCCCCGGATACACGGGGCCCGCCGCAGGCGGACCCGGATACGCCGCCCCGGCGATCCGCGGCCCGGCCGCAGGGCTGCGCTCGCCATCACCGCCGTTCTGCTCATCGTCGTGACCGCTCCGGCGAACTCCACCGGCACCACCGCCGCGCCCACCACCCTCCGCGCCCCCGCGCTGCCCGGCTCCGGCGACGGCCGGCCCTCCTGCACCCTGACCCCGGGCGAGGACGTCCAGCTGTCCGAGGGCATACCCACCGGGCCGGGCTACAGCCGCAGCACGGGCCCGGTGCACGCCCTCACGCTGATGATCGACTTTCCGGACGTCCGGGGCCAGGGCACCGCCCGGCAGCGGTTCGAGGAGTTCTTCCCCCGCACCACCCGGTGGTTCGCCCGGTCCTCGTACGGCCGTCTGGACTACCGGCCCGCCACCCCCGTCGACCGCTGGCTGCGGATGCCCCGCAGCTTCCGGTCCTACGGCATCGAGCGGGGCAGCGCCTTCGAGCCGGGCTACCGCAGGCTGGTGCGCGACATCGCCCGGACCGCCGACCCGCTGGTCGACTTCCGCCGGTACGACCTGGTGAACGTGCTGATCACACCGAACGCCGGGCCCCCTGCCGCGGAGACCGTGCTGTCGGTGACCTTCGCCGGGAACCTGGAGGCGCCGGTCGCCGACGGTGTGCGGCTCGCCAACATCTCGTTCATCTACAGCCGGCAGGACGACGGCACCGGCTCCTTCGCCACCAACGGCTACCGGGTCCTGCCGCACGAGAACGGGCACGTCTTCGGGCTGCCCGACCTCTACACCGCGGACGGCGGCCACAAGGTCGGCCACTGGGACGTGATGTCGGAGGACTGGGGCGCGGGCAACGACCTGCTCGCCTGGCACAAGTGGAAGCTCGGCTGGCTCACCCCGGACCAGGTCGACTGTGCCGCGCGGGCCGGCGACTCGACGTACACGCTCCGGCCGCTCGGCCGCCCGGGCGGTGGCACCAAGCTGGTCTTCGTCCCCGTGTCGGCCTCCGCCGGCTACACCGTGGAGGTGCGCACCGACGAGGGCAACGACGAGAGCGTGTGCAAGCCGGGCGTCCTGATCTCCTGGGTGGACGCCCGGCTGGACTCCGGCAAGGGTCCGATCACGGTCATGGACAGCACGCCGAGGAGCCGCGGCTGCACCGAGGAGCCCAATGTGCACCAGGGGCTGAGCGACGCCACGTTCACCCGCGGCGAGTCCCTGCACGACGCCCGGAACGGCATCCACATCACCGTCACCGGTCAGGACGGGGGCGGCGGCCGCCGGATACGGGTCACCCGGCAGGCCAGTGACGACGGCCGATAGCGATCAGCCACATCTGCCGGCGCGCGACGTCGGCGATCCGCAGTTCCGCTTCGGTCAGCGGGCCCTCCGCCCCGCCGGTCGCCCCGGCCGCCTCCGCCCCGGCGGCCCCAGCCACCCCGGCCGCCCCAGTGGACCCAGCGACTCCAACCGCCTCCGCGGTCCCATCCGTCCCGGCCACCCTGGCAGCCCCCGCCGCACCGGTTCCCGCCTCCTGCGGCGCCTCCTCGTGGGCCTCGTGGGTCTCCTCGGGGGCCGCTCCCGGCGCGCCTCCGGGGGGCTCGCCGGGGCCGGCCGCCGGCTGCGCCTCCAGGAAGGCCGTGGCGGTCATGACCATGTGGTCCACATAGAGCTCGGCGAGCATCCGGACGTCGTCCCGGCTCCAGCCGTCCGCGGTCAGCGCCTCGGCGAAGGCGTCCGCGACCTCGTCGGCGAACCGGTCGAGCTGCGCGGCGATCGCCTCGCGTACCGGCCGGACCCCGCCGTGCCGCTCCCGCGCGATGAAGCGGACGTGGTCCGGATGGGTACGGACATGGCGGGCGACAGCCAGCACCGCGCCCTCGATCCGCTCGTCGTCCCCGTCCTGCTCGGCGAGTATCGCGCGGATCATGCCGTGCAGGCTGCCCAGCGCCTCCTCCACCAGGGCGACCCCGAGGTCGGCCATGTCACGGAAGTGCCGGTAGAAGGCGGCCGGGGCGACGCCCACCACCCGGGTGACCTCGCGCAGCCCCAGACTGCTCAGGCTCTGCTCCGCCAGCAGCCGCAGGGCCGCGTCGAGGAGCGCCTGCCGGGTCTTCCGCTTCTGGGCCTGCCTGACGCCGAGGGTGTGACTCATGTCATTCAGTAAACAACCGTTCTCCGACTTTGGCCAGCATACGATGAGGATGTCAGTGAACAGTTGTCATCCCAACTGTTCACCCAATCGGAACGCGCAGGCCACACCGGACCGAGAAAGGCCCCAGATGATCTTCCTGGTCGCAGTCCTGGCCCTCACCGGAATCCTGCTGGGCGCGGCAGCGCACACCCCGCTCCCGGTCTTCCTCGCCGCGGCCACCGTCATCGGCGGCTGGCTGCTCGTCTTCTTCGTACGCGAGCGCCTCGCGCAGAACAGGAGCTGACCGATGAGCGCCACCTCCCCCGTCCGTACCGCGCCGCCCGCGACCCGCCGCCGCGCGGACGCCGACGGCATGGCGGTCGCCGCCTTCGTCCTCGGACTGATCGGCCTGCTCCTGTTCAACCTGGTCTTCGGCCCCTGCGCCATCGTGCTGGGCGGCCTCGCGCTGAGCCGGGGCACCCGCCGCCCGGCCCGCGCCCTGCTCGGCATCGGCCTGGGCGTCGCCGATCTGGCCGTGCTCGCCGCTCTGGTGACCGCGAATCAGTCGGTCATCTGGCAGTTCGGCGGCTGACGGCCGGCCACTCCCAGGCGGCCGCCGGCAGCGCCAACTCGCTTGCCCGCCTTGCCGATCGGCGCTCCGGGCCGGCCACGGCGCCCGCGCGGGACCGGCGAACACCGAGGCAGACGGCCGGGCCCCCCTCTGGACAAAGCGTTTGGTTAGGCTAACCTAACCTCGAACTCGGTCCAGGGGTCCGGCCCCGTACCCGTCCTGAGAGAAAGACCTCGCCATGCCTCACGCCAGAGCCCTCACCCTCTCCCGCCGCGGCCTGCTCGCCGCCGGCGGCGCCGTCGGTCTCGGCGCCCTGGCCACCGCCTGCGGCAGCAAGGACGGCTCGGGGTCCGGCGCGTCGGGCGAGACCGGGGGCGACGGCTGGTCCTTCACCGACGACCGGAAGAAGAAGATCACGCGCGGCCACACCCCGAAGCGGATCGTCGCCTACATCGGCTCCGCCGCCGCCCTCCACGACTTCGGGATCGACGACCAGATCATCGGCGTGTTCGGCCCGACCAAGCTGGAGAACGGCAAGCCGGATGTGCAGGCGGGCGACGTCGACGTCGACAAGGTGACCATCCTGGGCAACGTCTGGGGGCAGTTCAAGGTCGAGAAGTACGCCGCACTCTCCCCCGACCTGCTGATCAGCAACATGTTCGACCCCGGCGCGCTCTTCTACATCCCCGAGGAGAGCAAGGACGAGATCTTCTCGCTCGCGCCCAGCGCCGCGATCACCACCGGCCGGGTCTCCCTCCTCCAGCCCATCCAGCGCTACGCCGACCTGGCCGCGTCCCTGGGCGCCGACCTCAAGGCGAAGAAGGTCGTGGACGCCAAGGCCCGCTTCGAGAAGGCCGCCGAGACCCTGCGGCAGACCGCCAAGTCGCACCGCATCAAGGTGATGGCCTGCTCCGCCAGCGCCGGCCTGTTCTACGTCTCCAACCCCGCGGTCAACGCCGACCTGATCTACTTCCGCGAGCTGGGCGTGGACCTGGTGGTCCCCGAGAAGACCGACCAGGGCGGCTACTTCGAGAGCCTGAGCTGGGAGAACGCGGACAAGTACGACGCCGACATCCTCTTCCTGGACGACCGGACCGCGACCCTGCAGCCCAAGGACCTGAAGGGCAAGCCGACCTGGGCCCAGCTGCCCGCGGTCAAGGCCGGCCAGATCATCCCCTGGAGCAGCGAGCCGCGCTTCAGTTACGCCGGTGCCGCCCCGCTGCTGGAGAACCTCGCCAAGGCGATCCAGGACGCCAAGAAGCTCCGCTGACCTGCCCGGACGCCGCCCCGGCGGAGTCCGCGCCCTTCCCCGCCGATGCCGTGGGCGCCGACGGGCGGCACCGGGCCCACGCGCCGGGTGCCGCGCCGCCGCCCGGGTCACGCGGCCCCGCCCGACCGCACCACGGCACGGCCCGGCACGACGTCCGGCCCGGTGCCACCGCGCACCTGCCCGCTGCCCTCCCCCGCACCCCCGGCACGTGAAAGGAAAGCCCTCTCACATGACCACCGCAGCCACCTCCACCACGGCCGCCGCGGCCGTCCCGTTCCGCTTCTTCGACGTCCACGTGGTACGGACCCGGCTCCTGGGCCGTTCCATGGTCCGCATCACCTTCGGCGGCGCCGGACTGACGGACTTCGCCTCCGGCGGCCGCGACCAGCGCTTCAAACTGTTCCTGCCGCACCCCGGGCAGGACGCCCCGGTCGTACCGACCGAGGCGGGCGAGGACTGGTTCCCCCAGTGGCGGGCCCTGGACCCGGCGACCCGCGGCATCATGCGCTCGTACACCGTCCGCGCCCAGCGCCGCACCGACGGCGGGGCCGAGGTCGACGTCGACTTCGCCCTGCACGGGGCGGACGCCACCGGCCACACCTCCAGCGGCCCCGCCGCCCGGTGGGCCGCCCGGGCCGGAGCGGGCGACCGCGCGGTGCTCCTCGGCCCGGTGGAACCGGACAACGCGGGCGTCGACTTCCGCCCCCCGGCCGGCACCGACTGGGTGCTGCTGACCGGCGACGAGACGGCACTGCCCGCGGTCGCCGGGATCCTGGAGGCCCTTCCGGACGGCACCGACGCCCGGGTCTGGATCGAGGTCCCGCACCCCGAGGACATCCAGCAACTGGACACCGGTGCGCAGGCCGAGATCACCTGGCTGGTACGGGACGGGGCCGACGGCCCGCGCACCGGCCTGATCCCGGACGCGGTCCGCGCCGCCCGGTTGCCGGACGGCACCGGGTACGCCTGGATCGCGGGCGAGGCCGGCACGGTACGGGCGCTCCGCCGCCACCTCGTCGGCGACCGCGGCTTCGACCGGAAGGCGATCACCTTCACCGGCTACTGGCGCAAGGGCGCCACCGAGGAACAGCTCGTCGAGGAAGCCCTGTCCGGCACCGGCCCCGCCGACGACTGACCGCACCACCCGGGCCCGGCCGCCGCGCCGCGGGCCGGCCGGGCCGGGCCCCGGCACCGCGCCCGCCGGTCCGACCCGGACCGCCGCACCGCGCGCCGGTCCGGTCCGGGGAAGCGGCGGACGACCCCCGCACGCGACCCCGCACGCTCCACCGCACTGCTGGCCTCCACAGCCCACACCCCACTGCCCACACCCCGCACACCGCACACCGCACACCCCGCCACCGGCCGCCCCGCCACCGGCCGCCCCGGGACCGGAGTCCCACCGGCCCCGGGCCGGCCACCCCGCACCCCGCAGCCACGCCCACCTCACCCCACACACCACACCCGACACCCACACCCCACCCGCGAACCCCGCCCCACCCCGCCCGCGGCAGAACCCCACCGCCGGGCCGTGCCCGCTGCCCTGATGCCCTGAGCCCCGCGGACGCTCCCGCGCCACGTCGCCCGGCGCGGCGGCGCCCCTCCCCGCCCCACCCTCACTCCTCCACCCGCACGTCACGCCGGGGCCCCACGCCCCGCCCCCGGGCACCGCCACCTGCCCGGCCCCGAAAGGAACGACCCGTGAGCCCCCTCACGCAGACCGCCGAGGCACCCGCCGACCCCGCATCCGCAGCAGCCCCGGACGGCACGGCGGAAGCCACCCCGGCAGCGGGCGCCGACGGCCCGGCCGGCGCCAGGACCCACCTGCTCAACGACCGCACTGCGGCCCGCTACCGGCGGACGGTGGCCGACGGCGTCGCCCTGGTCGCCGACACGGTGGCCGGCACCGACCGCCCCTTCACCGGGATCACCCCCGGTGAGCTCGCCCCCCGGGTCTCCGGCATCGACCTGGACCGGCCGCTGGGCGACTCGGCCGCCGCGCTGGAGGAGCTGCGCGACGTCTACCTGAAGGACGCGGTGTACTTCCACCACCCGCGCTACCTGGCCCACCTCAACTGCCCGGTGGTCATACCCGCGCTGCTCGGTGAGGCGGTGCTGTCCGCCGTCAACTCCTCCCTCGACACCTGGGACCAGAGCGCGGGCGGCACGCTCATCGAGCGTCGGCTGATCGACTGGACCGCCGAGCGCATCGGGCTGGGCCCGGCCGCCGACGGCGTGTTCACCAGCGGCGGCACCCAGTCCAACTTCCAGGCGCTGCTGCTCGCCCGCGAGGAGGCCGTGGCGCGGGCCCGCGAGACCGCCACCGAACCGCTGGACCTGCACCGGATCCTGCCGCGGCTGCGCATCCTCGCCTCCGAGGCGAGCCACTTCAGCGTGCAGAAGTCCGCGAAGCTGCTGGGGCTCGCCCCGGACGCCGTCATCGCGGTGGAGACCGACCGCGACCGCCGGATGCGCCCCGCCGGACTCGCCCGCGAGCTGGACCGCTGCCGCCGCGACGGGCTGCTCGTCATGGCCGTCGTGGCCACCGCCGGGACCACCGACTTCGGCTCCATCGACCCGCTGGTCCGGGTGGCCGACCTGTGCTCCTGGGCCGGCGTCTGGTTCCACGTGGACGCCGCCTACGGCTGCGGACTGCTCGCCTCCCGCACCCGCCGCCACCTCCTCGACGGCATCGAGCGCGCCGACTCGGTGACCGTGGACTACCACAAGTCCTTCTTCCAGCCGGTGAGTTCCAGTGCGCTCCTGGTGCGCGACGCGGCGACGCTGCGCCACGCGACGTACCACGCCGACTACCTCAACCCCAAGCGGATGGCCGAGCGGCAGATCCCGAACCAGGTCGACAAGTCGATCCAGACCACCCGCCGCTTCGACGCCCTGAAGCTCTGGATGACGCTGCGCGTCATGGGCGCGGACGCCATCGGCGACCTCTTCGACCAGGTGGTGGACCGGGCCGCCGAGGCGTGGCAGCTGCTGGACTCCGACCCGCGCTTCGAAGTCGTCACCAAGTCGCAGCTCAGCACCGTGGTCTTCCGCTACCTGCCGCCGGCCGGCCCGGCCCGGGAACTGGCCGACGAGGCCAACCTGTACGCCCGGGAGGCTCTGGCGGCCTCCGGCGAGGCGGTGGTGGCCGGCACCACCGTGGACGGGGTCCACTTCCTGAAGTTCACCCTGCTCAACCCGGAGACCTCCCTCCGGGACATCGCCTGCGTCCTCGACCTGATCGCCGGGCACGCGGGCCGCCACATCGACGAACACCTCGGCCGGCCGGTGCACGACGGCACCGGCGCCGAGCCCGCCCGCCGCGCCGGCTGAGGCACCCCCGTCCACCCCGGAACACCCGGGCAACTCACGCCACCCGGCGCACGGCAACCCGAAGGAACCCCATGTCCACCCACGACTTCATCGGCATCGGCCTCGGCCCCTACAACCTGGGCCTGGCCTGCCTGACCGAACCCATCGAGGAACTCGACGGCCTGTTCCTGGAGAGCAAGCCGGACTTCGACTGGCACCCCGGCATGCTGCTCGACGGTGTCACCCTGCAGACGCCGTTCATGGCCGACCTGGTCACGCTGGCCGACCCCACCTCCCCGTACTCCTTCCTCAACTACGTGAAGGAGTCCGGCCGGATGTACTCCTTCTACATCCGGGAGATCTTCTACCCGCTGCGTGCCGAGTACAACGACTACTGCCGCTGGGCGGCCGGCAAGCTGCGCAGCGTCCGCTTCGGGCACACCGTGACCCGGGTGGAGTACGACGAGCGGGACGGGCTCTACACCGTCCACGCCCACCAGGCGGCCACCGGCGAGACCACCACCCACCGCGCCCGCCACCTCGTCCTGGGCACCGGCACCCCGCCGTTCATCCCGGACGCCTGCCAGGGCCTGGGCGGCGACCTGATCCACAACGCGCACTACCTGCCCAACAAGGCCGCCCTGCAGGCGAAGGAGTCCATCACGGTCGTCGGCAGCGGGCAGAGCGCCGCCGAGATCTACCAGGACCTGCTCGCCGACATCGACACCCACGGGTACCGGCTCAACTGGGTGACCCGCTCACCCCGGTTCTTCCCGCTGGAGTACACCAAGCTCACCCTGGAGATGACCTCCCCGGAGTACGTGGACTACTTCCACGCCCTGCCGGAGGAGACCCGCTACCGGCTGGAGAGCGAGCAGAAGGGCCTGTTCAAGGGCATCGACGCGGACCTGGTCAACGGGATCTACGAACTGCTCTACCAGAAGAGCATCGGCGGCCCGGTGCCCACCCGGCTGCTCACCAACACCGCGCTGACCACCGCCGCCTACGACGAGGCCACCGCCACCTACACGCTCGGCCTGCACCACGCCGAACAGGACCGGGACTTCTCGCTCACCACCCAGGGGCTGGTACTGGCCACCGGCTACCGCTACCGGACCCCCGCGTTCCTGGAGCCGGTACGCGACCGGCTCCGCTGGGACGGCCACGGCCGCTTCGACGTCGCCCGCAACTACAGCATCGACACCACCGGGCGCGGCGTCTTCCTGCAGAACGGCGGCACCCACACCCACAGCATCACCTCGCCCGACCTGGGCATGGGCCCCTACCGCAACTCGTGGATCATCCGGGAACTCCTCGGCCGCGAGCACTACCCGATCGAGAAGAGCATCGCCTTCCAGGAGTTCGGTGCGCCCCAGGGAGAGCCGACCCTTGTCTGACACGCTGTTCACCGCCACCGACCCCCGGCTGGGCGGGTTCGCGGTCCGCACCCTGGACCCGGACCGCGACGCGGCGCTGCTGCACGGCTGGATCACCCACCCCAAGGCGGCGTTCTGGATGATGCAGGACGCGACCGTGGCGGAGGTGGCACAGGAGTACCGCCGGATCGCGGACCACCCGCACCACGAGGCCTTCATCGGCCTGCACCAGGGCCGGCCCGCCTTCCTCGTCGAGCGCTACGACCCGGCCCACGTGGAACTCGTCGGCCTCTACCGGCCCCGGCCCGGCGACGTCGGCATGCACTTCCTGTGCGCGCCCACCGACACCCCGCTGCACGGCTTCACCCGCGCCGTGATCACCACGGTCATGGAGTTCCTCTTCGCCGAGCCGGACGCCCGCCGCGTCGTCGTCGAGCCCGACGTACGGAACACGGCGGTGCACGCCCTCAACGCCGCGGTCGGCTTCGAGGTCGTCGGCCCGATCCGGAAGCCGGAGAAGGAGGCGCTGCTGAGCGTCTGCACGCGCGAGCAGTTCCTGGCCACCCGAGGAGTACCCGCATGACCACCGCCCTGCCCCTGGAACCCACCGCACCCACCGCGCCCACCGGCGGGACGGTCTCCCCCATCGCCCACCTCACCCCCGAGCTGTGGGCCCGGGCCGGCCGGCAGCTGATCCGCAAGGCGCTGGCGGAGTTCGCCCACGAACGGCTACTGGACCCCCTTCCGCTGCCCGACGGCGGCTGGTCGGTCCGCTCCGACGACGAGGCCACCGAGTACCGCTTCGCCGCGCGACGGCTGGCCCTGGACCACTGGCAGGTCGACGCCGGCAGCATCACCCGGCACCGCGACGGCGCCGAGCTGCCCCTCGACGCGATCGACTTCTTCATCGAGCTGCGCCGCACCCTCGGCATCGACGACGCGATCCTGCCGGTGTACCTGGAGGAGGTCGGCTCCACCCTCGCCGGCACCGCCTACAAGCTCACCGGCCCGGAGATCCCCGCCGCCGAGCTCGCCGCCACCGCGGACTTCCAGGCCGTCGAGACCGGGATGACCGAGGGCCACCCGTGCTTCGTCGCCAACAACGGCCGGCTCGGCTTCGGCGTGCACGAGTACCACGCGTACGCCCCGGAGGCCGCGACCCCGGTCCGGCTGGTCTGGCTGGCCGCCCACCGCGACCACGCCACCTTCACCTGCGCCGCCGACCTGGACTACGACACCCTCGTCCGGGAGGAACTCGGCGAGGCGCAGCTCGCCCGCTTCGCGCGGACCATGGCCGGCCTGGGCCTGGACCTCGCCGACTACCGGCTCATCCCGGTGCACCCGTGGCAGTGGTGGAACAAGATGTCGGTGACCTTCGCCGGCGAGCTGGCGTCCCGGCGCCTGGTACTCCTCGGCGAGGGCGAGGACCACTACCTCGCCCAGCAGTCCATCCGCACCTTCTTCAACACCAGCGCGCCCGAAAAGCACTACGTGAAGACGGCGCTGTCCGTCCTCAACATGGGCTTCATGCGCGGCCTGTCGGCGGCGTACATGGAAGCCACCCCCGCCATCAACGACTGGCTCGCCGAGCTGATCGCCGCCGACGACGTCTTCCGCCGCACCGGCCTGACGATCATCCGGGAACGCGCGGCCATCGGCTACCGGCACCGCCAGTACGAGGCCGCCACCGACCGCTACTCGCCGTACCGGAAGATGCTCGCCGCCCTCTGGCGGGAGAGCCCGGTCCCCCGACTGCGGGACGGCGAACGGCTGGCCACCATGGCCTCCCTGCTGCACACCGACCGGGCCGGGGCGTCCTTCGCCACCGCCCTGGTCAACCGCTCCGGGCTGGCCCCCGAGCAGTGGCTGCGCCGCTACCTGGACGCCTACCTCACCCCGCTGCTGCACAGCTTCTACGCCTACGACCTGGCCTTCATGCCGCACGGCGAGAACGTGATCATGGTGCTGGACGAGGCCGGCGCGGTGGACCGGGTGATCTTCAAGGACATCGCCGAGGAGATCGTCGTCATGGACCCGGCCGCGCCCCTGCCGCCGGCCGTGCAGCGCATCCGCGCCGACATCCCCGACGACCAGAAGCTGCTGTCGATCTTCACCGACGTCTTCGACTGCTTCTTCCGCTTCCTCAGCGCCCAGCTGGCCACCGACGGCACCCTCGACCAGGACACCTTCTGGCGCACCGTCGCCGAATGCGTCGCCGACTACGAGCGCTCCGTCCCCCACCTGGCCGACCGGTTCCGCCACTACGACCTGTTCACCGAGCGCTTCGCCCTGTCCTGCCTGAACCGCCTCCAGCTGCGGAACAACCAGCAGATGGTCGACCTCTCCGACCCCTCCGCCGCCCTCCAACTCATCGGCACCCTCCCCAACCCCCTGGCCCCCCACACCCCACCCACCCGATTCATCTGACCGACCGGGCCGGGGCCCGGCCGGGTGGGGGCCCGGGCGGGTGGGGGCCCGGGCGGGTGGGGGCGGCTCCCCGCGTCCCCGCCGGTGGGGGCGGCTGCCCGTGTCCCCGCCGGGGGCGGGCGGCCCCATCGGCTACCTCCACCGGAGCGGGCCGCCTCGACCTGGTACGACCGCCGGGCCGGGCGGCCCCGGTCGGACACCCCCGCCGTAGGTTCGACCCCGACCGGATGCCGCCGCCGAGGCGGCCGGGCCCCTGACCGGGCACCTCCGCCGGGGCGGGTCGCCTCCCCGCGTCCCCGCCCCGGCCCACCGCCCCGTCGGGCGGAGGCCCACCGCTGCCAGTCATGCCGCGGCGCAGCGCACGCCTCCGCCCGGCGGCCCACCCACCCCAGCCGACCCCCACCCGCTACACTGGCGCCTGGCGCGGCCCACCCCGCGCCCGCACCACCCGGAAGCGCCCCGCGCTTCCACGCCCCGCCTCCGTAGCTCAGGGGATAGAGCACCGCTCTCCTAAAGCGGGTGTCGCAGGTTCGAATCCTGCCGGGGGCACAGAGAAACACCTGGTCAGAGGCCCTTCCGTCCACCGGACGGGAGGGCCTTCGTACTCGCGGCACACATATGGCACACACGCGGCTGCGGGCAGAGGTGGGGAGCTGTGCGAGATGCCCTCAGAGGCCGAGCTGGCCCGACGCCGGTACGAGAAGCTGGTCGACCGGCTGGAGACGTTGATGCGCGCCGGCCTGAACCCCATGTACGAGGGCTACTACGGCCAGCTGGTTCTCGGCCGCGAGGACCTTACCGAGATGGGTGAACTCAAAGACCTTCGACGAGCCGCTCGGGAGGCCGGAGGACGCCTCGGCTGGAAGGTGGCCACTCGATTCGTCGACGGCAGGCTCTTCGTGCTTGACCAACGGGAGGTACCCGAGGAGATCGAGCGGCTGGCCGGCGATGCGACCGCAGAGGCCGTCGACCGCGCACGGGAAAGGGCTTCCCGGCCGCGGCTGACCTGACTCGAAGACAGTCCGGAGTGCGCCGCGCCACCGCGCGGAGCGACGAACGACGCCCTTGACCGCGGTTTCCCAGCACGGATCAGACACACGTCACGCGGAGCCCTCCTCCAGAACGGCCACCGCTACTGCGGCCTCTCGGGCCTTCCGCTCCGCCTTCTCCAGCTTGGCCTTCGCCTTGGCCAACTGCTTGGAGCGCCGCTTGTGCATCTTCTTCGACACCTCGTCCAGGCGGTCCGGGAAGAGGTGTCCGTACGTGTCCAGGGTCAGAGTCGCCGACTTGTGACCCAGCATCGTCTGAACGACGTTGACGTCCGCGCCACTGGCGATGGCCAGCGAGGCTGCCGTGTGTCGCAGCTTGTGCGGGGTGACCCTGAGATGCCCCAGCCCCGCCCGAATGACCGCCGGCGCGAAGAACCGCTGACGGAAGTTGCGTGCTCGTAGGGGGCCGCCCTGGGGGGCCGTGAAGAGCAACTCCTCATCGTCCCGTTTCTCGACGTGGGGCTTCAGCTCCTCGGCAAGGAAGCGCGGGATCGGCACGGACCGGCGCTCGTGGTTCTTGGGGGTGTCGAGGTAGAGCTTGCCGTTGTCCTCGACGTACGCCTCGACGATGTGGGCCCTGCAGGCAGCCAGGTCCACACGGCCCACCTTCAACGCCGACGCTTCGCCCCACCGCAGACCGGTATAGGCCAAGAGTTGGATGAACACCCGGTAGGCACCTGCCGCGTTCGCCAGTGCCTCGACCTGCATGTCGTCGAGGTACACGTGGTCGGTCGGAGCCGGCTTCGGCAGGGGCACCCCGAGGGCGGGATTCACGGCCAGGCGGCGGGCCTTGACCGCGTAGCCGAGGACACGACTCAGCACCACATACGCCTTGCGGACCGATCGCGGGCTGAGCTTCCGGCCACCCGTCGCCTGGCCGGAGAGCAGGTCCGCCAGCCACTCGGCGATGTCCTCGAAATGGATACGGTCGAGGGAGGTGGTGCCCCACCTGGGGATCACATGGACGTCCAGAACACCCCGATACCGGTTGCGCGTGGAACGCTTCAAGTGAATCTGGGCGGCGAGCCATGAGTCCGCGACCTCAGCGAACTTGGCGCGCGCGGCAGCCGGGTCGCGGTAGGAGCCGTCGTTGAGACGCGACTCCACCTTCAATCGCTCGGCGTCGGCATCGACCTTGCGGGCCAAGGTCTTCATCTTCGGCTTGCCGTCCGGGCCGTACCAGCGAACCCGGTAGCGCCCAGGTGGGGTGCGCCCCACTCGCTTGGCTTCGGTCACCGCACGCGCGTAAGCCGCGTGACCGATGCGGTCCTCGATCCAGACGCGGGCCAACTAGCGTCCCTCCCGATCGGTACCGGGTGAAGAGGCGAACGGAAGAAGCAGGGCCGTCGGAGGAACTCCGAGCACGGCAGCGATCACCACGAGGTCGTCGACGTCACAACGGCGGCGGGCGCGTTCCGTACGGCTGAGAGCGGTGTTGGTCATCGGGCGCCCCAGAGCCGCACAGCCAGCCGCAAGTTGCTGCTGAGTGAGGCCGCGGTTGAGGCGCACGTGCTCTATCGCCTGGGCGGTATGGAGACCGGCAGGGCCGATTTCTATGGGTCGAGTTGCCATAACACGTAGCTGTAACGTGCGGCCGACCTTTTTGGCAATAGTTGGTTCTTAAACCCTACAGAAGTCGCGCACCGCCGAATCAACGACCGCCCCGACTAATGCCACACACGCGACACCCAGAGGGCTCCGCTGCAGATTACGCTCGCCGGAAAGCGAGCGCAGTGTAGCTGACTGCATCCATCGACGATGGACCATCACCTGGGATTACGAACAGCCTGTCACCCTGGCGCCGATTTTTTGGTCAACCGCCAATTCGCCCTTACGGTATTGCCTCCCGTGCTCACCAACGGGAACTTCTGGAGTCTTCTAGAACCAACTCTGGACTTCTCCGCCCAGGGTGTGGCTGTGTTGTCCACGCAGTTGTCCGAAACCGAAAAAGGAGTCCTATGCCGCGCCTTTCCCCCCGCCCTGCCCACACCGTCATCGACCCCAACCGACGCGGCCCCCTGGCCGCCCCGGCGGAAGTTGCCGAGTACCTCGGGGTGCCGGTGAAGACGCTCTACCAGTGGAAGTACCGGGGCATCGGCCCGAACGTGCACAAGGTCGGCCGCCACCTGCGCTACCGCTGGGCCGAGGTGGACGCCTGGCTCAACGCCCAGGCCGCGTACGACCTCGCCGTCTGAGACCGCCCCACAGGGAAAGCGAAGCGGCTCCCGGCGAGCCACCGCCGGGAGCCGCGCGGTCCCTGCCCTCATCGCCCCTTGCCAGAAAACGATCTGTCTCGGTGAATCCGGACCTTGCCCGTCCGAACTCACCAGGGAGGAACGCCTGTGGACGAATCTACGACCTCTTCAACCCCCACCGCACCCGCCGTCACCCCGTCTTGGCCGCCCGTGGCCATCCCCGGCCAGGGCCCGGCGTCCGATCCCTCATCCAGCGAGCGCGGTCGAGCGGATAGCTCCGACGAAGGCGCCGGCCTGCTGGACGAGCTGCGCGCAGCGATCGCCCGGTACGTAATCCTGCCCAACGGTGACGCGCTGACCGCCGTCACACTGTGGGTGGCGGCCACGCACATCCAGCCCGCACTGCAGCACGCACCGCGCCTGGCGGTGGTCGGCCCGGCGAAGCGGTGCGGCAAGTCCCGCCTGCTGGACGTGATCACGGAGACGGCGCACGACCCGCTGATCACCGTGAACACCAGCCCGGCCGTCGTCTTCCGTGCCATCGGTGACGACCCGCCCACTCTGCTGGTGGACGAGGCCGACACCATCTTCGGCAGCATCAAGGCCGCAGAGAAGAACGAGGAACTGCGCGGCCTGCTCAACGCCGGCCACCAGCGCAACCGGCCCGCCCTGCGGATCTCCGGCCCCGAGCACAAGACGCGGAAGTTCCCCACCTTCGCCATGGCCGCGCTTGCCGGCATCGGTGCCCTGCCGGACACGGTCATGGACCGGGCGGTGGTGATCCGCATGCAGCGCCGCAAGGACGGCGAGCGCGTCGAACAGTTCCGCTCCCGCCGCGACATCCCCGCCCTGCACGCTCTGCGGGACCGCCTGGCGGCCTGGATCCGTCCGCTCCTGGACACCGCCGAGGGCCTGGTACCGCGGATGCCGGTGCAGGACCGCGCGGCGGACACCTGGGAACCGCTCGTGATCGTCGCGGAGCTGGCCGGCGGCACCTGGCCCGAGGACGCACGTGCTGCCTGCGCGGCCATGTGCGCTGCCGAGGCGGACAAGGACGACGAGTCCAACCTCAAGACCCGCCTGCTGCATGATGTCCGGCGCGCCTTCGCCCGCTGCGGCGACCCGGACATCATGCGTACCCGGGACCTGCTGGAGGAGCTTCTCAAGGACCAGGAGGCTCCGTGGGCCGAGTACGGCACCACCGGCCTCAGCCCACGCCACCTCGGGCTCCTCCTGAAGGACTTCGACATTAAGGCCGCCACCCTCCGCTTCGAGGGCGGCAGACAGGCCAAGGGCTTCGCGCGCCTCCGCTTCACCGACGCCTGGGCGCGGTACTGCCCGGAGGAATCCGCTTCCGAGAGCAGTGACGAGAGCACCCCGATGAACCCGGGCCCGCACCCGTAAGGACTCGTCGCACCCGTCGCATCGCAGGTCAACCCCGTGACGGGTGTCGTCGCTGCGACGAGTCGTCTCGTACCACGACGGTCACCCGTACCTGCTCTGACCAGCCGTGCGACGGGTGCGACGGGTCCGCCACCGCGCTGCCCACCAGCCCTCCCCGATTGGAGAACCCGCTTGCCCGTACGCACCACCGCGACCCCAGTACCGACCATGACCGCCGCGATCCGCCTGGGAGTCGCTCTGGTCGGCACGATCGGCTTCGCCCTCTCGTACGACGCCCTGCGGCAGATGGCAGTGGCCATCCACATCCGCGGAATGCTGACGTACGCCTTCCCCCTCGTGATCGACGGGTTCATCGCCATCGGCGTCGCGGCCCTGCTCATCCTGCGCGCCGCCCCCTGGCGATCTCGCCTCTACGTCTGGGCCCTCGTCGGCATCGCCACCATCACGAGCATCTGGGCGAACGCCCTGCACGCCGTCCGTCTCAACCAGGAGGGCGACGCAGCCGGGCTCCACCTGGACGATGTCACCGTCGGTGCCCTGTCGGCCATCGCCCCGCTCGCGCTCGCCGGAGCCGTCCACCTGGATCTCGTCATACGCCGCCACCCCACTGGTCGGCACTCGACTGAGCCGGTCAGTGATCAGCGCCACACTCACGTCGAGAACGTGCGGCGGCCCGCTCTGAACAGCGACACGGCCGATGCCTCGAAGGGCGCGGCACAAGCACGGCCCGAAGTTGTGGCGGAGGACATCGCGGACGTGGCGGACCCCCCGGTCGAAGTGGCGGATGCGCGTCAGCCCCACAGCCCGATCAAGGGTCGGCAGCCCAGCGCTTCCACGGAAACGCTCCTGGCTCTCGGCCGCGCCGCGCCCCTGGGCCGCCAAGGACGTATCTCCCGCCGCCACGTCGAAGCGGCGATCCGAGCCCAGGGCCACCCCGTCGGCAAAGACCGCCTCACCGAGATCACACGCCGCCTGCAGGCCGAACTCGACCGTATGCCCGAGCGCGTCTCCTAGCGCGTTCACCGGTCGGTACCGCCCGTCATCGCGCTGCTCAGCGAGTGGACATAGGGCGGAGCCGACCACCCCAGGCACATCCCGTCCGCCGACTCCTAGTAAGGACTGCCCCGATGCACGAAGCCCGACGTGAGCTGCCCGCCGGACAGCGGGAGATGACCACAAGCGTCACCCAGCCAGCAAGGTATGCCGTTGGACCGTCCAAGGGCCGGTCCAACGGGAGTTCCGCCCCGGGGGTGGCGGAGACTCTCGGGAGCCAGGGGGCACCCGAGGAGGGACAACGCGTCCAGGCCACGCCCGTCGTCCTGCCGCGTGCCGCCGAAGCCGCCGCCCTGCACCGCATCGCCCGTCGCCGCAAGCGCAAAGACACCCAGCGCAAGGAACGCGTCGATGTGCGCTACAGCGTCGAAGAGAAGGGCACCATCCTCGCCAAGGCCCGGTCCCTCAACATCGCCGGCGCCCACTACGTCGGCGCCGTCGTCATGGCCCACATCCACGGCGACCTCACCCTTCCGGGCCAGCGTACGCCGCTGGACGACTACATCGACGAGCTGACCGCCCTGCGCGAGCAGGTCGCCAAGATCGGCAACAACGCCAACCAGATCGCCCGGAAGCTCAACTCCGGCGGTCATCCACATCCCGGGGATACCTCCGTCCTCGCTCAGGCCGAACGCACCCTGGGCGCGGTTCGAGCGGCCATCAGCGAGATCGCCGTGGCTGCAAACCAGGCCGTCATCAACAAGGCCGCCCGGTGATCGCCAAGATCAGCAGCGGAAAGGACACGGCCGGCCTGATCCGCTACCTGTTCGACACTATGAAGGCCAAAGACCACACCGATCCCCACCTCGTCGCCTCCTGGGACGGCTTCGCCCCCGACCCCGGCCGCACAAATGACTTCACCGCCACAAAGCGGCTTCTCGTGGCTGACCTCGACCTCCGCGTCAAGCAAGCCCGCCGACTTGGCCGCGCACCCGAGCGGCACGTCTGGCACTGTTCCCTCCGCGCCGCCACAACCGACCGGCACCTCAGCGACGAGGAGTGGGCCGACATAGCCCGCCGCGTCGTGGCCGCCACCGGCATAGCGCCACAAGACGACCCGGACGGCTGCCGCTGGGTCGCCGTCCGTCACGCCCCCGACCACATCCACATCGTCGCAACCAAGGTCCGCGGCGACCTCCGCCCCGCCCGCCACTGGAACGACTACCTCACCGCGGACCGCGAACTCGTCACCATCGAGAAGGAGTACGGACTCCTTCAAGTCGTCCGGGGAGACCGCACCGCCGCCAGACGCTCCACTCGCGCCGAGCAGGAAAAGGCACACCGCCAAGGCCGGGACATGTCGGCTCGTGAACGCCTGCGCACCATCGTCCGCACTGCCGTGGCCGCCTCCACCAGCACCGAGGAGTTCATCCGCCTGCTCAGCCGCACCGAAGGTGTGTTGGTCGAAGCCGTGTACTTCCCTTCCGGCGACGTACGCGGCTACAAGGTCGCCAGCGAAGACAACCTCACCGCCGGCAAGGAACCCATCTGGTACTCCGGCTCCACACTCGCCCCGGACCTGTCCCTCCCCAGGATCCGAGCACGCCTGGAGGCCACCGAGCCGGAGCCCGCCAACCAGCCGAGCAGGCGCTCTCCTCGCTCTCCCAACCCTTGGCACCAGGCCACTGCCGCTACCGAGCGCATCCCGCACCACCTCAGCGGTCACGACGATGGAGCCTCCCAGGCCCACCTCGCCGCCTTCGGTGAAGCCCTCGACGTCCTGCCCCTCCTCGCTCCCGCACCCATCCGCGCCCAGCTCCGTGAAGCCTCTTCCGCCTTCGAGCGCGCCACGCGCTCCCGTATTCAGGCCGAACACCACCACGCCCGTGCCCTGCGAAGCGCCACACGTGCGATGCTCCGCGAGCCCGCACCAAGCGACGGTACGGCGCTGGCGATGCTCCTCGATGCCGCGATCCTGGTCACCATCGCAGTCTCCCGCTGGCACCAGCTCCGCCACCACGACCAGCAGGTCGCCGCAGCCCAGCAGACCCTGCTCCACCTACAAGCCGCCTACGACCAGGCAGCAACCGCGCCCCTGACCGCCCTCATCCGGCGCCGACCGCCACAACCGACTGGGGACCGGCACATCCACCACATCCGTCGGGCCGTACCCGAGCACTCAGAGCACGTCCTCGCAGATCCCTCGATTGCTGCCCTCACTGCCGCACTCGCCGAAGCGGAAGCATTCGGGCACGACCCTGAGCGACTCCTCAGACAGGCCACCGACCTACGTGCCCTGGATGACGCCCGCTCCCCCGCAAGGACGTTGACATGGCGAATTCAACGCTTGAGCGCACGGCCGACGCCCAACGCACGCGCCCGTGCAGTACAGGCCCACAGCGCAGCACGGCCCAATGGGACACCCGGCTCTCTGGCCCACGAGGCAACCACCGTCTCGCCCCCGCAGCCGCGAGCACGTCGGCGCTGATCACGACCGCGCGGACAGCCTCGGGGCAAGCAGCTCCAGCACTTCCTCCCAGCGGTAGCGGTCGGCCCCGCCGCCCGCCTTCGGCCGGTGAGGCTCGTAGGAGCCGATCAAGACACCCATCTCGCGCAGCAGGTCCAGACTCCGTCGGTATGCAGGGTGAGCGGCCTGGGCGGAGTTCACGTACGGCAGCACGGCGACCGGTACACCCATGGCGGGCGCCTCGCACAGGATGCCCAGCGCGAGATTGTCGGAGATCCCGGCGGCCCACTTGTTGACCGTGTTGAAGGTGGCCGGGGCGACCGCGATCGCATCCGTAGGCCGGCTCGGGCGTGGCTCGCCCGGTGTCCGCCAGGCCGAGCGGATGGGGCGGCCGGTCCGGGCCTCGACCGCCTCAGCATCAAGGAAGCCGACTCCTTGCGGGGTGGCTACGACGCCGACGTCCCAGTGCCGTTCCTGTGCTGCCGTGATCAGTCGGCCGACGTCGGCGGCGACCCCGGCTGCGCAGACCACGATCTGGAGAAACGGCTTGTCGTGCTGGTCACTCACGCGGGCACTCCCAGTTGGCGGCTGAAGTGGTGGAGCTCGGGCAGCGCCCGGCGACGGTCACGGGCTGCCATGTCGGCGACCAGTTCGCGTACGGCCGGGCGGCGGACATCCTGTGCCGCGCACCTCTCGGCGATGCGCAGGGCCTGGTAGCCGTCGGCGAGTCTGCCCTGCTGACTGTAGGCGCGGGCGGCCTCCACCCAGAGCGCGGCCCGTCGCTCGGGGACGGGGATGTGCCGCCGCATGAGGGGGCGAGCGGTTTGGAGGGCGATTCCGGCGTCGCCGAATGAGACAGCCGCGCTGATCTCGTGCAGGGCTACGTTGGTCGGGCTGAAGTTCGCCCAGGCGTCCGGCCTGTAGAATGCGACGTAGCGGGCCACCTCTTTGGCCTCGGTGAGGAAGTCGCGGGTGGTTTCGCGGTCGCCGTTTCTGCTGGCGGCGGTTGCTCCGCGGAGCAGCAGCAGGCCGACCGCTGCCAGGTATCGGGGCGAGCGTCGGTCGTAGGAGCCGCTGAGCTGGTCGACCGTGTGGCGCACCATGTTCACGGCTTGGGCTGTGTGCTTCTCCCGTACGAGCACGTGAGCGTGAACGCGGACGCTGGCGGCGAGGACGACGGGGTCCCCGGACCTTTCCGCCTCGGCCATGGCCCGGCCGGCCGCGAGCCAGGCGTTGCCCTGGTCGGCTCGCTTCAGCAACAGGCTCACCGACGTCTGGTAGGTGGTCGCGAGCAACCCGGACGCCTCCGCCGAACCGGAGGAGCCGCCGGCGACCTGGCGCAGGTCGGCGATCAGGCCCGGCAGGGCCTGCTCCAGTTTCGCGTAGTCGCACGTGCTGAACAGCCGGCGCACGGTCCGCGCTCGCTCCCGCAGCTCGTCGATACCGGAGGAGTCACCGGTGGCGGCGGGGCTCGGTCCCGGCAGCAGGACCTGGATCAGGTCGTGGTGCGCCATGGTCGGCGTCGGCGTTGCCGCGAGCGCGGCGACGCTCGCGGCAAGGAAGGTGCGGCGGTGCATGTCCTCGGTTCCGGGATCGCTGGGGCTGGCGTCGGGGGCAGCGGCGAGGCCGAGGCGTTGCGGTGGGATGTCCAGTACCTTCGCGATCTCGCGCAGCACGCGCACGTCCTCCGTGCCCCTGCCGTTCTCCAGGCGGCTCACCTTCGACTGGTGGTAACCCAGTGCGGTGGCAACGTCCTTCTGCGAGCGCCGCTGTAATACGCGTGCCTGACGGATGACTTCGCCGATCCGTCCGGCTTCACTCTGTGCGTCGGCCATCTGCGCCACGGCCCCTTCTGCCGTCGCCGATCCTGCCTGCTCAACCGAGCGTAACCGAGCATCGATTGGCCGCGATGCAGCTCCTGCATAAGTGATGCGGCCCCGGCACACGGCATGGTCCCGCTTGCCTCCGGAGCGGTTGCCTGGAGCAGCCGCACCGACCCTGGAGGCAGCTCGTGAAAGCGCACCAGTTCGCACTCTCCGTATCCGCCACACCGACCGCGGTCACCGCCGCCCGGCACCGGGCCGTGGACGCGATAGAGGGCTGGGACACGGTGCTGGGCAACGAGGTGGTGCACACCGCCGAGCTCGTGATCAGTGAGTTCGTCACCAACGCGGTCCGGCATGCCGAAGCCGGCCCGGTTTCCCTGTCCGTCCGTCTCGACGAGCAGTCACTGCGGATCGAAGTCTGCGACGACTGCCCGGAGCTGCCCCGGCCGGGTCTCCCGGATCCGTGTAGCGAGAGCGGCCGAGGTCTGTTCCTCGTGGCCGCGCTCGCGGATCGATACGGCGTCGAGCCGGCGGCGGTCGGGAAGTGCTGCTGGGCCGAGATCGCACTGCCCACCAATCCGGACCATCCGATCGTGTCCCCCCTTGTTGCACAGAGGAGTTACTGATGACGACCACTCGCGTCCCCGGCGTGGCCGCCGAGGTGATCGCCGTTCGTCCGGGCCCACCGCTCACCGGCACTGTGACTGTCGACGGCTCCAAGAACGCGGCGCTCCCGCTGGTGGCGGCCGCGGCTGCCCTCGGCTGTCCGGTGAGGCTGAACAACATCCCTGCCAACACGGACGTGCAGACCATGCTCGCGCTGCTCCAAGAGTCGGGCTGGCACGTAGCGCAGCCGGTCGGGAAGCCGACTGCGGCGGTGATTCTGCCGACTGAAAACCAGCCCGTGCGCCCCCACCTGCCCCAGGCCGCGCGTATCCGTGCCTCGTACTACCTGGTGCCGGCCCTGCTCGCCCGGCACGGAGAGGCACGGCTGCCGTGGCCGGGAGGCTGCCGGATCGGCGCACGCGGGATGGATCTGCACTTCAAGGTGTACGAGGCATTCGGCGACCGGAGTGTCTTGGATGACTCCGGATATCGCGTCGAGGCCGCCAGACGTCGCTATGGCACCGTGTCCCTGGTGCTGCCGTTCCGCTCGCGCGGGGCGACCGTGGCCGCCCTGCTTCGAGCCGTCACCACCGGCCGGCCTCTGCGGCTGGGCGAGCCCAATCTCTCGTCGGAAGTGCTGTACGTGCTGGAGGCCCTGCAGGCGGCGGGATGGGAAACCCGGGCCGGCGAGCGCCTGCTCGCCCTCTCGCCGCCCCCCTCGGCACCGAGCGACGCCACATGGGTAGTGCCGGGAGACAAGGTGGAGGCAGGGACACTCGCCTGTGCAGTCGCCACCACCGGCGGAAGCGCGCGTATCCGAGGCGCGCGCGCCGACGACCTGGGCCCCCTCGTGGCCGCCCTGCACCGACTGGGCATCTCCACCGTCAGCGAGGCGGACACTCTCACCGTGAACGCCCAGGACGGCCGCTTGGCCAGCCGCCCCTTACGGGCCACCGCCTCGCTCAGCCCGGGCGGCTTGGACGCCGACTTCGAACCATCACTCATGGCACTGGCCCTCGGCCTACCCGGTACCCACCTGTTCGCCGACGCCATCAACCCAGGTCGCCACGGCAATCTTCTGCCGCAGTTGGCCCGCCTCGGGGCGGACATCGAGGAGATCTCCCCCACCGAGTGCCGCCTTACCGGTCCTCAACGGCTGACCGGGACGGGCGTGGAGGCCACCGACATCCGAACCGGATCCGCCCTCATGGTCGCCGGCCTCACTGCCCAGGGCGTCACCACCCTTGGCGGTCTTGACCAGCTCCGCCGCGGCCACGCCGACCTGCCCGGCAAGCTCCACACCCTGGGTGCCGACATCTGCGAGGTCACCCCATGACCACCGACGGGCGCAACCTGCGCCAGATCGTCGCCACAACGGACGTCCACTCTGCCTTCGACAACGCCGCGCCGTTCCTGACCCACCTCCACTCCCTGCAGCCGACTTCCCTCATCGTGGACTGCGGCGACTTCTTCGAAGGCAGCGGGTACTACCGCCTCGCCCGCGGCACGATCGAGCGGGGGATCCTGCTCAGGCTGTACGACGTGCTGGCCCCCGGCAACCACGGCTGGCCCCACTACTTCGAACCCGACCTTCACCAGCGCACTGTCTGCGCCAATGCCGTGGATGCCAACACCGGCGACGCTCTGTTCCGCCGCCTGTACATCGCCGACATCGATGGACGGCGCGTCGGCGTAACCGCTGTGATCGGCCGGCAAGCCTTCCACTCGATCCCGGCTGCCCAGCGGGCCGGCCAATGCGTCACCGATCCCCTGCCGTCTCTGCGCGAGGTGATTCTCGCCCACCATCACGAGGTGGACAGCTGGATCCTGCTCAGTCATTCCGGCTTCGACGAGGACCGGAAACTCGCGGCAGCCTGTCCGTCCCTCGACGTGGTCTTCGCCGGGCACTGCCATAGCAATCAGTACGGACCGGTCCGAGTCGACGGCACCCTGGTCACCAAGGGTCGGGAACTCGCCGATGGCTATGCGATCGCGACACCCGTAGGCACGGGATGGGGTGCCGGCACTACATCCTTCCCAAATCGGGTCCCGAGCCGCTTTCCCATGGAGCTTGAGGATCTGCGCTCCCTCATCGAAAACGTCAAGCAGCAGCTGGCCGCCGTCCTCGGCCCGATCAGTTCGGCGTACCGCCACCAGCCCCTCGACCGGCGCAGCCTGCTCATGGAGCTCACCGCCCGCCTGCGTGCGGCACTCGGGTCAGACACGGTCATCCTCAACGGGACGGCACTACGTGCCGTCCCGCTCGGCGACACACTCACCCAGGGCGACCTGCTCTCCATCGAGCCGTTCGCCAACCAGCTGGTGCACGCCCACGTACCTGAGCCGGCACGCAGCGACCTCCGTGGCCTGCTGTCAGATCTGACCGCCCAGTCCGGTCCGCTCGTCACGGCCCCCTATCCCCTGCCGGACGCCATCACCACCGTGCTGACCACCGACTACCTCGCCGACACCTACCTCGGCGGACGCACACACGAGGCCGGCCTGCGCCTGGACCAGGCCGTCCAGCACGTCCTCACCGCTCCCGACACCGCGGAAGGAGACAGCGAATGATCCTCACCGGCCCGGAGATCACCGCTGCCGCTCACGACGGCCGTCTCCGCATCACCCCGTTCGCCGCCGACCAGGTCAACCCCAACAGCTACAACGTGCGTCTGGGCCCCACCCTGATCACCTACACGAGCACGGTCCTGGACCCACACCGGCCTAACCCCACAAACGCAACCAGCATCGGCTCGGACGGGCACATCCTCCAGCCAGGCGAGCTCTACCTCGGCCACACCCTCGAAGAGGTCGGCTCCGACACCTTCGTGCCACTGCTGTTCGGTCGTTCCTCCGTCGGACGCCTCGGCCTGTTCGTCGAGATCACCGCCCCCATCGGCGACATCGGCTTTCACGGCCAGTGGACGCTCATGCTCACCCCGATCCGACCGCTGCGCGTATACGAGGGCATGAAGATCGGGCAGATCATGTTCTTCGTCTCCACCGGCGCCATCGACCTCTACCGCGGCAAGTACCAGGCCGCCGCAGGACCGCAGCCCTCCGCCTACTGGCGAGACCTCGCCCGACTCCGGGCAGTGGCATCGTGATCCTCACCGGCCCTGCCATCGCCGCCGCCGTCCAGGCCGACGAAATCACCATCGACCCGTACGAACCCAGCCGCCTCTCCCCCAACGCCTACGACTGGCGGCTCGGGGACACGATCCGCGTCTGCGACGGCGACCTCGACGCCGCGACCCCCACCGCCTTCAGCGAGCAGCCCATCCCCGACACCGGCCTCGTACTGCGCCCTGACCTGCTCTACCTCGGCATTACGCTGGAGCGGACCGGTTCGGAGACGTACGCGCAGCTACTGAACGGCGACCGCGCCACCGGGTCCCTGGGCATCTGGGTTCACGTCTCGGCTCCGCTCGGACACCAGGGCCATGCGATCCGCTGGACGCTGGAGATCCGCGCCACGCGACCGGTGCGCGTGTATCCGGGCATGACCTTCGGCAAGCTCGTCTTCCTCACTGCCTTCGGCGCCCCGGCCAGCTACCAGCATCAGCCCGCCAAGTACGCGTCCACGGAAGGCATCGACGTCTCGCGCCTCTACGAGGAGATCGACGGAGGCACGCGGTGAACGCTCGCTCGGCCACCGGCCCGATGGCTGCCACCTTCCTGGACCTCCCCGTTGGAAGCCCCGGCGGCAGCGTCGAGCTCTTCCTCGACCTCTACACCGGCCGACAACCCCTCATCCCGGCTCGCGCCTTCATGCTCGCACCACCTGGTCCCGCTCCTCGGCCACCCGCCGGACTCAGCGTGCTCCCCGTAGCAGGCAAATGTCTGGAAGGAACGGCCTTCAGCTGCTACGTCGCCACCCTGCGCAGAGCGCTCACAGCCATACTCGATCCCACGCAGATCGGCGTCCTCCACTTGCAGCACCTCGCATTCGGCGCCACTCCTGCCCTCATCCGCGCTCTGCCGACGCATCCTCGGATCGCCCTCGTCCACGGCACGGACCTGCTCTTCGCCGAGACCCACCGAGACCAGCTCCAAGTGCTGCGCGAAACAGCCAGGGCCGCCGACGCCATCGTGGTCCCGACCAACGCAATGGCCGACCGCCTCCTCAAGCTCGCCCCGCAGATCGAACGCCGCAAGATCACCCACATCCCCTGGGGCATCCCCGACCACCTGCTCACCGCCCCACCCGCCCGGCCGGCACGCACCTCCAGCAGCCACCTGCGGCTCCTGTACGCAGGACGCCTGACCGCCGAAAAGGGTGGTGAGGCCCTGATCAAGAGTCTGGCCCCGGTGCCCGGTGTCGAGCTGAGCGTCGCCGCGCCCAGAGCCCAGTTCCACGCACTGGCCCCGCTGCTGCAACGAGCCGGCTTACGAGTCCGCTACCTCGGCTGGCTACGCCGCCCACAGCTGTGGAAAGCCTTCACCGAACACGATGTGCTGGTCGTGCCGTCCACCACCCTGGAGGCCATGGGACTGGTCGCGCTGGAAGCCCAAGCGTGCGGGCTCCCCGTCCTTTACCAGCCTGTCCCCGGCCTCAGCGAGGCGCTCGCCGCTTCCGGTATGACCACCGACTTCACCCACTCCGCCGCCCTCGCACGGGATCTCGACCGGCTGATGAAGACCCCTGGGTTGCTGTCCGCCCTGCGCCAGGCGGGCTATGCCAATGCGGCCCGCTACCCCCTCTCGGCAACCGCACGATCCCTGACCGACCTCGGCCGACAGCTCACCTGAACCGACCGAGAGACGCCCCGACACGTCACTACCCGAACCGCTCCGCGAACGTCACTACGCTGACCGACGGGACACCCCGGCGAAGAGGGAGACCATGACGTACGACCGCGACCGCATCGAAGCCCTACTCGACGAGGGGGTCCGCGACAAGGTGTACCCGGGCGCCGTATGGGCCCTCGGCGATGCCACCGGCATCCTCGACCAGGGTGCCACCGGCGTCCTCGACCCCGACGAGCCGGACGTGCCGATGCGCGCCGAAACCGTCTTCGACGCCGCCAGCCTCACCAAGATCCTGGCCGTCTGGTCCTCAGTCGGCGCTCTGTACGAGGACGGAACCCTCGACCTCGACCAGCCGCTCGGCAGCTTCTGGCAGGAGGTCACCGGGCACCCACTCGGAGCCGTCACCACCCGGCATCTGCTGACGCACACCGCCGGCGTCCCACTGCGAGCCCAGCTGAAGAACCTCTACGGCACCAACCCGGACGACATCCGCCGCGGAGTACTGCACGAGGCACTCCACCGGGCACCCGGCGAAGCCGTCGAGTACACCGACCGAGCCGCCCTCATCCTCGGCTACCTCGCCGAACACCTCTCCGGCAGCCCCTTGGACCAGCTGGCCACCGCCCGCACCTGGCACCCGCTGGGCATGACCGGCACCCGCTTCGGCCCCCTGCCCGCCGACCTCGCCGCCCGCTGCGCTCCCACCGAACTCGACCAGGACACCGACACCCACCTCAAGGGAGTCGCCCACGACTTCTCTGCCCGCCTTCTGGGCGGCGTCTGCGGCATCGCCGGCGTCTTCACCGTCCTCAACGACCTCGCCATCTTCCTCCGGTACATGCTCGGCCCTGCCGCGTCCCATGTGCGGGCTGGTTTCGGCAGCGAGTGGATCACACACTCGCTGACCATCGAGACTGGTGAGCTCCAGCCGGCTCGTGGCTTGTTCTGGCATCCCGCTCCCGGTACCACCGCCGAGGAGGACGTCTGGGTGCACTACGGCTTCACCGGCACAGGCATGTGGATCTCCCCCACCGGGGGCCGCTGGGCGGTGCTCCTGACCAACAAGCTTTACTACACAAGAGATCGTGGACCATTGACCGAGGTTCGCAGCACCTTCCGTGAACTCGCCTTCAGTTGATGTGTCAAGAAAAAGCCCAGGCCCCCTCCGACGTCCGCTGCCTCGCGTTGAGCGCTACGCTGCCGACCCACCCGCTAGAAGGCTGGCCTTATTCGGACAGCGATCACCGCCGGTGTACGAAGGTAAGCGGGCACACAGTGCGATGCAGCTGAGACCGAACAAGCGCTGCCAATGCGACGGAGATAACAGAATCGGCTCGGGTAGCCCGCCTATTTCATCCGGTTTAGCGTGGAATGTACCTCTCGTCGGCTAGGGGTGATGTCAGTGCCATAGGGAAGACTCTGGATGTGGGGGAGGGAGACTCATGACTGACCAGCAAAATGGCCCTGACCAGCGCATACCTGCTCCGAATGGCTGCCGATGGTGTGGGCTTGAGGCGCGGGAGCATGCGCAGCGCTGGAAGCCTCCGGTGGGCTGGCACAAGTGGGAACCGCCGACATTGGAACAGCGCAAGGAACGCATGCTCGCACGGCGGCGGCGCCGCGGCGGTACCAGTGAGACCAGGTCAGCCCTACGCGCTCTTACCCTGCGGCCAGCTTTCTGATCTCGCCGAAGATCTCCCGCAACTGTGCGGGCACCTGATCAGGGCTGGTGAGCGTGCTCACCAGCCCGAACATCATGTCGGGTTTGCCGCTGGGCCCGTTCGGGCTGTCATTGCGGAGCATGTTCAGCACTTCCTTACTGAACTTCTTGCCGCGCTGAGCGGTGAAGTCGTCCATGGTCCACGGCTCGCCGTCCTTCGGCCAGAGTTCGTTGGCGGTCGCGGCCCACAAGTCGTCCGGGAACAGTTCCTCCAGCTCATTGAAGGCGTCCGGCTCGCCCACGAAACGGACAACATCGCTGAATGCACTGCCGAAAAACTGTTGGAGTCGGACTTCCTTGAAGAGCCCCTTGGGCAAGGTGCGGCTGTCGGCGTCCACCATGAGCATCACGGAGCGGCCATGCGCGACCAGATAGTGAGCGAGGTGCAGGGCCCCCTCATTGTTGAAGCACGCCCACAAGGCGATGCCGGCCGACTGGAGAGACTGGCCCTCAGACAGCCGGAACAGCATGGGGATCACCCGCTGTTCGGTGTCGCCCTCGACAGCCAGGAAGCAACGCTCATGCAGCAGAACGGAGTTTCGAAGACCGACCGCTGCGGCCATGCGCCCCAGGTGCACGTCGATGTCGTCGTGGGTGTCGGCCCCCAGCCGCTCGATCACCGTCCGTCCGCACTCCAGTCGGAGATGCACGACGTCGGCGATGTCGACACCGTCGATGAGGTTCATGGAATGGGTGGCGACGATTACGTTCACATGGGGCAGTGCGCTTTGGTCACGGATGAGCTGCATGATCTTGCGCTGGTGCCTGTAGTCAAGGTGCGTGTCCGGCTCGTCGTAGATCACGATCGTCTGTACCGGAGGCGGGACATCTTCGGCGGCCTCAAGGTCAGTTGAGGAGTCGACGTCGGCGAACTCCTCGCGCGTGAGCAGCTGGCTGTTCCACTCCCAGATCGCCAGGGAGATTCGTCGTGCGCTACCTAGGCCGGAACGATCCAGGCCCACGGTCTCGCCCTTCGTACGGGCGATTCGCAGCGGCGCACCCCGGAAACCATGAGTGAACGAGACCACAGGCTCGACATCAACGTCTGTGAGGTCGTCGCAACGACTCTGAATGTGCTCGCACAGGGACCGGGCGTCGTCCTGAAGTCGCTCTTTGATCCCAGCCTCGATCGACTGCAACTGGCCCTCAAGCGTGGGGTCCGACATATGGGCCTGGTATCGGCCCATCAGCGCGGTCTTAACCGCAGCGTCGGGATCGGCCGACTTCCCGTCGAACGGCATCAGCCGGGGCATGCGGCGCTCCATCTCCTTCGGAGCAGGAACCCAGCCCGACGCGGAGGCGTGAGCCATGCCGTAATTGCAGAGGGCCGGCTCGATGTCGCCGCGTTTTATGGACGACAGCTCAGGGAGCAACTGCTTGGCGAGGGCTCTCACCTCGTTGAGGGGCAGCTTGGAAGGGTCACGCAGTCGTTCGTCGTCCGCGAGCGGCGCCCAGCACTCAAGGACGGGCCCTTCACCGTTGACAGCGCGTCGCCGTACGCGCAACTCCTCGGTCGGGAAGCCGAACGATTCCAACTCCCAAGAGTCGAGGATGAACTGCCCCTCCACCCACGTGGTCGAACACCGCAGGAGAGGCGCCGAGTCATCGACGTCCACGCCATCCGAAGCGTCGAGCTCGTACGTACGATCGTGCTCGGTCAACTGCTCATTGCCCACAAGGAAGGCCAGCGCGGCAAGCACCGCGCTCTTACCGCCGTCGTTCTGGCCGGCGAGGATGGTAGGTGTGCTGACCGGAATGTCACGGACGTCCTTGAGGGATCGGAATCCGCACACGGTGAAGCTGTGCAGGTGCACCGTTCTCAGCCGCTCCGTTCCCTAGCGCCTCGGGGAGACGCAAGCCACCAGGGGCGCCTTGCCCCAGACATCCACCTGGGCAACAGCCAACCCAGGCGCATCATCTTATGTCGCGTGGAGATAGCCTGTTGGCGCTGCGAGTGGATCTGACCGATTCAGACCGACACCGCACGAAGCCTGCCTGCCTCGGGCTCCATGTCACGGCTGATGGGGCCTTCATCGCCCCCGAACCGCACCACGCCCGCGTCCCGTTCACAGGCACGCAGCCGTCCTGAGCAGTGTCCATACGTGAGCAGGCCGGCCCGTCTACGATCAGCCGCCATGGACTGGCTGGAGCGGATCGCGAAGCTGAGGCAGTGGACCAGGAGCGGTGCCCGCGCTCCGCACAAGCCGCTGCTGCTTCTGTACGCCCTCGGCCGGTTCCAGGACGATGCCGACGGCAGCCTGCGATATACCGCGGTGGAACAGGACTTGCAGCGTCTGCTGACCGAGTACGGCCCACCCAACAAGACGACACCCGCCTATCCCTTCCACCACCTGGTCAGCGACGGGGTGTGGGAAGTGCGCACCGATCGTGGATCGGCAAGCCCTGGAAGCGGAATACGGGACCTCCGGGAGACGGGCGCCACCGGGCAGCTCGCGCCGGACTTGAGAGCGGCGCTGCGACGCGAACCGGACCTGCTCGGCAGAATGGCGCGATTGCTGCTCGACCTACACTTTCCACCCTCCCTGCACCGAGAACTGTGCGAAGCCGTCAGCCTGGAACTGGAGCTGGCGGAGGCCGAGCAGCTCTCGGCCATACGCAGGCAGCGGGACCGGAGGATGCGGGAGCTGGTGCTGACCGCCTACGAGTACCGGTGCGCCTTCTGCGGATACGACGGCAGGATTGCCGCGATGCCCGTCGGACTGGAGGCCGCCCACGTCCGCTGGTGGGCGTTCGGCGGCCCCGACGACATCGAGAACGGGCTGTGCCTGTGCTCGCTGCACCACGTGCTCTTCGACAAGGGCGTCCTCGGCCTGGGAGACGACCAACGCATCCTGGTCTCACAACGCTTCGTCGGCCACAGCCCCGCCGCCCGCGACCACGTCATAGCCCTCGCGGGCCGCCCACTCATCGGCCCCCAGCCGGGTGCTCGCCCTGTTGCCGCAGTTCACTGCGACTGGCACGCCCGACAGGTCTTCCACGGCGAACCGCGCCCTGCCACTGCCTGAACGCTGCTGCGCCCACAATCAACTGTTCAGAGAGTGCTCTCACTTGCAGCGCTACTTTCATTATATGACGCCGAATCAGTCACGGAATATTTTGTGCTACTGTTTTGAGGTCTGATACGAGGTGGTGTCGTGTATGGCGATCACTGAGCTGCAGGCGCAGCCCGGGATGCTCGTGCTGGCGCGCGAGTCCCGCGGGCTGACGCAGGCTGAGGTCGCCGCGGCTATGACCAAGGTGTCGCCAGGCGGCGCAACGCCGGTTTCCCAGGGCTACGTAAGCCGAGCCGAGGCTGGTCGTCTCGTCGTCACGCATGAGCGTCTTGAGCTGTACGCTGCCGCACTTGGCTACCCTCCTGAGTTGCTGTGCTTGGATCCGCAGGTCAGCGGCATCGGGGTGGGCCTAGTCCACCACCGCAAGAAAGCAGCTCTGACTGCCTCCGCTCTGCGACGCGTGCACGCCCATGTGGCGCTCTCACGGATTCAGCTGAACGGCCTGGCGTCCGCAGCGGCATTGCCGCCAGTTCCACATCGCTTCTTCAGGGTCCCCCTGAATGACCTCATCACCCCGAAGGACGCTGCTCGGCGAGTCCGCAGGGAGTGGAGCGTGGCCCCCGGTCCGGTACCCGACATGGTCGCGGTGCTGGAGAATGCCGGCGCACTGGTGGTCACCCGCGACCTGGACAGCGACCTGTTGGACGCCGTAAGCCAGTGGGAAGCGGGCGGGCATCCTCTCCTCCTGGTCAACACCCGGGCACCGGGCGACCGACGTCGCTTCAGCATCGCGCACGAGCTGGGTCACCTGGTGATGCATGACGAGCCGGGCACAGGGTCCACGCAGGAGAAGCAGGCCGACGCCTTCGCTGCCGAGTTCTTGATGCCTGCCTCCGATATCCGGCAGGCGATCTCCGGCGGCGTCGATCTGGCCAAGCTGACGGAGCTGAAGCGGGTTTGGGGTGTCTCCATGAGCGCGCTGCTGCGCCGCGCCCAAACGCTCAACGCCGTCAGCGAGTGGCAGTACCGCACCCTGATGATCGAGATGTCAGCGCTCGGCTACCGGACCGCAGAGCCTGTTGATGTCCTCCCTGAGCAGCCGCAGCGCCTCGTTGCCCTTGTCAACACCTTGCTGACCGACCGCCAGATGACCCTGGAGGATGCGGCTGCCTGCGCGCACCTGCTTCCTGAAGACTTCCAGCGCCTGTACGTCGAGGGCGCCGGTTCATCATCATTCCCGGCCTTCCGAAGGTGACCATGACCGACCGTTCCGCCCCGCTGCCTCGTCCGCGCTCCGAGCTGACCGAGCCTCCCGACGCCGCGGGTGCGCCAGACCGGCCGGACAGCCTGAACGGTCTACAGGGCCGCATGCTGATCCAGGTCAGCGCCGCCCGGCTCGGCTACGTCCAGGGGCAGGTCGACCCGGCACGCAGTGGGCTCATCCTGTGTGGCACCGACGCCGTGAGGAAGGCCGGCGCCCTGCGATACAGGGAGGGCTACGCCGCTCCGCTCCTGATCGACCCGGCGGTGTACGAGGTCAGCGCCGCGACCGAGGAGAACCCCTTCCCTTACGACGTCGAGCCCACGCTCTTCCTCGACGATCCCCTGGAACTGTCTCTGGCCGAGCAGCGGGACGCCGGAGCAACGCTCCCCATGACCCCGACCGGCTACATCAGGGCCGAGGACTCCGATGCCCTCCGGGCCGCCGTGACCCGTGTCCTGGAACTCGACGACCCAGAGGTGATCTTCGCCGCTCCGGTGGATGTCTCCTGGCTACGCGACGAGGAATCGACCCGCCAGCTCATCGCCTACCTGCGGATGGTCAAGGGGCCGAAGGCCATCATGCTGGGTGGACAGATGGACCCCCTGGCGCGTTACGCCAAGGCCGTAAGCCATCTCAAGCAGGTCATCGAGGAAGTTCCCGGGGCCGCCCTGCTACGCACGGATCTCGCGGCATTCGGCGCGCTGGCCTTCGGTGCCGCCTTCACAGCCTTCGGCGCCAGCAGCCGCTACCGCCACGTCGTCGCCCCCGGCGAAAAGGCGCAGACCAACAAGAGCATCCCCGTCCAGTCACCGCACGTTCTCTTCCCCGACCTGATGGCCTTCTTCCTGGGTGAGACGATCGCCAAGCGTTACGGTGGCGCCGAAGCTCCGGTCTGCTTCTGCTCGGCCTGTGCCGGCAAGCTCGCACTGGACGCCTTCACAAGCAACCGCGGCGAGCTTCCTGCCGCAGCGGCGGCACACAACGTCGCGGTCCTCATGGAGTGGCTGCGTGCCCTGACTTCGGTCAAGCCCGGCACAGCACGCCAGCAGTGGTGGTTCGACCGCTGCCGCAAAGCTCTCGATCAGTACGAACTGATCAACACGTCCATCAGACAGCCGAAGGCGTTCAAGTCTCCGGCGCAGCTCGATCGATGGGCGTCAACCGCTCCCGAAACCGCCAAGACACCGGCTCAGACAGCCGCCGCCGAGCGTAGGCGCTGATACACATCCTCGACGAACCACCAGGCCGCAGCGGTGTGCCGGGGCGGCCTGTAGTCCTCCGGCTCCAGTACCAGCTCGACCTCGTCTCCTGATGTGACGAACACGCCGATGCCGTAGAAGTCGGCCTCGACGAGGACCTCATCCAGTCGGGCTGGAAGACGGTCCAAGAGCATGGCCCGGCGGCAGAAGGGAGCAAATTGGCCCGCTCGCTCAAGGCCCTGGCGCCACCCGGAAGCGCGGACCACAGCAAGATCCACCTGCAGGGGCCGCACGGCACGTCGGGTGACCGTCTTCCGGTCTCGCTCCACCGCTCCCGACGGCAGCCCTCGCACCGCCCGCCGCGCCGGCGAGTCCAGCGATTGCAGCGGAACAGGAACGTCCACCGGGAGTGTCAGCAGGCACTCAAGATCGGGCAGCTTATCTACCCGGGCGGCGGAGACCTCCTCGCGCCGCGCATGCTCACCCTCGTGCAGACGGTAGAAGCACAGCGCCTCGGCCCCGAAGATAGAAACAGTTCGGGCCTGCCCGCCCGGCTCCAGCAAGGCGCGAGAAGCCTCCCGCACAGAACCGCCCGTCAGGGAACTCGCCAAGGTCACCATGGCCCCCACCCTGCCTCACTGGGATTCGACCGCATGCAGCGGCCCCGCGTTCATTCAAGCCGTATGCGTACGGGTACACCTGCCAAACAGCTCAAGACGCCTCGCGGACACTGCCCGACTGGGATCCTTCTCCGCATCACTGCCCTCATCACGGCGCCCTAGGCGCGAAAGCTGGGCCTGAACGCGCCTCCCCAGCCACGTCCCGGAAGGCACATCCAGGGCACATGAGCCTGGGAAACGGCGTTGACCCGTGAGAACTACCGAGACGAGTTCCCGCAGGTCAACGCACGTTTCACCGAGAATGCACAGGTCACAACCCCGCCCCTCCCATTCGCTGCACAAGTGGCAGGACGTCTCATATCGGCCGCACGAGGCGGCACACGGGCCGTACTGCTCGGTGTGGCCCTGAGCTGGGGTTTCCCCTGGCTGGGCGGGCCCTGCCCTAGATACGGCGGCAACAGCCCGAGGCAAGCACCGCCAGCGCTTACTCCCCGCGGTAGCGGTCGGCCCCATCGCTCCCTCGGCCGGCGAGGCCCGGCCTGGGCGGAGTTCACGTACGGCAACACGGCGCCAGCCGGACAACGTGCTCCGCCAGGCCGTCGCCTCGGCGGTACCGGTCAAGGACCACGGGCAGTCCCGGCCGTGGCCCACGCCGCCTGTTCCGGTCCCCACTCACAGCAGGAGGTCGAAGACGGCTCGGGCCTCGTCCCAGTGCTGGGTCTGGGGGTTCTTCAGGTCGGGGTGGAGGATATTGAAGCTCTGGCCAAGGGCGAGGCTGAGGCCGCCCACGATGTCGGGATAGGCCGCCTCGGTCTCCTCATCGGGCGTGCGGTCCAGAGCGGGATGGGTGGCGAGCTGCTCCAGGATCGGTTTGATCTCCACCTCCTGATCGATCTTCCGGAAGCGGTGAATGCTCTCCTGCAAGCCCTTCGTGATCGGCAGGTCACAGGTACGGATGATGTCGCGCCCGTTGGCCTTGGCCGTGGCCTGGGCGACGGTCAGCAGATCGTAGAGCTTGGCGTCGACGAAGTCGCTGTAGCGCTTGAGATCGTTCTTGTCGACGTTCAGCCCTGCGGCCGCGCGAAAGAACCTCTCGAATCTGGCGATGGACATCACTGTCATGGCGCAACCTCCGGCTGCGGGGGACGGCTGATTCCCGGCCCGTGGGCTGTCCAGCCAGCCTGGCCGACGGGAGCGCGTGAACGCATGCGCATGCCGGGCCGAATCAGGCTCGTTGTCTCGCCCTGCCAGGTCCATGCCTCCCGATCGCCGGGGTTGTCGGACGGATGTGCGGGGCGGGAGAGCCGGGTGGGCAGCAGCCGGGGCCGGCTGACGCGGTTCATCCCGCCCACCAGCCGTTACGACACCGGGCGGGGCCCAGCGCTGTCGCCTGCGCAGGCCGGCGGTACGGCCGGCAGGAGTAGGCGGCGTAGGCGTTACCCCGGACGCGTCTGCGGGAACTTGGGGTCGCGGGGCGGCCGACGAGGAGGTTCCTGTCATGCGGGTGTCGTCTCACGGCGTTACGGTCGTGGCTCTCCTGGCGGATCCGTACACGCCAACGGAGATCGCGCAGCGCATGGCCCGGACACTTTCCACTCGGCTCGCCGACAAGGCGGGCCAGGGGCGGCGTTTCGTCGTAGAGGTGGTCAGTGAGCCGTTCACCTCGGGGACGGAGGACCCGCCCACCTTGATGCGCCGGATCATGGACCGCGGGAGTGCGGAGGACTGGGACATCGTCGTGGCCCTCACCGACCTTCCGCTGCACACCCACGGTCGCAGGCTCGCTGTGGATCTGAATCACGAGCACGGCTTGGCGCTGCTCTCTCTTCCTTCGCTGGGGGGCCTGCGGCTGCATTCGAGGGCCCGGCGGGCCGTCGAAGAAGCCGTGCTCGGCCTGGCGGGTCCCCAGACCACGGCGGTCGAAGGACTTCCGCTAGGTCAGCCGTCCCCGCCTCCAGACGATCGTCTCGAGCCTGTTCATCCGGGCCCGATCGGTGAGACGGAAGCCGACGATCTCCGGTACGTCGTCAGCGGACCGCGTGGTTACATGCGGGTACTCGTCGGTATGGTCCGCGCCAACCGGCCGTGGCGGTTGGTGACGGGCTTGTCGAAAGCCCTGGCCGCCGCACTCGCCACCGGGGCCATCGCCACCCTCGACTCCACCACCTGGAGCCTTGCCGAGGCCCTGAGCGCACCGCGCCTCGTGATCGCCATGGTCGGGTCCGTCGGGCTCATGATCGGCTGGCTGATCGTGGACGGAGAACTGTGGCATCGATCAACAGAAGGCTCACCGGAGGCGAGGCAGAGGGCCAGGCTCTACAACGCCTCGACGGTCGTGACCGTGGGTATCGGGGCCCTGGTCTGCTACGTGGGTCTGATGGCCATCAACTTGGTGTGGGCCCTGTTCATCCTCAACGACCAGGTGTTCGCTTCCATGACGCGATCCCCGCTGCACGCCACGGAGTACCTGACGCTGTCCTGGTTCGTCGCGTCGGTCGCCACCGTGGGGGGCGCGCTGGGATCGGGCTTGGAGAGCGACGAGGCCATCCGTGCAGCCGCCTACTCCAAGCGCGAACAGGAACGTCGCCACAGGCTCCAGGGCGCCCACGATGACTAGCCGGGGTCCGAGTCGGACATACGTCGCCGACCGGTGGTCGTTCTTGGGCCCTGCGGCAGTCTCGCCCGCCCGGGTGGTCCACCTCGACCAAGCCGTCGAGCCCCGGCAGGGCGTTCCGGCCGGGCTCACGCCGTGAGGTGGCTTCGGACCTTCGGGGAGGTCGTGCGATCCGGGCTCACGATCGAGGAGACCCGGCTGGAGCCTCTGCTCGCGCTGCGCACGGCTGCGGGGGTGGCGCTGGTCGTCGGGCCCGCGCTGTGGCTGGTCTCGCCCGCGTTCGCCGCGTCCGCCGCCCTCGGGGCCTTCTCCGCGGGTACGGCCACCTTCCAGCGCACCTGGCGTCCGCGCAAGGTGATCGCGCTCGGCGCGGGGGCGGGCCTGGCGCTGAGTACCTTCGTGGGCTACCTGGCGGCGGGGCGGCTCGCGACTTTCCTCCCGCTGCTGGCCGTATGGGCCTTTGCCGCAGGGATGGCGTGGGCCCTCGGATCGACCGCTGGGATCGTCGCGGCGACGACGGTCGGCAGCATGCTGGTGACCGTCACTCTGCCCACGAGCGTCGGGCTGGCCCTGGAACACGCCGGCGTCATCGCGCTCGGAGGCGTGGCGCAGGCCGTGCTGATCCTGCTGTTCCCGATCCGGCGGTGGGGGGCGCATCGCGACGCGCTCGCCGACGCGCTGGCCGCCGTGGCCGACTACGCCCGTCGGCTGCAAGACGACCCGGCTGCCCCGTTCGACCCGGAGCCCCTGATGACGGCCCGGGACGCGGCCGCCGTGACGCCGTCGCAGGCCCGCACCCGGCCTCCCGTCCTCCACGGCCCCCGGGGCCTCGCCGAGCGCATCGTGCCGGTCGTCGCCGCGCTCGCCGACCCGGACGTCGGCGCCCCGGCGGAGGGGCCCGGGCGGGACCGCGTACGGGAGCTGCTCAATGCGGCCGCCGACGTGCTGGACGCGGCCGCGCGTTCGATCCGCCGCGGCACTTCCACCGAGGTTCCGCCCCGCAGCGCGGACGTGCTGAGCCTCAACGGGCAGGGTGAGATACGGGAGGGCCCTGCCCGGCAGGCCGGGCGGGGCGAGGTGCTGGAGGGCCATGCCCGGCAGGCCGCCGAAGAGCTCGTGAAGCTGCTCGCCGAGACGTTGGAGGTCGCCGGGGGCGTTGGCGCGCACGAGAAGGCGCCTGCGTCGTCCCGCCCCGCGAGCGCTCAGTTCCTGGTGCGCCCGACCTTGTTCCGGCTGCTCCCTGTTGTCGTCCGGGCGGTCCGCCGTGAGCTGCGCCGCGACTCACCCGTGTTCCGGCACGCCGTCCGCCTGGCGGCGGTGGCCCCGCTCGGTTATCTCATCGCTTCCCCGCTGCCCGTGGGCCACGGGTACTGGGCGCCCATCGCCTCGGTCATGGTCATGCGGCCGGACTTCCACCGGACGTACGCGCGTGCGGTGGGCCGCCTCGCAGGGACCCTGGCGGGCGTGGCCCTCGCCACCGGGATGGTGCGGGCCCTTGGCCCGGACGCCCAGGTGTTCGGCGCGCTCGCGGTGGTGTCGGCGGCCCTGTCGTACACGCTGCTCCGTACCGGCTACGCGTATTCCCAGTGCTTCACCGCCGCGTACGTCGTCTTCCTGCTCGGCATGGGGGGCCATGCGTGGGAGCAGACGGTCCCGGAGCGGGTGGTGCTCACCTTGCTTGGCGGGGCCCTGGCAATGCTGGCGTACGTGGTGTTCCCCGCGTGGGAGACTCCCCGGCTCACGAGTCGGCTTGCGGACTGGCTCGCCGCAAACGGCCGCTACGCGGCGGCGGTGCTCCGCGGCTACTCCGAACCGACCCGGGCGCATCGCGCCGACATGCGCGGGGCCCTGCTGGCGAGCCGGGAGGCACGTGCCGCCTGGCAGGGAGCCTATGACCAGGCGAGGCAAGAACCCGTCCGTCCCAGGGGCCTGACGTCCCGCGAGGCGGAGGAGGCGCAGGAGGCGCTCAAGGGGTTCGACCGAGCGACGATGCTCATGGAGAGCCACCTCCCGGGGGCCGACAGTCGTCCTGCCCCCGAGGTGGAGAGGTTCGCCGAGGCTCTGGAAGCGAATACCGCCCAGGCGGCAGAAGACATGCGCGAGCACAGGAACCCGGACTGGGGACGCGTGGCGGAGGCGCTCGACACCTGGGAGGGCGCCGCCGGGGACCGCAGCCCGGTCCTGCGACGCGGTGCGGAACTGCAGAAGAAGGCCCTGGACAACCTCGCGACAGCCGTGAGCCGCACACCCTTGGAGCGGGACGTCGGCTCTGCTCGCGAGGGGCAACGGGTGCGGGCGGCTCTGGCTTCGGAGGGTGACGGATCAACGCCCGCCCGCGGGGGTGGGTGAGGGTTTCGGCGTCGAGAAGCACGGCGTCTCCCGAGTCAGCCGGACCCGCCCAGCACGATCTTCCATACGCGGGTCGCCACTTGGAGGTTGAGCCGGTCCTCGACATTCGCGAGGTCGTTGCCGCTGATGTCACGGATTCGCTGCAGCCGATAGCGCAGCGTGCTTCGGTGGATCGCGAGGGACGCGGCGGTCTCGTCGTAGTTGCCGCCGCAGTCGAAGTACCGGGTCAGGGTGTCCACCATGGTCGCGTGGTGCCGGGAGTCGTAGTCGATGAGCTGCCCGATCCACTCGTGGACGAACGCCTCCAACTGTTGGTAGTCGTTGCCGGGGCCGAGGATGCGGTAGAGGCCGAGCTCGTCGAAGAACGTCGTGCCGTGGCCCTCGCGGGAGTGGCGGCGCACCTCCAGGGCGCGCTGCGCCTCCTGGTAACCCCGGGGGATGCCGGTCGGGGAGTCGCACGGGGCGCTCACCCCGATGGCCCCTGAATGTGTCCCCGTCTCCACGGCGAGCGCCTCGTACAGCGCGCGGGCGCGCGGCCTGGCGTCGGTGACCAGGACCACGTGATCGGAGCGCCGGGTCAGCAGCGAGCGCATGCCCTGGGCGGTGGCCGCCCGGCCCACGGTCTCCGCGAAGGAGTCGTCCACGGTGCGCTTCGACCACTGCACCACGACGATGTAGTGGCTGCGGTGCAGGTCGTGGCCGATCGCCTCGGACCGGGCGTAGGCGCTCGCCGTGTCCGTCCCGGCCAGGAGGTCGTCGGCCAGCTCGCGGCGCAGTCCCAGCTCGACTTCGGCAAGGTTGCGCAGGTGGGCCAGCTCAAGGGCGAGTGACGTGGCGGCATGTTCCAGCGCGAGCACGGTGTGCTCGTCCGCCTCGCCTCCGGCATCGATCAGGGCGAGCACGCCCAGGATCTCGCCGTGCGGGCGGACCAGGGTGAGCAGCCGGTCCTCTATCCGTACCGGCCCGGCCTCCCGTGCCACGGCGTGCAGCATCTCGTCCTGACGCACGGGGTCCGGTTCCGGATAGGGGTCGGGCCGGCTGGGGCCGCTCCAGGACCTCAACCGGCCGAAACGGTCCTCGACCAGCGCGGGGAGTCCGGTGAGACCGTGGAGTGCCCGCGTGACGGCTTCCTCGCCGCCGCCCGCGGCGGCGACGTCGGTGATGAGTGTGTGAACGGCCCGCTGGTACCGCTGCTCGGCCACGACCGAGATGAGCTGTCGCTGAAGGGCGGTGCGTTCCTCCCTCACCCGGTGGAGCTCCACCGCTTGGTCGCGCAGGCGGCGGTGTGCAAAAGCGAGCGAGAGAGCGGCGGCGGTGTGCCGGACGAGCGTGGCCAGCAGGAATCGTTCTGCCTCGGTGGGCTCGGAATCGGACGTCACCACAAGGTAACCGTGGAGTCGCTCCAGCCCGTGCAGCCCGAGGGCGCGGCCCCAGGGTCTGTCGGGTACGGTCACCGGGCCGTCCTGGCCAGCCAGCTCCCGCACTCTCTGGTCCACCGCCGAGGCGTGATTCCGTCCGTTGGCCGGAGCCGGAAACAGATCACCACCCCTTTCGACGAATCCGGCCTCGGCTCTGTAGGCCCCTACGGCCTCCACGTGGGCCATGGCCAGCCCGAGGATCTCAGCTTCGTCCAGGGTGTCGAGCAGAGCGTAGGAGAGCGCCGCCAGGTCGTTGAGGGCACGGTCGAACTGGCCGGCCGATGGTGGCCGGCCCGCCGCCGGGGCGGCCGCGGGAGCCAGCCCGGCGCCGCCCCGTGGGAGATCGTTCTCCCGGTCGGGGCCGCTGGAGTACGGATCCTGCACCCGGCTGCCGGCCATGGGATGGCTCCGTCCGCTCGAGCCGTCGGTGGACGAGCTGACGGGTACCCGTCCACAAGCCGACTCATTCGAGATGCACGACTTGCACCGTCTTGTGCCGACGGTGCGAACGGCCGCGGGCAATCTCGACTCGCCAGGAGCAGGCGTGCTCCTTCTCCTCTCACCACCCTGGGGTGTGTCCGAGAACCTCCGTCCACACCGGCGGCAAGAGCTGGGCGATGCCCGAGGAGCCCGCCCTGCAGGCCAGGAGGTTCCGGTCGTAAGTGAACCACGCGATCCGGAGAGTCGGCGCGGGCCGCCAGAGCAGGAGGAGATCCTCATGGCCAAGGCAGTGGGCATCGATCTGGGCACCACCAACTCGGTGATCGCCGTGTGGGAGGGCGGCGAGCCGTCCGTCGTGCCCAACAACGAGGGCAACCGCACCACACCATCCGTGGTGGCCTTCACGGACAGCGGTGAGCGCCTGGTGGGCCAGCTGGCCCGTCGCCAGGCGATTCTCAACCCCAAAGGCACCATCTACTCGGCCAAGAGGTTCATCGGCCGGCACTTCGACGAGATCTCGGACGAGGCCAGAGCGGTGGCGTACGACGTCGTCGAGGGCGACGGCGGGGCGGCCCGCTTCAAGGTGGGCGACAAGCTGTACGCGCCTGAGGAGATCAGCGCACAGGTGCTGCGCAAACTCGCCGACGACGCTTCCAAGCAGCTGGGCGAGCGGGTGACGGAGGCGGTCATCACGGTGCCGGCCTACTTCAACGACGCGCAGCGCACCGCCACCAAGGATGCCGGACGGATCGCGGGACTGGAGGTGCTGCGGATCATCAACGAGCCGACGGCGGCCGCCCTCGCGTACGGCATGGACAAGAAGCAGCACGAGACGGTGCTGGTCTTCGACCTGGGCGGCGGCACCTTCGACGTGAGCATCCTCGACGTCGGCGACGGCGTAGTGGAGGTACGGTCCACCGCCGGCGACAGCCACCTGGGCGGTGACGACTTCGACCGGCGTCTGGTGGATCACCTCGCGGACGACTTCCAGAAGGAGAACGGCGTCGATCTGCGCAAGGACCCGCAGGCGCTGCAGCGGCTTTTCGAGGCGGCGGAGAAGGCCAAGACAGAGCTGAGTTCGGTGACGCAGACGCAGGTCAGCCTGCCGTTCATCACTGCCGACGCCTCGGGTCCCAAGCACCTCACCGACTCGGTGATGCGCTCCACGTTCGAGCAGATCACCAGCGACCTGGTGGAGCGGTGCCTGGGCCCCGTCCAGCAGGCCATGGCTGATGCCAAGGTCGGCGAGAGCGACATCGACGAGGTCATCCTCGTCGGCGGTTCCACCCGTATCCCCGCCGTCCAGGCCCTGGTGCGCCGGCTGACCGGCGGCAAGGACCCCAACATGAGCGTCAACCCCGACGAGGTCGTGGCCCTGGGCGCCGCGATCCAGGCCGGGGTGCTCAAGGGCGAGGTCAAGGACGTCCTGCTGCTCGACGTCACGCCCCTGTCGCTCGGGGTGGAGACACGTGGCGGCGTGATGACGAAGATCATCGAACGGAACACCACCATCCCGGTACGCCGCAGCGAGACCTTCTCCACCGCCGAGGACAACCAGCCGGCCGTCGACGTGGTGGTCCTCCAGGGCGAGCGCGAGCGGGCCGCCGACAACCGGGTGCTGGGCCGGTTCCAGCTCACCGACATCCGGCAGGCGCCGCGGGGCGAACCGCAGATCGAGGTCACCTTCGACGTCGACGCCAACGGCATCCTCGAGGTCAAGGCCCGCGACCGGGACACCGGCAAGGAACAGGGCATCACCATCAGCGAGAGTTCGAACCTGGACCGCGGTGAGGTCGAACGGATGGTCCAGGAGGCCGAGCGCAACCAGGGCGAGGACCAGGCACTCCGCGAAGCCGTCGACGCCCGCAACGAGCTGGACGCCGTCGCCTACCAGGTCGAGAAGCGCCTCGCCGAACTGGGCGACACCGCCCCGGCGCACGAGAAGGCACGCGCCGAGATGCTCGTGTCCGACGCTCGGGCGGCGGTCAAGGAAGAGGCGGGCGTGGAGCGGGTACGGCCGCTGACCTCCGAACTCCAGCAGGTGCTGGCCGGGCTGGCGGCTGCCCAGCAGAGCGCCACCGCCGCGGGCGGGCCCGGCCAAGACACCGCCGACGGTGGTCCCGCCGGTGGCGGTGACGACGACGTCATCGACGCCGAGTTCGACAAGGACTGAGGCACGCCATGCCCACCCACCCGAACGAACCCGACCGCGCCGCGTCGGACCCGGCCGAGCCGGCTCCGGAAGCCGAACGTCCGCCTCACGGGGATGTGCCGCGACCGGACCCCTCACCGCCTGGACCGGAAGCGGCGCACGGCGAATCGGAACCCGACGCCGTCCGCCCCGAGCCCGCCGACGACGAGTACACGACCGCGGTCCAGGAGCTCGAAGACCGCTGGCGGCGCGCGCTCGCCGACCTCGACAACCTCCGCAAGCGTCATGCCAGGGAGCTGGAGCGGGAACGGGCGGCGGAACGGTCCCGCACCGCCGCCGCCTTCCTCCCCGTCATCGACAACCTCGAACTCGCCCTGAACCACGCCGGTGCCGCCCCCGGCGCGATCGTGGAGGGCATCCGGGCGGTCCGCGACCAGGCGGTGAACGTCCTCGAACTGCTGGGCTACCCGCGACACGCGGAGATCGGCGTCGCCTTCGACCCGGCCCGGCACGAGGTGGTCGGCGTCGTCCAGGACCCCGAGGCCCCACCGGGCACCGTCGTCGAGGTGCTGCGCCCCGGCTACGGCGACGGTGACACGCAGCTCAGGCCCGCCGCCGTGACGGTCGCGAAGCGGGAGTGACGGGTCATGGCACGGGACTTCTACGAGGTGCTGGGCGTGTCGCGGACCGCGAGCCAGGACGAGATCCAGCAGGCGTACCGCAAGCTCGCCCGCAGGTACCACCCCGACGTCAACAAGGATCCGGGGGCGGAGGAACGCTTCAAGGACCTCAACGAGGCGTACAGCGTCCTCTCGGATCCGAAGACGCGCGGCCGTTACGACCGCTTCGGCGAGGACTTCCGCAAGATCCCCGAGGACTTCGACGAACGGGTCGCGGCCGGAGCGGGCGGCGGGTTCCGCGCTCGCAGGACCGCGGGCACGGGTGGCCCCCGCGCCCGGTACGCCACCGGCTTCGGCGACGACTTCGCGGGGGAGGGTGTCGACATCGAGGACCTGCTCGGTTCGCTCTTCGGAGCGGGCGCGGCCCCCGGCGGCGTACCGGGAGCCGACCAGGAGGCCGAGCTGCCGCTCACCGTCGAGGAGGCGTACAGGGGCGGCCGCCGCACCGTCACGCTCGCCGGCCCCGGCGGGCAGCCGCGGCGGTACGACGTCGACGTGCCGCCGGGCGTCACCGACGGGCAGCGCATCCGGCTGGCCGGCGAGGGCGGCCGGGGCAGCGGCGACGCCCCGGGAGGCGACCTGTACCTGAGGGTGCGTCTCCAGCCCCATCCCCGGTTCCGGCTGGAAGGCCGCGACGTGCACGTGCAGCTCCCGGTGGCCCCCTGGGAGGCGGCGCTGGGCGCGACCGTGCCGGTGCCCACCCCCGGCGGTGGCACGGCCAAGGTCACGGTGCCCGCGGGCTCGTCCAGCGGCCGGCGGCTGCGACTGCGCGGCGAGGGCATGCCCAATCCCCGCGGTGCCGACGGCGACCTGTACGCCGAAGTCCGTGTCATGGTGCCGTCCACCCTCGGCGACCGGGAGCGCGAACTGTTCGAGGAGCTCGCCGCCACCTCTTCCTTCGACCCCAGGAGGACACGATGAAAGACCGACCCGAGAGAGCGGCAGGCCCCGTCCGGACCGGGCTGGGCGACCGCCCGGCCCGGGCGCCCGCCGACGTGACCGCCTCCACGGCCGTCCGGTTCGCACTCGTGCCCGCACCGAGGCTCTCCTTGGACGCCGTGGCCCGCCGCTCGGGCCTCCACCCCGATCTCGTCCGCCGGTTCGTCGCCCTGGGGCTGGTCGACGCCGAACGCGACGCCGCGGGACAGCTGGTGTTCGATCCCACGGCCCCGGCGGTACTCGCCCGCATCCAGCGGCTGCGCGCCGGACTCTGCCTCAACTACGCGGCCATCGGCCTGGTGCTCGACCTGCTCGACCGCATCAGTCTGCTCGAGTCCGCCCTGCGCGTCCGCGGCACGAGGAGTGAAACACCCCCATGGACATGAACCGTCTCACCCAGAAATCCCAGGAAGCCCTCCAGGAGGCCCAGACCGCGGCCGCCCGCATGGGACAGACCGAGGTCGACGGGGAACACCTGCTGCTCGCGCTTCTCGACCAGGAGGACGGTCTGATCCCGCGGTTGCTGCAGCAGGCGGGAGCCGAGCCGAAGGAACTGCGCGAGGCCGTGCGCGACGAACTCTCCCGCCGCCCGCGGGTCACCGGTCCCGGCGCGGCGCCCGGCCAGGTCTTCGTCACTCAGCGCCTCGCCGGCCTGCTCGACACCGCCGAACAGGAGGCCAAGCGCCTCAAGGACGAGTACGTGTCCGTGGAACACCTCCTGCTCGCCCTGGCCGGGGAGGGCTCCTCGACCGCCGCCGGACGACTGCTCGGCCGGGCCGGCATCACGACGGACTCGTTCCTGGGCGCGCTCTCCCAGGTGCGCGGCAACCAGCGCGTCACCTCCGCCAACCCGGAAGTGGCCTACGAGGCCCTGGAGAAGTACGGCCGGGATCTCGTGGCCGAGGCCAGGGACGGCAGGCTCGACCCGGTCATCGGCCGGGACTCCGAGATCCGCCGCGTCACCCAGATACTCAGCCGCAAGTCCAAGAACAACCCCGTCCTGATCGGCGACCCCGGCGTCGGCAAGACCGCCATCGTCGAGGGCCTCGCCCAGCGCATCGTCCGCGGTGACGTACCCGAAGGACTCCGCGACAAGATCGTCTTCGCCCTCGACATGGGCTCCCTGGTCGCGGGCGCCAAGTACCGCGGTGAGTTCGAGGAACGTCTGAAGGCCGTGCTCAGCGAGGTCAAGGCCGCCGAGGGAAACATCCTGCTCTTCGTCGACGAACTGCACACCGTGGTCGGCGCCGGCGCCGCCGAAGGGGCCATGGACGCGGGCAACATGCTCAAGCCGATGCTCGCCCGCGGCGAACTGCACATGATCGGCGCGACCACTCTCGACGAGTACCGCCGGCACATCGAGAAGGACGCCGCCCTCGAACGCCGCTTCCAGCAGGTCCTGGTGGACGAACCCAGCGTCGAGGACACGATCTCCATCCTGCGTGGACTGCGGGAACGCCTGGAGGTCTTCCACGGCGTCAAGATCCAGGACACCGCGCTGGTCTCCGCGGCCACCCTGAGCCACCGATACATCACCGACCGGTTCCTGCCCGACAAGGCCATCGACCTCGTCGACGAGGCATGCGCCCGGCTGCGTACCGAGATCGACTCGATGCCCGCCGAACTCGACGAGATCACCCGCCGGGTCACCCGTCTGGAGATCGAGGAGGCGGCCCTGTCCAAGGAGACCGACCCCGCCAGCGAAGCCCGCCTGGAGGAACTGCGCAGGGAGCTGGCCGACCTGCGCGGCGAGGCCGACGCCAAGCACGCCCAGTGGGAGGCCGAACGGCAGGCGATCCGCCGCGTGCAGGAACTGCGCCAGGAGCTGGAGCAGGTCCGCCACGAGGCGGAGGAGGCCGAACGCGCCTACGACCTCAACCGCGCCGCCGAACTCCGCTACGGACGCCTCCAGGACCTGGAGCGCCGGCTCGCCGCCGAGGAGGAGCAGCTGGCCTCCAAGCAAGGGGAGAACCGGCTGCTGCGCGAGGTCGTCACCGAGGAGGAGATCGCCGAGATCGTCGCCGCCTGGACCGGCATCCCCGTCGCCCGTCTCCAGGAGGGGGAACGGGAGAAACTGCTGCGTCTCGACGAGATCCTGCGCGAGCGCGTCGTCGGCCAGGACGAGGCCGTCAAGCTCGTCGCCGACGCCATCATCCGCGCCCGCTCCGGCATCCGCGACCCGCGCCGCCCCATCGGGTCGTTCGTCTTCCTCGGCCCCACCGGCGTGGGGAAGACCGAGCTGGCCAAGACCCTCGCCCGGGCTCTGTTCGACTCCGAGGAGAACATGGTCCGCCTCGACATGAGCGAGTACCAGGAACGGCACACCGTCAGCCGGCTCATGGGCGCACCGCCCGGATACGTCGGATACGAGGAGGGCGGCCAGCTCACCGAGGCCGTACGCCGCAAGCCGTACTCCGTTGTGCTGTTCGACGAGATCGAGAAGGCGCACACCGATGTCTTCAACACGCTGCTGCAGGTCCTCGACGACGGCCGCATCACCGACGCCCAGGGCCGTACCGTCGACTTCCGCAACACCGTGATCATCATGACGTCCAACATCGGCTCCGAGCACCTCCTGGACGGCGTCACGGCCGAGGGGGAGATCAAGCCGGACGCCCGCGCCCTGGTCATGGGCGAACTGCGCGGGCACTTCCGCCCGGAGTTCCTCAACCGCGTGGACGACATCGTGCTGTTCAAGCCGCTCGGCGAGCGGCAGATCGAGCGGATCGTGGAGCTGCAGTTCGACGAACTGCGACAGCGGCTCGCCGAGCGCCGCATCGAGGTCGAACTCACCGATCAGGCGCGTGAGGCGATTGCCCATCAGGGCTACGACCCGGTGTACGGGGCGCGCCCGCTGCGGCGTTACATCTCCCACGAGGTGGAAACACTGGTCGGGCGCGCCCTTCTGCGCGGCGACGTCCAGGACGGCGCGACGGTCCGTGTGGACACCGAGAACGGAGAGCTGGTGGTCACCTACGACCAGCGGGAGGCCGCCGCCCGGGAAGCGAGGGCCGCGTGAACACCAGCCGGACGACGACGGTGACCTGCCCGCACTGCGAGCGCGAGAACCGGATTCCCGTGACCGCCGAGGGACGCCCCAGGTGCGGTCACTGCAAGCAGTACCTACCCTGGATCGTCGACGCGGGCGACGGCGACTTCCGCGAGGTCGTCGAGCAGGCCACGGTGCCCGTCGTCGTCGATCTCTGGGCGACCTGGTGCGGCCCCTGCCGCGTGGTCAGCCCCGCCCTCGAACAAGTGGCTCGCGACCTTGCCGGACGGATCAAGCTCGTCAAGGTCGACGTCGACAAGAACCCACTGCTCAGCCAACGGTTCGAGGTGCAGGCGGTGCCCACACTGCTTGTCCTGGACCGGGGCGAGACGGTCGCCCGGCAGGCCGGCGCGGCACCCGCGCACGTCCTCCGGGATTGGGTCGAACAGGCCATGGCAGGCCGGCCGGACCGACGAGAAAGCGGAGGTGATCGGTGATGAACATGCCCGTTCGCAGCCACCGCGGTGGCGCGACAGCAGAGCGGCCTCTCGGGTGGGCCCGTAATCCACTGACGGATTTCGACGAACTGCTCAACCAGATGAGCGGACTGCTCGAATCGACGGTGGGCGGGGCGGCCGCGCCCGCAGCCGCCTGGACCCCCCTCGCGGACGTCACGGAGACCGATGACGCCTTCGAGGTCGAGATCGAACTTCCTGGCGTCAAGAGCAAGGACATCCACGTCGAGGCCAACGGACAGGAACTGGTGGTCACCGGAGAGATCAAGGAAAAGGAGCGCAGCGGCGTCCTGCGCCGCCGCGCCCGCCGAACCGGTGCCTTCGAGTACCGGCTGCGGCTGCCGGGCGAGGTGGACACCGAAAAGGTCACAGCGGAGACGTCGGCAGGTGTACTCACGGTCACCGTCCCCAAGGCGGAGGTCGCCAAGCCCCGTCACATCCAGATCACCGAGAGCGGCGAGAGCGGCGAGAGCGGCGATCGCTGACCCGGGAGCCTGGCGGTGCGGGACCGCGGTCCGGCACCGCCGGCCCGCCGGGAGCGAAGGGAGCCCGGTCATGACCGAGACAGGATTTTCCTCTTTCGACACCATGGTGGACAAGGCGAACCGGCTCCTCAGGGAGATCGAGGAAGCCAACGGCTGGCCCAAAGAGCGCCGTAAGCAGTCGTACGCCGCACTGCGCGCCGTCCTGCATCGGCTACGGGACCGCCTCTCCGTCGACGGGGCCGCGCACTTCGGGGCGCAGCTGCCCACTTTGATCCGAGGCGTCTACTACGACGGCTGGAAGCCGTCCGAGACACCGGTGAAACTCAGCGGCGAGGAGTTCCTCCAGCGCGTGCGGGACGAGTTTCCCTACGCGGTCGACGGTGGCGTCGAACGAGTCGTGCACACCGTGCTGGAGGTTCTGGAACGCCACGTGAGCGAAGGCGAGTGGAACCACCTCAAGTCCGGACTGCCGAAGTCACTGGCCTCCGTGCTGCCGTAGACGCTCGGCGCGCTGCCGCGCACAGCTGCGAAGCGGCCCCTGTCCAGGAAGGAGCACCCCCTCATGGTTACGATCCCCGACCCGCACCTGGCGATGGTGCGTCCCGTGAGTCCACGTACCCCGGAAGGATGCGAGGAGTGCCTCAGGGTCCACTCCCCGTGGGTGCACCTGCGGCTCTGCCTCACCTGCGGGCACGTCGGCTGCTGCGACTCCTCGCCCCTCAAGCACGCCAGCCGCCACGCGGCCGGCGTCGGTCACCCCGTCGTGCAGTCCTTCGAGCCCGGGGAGGATTGGCGCTGGTGCTACGTCCACGAGGCGATGGTCTGATGAGCAGCGCCGAGCACGGGCAGGGTGGCCCCCGCGAGACACCGGACCAGTACGGGGCGTTCCCGCGCCTCTCACCGGAGCAGCTCCAGGTCCTGACCCCGCACGGGGAGCGCCGCAGGACGGCCGAGAACGAGGTGCTGTACCGCGAGGGTGAGCCGTTCCGGGAGTTCCTCGCGATCCTCAGCGGGACCGTCGAGATCGTCCACGACCACGGCGGACCCGAGGAGCGCACGGTGGCGGTCCACGGACCCGGCCGCTTCCTGGGCGAACTCGGATTGCTGGAGGGCCAGGCGGCCTTCGACACCGCCGTGGTGCGTGAGCCGGGCGAGATCCTGGCCGTACCGGTGGACCGGCAACGCGCCCTGGTCGGCCGCGATCCCGTCCTCGGTGACCTGATTCTCCGCGCATACCTGGGCCGCAGACATCTGCTCATCGGCCTCGGTGCGGGCTTCCGGATTCTGGGATCGTGCTATTCACCGGACACGTTGCGGCTGCGTGAGTTCGCCGCCCGCAACAGGCTGCCCCACCGCTGGGTGGATCTGGAGAAGGACAGGGAAGCGGAGGCGCTGCTGCGTCGGTTCGCGATCCGACCCGAGGAGACTCCGGTGGTCCTCTGGAAGGGCGACCAGGTGCTGCGCAACCCGAGCAACGCAGAACTCGCCCGGATCATCGGGCTGCCCGCCCCCTCGCCGGAGACAGGGCGGTACGACGTGATGGTGGTCGGTGCGGGCCCCGCGGGACTCGCCGCCGCCGTGTACGGCGCCTCCGACGGCCTCACCACCGCCGTCGTCGATGCTGTGGCCACCGGTGGCCAGGCCGGTACCTCGTCCCGCATCGAGAACTACCTCGGCTTCCCGTCGGGCATCTCCGGGGGCGAACTCATCGAACGCGCGGTGCTCCAGGCCCGCAAGTTCGACGCCCGCCTCATGGTGCCCGCCAAGGTCACCGGGCTCACTCCTCAGAACGACGAGTACGTCGTCACCTTCGCCGACGGGTCGAGGGCTCGTGCGAACGCCGTGGTGCTCGCTTCGGGCGTCTGGTACCGCAGACTCGAGGTGCCCGGCATCGACCGTCTGGAAGGCATCAGCGTCTACTACGCGGCGACCGTCCACGAGGCCGGCCTCTGCCGGGCCGATCCGGTCGCGGTGGTCGGCGGCGGGAACTCCGCCGGACAGGCGGCGCTGTTCCTCGCGAACCACGCGTCCAGGGTCCAGCTCCTCGTCCGGGGCGACGACCTCAACGCGGACATGTCGCGCTACCTCGTCGACCAAGTGGAACGGCACCCGAAGATCGAAGTACTGCTGCACACCGAGGTCCGACGCGTCTTCGGGTCGGAAAAGCTGGAAGCTCTGCTGGTGGAGGACAACACGAGCGGCCGACGGCGAGAACTGCAAGCCGCGGCGCTGTTCGTGTTCATCGGAGCCCGGCCGCGCACGGAATGGCTCAGGGATGTGCTGGCTCTGGACGAGAAGGGCTTCGTCCTCACCGGCGCCGACGCCCAGCCGTTGGCCGATCCGGCCCGGTGGGCTGTTCTCGGCCGTGGTCCGTTGCCATTGGAGACCACCCTTCCCGGCGTCTTCGCCGCCGGCGACGTCAGAAGCGGTTCGGTCAAGCGGGTGGCCGCGGCGGCCGGTGAGGGTGCGATGTCGATCCATCTGGTGCACGAGCACCGCGAGCAGACGGGCAACCTGGTCCGTGCCGCGGGCCCGGAGGGGCGTCGGCCGGTGAGGAGTTCGGTACCCGCGGCCGACTGACATCTGCGCTGGTCTGCTGACGGGTGTGCGCCCGCGTCCTGCAGGACGTGTGCTGTCTACCGTGAGGTCCGGCGCGCCAGACCCCGGCGTCGTCACCCGATGCCGGGGCCCGCCCCCGACCCGGACCGCTCGCCACGTGTCGGTCGGGCCGACCCGGGGGTGGGCATCGGATTGCGGTCCTCGGGGCCCCTACCGCTTGTGGCCGTTGCCGTGGCCGTCGGGATGCAGCACCACCTTCGTCCAGCCCTCCTCACGGGCGTCGAAGTGCTCGTAGGCGGTGGGGGTCTCGTCCAGGCTGAGTTGGTGGGAGACGATGAAACTCGGCGTCGCCTTCTCGCCGGCGATCAGGTCCCGCAGTGCCCGGTTGTACCTCTTCACCGGCGCTTGGCCGGTCCCCATGTGCTGACCCTTGAACCACATCATGCCGAAGTCGATGGGCACCTTGCCCTGTGCCTCCAGCTCACCTTGGGCCTCTTCGCCGCCAGGGTCCTGAGGCAGGTAAACGCCCACCACACCGATGTGGCCCGTGAACCTGACCGAGTCGATCAAGTTGTTGAGGGTGAGGCTGGCGTCCTCGTGGCCCTCGGGGTCATGTGCCTGGTACCCGACGCACTCACACCCGTTGTCGGCGCCCAGACCGAGAGTCGCCTCCTTCACGACCTCCGCCGCGTCCTGCTCGGCGGTGTTGATCGGGATGGCCCCGATCTCCTCCGCCTTGCCCAGCCGGTCGGGCTGATGGTCGGCCACCCAGACACGGCCGGCGCCCTTGAGCACGGCGGAGTAGGCCGCCATCAGCCCGACAGGGCCCGCCCCGAAGATGATCGTCTGGTCACCCGGTTTGACGTGGGCCATCTCGGTGGCGTGGTAACCGGTGGGGAAGATGTCGGCGAGCATCACGTAGTCGGTCTGCCGCTCGGCGGCGTCCTCGCCCAGGCGCAGCGCGTTGAAGTCGCCGTAGGGCACGCGCAGCAGTTCCGCCTGGCCACCCTGGTAGGGGCCCATGTCGGCGAAACCGTAGGCGGCTCCGGCGAGGGCGGGTTCCGGCTGCATGGTCAGGCAGTAGTTGGTCAGCCCTCGCTCGCACTGCTTGCAGAAGCCGCAGGCGATGTTGAAAGGCAGAACCACGTACTCGCCGACCTTCACCTTGCTCACGGCCGGGCCGACCTCCACGACCTGGCCCATGTTCTCGTGTCCCAGCGTGCGGCCGGACTCGAACGAGGTGCGGCCCTCATACATGTGCAGGTCAGAACCGCAGATGTTGGTAGCGGTGATCTTGACGATGATGTCGCAGGGGTGCTCGATCTTCGGGTCCGGTACGTCCTTCACTGCGACCGTTCGCGGACCTTCGTATACCGCTGCTTTCATGATGACTTCTTTCGGTGCCGCTGCTCGAGCACGGCACTGACGGGTTGAGACGGCGTAGAACCTGACTCCCGTGAGTCGCTGCGAGGGGCCACTGGGCTCCGGCACGCCTCTGCGGGCCGTTCACCCGAATCAAGGGGGAACGGTGGTGCCGCCGTCCTGCCGGGCGAAACTCCAGTGTTCCGGCGGCATGCTGTCCGGGTCCCCGGGGACCTCTACGCGTAACAGCAACGCACCGCCCGATCAGCGCAATTCTCCGGACTCTGTCGTTGCCCCGTAGACGCGTCTTGCTAGTGGTCCTGATCGTTCTGCAGCATGCGGCGACGCTCTTGCTCGCGCTTGGAGTAGGCGGCTGCCCGGATCGCGTCGTCGGTCTCCAAGCCCGATCCGAGGGCGCCGCCCACCGTGGCGATCGAAGCGACGAACCAGGACAGCGTCCAGTACGCCGTGGCGTCCAGCGGGTTTCGAGTGAAGGAGGCGAACACCCTGTCGTTGAGGATGAACAACGCCCACACGAAGTTGATGACCAGCAAACCCACGTAGCAGACGACTACCCCGATGCCCACGGTCAAGACGGTCGAGATGTTGTAGAGGGCTGCCTGCTTCCTCGCCTCCGGTGACTCCTCCGCCGTTCGATGCCACAGTTTCGCATCCACGATCAGCCAGCCGATCATGAGCGCGACAGACCCGACCGTGGCGATCACGAGACGTGGCGTGCTCAGAGACGCGGCGAGGCTCCAGACGGTGGAGTTCACCGTGGCGATGGCTCCCGTGGCGAGTGCGGCTGCCAGGGCCTTCGACAGACCCGGCACCAACCGCCAGGGCCGGTTGGCGCGAACCATGCCGACCAGGACCCTGAGGTATCCGCGCGGCCCACTGGTGACGTACCTCAGATCGGCAGATTCCTCCTCTGCGACCGGGTCTGGTTGGACAGGCGCGTGACGGCCGACGGAAGGCTCCAGCGACAGCCGACTCGATCCAGCCTCTTCACCCTCCCTGGCACGCGCGCCGGCCAAGCTGAGTACGGCTTCCTCCACGGCCCGTCGAACCCTTGTCTGCAGCCGCAGGCCCCCCAGCGAGGGAAGGGACAGCAGCGCCAAACCGTCTTCATGACTCAGATCGACCACGAGTTTGCGCCCATGAGAGTGCAGCGGGAGATCGGTGAGGGCCACGACGATGTCCCAGTTCTCCTCACGCCCGCGGTCCCTGATCCGGCGCATCAAGGTGGGCGGATCCTCCGTCCCCGAAGTGAACGGCTCACTGACCACCTCTACGTCGAACCGTCTCCCCCGGCCCGACTTGCCGGCGAGTCGATCAGGAAGTCTCCGCGCCACACGCTGAGCGATCTCCGTGGGTGCATCGGGATCCGCCAGGAGAACCACCCGCATGACTGGACCCTTCTCGTCGGTCGCCCGCGATCGCAGGTGACCAAAGATTGCCTCCGCGGACGTGTCGGCGCACCCCGGCCTGCACCGTTTGCCACGCCGGACCACGATCGGCGCCCAACCCGGAGGCCGGCATCGAGCCGCATCCCTGTCGTCAGTCGGGGCGACGCCATGCCTTGACCAGCGGTTCCATCGATTTTACGGAGCAGCGACCTTGCCCGCCCCGCACGTCTCCCGCCCACACGACGGGACCTCTCTCGGTTTCCCGAACAGCACATGTTCAGCACATATGAACACGGGAAGCCCCGCGAAGATGTGAGAACTATGGCGTCATGATTCCCTGACCAGGGCGCGTGTTGCCAGCATTCCCGCAGGTCAAGGCCCAGGTCATAAGGACCTCCTAAAGCGGGTGTCGCAGGTTCGAATCCTGCCGGGGGCACAACGCACTACCGCTCCGAACTGGGGTTTCTCCCCGAGCGAGGCGCTCTGCTCGGCCTCGGACTCCTCCGTCCGAGGCCGTTTTCGTGAGCGGTGTGTGAGCGGACCGAAGGTTGATTTCCCAAAGATCAGCATCGTCCGGCACGAACTCCGGGCCGGGCTTCTCCGCATCGTCCGGCTCTGGCACCGCTTCGGGAGCGGTGGTCTCGGAGGTGCTGCAGGAGCGCGGTTGTTGCTTTCGGGCCTGTGACACGTCGGGCCGGGCTGCGACGCACTGAGGTAGTTCCTCGGCCAATGCCGTCGACGCTTCGAACGCCGGCATCGGCCTCCGCTTTCCAGCTCCGCCGTCCACGCTACGGAGTAGACCGGTGCCACGTACTGGGCGCGCCGGCCGACACAGTGCAAGACGGTGTTGGAGGGCAGAATGGAAGCTCATAAGGGCGGGGCGAAGGAGCGTTGCGAGTGAGGCCGGGAAGACGGCAGGAGCTGGCCGAGGACACCGGTGAGGCGCGTGCCATGGACGGTGCAGTCGCGAACAGCGGCGTCCTGAAGGTCGCCGGGGATCTGGTCCTGGGGCAGCGCCGCCCCCCGGTCCTGAGCTCGGGCTATCTACACGAGGTCGCCCAGCTTGCGGCCGTCCGCTTCGAGGGCCGATCCGCCGAACTTACGGCCATGGCCGAGTTCTCCACCGCACCCGACGGTGTCCAGGAGGCCCAGGGAAGCGATGCGGGCACGGCCTACTGGCGATGGCTGGCGCCGGCGTGGTCGGGAAAGACCGCGCTCATGGCTCAGTTCGCGCTGCACCCTCCGCAGGGCGTGGACGCGCTGGCCTTCTTCATCACCGCGCGTAGCGCCGGGCGCTCGGACCGGACCGCTTTCCTAGCTGCCATGCAGGGGCAGTTGCGGGAGTACCTGTGTGATGCCGACGTGGACTGCGCCTCCCAGGGGCACTTCCTCGACGCCCTCGAACGTGCCACTGCCAGAGCTACGGCCGAGGGCCGACGGCTGGTCCTGCTGGTCGACGGACTCGATGAGGACACAGGCGTCGAGTCGGCGAGCAGCGGTTACAGCATCGCCGCGCTACTGCCGCGCGTGCCGCCTCCAGGCCTGCGGATCGTCGTGTCCGGCCGTCCAAATCCGCCCATTCCCAGCGACGTATTAGAGGACCACCCGCTGCACAGCGCACACGTTGACCACCTACTGGCACCGTCACCCGCGGCCCAGGCCCTACGGAAGGCCGCGGAGCGTGACCTTCACGCCCTGCTGACGGGTGGTGGACACGGGCGGGAGGTGGCGTGCTTGATCGCCGCCGCCAACGGTGGTCTGAGCGCCCAGGACCTGGCCGACCTCATGGGCGAGGTGAGTCCCTGGGAGATCGAAGAGGTCCTCGGCGGATCATTGGGCCGGTCCTTCCAACACCGACCCGGCCAATGGCCAGCGACCGGCCAACAACCGGCGCACCTGTTCTCCTTCGCCCACGAAGAGCTGCAACAGGGCACTTTGAAGCGGATCTCCCGGGTGGCGCTTGAACGCTATCGTGCGCGGGTGCACGCCTTCACTGACGCCTGGCGTGAGGCTGGCTGGCCAGCAGAGACGCCGGAATACGCTCTCGTCGGCTACCCACAGCTGTTACGCAATCTGGCGGACACCACTCGTCTCACCGTACTGGCGACCGATGCGGGGCGGCACGAGAGACTGTGGGAGACCATCGGCTCCGACACAGAAGCGCTTGCCGAGATCGCCGACGCCATCCGTCTCCACCGGGCCGCAACCAATCCCAACCTGCGGGCGTGTGTGCGGCTGGCTCAGCGCCGCGACGAAATCCGCGGGCATGTTGCCAGTATCCCTGACGAGGTCATCGAGACTTGGGCAATTCTGGGGCACGTACGACGTGCCCTCACCCTGGCCCAGGTGGCGCACGGTTCGAGGCGCATTCCCGACCTCGTCAGACGGCTCCTCTTTGCGGGGAGAGCAGACCAAAACACCGCGTCGCTCATAGCATCGGTGGCCCGTCAGCTCCTGAGCCCCGTTCAGGATGGCTGGGAGCTACGGGACGTCATCGATGCCCTCTGCGGCGCCGGGCACCCTCAGCAAGCCGCCGACCTCGCCCGCAGCATCGCCAGGCCCGGCCGTCGCGACGACGCCCTCACCGCTGTCGTCGGCGCGATGGTCAGGAACGGAGACCCTCAACAGGCCACCGAACTCGCCCGCGCCATCGCCGACCCCGGCCGACAGGCCGGAGTTCTCGCGTCCGTGGCCAGGGCACTGACCGGGTCGGGGCGTCAAGAGCAAGCCGTGGAGCTCGCCCGAAGCATCGCCGACCCACAGCGGCGGAACGGAGTCCCGGGCTCGCTGTCCGCCGCTGCTGCCGAAGCCGCAGCCGATGAGTCGGCCACCGCATACGCCCCCACTCATTGCGCGTTCGGCCAGCAAGTCCCGATCCCGGCCGAACCCGTCGAGGACCCCCATTTCGCGAATAACCATGAGCGAGCAGCCGAACATGCCCGCGGCATCTCCGACCCGGACCGAAAGGCCAAGGCTCTCGGCGCCATAGCCAAGGAGTTGGCCCTGAATGGATTCCACCGGCAGGCTGCCCAACTCGCCGACGAAGCCGCTCGCCTCACTCGCGGCATCGTTAACCATGACGAACGGGACGGGGCGCTCAATATCACTGCCCGGGCCGTGGCCCGCAAGGGGCACCACGCCTTGGCCGCCGAACTCGCCCGCGCCATGGTCGACACCAACCGGTGCGCGGACACCCTGGCGGCTGTCGCCGTGCTCACGGTCCGCACGGGTGCTGGGCAACAGGCAGCCGAACTCGCGGACGAGGCAGCCGAACTCGCCCTTGGCGCCACCGCCCTCGGGCCAAAGGCCGCGCTGCTGGCAGTGGTAGCCGAGGCCATGACACTCACGGGACGTCACGAGCGGGCAGCAGAACTCGCAGGCACAGCCGCCAATCTCGCCCACGATGCCAAAGGGTCCGGTCAACGAGCGATGGCCCTTACGCTCGCCGCGAGGGCCATGGCCCGCACCGGACACCATCGACAAGCGATCGACATCGCACGAATGGTCACCGAACCCGACTTGCTGGATGGGGCGTACGGGGCCGTGGCCGTGGTTATCGCCCACGCGGGGCATCTCAGAGACGCGATCGAACTCACAGGAAGAATAGGCGCCACCGACCGGAAGGCCAAGGCGGTAGCAGCCGTCGCCACAGCCATGGCCCACGCGGGTCGTCACCGACAGGCGGCTGACCTTGCCCTGAGTATCAGTCGGCCGATTAGCCGTTGCAGGGCCCTGACCCTCATTATCAGGACAATGACCCGAACAGGGCACGGATCAGAAGCCGTTGAACTCTCCCGGACAGCTGTCGACCTCGCTCACGAGACCGGGGACGCGCACTGGCGCGCCAGAACGTTGGCGACCGCCGCCGAGGTGCTGGCCCACGGCGAGCATCACGAGCAGGCCGTCGGTTTCGCCCAGGCGGCTGCCAAGTTCGCCCGTACACTCAAGGACCCCGGTCGACGCTCGGCGGCACTTGCGGGCGCCGCCCGTGCCCTGAGCAGTACGGGGTGTCGGGGAGAGGCCGAAGGCGTAGGGCGAGAAGCCGTCAATGCGGCTCGCACCATCAAGGACCCGGGGCAGCGGGTCAAGGCGCTGACGTCCACGGCGAAAAAGTGTCGGGATATTCTCAACGGGCGTGTGCTCCTGGCCGAGGCACTCGACATCGGCCCCTTGCAGCAGGTGGTCGACAGCCTGCCCGATATCGCACCAGAGACTCTGGAACTGCTGGCTCGACTAATGACCACCAAACGTCCGGAGACAGACCATGGACGTACGGTCCGAGGGGGGACATCAGCAGGACACCGGCTTGGACGAGACGACGAGGAGGGGATGGGCCGATGGGCGGACGGCAGCGACTGGTGGCCGGGCTGACAAGGCTGGCGGTGGCGGCCCTGGCCTGAGTCTTATGCTTTTTAGCTGGGCCCGTGCCAACCAGGTCGCAGGGATCGTCTCGGCGCTCGTGGGCGTCGTGGCCCTGGGGACGTGGCCCTGGCCCTGATGTCGGGCCGTGACGGGTCAGTGCGGGTCGCGAACACCGGCCTGGCCACCGCGGTCGGGGCAGGCTTGCACGCCGACACTGGTCTCACCGCTCAGGGGCGTGTGCACGGAGGCATGGAAATCGGGAGGACCGCAGAGGCACAGGCCGCGCGGCGGACGCGCGAACACCGGCTACGACCAGCTCTGTCGCGGTGTGGGCGGTGCGCCGTCCGAACAGGCAGAAACTTCGCCTGCAGGTCCCCCGCTACCCAAGTTGCGGTACGAGACACGCCGGAGCAGACAGGGGCTCCCACCGTGGTTTGCAGCTGTTCGCGGCCGGAGTGACAGGGAAGGGCGGTGCGTGCCGCCGAAGTGGTCGACGGCACGCACGACCATCAGGGTGGGATGCGTGAACGATGCGTGAGCGCACTGCCTCGGACGCGCTGCCCAGCACTGGTCACGGCCCCACGCCGTGCAGCGCTGATCAGCAAGTACAGCACCACACAGCACGGCCCATAATCCTCGATCAAGGACCCAATTCCACTCCTAGAGCGGGTGTCGCAGGTTCGAATCCTGCCGGGGGCGCAGAGAAGCAGCAGGCCGGAGGCCCTGCCGTCCTAGGGGGCGGCGGGGCCTCCGTTCTCGTAGCGCCTGCTTGGTACCAACCGTTCGTGGCAGGGCCTTCGGTGTTCTCCGTCTCAGTCTGCGGTCTGTCCGTCCGCTGCCGCCGTGACCCGTTCCTCCGGTCCCGACGGCAGGCTGCGGAGTCGGCTCACCGGGGACAGGGCCAGTGCGATCAGCACGGCGGCGGATCCGATCGCCGCCACGGTCAGCGCAGCCTGGGCGCCGATCCGGCCGGACAGCAGGCCCGCGCACAGACCGCCGAGTGCGCCGCCGCCGAACAGCAGGGTGCGGAAGACCGCCGTCATCCGGCCCATCATCGACTGCGGGGTACTGGCCTGGCGCAGGCTGACGATGACGACGCCGGCGACGCCCAGTCCGAGGTAGGTGGTGAAGAAGGAGAGGACGAACATCGCCACCATCACCGGCCGGGGGCCGGTGGCCAGGACGATCAGCACCGGGCCGAGGAGAAGGGCCGACTGGGCGACGAGATAGACGAGGCCGAGCCGGAAGCGCCGGATGACGTTGCGGGAGATCGCCGCACCGATCAGACCGCCCACGGAGGCGGTCGCGAAGATTCCGCCGAGGGTCGTCGAACCGAGGTGCAGGTCGCGTGTTCCGTACAGCAGGAACATGGTCCACACGGTGACCATGGAGAGGTTGCAGCAGAACCCGATGAACGCCAGCGACCGCAGCACCGGGTTCTTCAGCACCCAGCGCAGTCCGTCGCGGAGCTCGGTCGGCCAGTGCCGTCGTACGGCCGGGGGGTCGGGACGGGGCTCGCGGGTGCGGATGAGCAGCAGCGAGACCAGGGACACCAGGTAGGAGAACGCGTCCACGATCAGCGCCACGGGCGCGGTCACGGCGCCGACCAGCACTCCGGCGAGCCCGGGCCCGGCCACATCGGCTGCCGAGGAGCTCATCCCCATCTTGGCGCCGGCTTCGACATAGTGCTTGGGGTCGCGTACGAGAGTGGGTACGTACGACATCCAGCTCACGTCGAACAGCACCGAGGCGACGCCGACGGCACAGGCGATCACCAGCAGCGAGACCAGGCTGAGCGCATCCGTCCAGTAAAGGACGGGCACGAGGGTCAGCAGGATCATCCGGACGAGGTTGGCGCCGAGCATGAGGCGCCGCCGCCGGTAGCGGTCGGCCCAGACCCCGAAGATCAGGGCGAGCGCGAGATAGGGGACGAGTTGCAGGAACCGCAGGACGCCGACCTGCTCGTCGGTGGCGTCGAAGGCGAGGATCGCTGTGAGCGGCAGGGCGAGGTTCGTGACCTGGGCACCGAGGAGCGAGAGTGTCTCGCCGAGCCAGAACCTGAGGAAGTCGCCGTTGCGCCAGAGGCTTTCCGGAGACCGTTCCGCGGTGGGTGTCTGCGTGCCGGTCATCGCCGTCCCCGGCCGGCGAGGTCCGCGACCGCGTCCGCGACGTGGTCCACCTGCTCCTCGGTGTCGTAGTGCGGCGACGACCGCAGGCACCCTTCGGCGCTCTCGTCGCCGAAGTCGAACCGTGCGAACTCACCTCTTTCGAGCGCCGAGTTGATGCCGCGGGTGTCCATGGCCGCCTTGAACGGCTGCGGCTGCCGGCCCGCCACGCCGAAGGTGACGAGCGCGGCAAGGCGCGGGTCGCGGTCGAGCACGCTCACCCCGGGTATGCGTTCGAGACGGCCACGCAGCCGGGCCGCGCGCGCCGGTGTGCGCTGCTCGACGGCCTGGATGCCGACCCTGCGGGCATAGCGCGTCGCCGCGGCGCTGCCGAGCACCGTGGCGTACGGGAACTCCCGCTCCTCGAACCGGCCCGCCGCCCCTACGGGCTCGTAGCCGCCCGGCTCGGTCCGTCGGGCGCCGTGCATGCCGGTGAGCGGCGGTTCGTGACCCGCACGAAGGACGCGATCGGAGACGTACCGGAATCCCGAACCACGGGGGAATTCGCGGCGGGTGGCGGTGCGGAGGTCGCAGCCGATCTCCTCCACGTCGATGACGAACTGGCCTACCGACTGGCAGGCGCCGACCAGGTCGTTGTCGGGCGTGGTGTCGATGAGGACGGCGATCTCCGTGTGGAGCTCGGGGTCTTCGGCCACACGGGCGGCCGGTGCCTCGTAACCACCGATCCGTGCTTCGAGGCCCAGAGGGCCGACCATCGCGTCCGTCATGGGCAGGTCCGGCATCCCGCAGCCCGCGTTGTGGAAGCGGATGACCTGGCGACACCCCGGGGTGCCGGCCCGCAGGGCGGCGACGTCCGGCTGAAGTGCTTCCCGAGGAGGGTCAGTAGCGCTATTCTCGTCTCTCATAAATGACAGTAGCACTTTCGCCATACCGCGGCCGGACCCCCGCCTCGCCCGAGCAGGGCTACCACTTCACAACTGGCGGACAAGGAGAGCAGGTCCTCCCGGTCAACAGAAGAGGCCGAGCAGCTCCTCCACGGTCCGGAGCTTGACAGCCCCGGAGCCGGTTCCGGCCGCCCGCGACGTACGGTGGGAGGTACCGAGGGCATCGCGTACTCCGGCCGCCGCGCCGGGTCGTCCTCGGCGAGAGGCGAATCCCGGGCCGCCCCAGGGGTCGGCGCGGAGACGGGTCGGCATCATGTCCGCCGCGGTCGAAGCAACTCCACGCAGGCTCGCCATGGCCGCGTCCGTACCGCGTGCCCGTACCGGCCTGCGCTCCTGTCGAGGGGAGGTGTGATGGTCCTTCCCCGGCTGGACATCCACCGGCGGAACCGGGGGGAGGGTGCCGTCGTCACGCTCGCCGGTGAGATCGGACCGGCCACCGCGCCGCTGCTGCGGGACGCGCTCGAGCAGTGTCTGCGCGACGGCGTCACCGTCATCGACGTCGACCTGACCACGGTCGGCTCCTGTGACGCCAGGGGCCTGGACGTCCTGCTGTCGGCGTCACGGCGCGCCAGCCGAGTGCACGCCTCCTTGCAGTTGCACCACCCGTGCACACAGATCACCCGGCTCCTCGCTGTCACCGGGTCCACCCCTCTGCTCCTCCCGGCCCCCACGGCTCCGGTACCGCCCGCCCTGCCTCCTGGTCCCGTGGAAACGGCCTCCTCGGGTCCACCGACCGACGCGAAGCGGACGCTTGAGCACACCGCTCGCGGGCCGGTCCTCCAGGACGGGATCCGCCTGCGCCCGCTGACCCGTTGGCAGACCGAGGGGATGCGGGAGGACATTGCGGACCTGGACATGGCATCCGTCGCCGACACCCCCGGGGAGTCGTTCCACGACCGGGGACGGTTCCTGCGCCGTCTGGCCGCCAGTGCCCGGCGCCCCGGTTTCGCTCTGCTCGTCGCCGAGACGACGGGGCTGGTCGGCTGCGCCTACGGGTTTCCGGTGGGCCCGGACGGCTCCGGCGGGCGTGGGCTCGACCGGATGCTGCGGGAGAGCATCCCCCCGCTGACCGCCTGCGCACGGTTCCTGCTCCTCACGCAGGTGGTGGCCCATCCGCACGCTCAGCGCCGCGACATCGCCCGCCGCCTGCAACAGCGTCTGCTCACCGACCGGCGCGCCGCCCTGGGAGTCGTGCTGCTCCATCCGGCTGACCAGACCGGACAAGCCACCTTCGAGTCCTGGGGCTGGCAGAACATGGGCGAGGTCGTCGGTCTGCCGGGTCCGGTCGCCCCCTGTGTGCTGATCCTGCCCAGGGAAGGGCCGACCCGAGCCGGCCGGTGATCGAGTGCCTGCCGCGGACATCCGTGGCGCGGGCGACGGGCGGCCGCGCCGTCCCGGCCGGTAGGGCCGCCCGGCTCGGCACCTCGCGCCGCCCCCCCATGGCCGGGAGTACGCTGACCTTACCGAGAGCTTTTCGGGCGCACGACCACGACGGCGCCCATCCCGGCGAGTGACGGATGCGGGCTGCCGCGAGCCGCCCGGGACGGGATCCCACGATGGGCGCCATCACAAGGTTCGCCGAAGGTACGTCACCGGGAGACGCGCACACCTACCGGATGCCCTTGCCCCGGCTGCACCTCACACCGGGCGCCAGCCACGGCCCGCTGGACGGAGCGTGGTGGCCTCGCTGCGAGGCACTGGAACTGGAGCTGCCCGCGCTGGTCGGCTCCCTGGACCCGGCTGTCGGCACCGTCACCCGCGCGACCGTGGACACCTCGTCCTGGCCCGGTGCCCCGCAGCGGGTGACGGCGCCCGGCCACGTGATCGAGGTGGTCCGGACCGACCTCGCCGCCGAGGCGCATGCCATCACTCTGGACTGCGGCACGGTGGGGCGATGGGAGCTGCTGGTGATCCCGTGCGACGAACCGGCCGGAGCGGCCGGCCGGCTGCTGACGGCTGCCGCCGACCCCGAGAACCCGCTGTCGGCTCCGCGCATGCTGGCACTCGCCGAGGAGGGCCTTGACGGAGAGGCGAGATGGGAATCGGAAGGAGGGCACGGACTCAGGTGAGTGCCCACCGCCTGTCGGGCCCGTGCGACCGGCCGGCTGGTCGGTCGTCGTCCCGAACCGCCCCGCCGCAACGGATGCGCGCGGACCATGGCGGGTGAGCGGATGACGCCCGGACGGCGTGCGGACCGCTCCGAGAGCTTCGGGGAAACGCTGCTGGGAGCCGTTCTCGATCGCGCGCACGAGCTTCCTCCCCATCTCATCGGGCCGCTGGTCGCCGAGGTGCTGGGACGGTTGGGGGGCCGGCGCCCGCAGGTGCTGCTGCAGGACTACGGCCAGCTGCTGCTCGCGCCCCTGCCCGGGGAGGGCCTCACGGGCGGGGAGTCACAGGTGATCGACGCCTCCGAGGCCGGGCGCTGCTTTCTCGACGCGGTCCCCGTCGAACTGCCCGAGGACGACGGCGTTCGGGTCCACCTACCGCTGCTGGACGGCGGCGACCAGGTGGGTGTCATGGCAGTGACCCTGGACAGCGTCGATGACGACGACCGACGCCTGCTGCTGAGGATGTCCGGCCTGGTGGCCGACCTGCTGGTCACCAAGCACGGCTACTCCGACCTCTTCTTCGGTGTCCGACGCGGTGAGCCGATGAGCGTCGCCGCGGAGATCCAGTGGTCCCTGCTGCCACCGCTGGCGATGATCATGCCTCGGGTCGCCGTGGCCGGGATCCTGGAACCCGCCTATGACGTGGCCGGCGACAGCTTCGACTACGCGCTCAACGGGGACGTCCTCCACGTGGTCATGATCGACGCTATGGGGCACGGGCTGGACGCGGCCACGATGGCCACCGTGGCCATCGGCGCCTACCGCCACGCCCGCCGCCTCGGCGTCGGACTGTCGGGGATCTACGACTTCATGGACCGCGCCGTGGGGGAGCAGTTCGGCCCCGAGCACTTCGTCACCGCGCAGATGATGCAGCTGGACACGACGACCGGACAGACGCAGTGGGTGAATGCCGGGCACCCATCGCCGATCCTCGTGCGCGACCACCGCGTCGCGCGGCGCCTGATCGCCCCGACGACCCTCCCGGTCGGCCTGGGCGGTTCGGAACCACGAATCAGCGAGCTCGTGCTGGAACCCGGGGACCGTGTCCTCTGCTTCACCGATGGACTGGTCGAGGAGCACAAGACCGGTGGGGAGGAGTTCGGGGAGGGCCAGCTGATCGACTGTGTGAACCAGCTGGAACGAACCGGCCGCGGGATCCGGGCGGTGACGCGCTCCCTGTCGCACACGCTCAAGCGGGCACGGGGCGGGCACACCACCGATGACGCGACGCTGCTCATGGTGGAGTGGCGCGGCTGACCTCCCCGTCGCCGTCCGACGCCACTTCCGCGGAGCTCGGGCGAGGGCCGGCCCGTCGGCCCGGTCCTGCCCGCTTCCGCTGTCGAGTGAGCGTCCGGCTGGGTGACGACGCCCGCGCGCGACCGGGGCCCGTCGGGCCGGTTCGCCGTCGGGACTGCGCTCGCGGGGAGTGCTCCGAAAATGGGTGCGATATACGGGGCGGGATTTGCCAGGGGTGAAAGGAAGATTTCCAAAGGGTCGGACATGTGGGCCGGGGCGTCAGTAGCGTGCGTGGGCATGGGAGTTGCGAGGGATGAGCCGATGTCTCCTCTGACGTGGGAGATGCGTGCGACCGGGATGCCGTTGTTGCCGGGGCCGCGGGACGGGTGGATCGCCGGGCTGGACGGGCTGATAGCGGAGCTGTCCGGGGAGGGGTCGGTGCCCGTCCCGCGCGGGGAGCCGCCGGTGCCGGGCGGGGCGGGGGCCGGGGGGCTGGACCGGCACCAGTTGCAGCGGTTCGTCCGGGCGGGGCTGCTCCGGCGGGAGGGCGCGGCGTTCCGGCCCAGTGCCGCGGCCCTGGAGTGGCGGCGCGGCGGCGAGCCAGGGCTGCTGGTGGAGATCCTGCACCGGCACGTCAGGTTCGTGGGTGAGTTGATGGCCGCGCTTGCGGACGGGCCGCGCACCCATGAGCAGTTGCTCGACCTGGCGCGGGAGCGGTTCGACCTGCCGTGGGAGACCCCGGGTCCGGTGCGCGACCGGACCGCGTGGCTCGCGGTGACACGGATGGTCGATCTCTTCGGGGGCCGGCTGCACCTGACGGACGCCGGCCGGGAGGTGCTGGGGCGGCTGGTGCTGGGCGGACCCGAGGCGGACGACGCCGAAGCGGTCGCGCCGCTGCCGCCCACCGTGGGGGCCGTCGCCGAACTGCTCGGTTCACTCGACGGAGCCGCCCTTCGGGCGCGGGCGGACGGGGCGAACCTCTATGTGCCCGGCGGCTCCGCGAACGGCGGCAGGCTGGACGCGCTTGAGGTACTCACCGAGGCGGCCAGTCCGTCGGTCACGGACGCGGACTTCGTGCGCCTGGTCCAGGAGACGTTCCCCAACGCCCGGACCTCCGCCACGGCGCGTACGGCGAAGGACACGTTGAAGGCCCTCGGGCTCATCGAGCGGACGTCGTCCGAGACGTGGAGCGCCACGCCGGCCGCGCTCGGCTGGCTGGAGTCGGGCGAGCCGCTGGATCTCGCGCGCATCGTCCATGCCTCGATCGCCTTCTTCGGCGAGCTGCTGGGTGAGCTGGACCGTGCGATCCGGCCCACCTCGGGCGCGCTCGCGGAGCGCAGTGCGCGGTATCTGCCCAACCGGGGGAAGCCTCTGACCAGGAGCGCGGTCAACACCCGGCTCAGTCTGCTGGAGGCCTGCGGCCTGGTCACCCGCCTGTCCCAGACCACCTACCGCACGACGCCGCTCGGGCGGGCGTTCCGGGACTCACTCCCCTGCCTGGGCGCGGACGACGCCGCGTCCGGTGCGCCGGTCGGCGACCGCGCCGGCGAGCCTCAGGGAGCTTCGCCCGGCACCGGACCGCGTTCCGGCCCGCTCGGGGCGGACATCGCGGCGGAGTTGGAGGATGCCGCGCGGGACAGCGCGAACCACCGGCGCCTGGAGCGGGCGGCGGTGGTCGCGCTCGGCTATCTGGGACTGCCGGGTGAACATGTGGGCGGCAGCGGGGCGGCGGACGGGCGGGTGCGCTTCGGGGTGGGCGCGGAATCCCGGCTGCTGGCCGTGGAGGCGAAGACCGCCGCGACCGGGCGGGTGGTGGACCAGTCGCTGTTCGGGCTCGCGGAGCACCGGGCGGACATGGGCGCCGAGGCCACGCTGCTCATCGGCCCGGGGTTCGAGCGACGCATGCTGAAGGAGGCCGACGACGACCCGGCCATCGCCGTCATCGAGACCGGGCTGCTGGCCGAGGTCGTCCGCCGGCAGGAGCAGACGCCGCTCACCCCGGCTCAGCTGGCGCCCCTCTTCGATCCCCGGCTGCGCGCGGCCGAGCGTGAGGACGCCATCCGCGGCTGCTGGGAGGCGCAGGAGATCCGCGGCCAGCTCGAGTACGCGCTGGTCGACATCCTCAACGTGGAGGCCGAGGACCCGCTGGAGGAGGGTGGCTGGCTCGATCTCACCTCGGTCCGGCGGGAGCTTCGGACCCGCGGCTACCGCGTCGAGGAGACCGAGGTCGTGGCGGCCCTGGAATTCCTGGCCTCCGCCCGGGTGGGGGTACTGCAGGGCTCCGGGCGGGGCTACCGCTGCACGGCCGGCGTCCACACGGCGGGGCAGCGCATCCGGGCCCTGGGGCACCAGTGGGCGGCGGCCGCGGAGCTCCACCACCGGAACCGACCGGCGGGCGGCACCGGCCGGGCGTAGCGCGGTTCCCGGCGGTGGGCCGTCGCCGCCCCCGCCGAAGCGCGCCGCCCCGCCCCGGCCGCCCGGAGCGCCAAGCCATCCCCGGCCCGGCCGCGCGCGGCGGCCGGCCGGTCGCCAAGCCGCCCCGGGGACGGCCGAGATCCGACCCCGGGCTCGCCGGCCCGGCCCGGCCGCGGCCAGCGGCCGGCCCGGGGCCACCGGCTATACCGCGACCACGCAGTCGTCGGAGCTGCGGGTGCCCAGCACGCTGACTATCCCGCTGGTGCCGTCGCCGAAGAAGCGGGAGAACAGTCCGGCCGGGCGGCCGCCGAACAGCAGCGGCCCGAAGACCGGGGCGATGTCCACGTCGTGCGGCTGGTCCGCGTCGTCGGCGATCATCGCCAGTCGGCAGGTGCGCGGCTCGACGAACTCCTGCACCACGCTGGTGCCGGTCCCGGCGGCCGCGGTCACCGCCGTCTCCCAGTCCTGCTGGGTCGTCTGCCGGCCGATGACGACCTGCTTGCCGCTCATCCCGATGCTCTCCTTGAGCACCAGCGACTCGCGGTGCTCCACGGCGTACCGGACGAGGTCGACCTTCCGGTCGCCGCGGTGGGTCCAGCGGTGGCCGAGGATCCGGGTCCACGGCAGGTAGGTGTCGACCAGGGCGCGTTCGGCGGCGCTCATCCACGGCCGGCCCTCGGACAGCATGCCCATGGTGAGTTTGCTGGACAGGAAGGTGGAGGTCTGGGTGCCGACCAGCAGGCAGCCCTGGTCCAGCGCGGCCTGCACCGGGGCGGTGTCGATGCCGAGTTCCTCCCAGTCCGGGATGGTGAAGTCCCGCAGCCCCAGCGGGTAGCGCAGGTGCGCGGGGCAGTCCCAGGCCTCGTGCAGGTCCTCGGGTTCGAAGAACCTGGCGGTCAGCCCGTGGCTGTTGAAGTAGTCGGTCTGCAGGTCGAAGTACCGGGTAAGCCCGCCCTGGTCGCGCGCGCTGCCCAGCAGGGCCACCCGGGGGGCCGCCCCCAGCTCCGCGCACAGGTCCTGGAACATCGCGGTCCGTACGGCGAACGGGTCCTGGTAGGCGAACGGCAGCCGGCCCAGGTCGTCGGCGTAGAGCCGGCGCCACACCTCCAGCCGGCAGTGCGTCTCCACCGGGCCGCCGAGCGCCCCGCTGACGTTGAACTCCAGGAACTGCGGCCCGTTCGGCCCGATCACGATGTCCGGGCGGGTCACGCAGTCCGCGTACCGCTCCTCGACGAACTGGTCGGCCATGAAGAGCTGGTGCTCGTTGGGCGGCATCCGGTACGCCGCGAGGCGCCCCTCGGTGGTGGGCGCGCTCTCCAGCGCGGTGCGGCGCACCAGGTCCAGCAGCGCCGCCGTCACCCGGAACAGCTCGGCGTAGGACGCGCGGGGCAGGGCGATGGGCGCCGCGGGCAGCAGGGACTGGTGCGGCCAGCCGGTGTCCCGGATCTCGGTGTGCAGCATGTCCCGGATGGTGGAGCCGGGCGCCGCGGGAGCCAGCCGGAGCCCGCCGAACCACGGGTGTCCGGACGCGGCTTGCGGGCCGGCCTCCTGGAGCTTGCTCATCCGCAAAACCTTCCTCTCTGCGTGGTCCGCCGGCGCGCCCGTGGTCAGGCGTCCGCCGGGGTCTGTCGTCGGTCGTCCGCCGGCGCCCGTCGTCAGGCGTCCGCCGGTGTCCGTATTCGGTATTCGGTCGTCCGCCGGGGTCTGTCGTCAGGCGTCCGCCGGGGTTTGTCGTCGGTCGTCCGCCGGGGTTTGTCGTCAGGCGTCCGCCGGGGCTGGGGTCGGTCGTCCGCCGGGGCTGTCGCCGGTCGTCCGCCGGGGCCGGTGTCGTGGGGCCGCGGAGGGGACGGGGGTGGTGTCCGCCGCCCGGGGCGGCGGGTCGCGCCACGCGGCATCCCGCCCCGGCGGGGGTACCGGGCCGGGTGCCCGGGGCAGGGTGCCCGCCGCCGGCCGGGGTCCGGACGGGCCTCGCTAGTCTTGGCGCCGGGGGCGGTGCGGCCACCGGCGTCGCCGTCCCGGTGGGACCTCGCCGGATCACGGGCTACCGCACACGGGAGGACGACGCATGACGCTGCGCCAGGTCGGGGACAACGAGTACGTCGAGGAGCACGGCGGGGACTACGAGGACTTCGAGCCGGGGATGGTGATCCGGCACTGGCCGGGCCGGACCATCACCGAGACCGACAACACCTGGCTGACCCTGCTGACCATGAACCAGCACCCGCTGCACTTCGACCGCCACTACGGGGCGGGGGCCGAGTACGGGCGGGTGCTGGTCAACAGCGGGATCACCCTCTGCCTGATCGGCGGCATGACGGTGCAGGCGCTGTCCGCGCGGGCGGTGGCCAACCTCGGCTGGGACAAGGTCCGCCTGAAGGACCCGGTGTTCGTCGGTGACACGCTGTACGCGACGAGCCGGATCCTGTCCAAGCGGCTGTCCGCGTCCCGGCCGGGGCAGGGCATCGTCACCGTGGAGACGACCGGCACGAAGTCGACCGGGGAGGCCGTCATCGTGTTCGAGCGGTCCTTCATGGTGCGCTGCCGCGAGTCGGCCTGAGTCACCCCCCGGCGTCCGCGGTCTCGTGGAGCGCGGCCGCGGCGGCGGTGTCCTCGATCGCCATGCCCACACAGCGGAACACCGTGGTACGGCCGTCCGCCGCGGTCGCCCCGTTCACCAGGTCGCCCAGGTCGTGCAGGTCGTCCTCGCCGATGAGCCCGCCGGCCAGTGCGGCCCGCACCTCGCCGGCGTCGGCGAGCGCGGCGGCGCGTTCCTCCACCACGACGTAGCCGGACCCCAGCAGCGCCGGGTCGACCTCCAGGGCGTCCTCGTGGGTGCCGCCGATCACGTTCAGGTGCGCCCCGGGGGCCACCCAGTCGGCGGCCACCAGCGGGGTCCGGTCGCCGGTCGAGGTCGTGGTGCAGATGATCTCGGCGTCGGCGACGGCGGCCTTCGCGGTGTCGCACACCGTGACCCGGACCGGGTGTTCCGCGGTGTCGCGGACCCATCCGGCGAACTCCTCGGTGCGCTGCCGGGTGCGGGAGAAGACCCGGACCGAGCGGACCGGGCGGACCGCGGACACCGCCCGCACCACCGCGCGGGCCTGTACCCCGGCCCCGATCACCGCCAGGTCCGCGGCGTCCTCGGGCGCGCACAGGCGGGTCGCGAGGCCGGCCACCGCACCGGTGCGCACGGCGGTCAGTTCGGCGCCGTCCAGCGTCGCGGTGATCCGGCCGGTCTCCAGGTCGGTGAGCACCACCACGCCGTGGATCAGCGGCAGGCCGCGGCCGGGGTTGTCCGGGGTGAGCGTGGTGATCTTGACGCTGCCCACCCCCCGGCGTTCCCAGACGGCCGTGCCGGCCAGCAGCTCCCGCCGCGGGCCGTGCTGGACGATCGTCCGGGGCGGTGACCAGGTGCGGCCCCGGGACAGGTCGGCGAACACCTCGGCCAGCGTGTCGATCACCCGCAGCAGCCGGCCGGCGCCGGCCATCTGCTCGGCGCCGATCCACCTCGGCCCGGTCATACCGCGGCCTGCCGGGCGCTCAGCTCGGACACCACGTCCACGATCAGGTCCTCCTGGCCGGCGATGGCCTGCCGCCGGCCGAGTTCGAAGAACACGTCGCGCGGGTCGACCCCGGCCCGCCCGGACAGCTCCAGCACCTGGTGCTTGAACCCGGAGAACACCCCGGCCAGGCCGCTGACGATGCTGAGCGAGCCGGTGACCGGGGGCGCCGGCATGAGCTCCCGCTCGGCGAACTCGGCGGCGTCCAGCAGCCCGTACAGGTCGATGCCGGTCCGGAACCCGGTGCGCTCCAGCACCGGTACCAGCACCTCCAGCTGGGTGTTGCCCGCACCGGCGCCGAAGCCGCGGGCGCAGCCGTCGATGATCCCGGCGCCGGCCTGGGCGGCGGCGACGGAGTTGGCCACCGCCATGCCGAGGTTGTTGTGCCCGTGGAAGATCACCGGCACGTCGACCGCCCCGGCGATCGCGCCGATCCGCTCGGTGACGTCGGCCGGCAGGAAGTGGCCGGCGGAGTCCATGATGCCCACCGCCCGCGCCCCGTACCCGACCACGACGGCGGCGTGCTCGGCCAGTTCGGCGGGGGTGGCCATGTGGCTCATCATCAGCACGCAGTGCGCGTCGGCTCCCTCTTCGCGCAGGAAGCCCAGATGGCGCTCGGCCAGTGAGGTCTCGGTGCAGTGCACCCCGATGCGGATCACGTCGGCGCCGTGCGCGATCGCCTTCCGCAGGTGGTCGGAGGTGCCCCAGCCGGGCAGCATGAACACGCCCATGCGGCTGTTGCGCAGGGCCTCCCGCACGGTGGACAGCATCAGGTCGTCGCTGACGGCGGCCCGCCCCACCTGGAGCGAGGAGGCGCCCAGACCGTTGCCGTGGCCGACCTCCACCACCGGGACGCCGGCCGCGTCGGCCGCCTCGGCGTAGCCGCGCAGCGCGGCGACGCCGAGCTGGTGCCGCACCGCGTGCTGGCCGTCGCGCAGCGTGGGGTCGTATATCAGCACGTCACTGTCCCGGCCCTGCTCGGTTCGCTCGGTCATCGCCCCGCCCCGGTCCGGGCGGCCACGGCGAGCCGGGCCGCGTGCTGCTCGGCGACCAGGATGGCGGCCGAGTTGATGATGTCCAGGTTCCCCGCGTACCCGGGCAGCACGTCGCTGTCGGCGGTGACCTCCAGGGACACCACGACCCGGTCGCCGTTCACCGTGCAGGCGACGACCCGGTATCCGGGCGCGAAGGTCCGCATCCGCTCGGCCGCCTCGTCGACCACCGCGCGTACCGCCAAGGCGTCGGCTCCGGGGATCACCGCGTGGACGGCGGTCCGGAAGGTCGCCGGGGGGACCGCCGGGCTGATGTTGAGGATGGCCTTGGTGTCCGGCACGCCGGAGAACGTGGTCAGCGCGTGCTGCGTGGTGGCGACGTACTCGTCGAGGTTGAGCCGGGTGGCCCGGCCGGCGATGGTGCTGGCCACGGTGGAGACGACCTCGATGTACTCCACCTTGAACCGGCCGGCGAGCGCGTGCGCGACCGGGACCGACGCCTGGCCGCCGCAGCTGATCAGGTTGACGTTGCGCGCGGCCGTGCCCTCCGCCGCGGCGGGGGCGTCCCCGCCGGTCACCGTGGGCACCACCATCTGCCCGACCTTGCTCGGGGTCAGGTCGATCAGCAGGGTGTCCAGGGGCCGCAGCAGCCGCCAGTGCTCGGCGTGCGACATCGCGTTGGTGGCGTCGAAGACCACGTCGAAGGGGCGCGGGGCGGCGAGGACGGCGTCGATGCCGTCCGCCGAGACCGGGTAGCCGAGTCCGGCGGCGTGCCGAAGGCCCGCGGACTCCGGGTTGCGGCCGGCCACCAGCCGGCACTCCAGCACGGCGGAGCGGTGGATCTTGCCGACCAGGTCCTGGCCGATGGCGCCGGTGCCGATGACGGCGACGGTCGCGGGCGGCACGGTGCCGGGCGCGTCCCCGTTGGCGTCCCCGGTCGCGGTCACGTCTTCTGCGACGGTCATCGCCGGGCCTCCTCGCCGCTGCCGCCGGTTCCGGCGAACCGTTCGGTCCAGGCGTCCCCGCGGGCCACCGTGGTACGGGCCAGCCGGGCGAACGGCGGGCCGACCATGTTGCCGTCCAGGACGGCGATGCCGCCCTTCGCCGCCCGCACGGCCTCGGTGACCCGCCGGGCCAGCCGCAGGCCGTCCGGGTCGGGCCGCAGCGCCCGGTTGATGGCGTCCAGCTCGCTGGGGTGCACCGCGGCCTTGCCGTGGAAGCCCAGCTCACGCGCGCGCTGGAGCTCCTCGGCCAGTACCTCGGGCTCGGCGAGCCGGAAGTTGGCGGTGTCGATGCAGCCGCTGCCGTAGCGGGCGCAGGCCAGTGCCATCGCCTGGCGGGCGGCGAGCAGGCCGGCCCAGGTGATCTCCACGCCGAGGGTGGCGGCCAGGTCCGCCGATCCGAGGACCAGCCCGTCGGCGGCCGCCGCGATGGCGTCGATGGCGGCGACGGCGGCCGGGGTCTCCAGGGTCACGTAGATCTGCGGGTGGGCGCCGGCGGAGGCCAGGGTGGCGCGCAGCAGCGTCACCTCGACCGCGGAGTCCACCATCGTCATCACGATGAAGCCCGGCCGGACCGGGGACGCGGCGAGCATCGCCAGGTCGTGCACCGCGTCGAGGGTGCCGAGCGGGTTGACGCGTACCGCGAGGCGCCCGGGTTCGCCGGCCCGCTCCAGCGCCGCGGCGCACACGGTCCGCGCCGCGGCCTTCTCCGCGGGCGGTACGGAGTCCTCCAGGTCGATCAGGTGTACGTCCGCGTCGTAGGACCAGGCCTTCACGACCCGGTCCAGGTCGAGCGCGGGCGTGTACAGGATGCTGCGCGGGATGGCCCGGGCGGTGGTGCCGGTCATCTGGTGCCCTCCCCCGGCAGCGGGGTGGCGGGCTGGGCGCCGACCTCGACGAGCACCCGGCTCAGGTCGCGGATCTGCTGCTCGGTCTGCCCGGCGCGCATCATGACCCGCAGGCCGGCCGTGCCGCGCGCGACGATGGGGAAGAACACCGGCGAGACGTAGAACCCGGCCTCGATGACCCGGCGGCCCGCCTCGATCACGGTCGCGTCGCTCATCGGCACCAGCCGGATCGGGAAGGTGCTGCCGCCCTGCTCGGTGTGGACCAGCGAGTCGAACAGCTCGATGTTGCGGTAGAGGCGGTTCTGCAGGGTGGTGAGTTCGGGGGTGCGGTGGATCTCCGCCGAGGCGAGGCCGGCCCCGACCGACGCGGTGTTCAGCAGCTGCGAGTAGTTCAGGGCGCCGCCGAAGCGCTCGATGACGCGCAGCGTCTCCTTCGACTGGCCGTCGAGCACGATCGCCGCGCCGCTGGTGCCGAACGCCTTGTTCAGGGTGACCACGGTGATGGTGCGCTCGTCCAGCACCGGGCTGTGGGTGCGGACGTAGCCGACGCCCCGCTCGCCGTACGCCGACAGCGAGTGCGAGTCGTCGTAGTAGACCAGCAGGCCGTACTTGTCCTGGAGTTCGGCGAGTTCCTTCACCGGCGCGTAGCCGCCCAGGCTGTCGCTGCCGTCGCAGACGTAGGCGACCCGGGCGTACTTCCGGCACATGTCCTCGATGTAGTCGAGGTCGTGGTGGCGGGAGGTGACGACCTCGGTCTCGTCGGCGCAGACCGGCTTGAGGTTCGCCATCGAGATGTGGGCGTTCTTGTCGAAGATCATCAGCGGCCGGGTGCCGTCGCCCAGGTGCCCGGAGGCGATCAGCGGCAGCAGGCCGAAGGTGGCGGTGCTGGCGGCGATGGAGCAGACCACCTGGGCGCCGAACAGCTCGCCGAGGGAGACCTCCAGCTCCTGCATGGCGGGGATCTGCACCCGGCTGCGGGCGATGCAGTGGTCGAGCACGCCGTAGCGGCGCATGGCGTCGATGCCGCCCTCGATCACCTTGGGGTGGGAGTCGAGGTCCAGGTACGAGCAGCAGCTGAAGTTGACGAACTCGTGGCCGTCGGCGATGAACTCGTGGCCCTCGGTGGCGCGCAGCACGCCGGCCGCGGGGTCGAGGTCGGCCACGATCCCGGCCAGCCCGTTGCGCTCCGACATGTCCCAGAACTGGTTGCCGATCCCGATCAGCTTGTCGTTGTTGCGGTACCGGTGGGTGGGGGTGATGGTCTCGCGCTCGGTCATGACTTCGTCCCCGCCGGTTCGTAGTTGTAGACGCCCTTGAGTTTCCGGTACACCGCGGTGTAGATCGCCACGCCGAGCACGTACGGCCTGCGGAAGATCTTCGCGTCGCGGAGCCAGAAGTTCATGTTGATGTTCATCTCGTCCAGCGACTCGGCCTGGTGCCACCAGCCCAGCGGCAGATAGAGCATCTGGCCGGGCTCCAGGATGAGTTCGCGCCGCTGGGCGAGCTTGGCGGCGAGCTTGGGGTAGCGCGCCCAGTCCACGTCGTCGAAGTCGAAGACCTGGGACTTGTCACCGAAGCCGTCCTTCAGCGACCGGGGGTAGTACTCCCAGAAGCCGGGGGGTGCCAGGACGAACCGCTTCCGGCCCTCCAGGCAGATGTTGAAGTTCTCCAGCTCGTCGAAGTGGCTCTGGGTGAAGACGCCCTTGTGGCTGATCCACAGGTTGGCGGCGTTCATCGGGCCCCGGTAGTCGAACAGCTTCCCGGCGTCGAAGCCGAGGATCGCGTTGACGTCGGCGGGGCTGTTGCGGAAGTTGGAGACGATGCGGTTCCAGGTGCCGGGGTCGGTCATGTACCGGTCGTCCGCGAAGAACTCGCGGAGCCTGATCTCCTTGGTGGTCCACCGCTCCGAGTTCTGCTTGTTGCTCGGCTCGGTGAACAGGGTGACCGCCATGTCGCCGAGCCGCTCGGCGACACCGTCCCGCCCCAGGCCCTCGGTGCCCTTCGGCAGGGTGATCACCACGGGGACGTCGGCCCGGATCAGGGCCTCCCGTCCGAAGGCCATGAACTCGTCGAACGAGATACGGGGGACCGGTAGACCCCCGAGGTTGTCCCGCCCGGAAACAGAATGCGCTGTGTTCACAACTCTGTCCTTATTGTTCATTGTTCGGCTACCGCCATTTCCGAAGCCGGCCGCGGAGCCGGCTTCCCCCTCCGCAGCGCGGGCTGGCCCACGAGGCTCAGGGTCAGGGCGACGACGCCGCCCCCGACCGCGGCCCACGCCGCCTGAGCGGAGCTGTTCAGCTCGGCCAACTGGCCGCCGGCGGCCGTGCCCGAGGCGATACCGAGGGCTCCGCAGCTGGTGAGCCAGGAGAACGCCTCGGAGAGAGTGCCCTTGGGGGCGAGGGATTCCAGCAGGGTGCTCCCCGCGATCAGGGCCGGCGAGATCGCGATCCCCGCGACGACGGCGAAGCACGCCATCACGAGGGAGGAGCCGGCGAAGGCCAGCGGCACCGCGCCGAGCGTCAGCAGACAGGTGGTGACGGGCAGCAGCCGGGACTGCGGGAGGCGCCAGTCCACCGCCCCGTAGACCGCCCCGGCGATCAGGCTGCCGACCGCCGTCAGCGCCAGCAGCACACCGCCGAGACCGGGCGTCCCCTGCTCCTTGGCGAACGCGATCAGCGTGACGTCGACCGCGCCGAACTGGAAGCCCATCCCGGCGTAGGCGATCATCAGCACCCAGACCCCCGGCACCGTGATGGCCCGCTGGGAGCCGTGGCCCCGGGCCGCCTCGGACACCGGCTCGGACCGGCGGTGCAGCGCCACGAAGACCGACCCGACGGTGGTCAGGGACACGCAGGCGACCAGGCCCGCGGCCGGGTGCACCGCCGACGCCAACGCGGTGACCAGCAGCGGGCCGAGCAGGAAGATGGTGTCGTCCAGCATGGACTCCATGGCGTAGGCCGTCCGCAGCACGCCCTGGCCGACCATCGCCGCCCACCGCGCCCGCATGAACCCGGTGAACGACACCGAGGTGCAGCCGGTGGCCACCGCCGCCAGGCACATCACCCACAACGGGGCGCGCGTTCCGATCGACACCAGCAGCAGCGTCATCCCCACCGCGTGCCCCAGGCACGCGGAGAGCAGCACGTTCCGCTGGCTGTGCCGGTCGGCGAGGCGTCCGAGCACCGGGCTGGCCACCCCCTGCGAGAGCAGCATCGCCGCCGCCACCGTGCCCGCGTCCGCGAGCGACCCGGTGACGTCGGAGATCAGCAGCAGGACGGCGATGGGCCGCATGGCGATCGGGAACCGGCCGACCATTCCCCACAGGGCCAGCGCCGCGGCGCCGGGTTCGCGCAGCAGGCGAAGATAGGACCCCAGTCCGGAACTCGACCCCGATGTACCTGCGGACACGACGCTCCCGTCTGCGTAACACGTCAAGTTGCCACATCACCGTGGCGCTTGGCCGGCTCCGGGTGCCGGAGCGGCCGAGCGCACGTCAGCCACCGCCACATGGATGGCCGCGCCGAGCACCGAACTGCGAGCACAGGGCGGCGGTCAAGGATCCGCGCGCCGCACTGCGGGGTGGAGCTGGTCCAACTTCGGGTGTTCCACGGCCCTTCACGGGCCGGCCCGTACCTGACCGCGGGAGCACACAGCGTGAACCACGTGCCGCTTCCAGGGCCAGATGTCCGGGCGACTGCGAAGGTGAACCTAGTTGAGGCGATCTAGTCAGCCCATCGACAGATGGCGTATACGAAGCGCAGGATTTCTGACAAACGTATGATGCGGGACGGGGCGGTCTCTGTCAGGAGAGAAGCCACCGGCGAGGTGGCGGAAATTCCCTCGATCCCGTTCTCCCCAAGGGGTGTCCGGCCTGCCGCGGTCCGGTGCGCCCGCATCCCACAGGCTGAGACCCGGCCCGGTCCCGCCCACCCATACGATGGCTGGCGGCCGCGTGCGACGGAGCAGGCGTGCCCGATTCGATTCAGGAGGCAGTCGTGACCGAGCGGACGTCCGAGGGCCAGGAGCCCGGCCAGGAACCCCAGGCCGTCGAGAGCCCCGAGGGCGAGCGGACCGAGGCCATCAAGCAGCGCAAGAACGGCCTGGAGCGGGGGGTGAGCGACGAGCTCGCCGAGAACATGAAGCGGGGCTGGGCCGACACCGAGCGGCACGACCTGCGCCCCATCGAGCAGGCCGGGCACACCGCCCGCCGCCGCGCCGCACTCTCCGCCCGCTTCCCCGGCGACCGCCTGGTGATCCCGGCCGGCAACCTGAAGATCCGCGCCAACGACACCGACTACCGCTTCCGCCCGTCCTCCGACTACGTCTACCTGACCGGTGACCAGACCGAGGACGCGGTGCTGGTCCTGGAGCCCCGCGCGTCCGGCGGCCACGACGCCACCGCCTACCTGCTGCCCCGCTCCGACCGGGAGAACGGCGAGTTCTGGCTCTCCGGCCGGGGCGAGCTGTGGGACGGCCGGCGCAACAGCCTCACCGAGAACGAGCGGCTGCTCGGCCTGCCCTGCGAGGACGTCCGCACGCTGGCCGACGCGCTGCGGGAGGCCACCGGTCCGGTCAGGCTGCTGCGCGGCTACGACGCCGGCGTCGAGGCCGCCCTCACCGACAAGGTGACCGCCGAGCGCGACGAGGAGTTCCGGGTCTTCCTGTCGGAGATGCGCCGGGTCAAGGACGACTTCGAGATCGCCGACCTGCGGTTCGCCTGCGAGTCCACCGCCCGCGGCTTCGAGGACGTGGTCCGCTCCCTCGACAAGGCGGAGGCCACCTCGGAGCGGTACATCGAGGGGACGTTCTTCCTGCGCGCCCGGGTGGAGGGCAACGACGTCGGCTACAGCACGATCGCCGCGGCCGGCCCGCACGCCACCACCATCCACTGGGTGCGCAACGACGGCGCGGTCCGCTCCGGCGAACTGCTGCTGCTGGACGCGGGCGTGGAGACGCGCAACCTCTACACCGCCGACGTCACCCGCACGCTGCCCATCAGCGGCCGCTTCACCCCACTCCAGCGCAAGATCTACGACGCGGTGTACGAGGCCCAGGACGCCGGCATCGCGGCCGTGAAGCCGGGCGCCGACTACCGCGACTTCCACCTGGCCGCCCAGCGCGTGCTCGCCGAGAAGCTCGTCGAGTGGGGCCTGTTCGGCGACATGGACCTGGCGAAGGTCCTGGAGCTGGGCCTGCAGCGCCGCTGGACCATGCACGGCACCGGCCACATGCTCGGCCTCGACGTCCACGACTGCGCCGCGGCGCGCACCGAGATGTACGTCAACGGCACCCTGGAGCCCGGCATGGTGCTCACCGTCGAGCCGGGGCTGTACTTCCAGGAGGACGACCTGACCGTGCCCGAGGAGTACCGGGGCATCGGCGTCCGGATCGAGGACGACATCCTCGTCACCGAGGACGGCAACGAGATCCTCTCCTCCGGTCTGCCCCGGCAGGCGGACGAGGTGGAGTCCTGGATGGCGGGCCTCCGGGGCTGACGCGCTCCGGCGGTCCGGTACCGGCCCGCGCCGCCACCGTGCGGCGCGGGCCGGCGGCGTTCCGGGACGCCCCTGGCGGGGAGGGTCCCGGGCGGCCACGGGCCGGGAGGGTCCCGGGCGGCCACGGGCCGGGGCTCAGCCTGCCGGGGCGGGCCGCTCGGCGCCGGGCACCCGCACCGCGAGCAGCGCCAGGTCGTCGTGGCCGTCGCTGGGGTGCCGGTCGGCCAGCTCGGTGACGAAGTCCTCCAGCGGCAGTCCGGCGCGGGCCGCGGCGAGTCCGGCGAGCGCCTCCAGTGACGCGTCGAGCGGATGCGCGGGATGCTCCACCAGGCCGTCGGTGAAGAGGACGATGGTGGATCCGGCGGGGACCGGGTGCCGGTGGTCCGGGCGGAACTCCTCGACCAGCACCCCGAGCGGCAGCCCCGGGTCGCCGTGGAGGAACTCCGCCGTGCCGTCCGGGGTCAGCAGCAGCGGCGGGTGGTGGCCGGCGCTGCTCCAGTGCAGCGTCCACGGGGCGCCCGGGGCGCCGGCCGGGGCGGCCTCGATACGCGCCAGGCAGGCCGTGGTGACCGGGACGTCGGTGACCGCGTGCAGCGTGCGGTCGAGTTGGTGGAGCACCGCGCTGGGGGGCGAGCACCGGTCGTACAGCAGTGCGCGCAGCATGTTCCGGGTCTGCGCCATGGCGGCCGCGGCGTTCAGGTCGTGGCCGACCACGTCGCCGATGACCGCCGCCCAGGAGCCGTCGGGCAGCAGCATGGCGTCGTACCAGTCGCCGCCGAGGTGGTGCGGCTGCGCGGCCGGCCGGTACACCGCCGCCGCCTCGAACGGCCGCATGTCCGGGAGGATCGGCAGCAGCAGCCGCTGGAAGTGCTCGGCCCCGGAGTGGACCTGCTGGTACAGCCGGGCGTTGGCGACGGCGATGCCGGCCGCCCCGGCGAGGGCGACCAGGATCTCCTCGTCCTGGGCGTCGAAGGGCTTCCCGTCGTACCGCTCGGACAGGTAGAGGTCGCCGTAGATCTGCCCCCGGACGGTGATCGCGGCACCGAGCAGGGTGCGCATGTGGGGGTGTCCCGGGGGGAATCCGACCGAGGCCGGGTGGGCGGGGATGTTCTCCACGCGCAGCGGCTGCGGGTGGCGGATGAGGTGGCCGAGGACGCCCCGGCCGTGCGGGAAGTCGATCCCGGCCAGGGCGCCCCGCTCCCCCTCGGACAGCCCGGCGGTGATGAACTGGGCCAGTTCGGTCCCGCTCTCGTCGAGCACGCCCAGCGCCCCGTAGCGGGCGCCGACCAGGTCCATCGCGGTGGTGACGATGCGGTGCAGGACGGTGGGGAGGTCCAGCTCGCGGCTGATGGCGAGGACCGCGTCCAGCAGCGCCTGCAGCCGGTCCCGGGCGTGCACCAGGTCCGCCATCGGCCCGGCGGCCTCGTCCGGCGGGGTGTCCGGGCCCGGCCGGACGCCGGGTGGGTCGTGCCGCGGGGGCTCGTCCCCAGGTTCCATCCCGCTCTCCGTTCCGTCCCGGCGTTCCTCGCCACACCGTAGCGGCGATCACTCCCGGCCATGGCACGGCCCCGGCGCTCCGGGGGCGGCGTCCGGGTGCCGCGGCGGCCGGTCGAAGGGGCGCGGCCGCCGGGGCCGGGCCGGTCCCGGCGGCCGCCACGGGGCACCGGCGCGGCTCCGGCGGCAGCAGGGGCGCCGGGAGGTGTCCCGGGGGCGCCGCCGGGCCGTCAACTGCCATGCTGCCAGCCTCGGTTGACCATCGCCCGGGTTAGGCCTGGGCCATGGCTGAGCGCTGCGTTCATGACCTGATCGTCGAGCAGTGCGTGGACTGCGCGCCACCGCCCGGCGGGCTGCCGCGGTTCGTCCACATCACCGCCCGGGGCCAGGCGTTCCACCGCTCCGCCGGCTGCCGGGCCCTGCGGGAAGGCCAGGACTACGCCGCCCGCCTGGGCCCTGGAGACCCACACCCCGCGCCGGGTCCCGCTCGCCACCGCCAGGGCGAAGGGGCTCGGTGCCTGCGCCTCCTGCTTCGCGGGCTACCGGCCCGGCTGACGCCGCCCGACGGAGGGCTGTTTCGCTCGGCGGACGGGCGGTTGGCGCGGCCGGCCAAGGTCTCCGGCGACCGGCGTGGGGCGGCCCTCGACGGCGCCGGGGGCGGACCGGACGGCCTCCGCCGGCCGGGCGGACGGCACGGGCCCGGTCGGCGGGACGGCCGGAGCCGGTGCGGTGCGGGCCCCGCACCGGTGCCGGGCTCCGTCACGCCTGGGCCTGGACCCCGTGCTCCGCGGCGAGCGCGCTGATCCGGGCCGCCATCCCGGTGTCCTTGGCGGTGATGGCACCGCCCGCGTCATGGGTGTTCAGGCCGAAGGTGATGGTGCCGTACAGGATGGTGATCCGGGCGTGGTGGTCGGCCTCGTCCTCGGCCGCGGCGACGGCCGCGTACAGCCCGGGGACGGCGGACCTGGGGCCCTTGAAGGTCTTGGTCAGCTCCCCCTCCTGGACCGACCAGCCGGGAAGGTCGGCCAGGGCCTTCTCCAGGGCGGCGTCGGTCAGCGGCTTGGTGGGCATGGAGGCTCCTTCGCGTCGGTGGGCGCTGGTGTCCACCGTGCACCCTCCCGGGCGGGCCTTCCAGTCCGGCGCGGGGCGGGGCCGGCGGAACCCGGCGCGGCCCGGTCCGGATCGCGCCGGAGAAGCGGCCGCGGCGGCGGCCCGGGCGGCACGGGACCACCGGATGGGTGCGCTCGGCGAGCGGACACCGCTACCCCGTGCCGAGGATGAACGAGACGTGTTCCGGCACGCCTCCACGTCCCCTCGGGAAGCGGGTACCCATGTCTGAAGACACGACCCGGCCCAGACGGTCGGGTCTCATCGGTGAGCTGTCCGCCGAGTTCGCGGGCACCATGATCCTGATCCTGTTCGGCTGCGGCGTCGTCGCCCAGGTGGTGACCGGCGGGTTCCTGGCCGAGGGGGCGCTGGGTGACCACGACAGCATCGCCTGGGCCTGGGGCATCGGCGTCACCCTGGGTGTGTACGTCGCCGCCCGGCTCAGCGGCGCCCACATCAACCCCGCGGTCACCCTGGCGCTCGCCATGTTCAAGGGCTTCCCCTGGAAGAAGGTCGCCCCGTACGCGCTGGCGCAGACCGCCGGCGCGTTCGTCGCGGCGCTGCTGGTGCGGTGGAACTACACCGAGACGCTGGCCGCGGCCGACCCCGGGCACACCATCAAGACCCAGGGCGTGTTCTCCACCCTGCCGGGCAACGGCGTGCTGCCGGTCAGCGAGTGGGGCGCGTTCCGGGACCAGATCATCGGCACCGCGATCCTGCTGATGCTGATCTTCGCGGTGACCGACCTGCTCAACACCCCGCCGGGGGCGAACCTCGGCCCGTTCATCATCGGGCTGATCGTGGTGGCGATCGGTATGGCCTGGGGTTCGGACGCCGGATACGCGATCAACCCGGCGCGGGACTTCGGCCCCCGGCTGGCGTCGTACCTGACCGGCTACGGCGGAGCCTGGCGAGATCAGTACGGGGATCTGTACTTCTGGGTGCCGATCGTCGGCCCGCTGATCGGAGCCGTCCTCGGCGCGGCGCTCTACAAGTTCTTCGTCGGCCGCTTCCTCCCGGTGCCGGAGATGCAGGAACCCGGCCGCACCCCCGACCTGACCTGACGCGCGGCGCGTCGGCCCGACCGAGCACGAGAGGCGGCAGCGATGCCCGAGTTCGTCGGTGCGGTGGACCAGGGAACCACCAGCACCCGGTTCATGATCTTCGACCACTCCGGCAACGAAGTGGCCCGGCACCAGCTCGAACACCGGCAGATCCTGCCGCGGTCCGGGTGGGTCGAGCACGACCCGGTGGAGATCTGGGAACGCACCAACACGGTGATCCAGAACGCCATCCGGTCGGGCGGGCTCTCCGCCTCGGACCTGCACGCGATCGGCATCACCAACCAGCGGGAGACCACCGTGGTGTGGGACCCGCGCACCGGTCACCCGTACTACAACGCCATCGTCTGGCAGGACACCCGCACCGACGCGATCGCCGCCGCCCTGGAGCGGGACGGGCACGGCGAGGTGATCCGGCGCAAGGCCGGGCTGCCGCCGGCGACGTACTTCTCCGGCGGGAAGCTCAAGTGGCTGCTGGAGAACGTCGACGGGCTGCGGGAGGCGGCCGAACAGGGGCACGCCGTCTTCGGCAACACGGACGCCTGGGTGCTGTGGAACCTGACCGGCGGTCCGGACGGCGGGGTGCACGCCACCGACGTCACCAACGCCAGCCGCACCATGCTGATGGACCTGGAGACCCTGGACTGGGACGACGAACTGCTGCAGATCTTCGGGGTGCCGCGCGCCATGCTGCCGCGCATCCATCCGTCCGCGCATCCGGAGGCGTTCGGGCAGGCCCGTACCTCCCGCCCGCTGCGCGCCGCGATCCCCATCGCGGGGGTGCTCGGCGACCAGCAGGCGGCGACCGTGGGGCAGGTCTGCTTCACCCCGGGCGAGGCGAAGAACACCTACGGCACCGGCAACTTCCTGGTCCTCAACACCGGCACCGAGCTGGTGCGTTCCCGGTCCGGCCTGCTGACCACGGTGGCGTACCAGTTCGACGGCAGCCCGGCGGTCTACGCGCTGGAGGGCTCGATCGCCGTCACCGGGGCCGCGGTGCAGTGGCTCCGCGACCAGCTGAAGATCATCAAGGACGCGGCGGAGAGCGAGCGGCTGGCCCGCGCGGTGGAGGACAACGGGGGCACGTACTTCGTGCCGGCCTTCTCCGGGCTCTTCGCCCCGTACTGGCGCTCCGACGCCCGGGGCGCGATCGTCGGCCTGTCGCGGTACAACACCGGCGAACACCTGGCCCGTGCCACGCTGGAGGCCATCTGCTACCAGAGCCGTGACGTGGTGGAGGCGATGGAGCAGGACTCCGGGGTGCACCTGGACGTGCTCCGGGTGGACGGCGGGGTGACCGCCAACGACCTGTGCATGCAGATCCAGGCCGATGTGCTGGGCGTCCCGGTCAGCCGTCCGGTGGTCGCCGAGACCACCGCGCTGGGCGCGGCCTACGCCGCCGGGCTGGCCACCGGCTTCTGGCGGGACGCCGACGAACTGCGGTCCCACTGGCAGGAGTCGAAGCGCTGGGAACCGCAGTGGAGCGAGGAGCGGCGCGCGGAGGGCTACGCGGGCTGGAAGAAGGCGGTGGAACGGAGCCTGGACTGGGTGAAGGTGTCCTGACCCGCCGGGACGTCCGCTGCCCGCCACCGCGGGCCGCCCGCCGCGCGGCCTGCGCGGCGAGCGGCCTGCGCGGCGAGCGGCCTGCGCGGCGAGCGGCCCCCGGCGGCGCGACCGCCGGGGCCGCCGGGGCCGCCGGGGCCGCCGTCAGCCGGCCGGTTGCGGGGAGCGCTCCGGCACCGGCGTCCGCGGCCCGGACGACGCCCCCGCCGGCGTCCCGGCCGGTGCCGGGTCCGGCTGCCGGTAGAAGTCGCGGGGCCGGCCGCGGCCGTCCCGGAGCCGGCCGAGCAGGCCCGACGGGTACTCCACGAGCCAGTAGCTGAGCGCCGCCGCGGGCACCGAGACCAGCAGCACGACCGCCACCGCCGCCGGGAAGCCCCCCTGGGCGTCCGGCAGCAGACCGGCCCGGGCCAGCTCCAGCATGATCGGCTCGTGCCAGATGAAGAGGCTGTAGCTGATCAGTCCGGTGGCGGTCAGCCACCGGGCGGAGAGCATCCGGTGCCACCGGCCGCGGGTCCGCGTGTGCACGGTGGCGTACAGCAGCACCGCCCACAGCAGGCTCGCCGCCGGGTGGTAGAAGGTGCTGGCGACGTTCTCCGGGTGGGTGGTGAGCAGCGACAGGGTGTAGAGGGAGGCCAGCGCGGTCAGCCGCAGCGCCACCACCGGCCCGGTGCCCGGCCTGCCGCGCTCGCCGAGGGCGACGGTCAGCACCGCCAGCGCCATGCCGGCCGCGAAGCCCCCGAAGCGGGCCTGCGGCCCGAAGTACACCGGCCAGTCGGTGTGCGGCACCCCGAACCCGTAGCGGGCGACGGCGATCCACAGGACGGGCAGCACGTACAGCAGCCCGCAGCCCGCCGCGCAGACGGCCACCCGGGCCGCGCGCCGCCGCAGCGGCCGGCAGAGACGGACGGCGGCCGGCCCCAGCACCACCAGCGCCAGGTAGAACAGCATCTCCAGGGAGAGCGACCAGGTGGGGCCGATGGTGTAGAAGATCTGCTCCCGGTCGAAGACATGGGTGAAGGTGAGGTGCGCGAGCAGGTCGGACCAGTTCCCCGGCAGGGTGGGGTTCCGGAGGGACCAGACGACCAGGACCGCCAGGAAGTACAGCGGGACGATGCGGACCGCCCGGCGGTGGAGGAAGGCCCGGGCCGGCCGGACGGAGCCGCCGTCGATCGCCGCCCGCGCGTAACTGAGCGTCAGCAGGTACGCGGACAGCACGAAGAACAGGTCGATGACCTCCAGGGAGATCAGCGCGCCCAGGAACGGGTCGGACACCGGCGGGTGGGAGCCGGCCGCGTCGTAGCGGAAGTACTGCTGCCAGACGTGGAAGACCACCGTGCTCAGGGCGGCGAGCCCGCGGAACCCCTCGATCTCCCGGGCCCGGCTGCGGGCCGGCGCGCCCTCCGGGGGGCGCGGGCCGCCCGCCGTCCCGGTGCCCGCCGGGTCCGGGGCGGCGCCCTTCCGGCCGGCCCGCCGGGGGCGGGCCGGGGCGGCCGTGGCCCGGCCGTCGGTGGCGCTCATGCCCGGCCCCCCGCCTTCGGGGCGGACGCGGCCCGGGGGGTGACCCGCCACTGCCGCTCCCCCAGCGCCTCCTTCAGGCACGCCTGCCGGGCGAGCATGTTCTTGAAGTGGGTGTAGAAGAAGGTGGTGGTGAGCACGTAGCGCCAGAACCAGCCGCGCCGCCGCCGGATCTCCGGCACCGCGAGCCGCCGGGCGAACGCGGCCTGCACCACCCCGGCCGAGAGGGTGAAGGCCGTGGCGAGCAGGCACACCGGCACCGCCCAGTCCAGCCGGTCCGGACCGCCCGCGCGCCAGACGGCGAAGCCCAGCACGGGCAGCATCTGCAGGGTCAGCCACGGCTGGATCTCCCGCCAGCCGAGGAGGACCAGCAGTCCGGCCTTCTGCCGGCGGTCGAACACCGGGGACCGCAGGGCCCGCCAGAGGTGCTTGAGCGAGACCTGGAGCCAGCCCTGTGCCCAGCGCGACCGCTGGTTCCACAGCGAGGTGAGGCTGGTGGGGGCGAGTTCCCGCGAGATCAGGGTGCGGTCCACGGTGAAGCGCGCGCCGTCGGCCAGCGCGCGCATGGTGGAGTCGATGTCCTCGGTGAGCATCGAGCCGTGCATCCGGGTCCGGGCGAGGACGTCGGTGCGCCAGAAGCCGTTGGAGCCGCCGAACACCCCGAAGCCGTAGAGCCGGGTGCGGCCCGGGTGGCTGACCGCGTAGATCGCCTCGAACTCCACGGCGACCAGTTCGGCGACCCAGGAGCTGTCTCCGTTGCGGACCACGCAGTGGCCCTGCACCACGTCGTAGCCGTTGGACAGCCAGTGCCAGGCGTGCCGGAAGGCGTCCGGGGCGGGGTGGTGGTCGGCGTCGAAGATCCCGACCATCTCGCCGCGCACCCGGGTGACCGCGGCGTTGACGTTCTGCGCCTTGGAGGTGCTGCCGGCCACCGGGAGCAGCACCAGGCGGGGGTCGCGCCGGGCCATCTCGCGCAGGGTGTCCTCGACCGGCAGCGGGTGCGGCGTGTTGTAGGCGAGCACGATCTCCAGCTCGCCCGGGTAGCGGAGGCCCAGGAAGGACTCCACCGTGTCGACGATGGTCGCGGCCTCGTTCGGCAGGTAGGCGGCGATGACCGCGCTGGCCGGCGGATAGGGCTGCCCCGGCCGGTCCGGGCGGCTCGGCGCGTCGAGCGAGAACAGGCACTCCAGCAGGATGAGCACCGCGGAGACCAGCAGTCCGGTCACCACCACCCAGTACATGGCGGAGCCGAGGTCCCAGCCGGCCTGGTAGGCCTGCTGGTAGAGGAGGAACGGCAGCCCCACGCCGACCAGCAGCACGACCGCCGGGGAGAGCACCGCCAGCAGGGAGCGGACCGCCGCGCCGCGGGAGGACCGCCGGTGCCGGGGTCCGCGCATCGTCGGCTCGTAGCGCACCGGACGCAGATCGCGGTGGCTGATCGCCTCGGCCGCCGCGGCCCGGGCGCGCTCCTCCGCCTGCACCGGTTCGGCGCAGCCGGCCAGCGGTGTCCAGCCGACCGCCGGGGTGAGCCGGACGTTCTCGTCGGCGACGATGAACCGGGTCCCGGCGGCGGCCGCGGCGAACCGCTCCAGGGCGCGGCGGGCGGTGTCCTCGTCGACGCCGGGCAGCAGCATCAGCAGATGCCCGTCCTCGTCCCAGCCGAACCGGTCGCAGGGGCCGCCCAGTTTCTCCGCCACCCCGGCCAGCCGCTCGGCGACCTCGCGCCGCACCCGGGGCCCGAGCCGGGACTCCAGCGCGCCCATCTCGGCGACGCCGACCACGGCCATCACACCGCCGCGCCGCCCGGTGGCCGGGCGGCGCAGCTCGCGGTCGAGTTCGTCGAGGAAGTGCGGCCGTGAGTACAGCCCGGTCCGCGGGTCGCGCAGCAGGTTCTCGACGGGGACCGGCACCCGGCGGAGCTTGGCCTCGATCCGGGCCGAGACCTCCACCGGGTCGGAGGTGTCGGGAACGCAGTCGTCGGCCCCGTGCCGCAGCAGGTCGGCGACCTTCTCGGGGCCCGGTGCGGCCGCGACCATGAGCAGCGGCAGGGCGCGGCCGGCGGGCGCGGCGCGTACTTCCCGGACGGCGTCGAGTCCGGTGCCGTCCCCGGTGTCCTCGTCCAGCGCGACGATCGCGTCCGGCGGGGCCTGCCGGAGCTGCCGCCCCACGTCGCCGGGGGGCGCGTGGCTGACCTCGTGGCCGGTGGCGCGCAGGGTCGCGGTGAGCCGGTCGAGCCGCGGGCCGGGGGCGCCGACGGCCAGTATCCGGCCGCCGCCGGGCCCGGACGGTGTCCGGGGGCCGGGGACGGAACGCTGCGCCGGGGGTGACGGCACCGATCCGGGCGACGGCGACGACGGGCCGTCACCCGCATCGTCCGTCCCGGGTATCGGGCCGGGGTTCACGGGGTGCGAAGTGAGCACCTGAAGGGTTCCTTCCGTACACATCGGGGGGTGCGGACCGTCCGCCGGAGCGCGCCCGCGCTCGGGCCGTCCGCCGGAGCGCGTCCCGCGCCGCCCGCGGGCGCGACCGGGCCGGGGCCGGGCGGCCCGCCGCGGGGCGCGCGGGAACGTCCTGGGGCGCGCCCGTCCGGCGGGTGGCCGGGGCCGCACCCGGCGGGGCATGCGGAGCGCGTCCGCGGCACCGTCGGGTGCGGCCCGGGCGGGCGGTGGCCGCCGGACGGTACGCGGTCACGGGCGGCGGGGCCGCCGGCATGCCCGCGGCCGGCACGCACCGGGCGGGGCGCCTCCGTGGCGGGTCCGCCGCCGGAACGGACTGCCGCCGGAACGGACTGCCGCCCGGGGCGGGTCGCCACCGGGACGAGTCCGCCGACGGGGGGTCCACCACCGTGGCCGGTCCGCCGCCGGGACGAGTCCGCCGTCGGGGCGTTCCGCTGCCGGGGCGGGTCCGCCGGCCGGCCGTGGCGGGGCACGGCGGAGCGGCCGGGGGCCCGGAAGACCCCACCGCCGCTCGGACGGCGCGCGGAGTCACGCGTACCCGCGGTCGTGGACCGGTTCGCGTGGCGGGCGGGCGGGGCGCGGAGCGCGGGCGCTCAGCGGATGCGGTCGGTTCTTCGACCGGTCAGCGGCCGGTCCGCCGGTTGGCGGGCGGCGCGGCCCGGGTACGCCGGGCCGGCGGCCGGGCGCACGGCCGGGCCGGGGTGCGCGGCGCGGGCCGTGGCGGCCCCGCCCCGTGGCGACCGCGCGTGGCGGTGCCGATCGGTGGTCTCGGCAGGTGGGGACTGCCCTTTCGGGCGCCACCCCGATGTGCGGTGGCGCGCGGCGGGGCGTCCCCGGAGCGCGTGGACGCGCCCCAGCGGATTCCGCATCTCTGTGGTCCCATCCTGGTCGGATCGTGGGGGGAGGACCGTACTTCTGTCGGACGTGACGGCTGGGCGCTGTCGTCGGCGGCAGCCGGAACGACACCAGCCTCAACGATCACTGTGACACCACACCTACCACGGTGTAACGCATTGGTTAAGACCCGGCGTGACATCTGCGCCACATGAACACGCCCTCCATCGGCCGCCGTCGAGGCTTCGGCCGGACCGGTCCCCTCGTGCGGGGTGACCCGCCGGAACACGGCCGCGGTGAGCCGGCGGCCGGGCCCCCGGGGCATGTTCACCCACCGCAGCCGCCCTCCGGCCCACCGGGCCGCCTACGGCCCGGACGGGGTGTTGAGCGCGATCCGCAACGCGACGAACAGCAGGTCCGGGTCGGTCGGTTCACGCTCGGCCGGGACCCGCCAGTACAGCCCCGGGCCCGCGGTCCGGTGCGCCGGCGGCACGCCCAGGTACACGGTCCGGCCGTGCTCCGCGGGAAGGACGGTGACGTCCCGCATCGGCGGCCGCCGCGCCATGGTCGTGGGCACGAGCCAGTACATCCGGTCGCCGTCCTGGATCACGGGTCCGCTGACGTCGCCCAGGAGGGTCAGGACCCGCTCACCGAGCCCCGCCGGAACGCGGACCGCGTTCCACCACCGGCCCGCGGGGAGTACCACCACGTCCAGGCCGTGCGGGGGGTTCCATGTGCCGCGGTCCACCACTTCGGCCCCGAACCGGTCACGGTTCGTACCCACCGGTGCCCGGCGAGAGGTGCCGGTTGCCGTGTGCTCGTTCATGCGCCCGTCCCCAGTCGATCGACTCGGCAGGGTGTGCCTGCCTGGCACGGAGAGTCTTCTCTCGAACGACCGCCACATGTGGTGACTGGGCGGTGACAGCGTGGTGACCAGTAGGCTGAACCCATGGGCAGCGGCGGTGACTTCGGACGTCGGGTGGCGGCGGCGCTGCGTGAGCGCGGGTGGAGCCTGCGAGCGGCGGCTCGGCAGCTCAGCTATGACCACGCCTATCTGTCGCGCGTCGTGTCCGGAAAGCAGGCACCCTCTCCCCAACTCGCGGCGGCACTGGACGCCTTGCTCGACGCGGAGGGCACGCTGGTCGAACTCGCCGCACGACTGGAAGACCCCGGGGCCGCCCCGGACATCGCTCCGCTACTGAGTGCGTCAGCGGGATCGGCATATGCACAGGCCATCCGGGAGACCTCCGCACGCCTGGTCGCCCTGGACAACGAGTTCAGCGGCATGCCCATCGCGGAAATGTCCGCACGGGCCTTCAAGGCGGTCCACAGACGGCTCGGTGAGGGCGATTTCGACCCGCAGCACGAGCGCGACATCCAGGCGGCGGCGGCTGAATTGGCCGAAGTGGCGGGATGGGCCCTGTTCGATGCGGAGAAGCACGCCGCCGCGCGCCGGTTCAACCAGGAAGCGCTGATGCTGGCACGGGTTTCCGGGGACCGTTCGATCGAGTTGCTCGTGCTGCAGAACATGGCCATGCATGCGGGCTGGCTGGGCCGCCACCGGGAGGAGCTGTCCATCGCCCGTTCGGTCATCGAGCGCACTCGGCTGTCACCCCGCATCGAAGCCCTGTTCCGCATGCGTGAGGCGAAAGGGCTGACGGAGGGCGGGCAGTTCACGGAAGGCACGCGCTCCTTCGACATGGCGCGGTCGCTCCATAGCGAAGGGGAGCGTCATGGTGACCCGCCGTGGGCATGGTGGGTCAGCGCGAACGAGATCGACGGCCACCAGGGGTACGCCCTGCAGACCGCCGGACACTACGCGGAGAGCATTCCCCACCTGCGGCGCGCGCTGCACCGGGACGGCGGCCCGCAGGTCGGGTACCGCAACATCTCGGCCGCTCGCCTCCTCCACGGCCTGCTGCGTCTCCGTGCTTGGCAGGAGGCGGAAGAGCTCGCCCTCTCCCTCCTTCCCGCCGTCGGCGAGACCGCGTCGGTGCGCACGCTCAACCTGTTCCGGGCGAGCGCCCGGCAGGCGCGGACCTCGACGGCTGCTCCCGTCGGCGTCCGGGATGCCCTGGACCGACTGGCAGCCGCCGCCGTCGAGGACCCGTACACGCTCTGACGCGGCGTGCCGACAGGCACCTGAATCCCGCCGGGTCGGGCGGGACGGGTGGGCCGTCAGGACGCCGGGGTCGTCGGGTACGGGAACAGCGGGGCGCTGAGGCGGGCGAAGCCCTCCTGGCGCTCGTAGGGGAAGTAGGGGTAGGGCGCGGGCTTGCCGCTCGCCGCGTCGAGCTTCGCGACCTGCTCCGGGGTCAGTTCCCAGCCCACGGCGCCGATGTTCTGCCGCAGCTGCGCCTCGTTGCGGGCGCCGACGATGACGGTGGCGACGGTCGGGCGCCGCAGCAGCCAGTTGATGGCGACCTGCGGGATCGTCTTCCCGGTCTCCTCCGCGACCTCGTCGAGCGCGTCGACCACGCGGAACAGGTCCTCGTCCGCCACCGGCGGGCCGTAGTCGGCGGTCTGGTGCAGCCGGCTGTCCGCCGGTATCGGGGTGCCGCGGCGCAGCTTGCCGGTGAGGCGTCCCCAGCCCAGCGGGCTCCACACCATCGCGCCGACGCCCTGGTCGAGGCCGAGGGGCATCAGCTCCCACTCGTAGTCGCGACCGACCAGCGAGTAGTAGACCTGGTGGGCCACGTGCCGCGGGTAGCCCTGCCGGTCGGCGGCGGCGAGCGACTTCATCAGCTGCCAGCCGGCGAAGTTGGAGACGCCGGTGTAGCGGATCTTTCCGGCCCGTACCAGCTGGTCGAGCGTGGACAGCACCTCCTCGACGGGGGTGGCGGCGTCGAAGGCGTGCAGCTGGAAGAGGTCGATGTAGTCGGTGCCGAGCCGGCGCAGGGCGTCCTCGGTGGCCTTGATCAGGCGGGACCGCGAGGTGCCCGCGTCCCCGGGGCCGTCGCCCATCGGGAGGCCGGCCTTGGTGGACACCAGGACCTGGTCGCGGCGGCCCTTGATGGCCGCGCCCAGCACCTCCTCGGAGGCGCCGGCCGAGTACACGTCGGCGGTGTCGAACATCGTGATGCCCGCTTCCAGGCAGATGTCGACCAGCCGGCGCGCCTCCTCGGCGTCGGTGTTGCCCCAGGCGCCGAACAGCGGCCCCTGGCCGCCGAACGTGCCGGCTCCGAAGCTCAGCGCGGGAACCTTCAGGCCGGACGCGCCCAACTGCCGGTACTCCATGGTCGATCCCTCCAGCGTCAGTTAACGGGACCGGAGCCCCCTTAAGATGGGTACAACGTAACAGACGATCGCTTCTAATGGAACTGGAGACCCGTTATGGGGATCGAGAGTGCCGAGCCGGGAACCGTACGCCCCGGAGGACGCACCGCGCGGGTGCGGGCCGCGGTACTGGAGGCCGCCGGGGACGCCCTGGCCGAGCAGGGGTTCGCCCGGCTCGACCTGGCCGACATCGCGCGCCGCGCCGACGTCGGCAAGACGACCGTGTACCGCCGGTGGGGCACCGTGGCCGGCCTGGTGGCCGACCTGCTGAGCGACATGGCCGAGCAGTCGCTGCCGCGCACCGAGACCGGCTCGCTCCTGGAGGACCTGAAGGCCAACGCCTCGCTGGTCCGGCGCACCCTGTCCGACCGGCGCCAGGGCGCGCTGTTCAAGGCGGTGATCGCCGCGGCCACCACGGACGCGAGGACCGCGGAGGCCCTGCACCGCTTCTACGAGATCCGGATCGCCGAATGGGCCCCGTGCGTGCAGCAGGCCGTCGAGCGCGGCGAACTGCCGGCGGACACCGACGGGCACGAGGTGATCCGCGCCGTCTCGGCGCCCCTGTACTACCGGCTGCTCACCAGCGCCGCCCCGCTGGACGAGGCCGCGGCGGAACGCGCCGCCGAAGCGGCCGCGGCGGCCGCGCGGGCGGGGTGCTACCGCTCGACCGCGGGATCCGGCGCCTGAGCAGGGGCCGGGGCCCGCGCCGGGGGCGGCGCGGGCCCGCGGGGCGGCCGGCCCCGGTCAGTCCGCCGGCAGCGGCGCGGCGTGCCCGGGGTCGAAGAGCGGGCCGAGCAGGTCCCCGTACCGGTCGAGGCGGGCCGGGATGTCCTCGATGCGGAAGCCGAGCCGCTCGGGAGCGTCGCAGGATTCGACCTCGTCCCAGGTGACCGGGGTGGAGACGGTGGGAGTGGGCTGGGCGCGCGGGGTGTACGGGGCGGCGGTGGTCTTGGCCGCGGTGTTCTGGCTGAAGTCCACGAAGACCTTCCCGGGCCGCAGGGCGCGCTTCATCCGGTGCAGCGCCAGGTCGGGCAGGGCCCGCTCGGCCTCGATGGCGAGCCGCTTGGCGTAGGCGGTGACGTCGCCGGACGCGGTCGGCCGCAGCGGCGCCAGCAGGTGCAGCCCCTTGGATCCGCTGGTCTTGGCGTGCACCCGCAGCCCGTCCCGCTCCAGCCGCCGCCTGAGCCATCCCGCGACCCGGCAGCACTCCACGATCGTCGCGGGGCTCCCCGGGTCGAGGTCGAGCACCAGCCGGTCGGCGAGCCCGTACCCCTGGTCCTCCCGCCACATCGGCACGTGGAACTCGACGACCAGGTTGCCCGCCCAGATCAGCGTGGGCAGGTCCTGGACGAGCACCTGCCGCCCGGTGCGCCCCTCATGGCGCGGGACATCGGCGGTGGTCACCCAGCCGGGTGTGCCCGGCGGCGGGTTCTTGGTGAAGAACTTCTCCCCGTCGGGGCCGTCCGGATAGCGCAGGAACGCCAGCGGCCGCCCGCGCAGATGCGGCAGCAGCGCGTCCGCCGTCGCCGCGAGGTAGTGCAGCAGCTCGCCCTTGGTGGTCCCGGTGGCCGGATGGATGACCTTGTCGAGATTACGGAGGGCCAGTCGTCGCCCCTCCACCTCCGTGATCGGCGGCATACGATAAGAATCTCATGAAATGGTCATGAAAGGGATTGATGATGCGATCCATCTGGAATGGCACCATTTCATTCGGCCTGGTCAGCATCCCCGTCAAGATGTACGCGGCCACCGAGGAGTCCCACACGGTCTCCTTCAAGCAGATCCACACCGCCGACCAGGGCCGGATCCGCTACCGCAAGGTGTGCGAGCTGGAGAACGAGCAGGTCGGCACGGGCGAGATCGGCAAGGCGTACGAGGACGCCGACGGCAGCCTCATCCCGGTCACCGACGAGGACCTCGCCGCGCTGCCGCTGCCCACCACGCACACCCTGGAGATCGAGGCCTTCGTCCCGGCCGGCGACATCGACCCCCTCCAGATGGCCGACGCCTACTACCTGGGCGCCAACGGAGCCGCCGCGGCCAAGCCGTACGTCCTGCTGCGCGAGGCGCTCGAACGCGGCGGCAAGGTCGCGATCGCCAAGTACGCGCACCGGGGACGCGAACGGCTGGGCATGCTGCGGGTCGCCGGGGACGTCATCGCCGTGCACCGGCTGGTCTGGCCGGACGAGGTGCGCGACCGATCCGGCATGGCCCCCACCGCCAAGGTGACGGTGAAGGAAGCCGAACTCGATCTCGCGGACACCCTGATGGCGACGCTCGGCGAAGTGGACCTGGCGTCCCTGCACGACGAGTACTACGAGGCGCTGGAGGAACTCGTCGCCGCCAAGGTCTCCGGGGCCGCCCCGGCCGCCGAGCCCGCCGCCGCGCCCGGCACCGGGCAGGTGGTCGATCTGATGGCGGCGCTCCAGGACAGCGTCCGCAGCGCCCGCAGGTCCCGTGGCGAGGCACCCGCGGCGGGCGGGGCGAAGAAGGCCACGGTCACCGCGCTGCGTGGCCGCGGGGACGCGGACGAGGCGCCGGCCGGGAAGACCGCCGGAGGCACGGCCGGCAAGCGCACCGGCGGCGGGCGCGCGGCGGCCGGTACGGAGAAGGCGCCCGCGAAGAAGGCCGCGGCCGGGAAGACCGCCGGCGGGAAGACCACGGCGAAGAAGACCGCGGCCGGCAAGCCCGCCGCGGGGAAATCCGCCGCGAAGAAGCCCGCCGCCAAGAAGAGCGCCTCGGGCCGGAAGGCCAGGGAGGCGTCCTGAGCACCCGCCGGGGCCGGGCACCGGCCCGGCCCCGGCGACCGCGGCTCGCGGGCCTCACCGGCGGGCGGGTCGCCCCCGGCCGGATGCCGGCCGGGGGCGGCGCCGAGGCCGGCGGGCACCCGCCGGTACTCCGTCGGTTTCCGGCCAGGGCCGGCCGCGGCTCAGCCGAACAGCGCCGGACCGCGCTCGCCGGCCCACTGGGCGAAGGTGCGGCCCGGCCGGCCGGTGATCCGCTCGGTCTCCGGCGAGAGGGCGGCCGGGCGGTCGACCGACTCGGCGAACATCCGGAGCAGCGAGTCCGCGATCTCCGCCGTGAGGTGCCCGCCGACCATCCGCTCCAGCGCCGCCTCGGGCGGGATCTCCTCGTAGCGCAGCGGGCGGCCGATCGCCTCACCGACGAGGCGCACCTGCTCGGCCAGGGTCAGCGACTCCGGCCCGGTGAGCACCGGGGCGGAGCCGACGAGGTCGTCGGTGAGCAGGGCGCGGGCGGCGACCGCCGCGATGTCCGCCTCGTGGATCGGGGCCTGCTGGGCGCGGGCGTACGGCCCCCGGACCACGTCACCGGCGCGGATCTGGTCCGCCCAGCCCGCCGCGTTCGACGCGAACGCGCCGGGCCGCAGGTGCGTCCACTCCAGGCCGGACGCCTCGATGGCGCGCTCCAGTTCGCGGTGGTGGGCGCCGATCGGGTTGCCGCCGGGTGCGGGCTCGCCGGTGGCGGGCCCGGTGCCGGGCGGTTCGGTGACGGCGGACGACGAGAGGGTGACCACCCGGCGCACCCCGTGCCAGGCGGCCTGCCGCAGGAACTCCGCCGGGCCGCTCCCCCACACCACCACCGGGTTGAGGAAGATCGCCGCGACGTCGCACATCGGCAGGTCACCGGCGCGTACCACCTGCACCCCCGCGGGCAGTCCGGCGCGCTCGGGATCCCGGCTGAGGGCGCAGACCTTCACCCCCGCCTCGACCAGTTCGTCCACCAGATACCGGCCGACCGTCCCGGTGGCCCCGGTCACCACGATCATCACGTTCTCCCCGCTTGCAGTGCTTGGTAGGTCCCGACCATGGTTCAACCATCCGGATGAACTTGTCAAACAAATAGTTGGATAAGGAGATCAGGCGGTGGATGGCCCCGGCTACCCTGATCCGGTGACCGAAAGTCCTCGTATGCCGCAGCCGCCGAGGCGGCCCCGTCGCGCCCCCGCCCCCGAGGAGCGCAAGCTCGACGCCGAGCGCTCCCGCCGCCTGCTGCTGGAAGCGGCCAAGGACGAGTTCGCGTCGAAGGGGTACGCGGGCGCGCGGGTGCAGGACATCGCCGACCGGGCGGGGGTCAACAAGCAGCTGATCAACTACTACTTCGGCGGCAAGGAAGGGCTGTACCGGGCGCTCGCCCGGCTGTGGCAGGCCGAGGAGGAGGCGATCAACGACCCGGCGCTGTCGCTGGAGGAGGTCGTCGTCGCCTATCTGCGGCACTCCTTCACCGACCCGCGGGGGACGCGGCTCGCCGTGTGGCGGGCGCTCACCGGCGAGGCCTGGGAGGAGACGCGGGAGGACCTGAGCGACCTGCGGCGGCGCCAGGAGGAGGGCCAGGTCGGCCCGGAGCTGGACCCGGCCGCCGTGCTGCTGCTGCTCATGGGCGCCGTCTCGGTCCCGGTCACCATGCCGCACGCGGTCCGCCGGGTCTTCGGTCTCGAACCGGACTCCCCCGAGTTCCAGGAGCACTACACCGAGCAGCTGCGGCGCATCGTCCGCCGGCTGGCCCGGACGCCCCCGCCCGCCGGCCCCGGCCAGGACTGACACCACCGGCCGGGCCGGAGCCGGGGCCGCCGGCCCGGCCGGCCCGACCGGGGCCGGGACCACCGGACCCGCCACCCGGCGCCCGCCCGGGCGAGCCGCGCTCCGTCCGGATTCCGGTGATCGCCCGGCAGCCGGTGCCGCGGCTTTCGTAGACTGACCGGATGACGTCCCTGGACCCGGCAGCCGGCGGCCCCGTGACGAGTGACGCCTTGCAGGTCCTGCACCGCGTCTTCGGTTACGACTCGTTCCGCGGCGACCAGCAAGAAATCATCGAGCACGTGGCCGGCGGCGGCGACGCCCTGGTGCTGATGCCGACCGGCGGCGGCAAGTCGCTGTGCTACCAGATCCCCGCGCTGGTCCGGCAGGGCACCGGCGTGGTCATCTCGCCGCTGATCGCCCTCATGCAGGACCAGGTGGACGCGCTGCGCGCGGTGGGCGTACGCGCCGGCTTCCTCAACTCCACCCAGGACCTGGAGGAGCGCCGGCTGGTCGAGGCGGAGTTCCTCGCCGGAGAGCTGGACCTGCTCTACCTGGCGCCGGAGCGGCTGCGGGTGGAGTCCACCGTCGCCCTCCTGGAGCGGGGCAGGGTCGCGCTGTTCGCGATCGACGAGGCGCACTGCGTGGCGCAGTGGGGCCACGACTTCCGGCCGGACTACCTGGCGCTGTCCACGCTCCACGAGCGCTGGCCCACCGTCCCCCGCATCGCGCTCACCGCGACCGCCACCCAGGCCACCCACACCGAGATCGCGTCCCGGCTGAAGCTGCAGGACGCCCGGCACTTCGTGGCCAGCTTCGACCGCCCGAACATCCAGTACCGGATCGCGCCGAAGAACGAGCCCAAGCGGCAGCTGCTGGAGCTGCTGCGCGGCGAGCACCCCGGTGACGCGGGCATCGTGTACTGCCTGTCCCGGGCCTCGGTGGAGAAGACCGCCGCGTTCCTGGTGGAGAACGGGATCCCGGCGCTGCCGTACCACGCGGGGCTGGACGCGGCGACCCGGGCCGCGCACCAGGCCCGGTTCCTGCGCGAGGACGGTCTGGTGATGGTGGCCACCATCGCGTTCGGCATGGGCATCGACAAGCCGGACGTGCGCTTCGTCGCCCACCTGGACCTGCCGAAGTCGGTCGAGGGCTACTACCAGGAGACCGGCCGCGCGGGGCGCGACGGCCTGCCCTCCACCGCCTGGCTGGCGTACGGGCTGCAGGACGTGGTCCAGCAGCGCAAGATGATCAATGGTTCGGAGGGCGACGAGGCCCACCGCCGCCGGCTGACGGCGCACCTGGACGCGATGCTCGCGCTCTGCGAGACGGTCGAGTGCCGCCGGGTCCAGTTGCTGAACTACTTCGGGCAGCGCGGCGAGCCGTGCGGCAACTGCGACAGCTGCCTGACCCCGCCCGCGTCCTTCGACGGCACCGTGCCGGCCCAGAAGCTGCTGTCCACGGTGGTGCGGCTGAAGCGGGAGCGGAACCAGAAGTTCGGCGCGGGCCAGATCATCGACATCCTGCTCGGCCGGAAGACGGCGAAGGTCATCCAGTTCGACCACGACGCGCTGAGCGTCTTCGGCATCGGCACCGAGCTGGGCGAGGCGGAGTGGCGGGGCGTGGTCCGGCAGTTGCTGGCCCAGAACCTGCTGGCGGTCGAGGGCGAGTACGGCACCCTGGTGCTCACCGAGGCGAGCGGCGACGTGCTGCGCGGCGCGCGGGAGGTCCGGCTGCGCCGCGAGCCGGAGAAGCCCGCGCGGGCCGCGAAGGCGGCGAAGGCCGCCAAGGGGCGTCCGGCCGCCGACCTGCCCGAGGCGGCGGTGCCGGTGTTCGAGCAGCTGCGGGCCTGGCGGGCCGCGACCGCCAAGGAGCAGGGCGTGCCCGCGTACGTGATCTTCCACGACGCGACGCTGCGGGAGATCGCCACCACCGCCCCGGCCACCCTCGGCGAGTTGGGCACGGTCGGCGGGGTGGGCGAGAGCAAGCTGGCGAAGTACGGGCAGTCGATCCTGGACCTGCTCGCCGACGCCCCGGGCGCGGACCGGGAGCCGGACGGGGCCCCGGACGCGGAGCCGGAGGAGGACGACTGGGTGCCGCCGGAGGAGGAGCCGGACCCCTTCTAGTACCGCATCACGTTGCCGAGGGAGTGGTCGCCGACGTCGGCCACGAGGGCCTCCGGGCCCCGCTCCGCGAGGAGGGCGTCTCGTTTCGCGAAGGCGCCACCAGGGCGAACGTCGCCTGACGCGGCGGCCGGCCGCCTGACGCCCGGCCGCCGGAACGGCTTCGTGCGCCACTGACCCCGGTCAGACGCCCAGGGCACTCAAGTCGAGCCGCCAGTCGTTGGACTCCATCCAGGTGCCCTTGGGATATTCGAAAGAGTCCTTGCCGACCAGCTCGAACCCGGCCTTTCGGCATACCGCGTTCGACGCCACGTGGTCCACGTGGGGAAACGCGTGCAGGTAACGTCGTGCGCCACGCGCCGCCGCCCGATGCGCAACCAACCGCAGGGCCTCGGTCGCGTACCCGTGACCGCCGAACTCCGGGAAGATCCCGTATCCGGTCTCGTACACGTCCTCACCACCCCACTCCCGCTCCCAGTACCCGACCGAACCGATCGCCACTTCGCCGAGGCGGACGATCAGCATCTGGCCGCCCTCAAGACGCAGGTAACGCTGATGGCGATCGACGATCGCCTGCTCGGTCTCAGGCCCCCCGAGATGCTCGGTCATCTCGGGAGTGTTCTGGCGGTGCAGGATCTTCAGACCCGATTCGGACCATGCTTCCAGGTGCAGAGTGCTCATGGCGCGGACAATACGCTCTGCCACCGACATGATCGGCCGCACGGCCGCCCTGACTCACCGGGACGCACCCGCGCCACCCCGAGGTGAACGCCGGCTGACGCGGCACCAGGTGTCCGGCGGAGCGGTGGCAGGTCACACGGCCTGCCACCCCTCCACCCGACCGGACCTCGGCCCCCACCCACCCGCCCGACCGGACCTCGACCGCCAACCCTCCGCCCGTCCGGGCCTCGACCGCCGGCCCGCCGCCCGACCGGGCCTCCGCCGCCGGCCCGCCGCCCGACCGGGCCTCGACCGGCGGCACGTACGCTCACGCCTGCCGGAGACGGCTGACGGCCTTTCGGCGCCGGCTCCGGCGTGGGGAGTTCGCGGCTGACGGCGCACTCCCCGCCTTCCGAGTTGCCGGTGCCGCACGTACACTGCGCGCTCGCACGTCATGGACATGACCTTCCTAGGGAGTGCGCACCATGGACGTCACCACAGGAACAGCGGCCGGGTCCGACACCGCGACCGGGCCGGGGACCGACTCCGCCGCGGCACCCGGGGCGGCGGACGGCGCGGACGGCGCGGCTGGGCCCCGGGCGGCCGGCCGCGGCAGCCGGCGCCGGTTTCTCGCCGTCGCGGGCGGGGCCGCCGCCGCCACCGGCGCCGGCCTCGCGCTGCCCGGGCCGGCCGCGGCCGCCCCGCCCGCCCGGCGCCGCCGCGCGGCGGCCCGCAGCGTCGCGGTCTTCGGCGGCGGGGTCGCCGGGCTCACCGCCGCCCACGAACTCGCCGAACGCGGCTACCGGGTCACCGTCTACGAGCGGAAGCCCACCGGGCTCGGCGGCAAGGCGCGCAGCATGGACGTGCCGGGCACCGGCACCGGCGGACGCCGCCCGCTCCCCGGGGAGCACGGGTTCCGGTTCTTCCCCGGCTTCTACCAGAACCTCCCCGACACCCTCAGCCGGATCCCCTTCCCCGGCAACCGCAACGGCTGCAAGGACAACCTCGTCGACTCGACCGAGACACTGATGGCGCGCACCGGGGGCCGCCCCGACCTGCGGTTGCCGTTCCGGACCATCGACGCGCCACCCGCCCGGCTCACCCCCGAGGCGCTGCTGCAGATGATCACCGGGGCCCTGGGCACCCTGCTGCGGCTGCCCGCCACCGAGCTGGCGTACTTCGCGGAGCGGCTGCTGGTGTACCTGACCAGCTGCGAGCGGCGGCGCACGGAGCAGTGGGAGCGGGCCCGGTGGTGGGAGTACATCCGGGCGGAGCGGATGTCACCGGACTACCAGCGGCTGCTGGCCATCGGGCTCACCCGCAACATCGTGGCCACCAAGGCGGAGGAGGCCAGCGCGCACACGGTGGCGCACATCCTCGAGGCGTTCCTCTTCAACTTCCTGGGCCGGGGCAACGACGGCGAGCCCGACCGGGTGCTGAACGCGCCGACGAACGAGGCATGGATCGACCCGTGGGTGGCCCATCTGCGGTCCCTGGGGGTCCGGTTCGAGACCGGCGCGGCGCTCCGCGAACTCGGCTACGCCGGCGGCCGGATCACCGGCGCGGTGGTCGCCCCGCACCCGGCGGCCGGGGCGCCCCGTACCGTCACCGCCGACCACTATCTGAGCGCGCTGCCGGTGGAGCACGCGCGCGGCACCTGGGGCCCGGAGCTGCGCGCGGCCGACCCGCGACTGGCCCGCTGCGACGCCCTGCGGACGGACTGGATGACCGGCATCATGTTCTATCTGCGGGAGCCGGTCCCGATCGTGCACGGCCACGTCAACCACATCGACTCGCCGTGGGCGGTCACCTCCATCAGCCAGTCCCAGATGTGGCCGGGGCGGGACTTCGCCGCCGACTACGGGGACGGCACCGTCACCGACTGCTTCTCCACCATCGTCTCGGAGTGGGAGCAGCCGGGCATCCTGTACGGCAAGCCGGCCAAGCAGTGCACCAAGGAAGAGGTGGTGCGGGAGGTCTGGGCGCAGCTGAAGGCGGGGCTGAACGACCGCGGCCGCCCGGTGCTCCGCGACGAGCTGGTGCACTCGTGGTTCATGGACCCGGCGGTGGACGGGCTCGGCGGGCCCCACCCCACCAACGACGAGCAGCTGATGGTCCACCCGGCCGGCACCCTGTACGACCGGCCCACCGCCGGTACCGCGGTGCCCAACCTCTTCCTGGCGGGCGACTACGTACGCAACGACCTGGACCTCGCGACGATGGAGGGCGCCAACCAGACGGGTCGCGCGGCGGTCAACGCGCTGCTGGCGGCGGACGGTTCGGGCGCGAGCCGCTGTGAGATCCGGACGCTGTACCAGGCGCCGGAGCTGGCCCCGCTCAAGCGCCATGACGAGGCCCGTTTCCGGCTCGGCCTGCGCAACGTGTTCGACGTCGGCTAGCGGCCCCGCCGGACGTCCCGGGAGGCGGGTTCCGGAACCGGGCACGCCTCCCGCCGGACGCGGCGCCCGCCCGCCGCCACCGCGTCGCGGTCCCAGGGGCTCCCCCGCCACCGCGTCGCGGTCCCGGGGGCTCCCCCGCTACCGCGTCGCGGTCCCGGGGGAGCCCGCCGTTACCGCGTCGCGCTCCCCCGGGATCCGGCTCCGGCTCCGCCGTTTCCCGCCGGGTCGAGGACCGCGGCCGCCAGCCGGTCGCGGAACCAGCGGTGCGCCGGGTCGGTCGCGTTGCGGGGGTGCCAGGCCATGCCCAGGTCGAGGGGGGCGAGGTCCAGGGGGATGGGGAAGGTGCGCAGGCCCAGCGCGGCCACGGTGTCCGGGAGCCAGCCCGCCAGGCTGAGCGCCACCAGGTCGGTGTCCCGGGCGAGCAGCATCGCACTGGTGTGGCTGGGGACGACGACCGCGATCCGGCGGCGCAGGCCCCGTTCGGCGAGCGCGCCGTCGATGGGGCCGAGGCGTCTGCCGAGCCGGGAGACGCCGATGTGGTCGGCGGCGGCGAACCGGCGGGCGGTGATCCGCCCGTCGAAGAGCGGATGGCCCTCGCGGGCGACACCGACCACCGGCACCCGGACGAGCGGGCGGGTGCGGATCTCCGGGTCCAGGTGCCCGAGGACGCCCAGTTCGACGTCGATCGCGCCCTGCCGCAGCCCCGGACCTCCCTCCAGCGCCTCCGGCAGGAAGACCACGTCCACGTGCGGGGCCTCGGTGTGGATCCGGTCGGTCAGGGTCCCGGCCAGCTGGGCCAGCAGCAGATCGGTGGCCTGCACGGTGTAGGTGCGCTGGAGGTGCACGGGGTCGAAACCGGCGCCGGGCCGCAGGACCTCGTCGCAGCCCCGCAGCAACGCGCGCACCTCCTCCCGGAGTTCCAGGGCCCGCGGGGTGGGGACCATCCCCTGGCCCGCGCGGACCAGCAGCGGGTCGCCGACCGCGCGCCGGAGCCGGGCCAGGGTGCGGCTGACGGCGGCGGGTGACGTGCCGAGCCGCTCCGCGGCCCGGGTCACGCTGTTCTCCTGGAGCAGGGCGTCCAGGGCTCGCAGCAAGTTGAGATCCATCGACCCTCCTGAACTGCGTTTTTACGCTGGCGGCAAGGTATGGGTGCTGATTCTTGCATTGTCGCGGAGATCCTCGCGGACCCAGAGTGGAGGAGGCCGCGAGGCCAGGTGACGCCGTGTTCATCGGCCCACCCGTTGTCGCGCGCCCCGTTCCCCGGTGCGCCGCGCCACTCCGCGCACCCGCTCGACGGGGCGCACGGCCCGCACCGTTCACACCGTCCGCACCTTCCGCACCTTCACAGGAGTCCTCCATGCAGCAGTCCCCCCGCACCGGCCGGGAAGGCGACGTCCTGGCCGTGGTCAGCCAGAGCGGGCCCACCGTCTCGTTCTTCGACGCCGCCTCCGACCGGCTCCTCGGCACGGTGGACGTCCCCGCCGAGCCGCACGAGTTGTGCTTCGACCCGACGCAGCGGCTGCTGTGGTGCGCCACGACGTACCACTCGGGCTACTACCACGCGAACAGCGGCCGGCGTTCCGAGCTGGTCGTGATCGACCCCGACACCCGCCGCGTCGTCGAGGTCGTCGACCTCGCCCCGGAGCACGGGCCGCACGGGCTGGCGCTGGACCCGGCGCGGCAGCGCCTGTACGCCAGTGTGGAGGGGTCGGAGGACCGGCCCGGCGGGGTCGTGGTGATCGACACGGCGACCCGCCGGCCGCTGGGCAGGATCGACACCGACGCGCCCGGCCCGCACTGGTTCGCCATCGACCCGGCGGGCCGCACGGGTTACGCCACCAACAAGGAGGCGCCGTTCGTGTCGGTCGTCGACCTCGAACGGGGCGTCCTCACCGGGAAGGTGGCGGTACCGGGCAGCGAGGGGCTGGCCGTCTCCGCCGACGGCGCGCACGTCTACGTCGCGGCGCCCTACGCCGGCTTCTCCACCGCCGCCGAGGACCGGCCGGCCGCCGGGATCCGGGTCATCGACACCGCGACGGCGACGGTCGTCGACACCCTGCCCACCGAGCACGTCGTCCTGCCGGTGCACCTGACGTCGACCGGCCGGCTGCTCGCGGGCGAACTGCGGATGGCGCCGGACCCGGTGCACCGGCTCGGCCGCCAGGAACCGGGCCGCCTGTCGGTGTTCTCCGCCGGTACCCGGCGGCGGCTGGGCGAACTGGAGGTGGGGGCCGGGCCGCTGACCATCACCTCGTCGCCGGACGGCCGGATCGGCTACGTGGCCTGCGTCGTCTCCTCCACCGTCGAGATCGTCGACCTGGAGACGCTGCGGAGCCTGGGCCGGCTGGACATCGCCAAGCGCGGCGAACCCGGCGCCCACGGCCTGGCCTACCTGCCGCGCCCGGCCTGACCTCCCGCGCCCGGCCCCGCCCACGGGACGGTCAGGCGGCGCGGCACAGCGCCGCGGGGCCGGCCGGGGCGGAGGCCCGGGCCACGGCCGCGGGCACCGGACGGGCGGTGGCCGCGGCCTGCGAGCGGTTCCGCGCGAACACGACGAGGCGCAGCACCGCGAACCGGGCGACACCGGTGAGTGCCGAGGCGGACAGGTAGACGACCTGCTGGAGCACCGCGCCGGGCGCCGCCACCAGTTGCTCCAGCGCCAGCATCGCCAGGCAGGTCACCGCGTACGCCGCCGCCGCGGACCAGGCCGACTGCGCGTGCTGGCGCCAGGTCGCGCGCCCGCCCGCGCCGAAGGTGAAGCGGGCGTGCAGCTCGGTGGCGAGGAGCGTGGAGACCACCGTGACCAGGGCGTTGGCCAGGACCCAGGGGATCGAGGAAGCGAGGGCCGTCACGGCGAAGCTGGAGGCGATGCCCACCCCGCCGCCGCAGAGCACGAAGCGGGCGAAGGCGGTGAAGGCGCCGGGCGCCGCCTGCTCCTGGCTTCCTGCTGTCTCCATGGTCCGTCCCCCGTCGCCGGCTCACTCCGCGAAACGCGCACCCCTCGGCCGGTGAAACCGAGGAGTGCGCCGCCTGTGGCACCATCATGGCACACCCATGGCGCCACACGCGAGGCATTAATGGCGCCAGCCATGCCACCCACCGCGAAGGGATCCCCGAGCTCCGCGAAAAGGCAGCTCAGCGGCGAGGGTTCGGCTCCGGTGCGGGTTCGGGCAGAGCGCGGGTGGAGCCCCCGATGGCAGAACGGAGCACCCGGCGACCGCAGCACGGACGGCACTCACGCGGATAGTCCGTCGCCAGCGTGGGGGCATCGTGGCACCATCCGGAGCCATGCCGCACCGACTACGGTCGGGCGGGCCCGGGCGGGCCCGGCCGCGCCCTAGCGGCCCTCGACCACCGCGGCCAGCCGTTCGGCCAGGTGCTCCGCGATGGAGTCCAGGTCGGCACGGTCGGTCAGCAGGGCGTGCACCTCGGTTTGGATCAGCTTGGTGAAGGCCGCGTAGTACGGGGTGACCGGGCGCGGACGGGCGGCCGCCAGAGCCTCCCGGAGCGGGGCCGTGTACGGGGGCAGGCCGTCCGGTGCCCCGGCCGGGGCACCGGACTCATTGCCGCCCGTGCCGCCCCGGCCGTCGGCGTCCCCGCCCACGTCACCGCGCCCGTCACGCTCCTCGGGCAGCGAACAGCCGATGTCCGACCGGGTGTAGGTGGACTTGAGGACGGGCGCGAAGCCGGCGTCCAGCAGGCACCGCTGCTGTGCCGGCCCGGCCAGGTAGGCGAGCAGTTCCCGGGCCGCGGCGGCCTGGTCGCTGTGGGCGGTGATCGCCAGGTTCTGCCCGCCGAGGACGGACACCCCGGTCTCGCCGTCCTCCCGGCCGGGCAGTGGCACCACGCCGAAGTCGCCCTTCACCTCGGAGCCGGAGGCGTTGAGGAGGTTGTAGACGTACGGCCAGTTGCGCATGAAGGGGACCCTGCCGTCCCGGAAGGCGACCATGGCGGCGTGCTCGTCGGCGTGGCGCGCCGAGGACCTCGGCATGATCTGCCGGTACCGCCGGTACAGGTCCTCCAGCCCGTACTGCACCTCGGTGCTGTCCGCGGTGACCTCGCCGCCGGCGCCGACGAACTCGCCCCCGCGCGCCCAGACCGCCTCCTGGGCGTTGACCGTCAGCCCCTCGTACGGGGCGAGCTGGGTGATGTAGCCGTCCTCGAACGTCTCGGTGACACGCTCACTGGAGCGCGCCTCCTCCACGTACTCCTCCAACTGCTTCCAGGTGCGCGGCGGTTCCCAGTTCTCGTCCTTCCAGATGTCGGTCCGGTAGTAGAGCAGGCCGGCGTCGGTGTTGAAGGGCACCGCCCACGTCCTGCCGTCGTACCGTGCGGTGGCGGCGACGGACTCCCACATGTCCTCGGGCAGCCCGCCGGACAGCGGCCGGATCAGCCCGCCCATCGCGAACTCCGCGGTCCACGCCACATCGATGTTGATCACGTCGTAGTCGGCGCTGCCGGACTGCAGCGCCGCGGTCAGCTGGCTGCGCACCCCGTCGGCGGCGACCGGCAGCTTCACGATCTCCACGGTGTAGTCGTCCCGCTGCCGGTCCCAGGCTTCGATGAGCCGTTCCCGTACCGGTCCCACGGAGACGTCCGACGCGGTCGCCACCCGCAGCACCTGGCGCGTGGTGGCACCACCGGTGCCGCTCCGCGGCGGCGGCACGGCGTCCGGGCCGCCGGACCCGCCCGAGGTGCAGGCGGTACCGCACAGCAGCAGCATGGCGGCGGTGATCCGCCCGCCCCTCCGGCGTCCGCTCACCGGGCTCCCCCTCCTCGTACCTGACCGGCGATCTCGTCGGCCAGCAGCCGGGCGGCCTCCTCCGGGCGGCCGGCGACACAGACCTCCCCGCCCCGGTGGGCGAGGCGCCGGGTGACCGTCTCCGCACAGCCGGATTCGCGCACCGACAGCACCAGCACCTGCGGGGTGCTCGTGCGGTCCTTGGTCGTCTCCCAGGCGAGGTGCCGGTCGTCGCTGCCCGGCTCGGCACGCGGACGGTCGTCGCCGTCGGTGATGAGCACGATGAGCGGCTGGTCCTCGCCCCGCATGGTGGCGACGGCCTGCTCCAGCACCTCGTACACCGCCGCCCCCTGGGGGACCACCCGGTCCGGGGAGAGCGCCGCCAGCCATGCCTGGGCGGCGTCCTGGTCCTCCCCGCCGGTGCCGGGCGGCACCACGGTGCGCGGCGACTCCGGGTCGGCGGCGGACCCCGGATAGCTCCAGATGCCGTAACGGTCCTGCGGCCCCAGGGTCTTCAGCGCCCGGCGCAGCGCGGTGCCGGCCACCCCGAGCTTGCCGCCGGTCGCCATCGAGCCGGAGTTGTCGACCAGGAACAGCACCTGGCCCGGATCGAGCGTTTCGGCGTACGCGCCGGCGGCGGCGTCCGCGGCCGCGCCGTCGGACGGCCCGGGCACCACCGTCACCTCCTCCAGCACCCCGCTGTCCGGGTCGGCCCAGGCCTGGCCGCGCGGCTCCGCGGGCCGCTGCCCCGGCCCGACGCCGCGCACCAGCCCGTCCAGGAAGTACCGGCTGCCCGCGCCGGTCAGCCACCGGTGGAAGCGGTCCACGGCGGCGCGACGCAGCGGGCGGTCCCGCTCCCCCTCCCAGCGCACCTCGGCCAGCGGCAGGTCCAGGGCGGGCACCCCGGCCGGGTAGTAGGCGACCAGCCGTCCGCTGTCGTCGAGCGGCTTGTCGTTGTCGCAGGCCGAGTTGCGGCGCCGGCCCAGGTTGTAGTCCGCGACCGCCTTCTCCGACACCAGCGCGGCCGCCTCGCCCGGCCGGGGCAGCCCCGCCTCGCCGGTGTACTGCTCGCACAGCAGCGTGTCGGCGTCCCGTTGCAGCGGATGGCTGTTGTCCACCCGCGCCTCGGCCGGCTCCGGGTCGTGCGGCGGTCCACCGCTGAACTCGCCGTTCCAGGAGTGGTAGAGCCCGACGGTGTGCAGCAGCCCGGTGTCGGAGGACGCCGGGTCGGGCCGCAGCACCGGCAGCTCCGGGGCGGCCGCGTCCAGCGCCTCCAGCAGCTCCGCCCAGGTGCTGCCGGTCCGCCGGACGCCCTCCTTCCGCAGCTTCTCCTCCAGCCTCGCGGGCACCGCCAGCACCAGGGGCGAGTATCCGGCCGGGCCGAGCCGGGAGACCGTGACGGGCGCGCCGGCCCGCCCGACGCGGGTCTGGACGCGGCCGAGTTCGGCGCTGGAGCCCACCGCCAGGAGATCCGGCTGCGGACCCACGTCCTGCAGCGGCGCGTCCTGGCAGCGCCTCGCCTCCTCGTCCGGCCCGCCGTCCCCCGCCGGTCCGGCCGGCTCGTCCTGGGGTGTCTTCGGCGTCGCGTCGGCCGGGCAGCGGGAGCCCGGGCCCGGGGACGGGGAGGTGCCCGCCCAGGCGTCCGCCGCCGCGAACGCCTCGACGATGTCACCGGTCGGGGCGTCGTAGACGGTGAGGTTGGTCCGGCGGCAGCCCTCCGGCACCTCGTCGTCCGGTCCCAGCGGCTCCCGGTTGACCTCCGAGGCGGTGTACTCGGCGACCGCCCGGGCCACCGCCGCGCGGTTCTCGGTCGAGGCGAGCAGCCGTAACTCCAGGGGCGGGGGGCAGGCGGCGGCCGGCCGGCCGCCGGTGCCCAGCAGGTAGACGCCGGTGCCGGCCAGTACCGCGAGCACGGAGCCGACCGCCACCGCCGTCCTGGGCCGGCCACCCCACCGCCGGTCCCGCCACCACGCTGCCAGCCGGCCGGCGGGCGATCCGGCCCCGTCCACGGGTGATCCCCCGTCCGCGGGTGATCCGGCCCCGTCCGGCCCGGGTCCGTCCGGCCCGGGTCCGTCGGCGGGCCCGGCCGGACGCGGCCCGGCACCGGCCGCGCCGACCGCGGGTGCCGCTGCCGATCCGGCGGAGGCGGGCACCTCCGCCGACCCGGCGGGGGCGGGTACCGCTGCCGGGTCGGCGGGTGACCCGGCGGGAGCGGGTGACCCGGCGGGGGCAGGTGACCCGGCGGAAGCGGGTGTCGGCCCGCCGGGAGCCGGTGCCGCGGCCGACCCGGCGGGAACCGGTGCCGCGGCCGACCCGGCGGGAGCCGATGTGGTGAGCGGCTCGCCCGGAGACGCCGGGCGCCCGGTACCGGCCGTGCGCCGGGAGGCGCCGGGCACGGGCGGCAGGACCCGCGCGGACGGGTCCGGCCGGCCGGCGGGCGAGGGCGGTCGGCCGGCGGGCGGGTCCGCTCGCCCGACGGAGGGGTCCGCTCGCCCGGCAGGCGAATCCGGTCGCCCGGCGGACGGGTGCGCCGGGGCCCGGCCCACCGCACCATCCCCACTCGGGCCCGCGACCGGCCCTCCGGCACCGGCCGGCACAGCGGGCGGATCGTCCGGCGGGGCGGCGGTCGCCGAGCCGCCCTCACCGGACGGCACACCGTCATACGTGGCCCCCGAGCCGCCCCCGCCCGACGGCGAACCGCCATACGTGGTCGCCGGATCGCCCCCACCCGACGGCGAACCGTCAAACGTGGTGGTCGCCGGACCGCCCCCACTCGGGCCCGCGACCGGCCCTCCGGCACCGGGCGGTGGTTCGGCCGGGCCGCCCGCCGGGGGCGCCGGGGCGCGGGTGCGGCGGGTGAGCAGGATGTCCGGGCCGTCCCCACCGCTGCCGTTCCGGGGCCCCCACCCGTCGGTGACGTGCGGTGCGGGCCAGTCGCGCATCTCCTCGTCGAGCCGGCCGAACAGCTCGTGCAGGGTCAATCCGCCGCTCTCCGCCGACCCGCCCCGCCCGATCTCGGCCACGACCGCGTCGGTGAACGGGCTCCGCCCGTTGGGCAGCGGGTCCGAGGGCTGGGTGCGGGTGCGGGCGGCGGAGGCCAGGACGTAGTCGCCGCGCTCGCCGCTGCCGCCGTGTTCGTCGGCGGCCATCCCCGAGTAGCAGCAGTCCAGGATGAACACCGCCCGCCGCACCTTGAACCTGCGCACCGTGTCCAGCACCTGGGACCAGGCCAGCGCGGTCCCCCCGAGGTCCCCTTCCAGGTCGGCGCCCGGCGGCAGCAGGTACAGCGCGTTCTCCAGTGCGTGCCGGTAGCCGTGGCCGACGAAGTAGAACAGCAGCAGGTCGCTGGTCTCCCGGGCGGCCGTGCGCAGTTCCTCGTACCACTCACCGCGCTCCGGGGAGCGCAGCAGCCGGACCCGGTCCTCGGCGAGGACCGCGTGCGGGCCGGCGCACAGGGCGTCCCTGACCGCGTCGAGGTCGGCGTCCGTGTACCGCAGGCGCTCGAAGCCGCCGCCGCGCACCCACTCCACGCCGACGAGCAGCGCCCGCGATCCCGCGCGGTCCGGCAGCCTTCCGCCGGGCACCGCTCACTCCCCGCCGGACGTGGCGGCTTCCAGCTCCTCCCTGATCCGACGGACGAGGTCGGGCACCTTCTCAGGGGTCAGCCCGTCCTCGGTGATCTCCACCGGGTCCCGTCCCGGCACCCGGAGCACCACCACCGTCCGCTCTCCGCCGTCCAGCCGGGACCGGGTGCTCAGCCAGCCGGCCAGCGATCCGACGAGCGCCCGCGCCGCCTCGCCCAGCAGCGCCGTGGCGGCCACCAGGACCAGTTCCTGCACCACCCCGGCGGTACCCGGGGCCGGCGGTCTGGTGAAGGCCCAGTGGCGGGTGACGTCCTTCTCGTCCCGCAGCCAGCCCTCGACTCCCCGCAGTTCCGCGTCCTGGGCGTGCCCGCCCCGGACGTCGATCGTGATGCTGCTCTGTCGTGCCACAGCTCATCCCGTCCCGTCGCCGCGCACTTCTCCCCCGGCACGCGTCCGCACCGCCGATTTTCCGGCGGTGCGCGGCATTGCGCCAGGGGTCGGACGAGGCAGGGTAGCGGTCCGCACTCCGCCGGGCACATTCCGTGCCGTGCGCGGCCCGCCGGCGCACCGGGGCCGCCCGCGCGGGGCGGGCCCCGGGCCGGGCGGCCCGGTGGGCCGTCCGGTCAGTCGACCATGTCGTCCGGGCAGGGCGTGCCGCGCGGGAACTGGTAGGGCGCCGCGATCCGGTACGTGCCGGGGCTCGGGGCGTGCAGCACGGTCCACTCGTCCTCCGGCTCCCCCTCCTCGGCCTCCTGCACCTGCTTGGTCAGGCAGCCCCTGGTGTTGACCGGCGGTCCGCCGTCCACCACCGGCTTGGGGCCCTTGAGCCCTTCGCCCTCGGCATCCACCAGACCCAGCCACGGCGAGTAGGGGATGCGGATGAGCACCGGGCCCTCCGACTCCACGTCGATGACCAGCTCGTCGGCACCGGCGCGCCGCACGGTGGCGGGCGGGTCGGCGATCGGCGTCGGGTCGGCGACCTTGTACAGCTTCCAGTTGGAGTCCGACCAGACCTCGTGCAGATACGGCACGCCTGCGGTGAGCAGGTCCGCCTCCGGGTAGGCCCACACGTCCGGATCGTCCTTGGGCAGCACCACGTAGTGCACGGCCCAGCGGTGGAGCCAGTCGTGGTACTCGTCCGGGTCGAGCGGCTTGTCGTCCTCGTAGAAGATCGGGTTGCGCTCCAGGTCCGCCTGCCGGTTCCAGCCGCGGGCCAGATTGACGTAGGGCGCGAGCGCGGAGGCCTCGCGGTGACTGCGCACCGGGACCACCTCGACCCGGCCGCGGTTGGCGTCGACCCGGTCGAGCTGGTCGATCAGCGGGGCCAGCTCGCGGTTCCAGGCCGCGGCCGGCGTGGTGTGGATGATGTCGTCGACGGTCTTCACCAGCTGCCAGATGCTGATCATCGCCAGCGACAGCACCACCGCCAGCCACTTGCGGCCCTGCGGGGTGCGGCGCACCTCCTCGACGGTGGTGGGCCGCTGCTGGTCGACCAGCATGGCGCACAGCACCACACCGCCGAAGATCATGCCGAGGCGGGTGATGTTGGTGCCGATCTGCGAGGGGATCGCCCACACCAGCAGCACCCCGATGCCGTACAGCGCGGCACCGACCCGGATCGTGCGCCACTGCTTGGGCGCGCAGAAGAAGATGGCGGCGGCGGTCCAGCACGGCAGCAGCGTCGACCAGAAGATCATCGGCTGCTTCCCGGAGAACGGGAAGAGGTACGAGGACACGGCCACCACCAGCACCGGGGTGACGCCGATCGCGTACGCGGCGGGGCGGCGGCGGGTGAGCCACAGGGCGGCCGCCACCACACCGACGAAGAGCCCGGCCACCGGGCTGGACATGGTCGCCAGGGCGGCCAGCACGGCCGCCGCCAGGAACCGGCCGGCCTTGTGGCCCCAGTTCCGGCTGCGCCACTTGGTCGGCCAGGCGAAGATCACCGCGATCGCGCCCAGGCCGAACATGGTTCCCAGGCCGAAGGTGACCCGGCCGGAGATCGCGTTGCAGACCAGCGCCAGCGTCCCGTACAGGGCGGGCCACAGCGGGCGGGTGACCACCCGGGCGCGGACCAGCAGCAGCGCGAGCAGACCGGCGGAGATGGTGCCGGCGATCATCATCGTGGTCCGGACGCCCAGCACCGCCATGAGGTACGGCGAGATCACGCTGTACGACACCGGGTGCATGCCGCCGTACCAGGACAGGTTGTAGGCACGGTCCGGGTGCTGGAGGGCGAACTCCGCCCAGGCGTCCTGCGCCGCCAGGTCACCGCCGCTGTTGGCCAGCAGCGCGACCCACAGCACATGCAGCATCGCGGCGAAGATCAATGCGGCGGGCACAGGATGGAACACTACGCTCCGGATACGCCCCGGCCAGCCACGTCGGGCTTCGGTGCGCTGAGCCGCGGCCGAGGTCTCGCCGTCGGGTTCGCTCCCGCCGCTCTCCCCGTCCTGCCCCGATCTGCGTTGTGCGGGTACTCGTATTCGCCCGGCGGCGCCTTCCGCCCGGCTACCGCTCTTCTCGGCCCGTGTCGGCTCCACGGTCGTCACTGCGGCTCTCCCCGTCTTTCCCCGAGGTCTCCCCCACTGTTCAACGCTGGTCCGGTGCCCCGCGCGGACACCCGGCCGGCAGGCCGGGACGCACCAGGGGGACCTGGCGACGCTAGCACGCGTGGCGGCCCCGACGCTCCGCAGGGCGGCCTCGCCGGTGCCCCGCGGCGGGTGCGGCGTCGCCCCACCCGAGGCGGTGACCGCACGGATCCCGCAGGTATCACCCGTACGAGTGACCCTGCTCCCATCTGCCCGCGGAGTGCCGCCACGGCGGTCCGGGGAGTGGTCTCCCGGACCGCCGCGGCGGCACCGCCGGGCGGACGCGCCCACCGCGTCCCGGTCAGGAGATCCGCGTCAGCTTGGCGCCGAACGACGGCTCCGCCAGATCCTTCTGCAGCGCCACCGGCACGGTCGCCTTGCCGGGGCCGGTGCCCACGGTCAGGTGACCCACCACGGTGCCCGCCTTCGCCGAGTGCGGCAGCCCCTCGGGGCCGACCGTCAGCGTGAAGCCGGCCTTCAGCCCCGGCCACCCGGCGCCCGCCAGGTCCTTGGTGGCCACCACCGGGGTGGTGCCGCCCAGACCGTCGTCGACCTCCCCGACGACCTGGCCCTTCTTCACCAGGGTCGCGGCCGTCAGCGCCCCGCGCACCGCCCTGATCTGCTCCTCGGACTTGTCCAGGACCAGCTGCAGATGGGCGTTGGGGTCGGTGCTGCTGGTGTGCTGGTCCAGGGTGACGCCGAGCACCAGCCGGTCCTTCTCACCCACGGTGCGGTACGTCGCCCACATCAGGGCACCGCCCGCCGGGGTGCTGGACCCCGTCTTGATGCCGCGCACCACCAGGTCCGGGTCCGCCACCAGCTTGTTGTTGTTGAAGATCCGGCCCACGCCCGGGATCTCGATGTCCGGGGTCGCCACGATCTTCCGGAACGTCTCGATCTTCATCACCGCGCTGGCCAGCTTGAGCTGGTCGACCGCGGTGCTCCGGGTGGTGGACTTCAGGCCGCTGGGGTCGGTGTAGGTGGTGTGGGTCATCCCCAGCTCCTTGGCGGTGGCGTTCATCTTCTTCACGAACGCCGCCTCACTGCCCGCGTCCCAGCGGGCGAGCTGCCGGGCGACGTTGTTCCCCGACGGGATCATCGTCATCTCCAGCATCTGGCGGAGGCTGTACTTCTGCCCCTTCTCCACCGGCACCCGGGACTCGTCCTGCGCGTTCGACTCGCTGCCCGCCTGCGCGTCGATGGCGATGCTGGTGCCCTTCTCGTCCGGCTTCAGCGGGTGGCCCTTCAGCACCACGTAGGCGGTCATCACCTTGGTGACACTGGCGATCGGCACCGGCTTCTGCGGGCCGTACGCGCCCAGACTGCCCACCCCCTCGACGAGCGCCGCCGCCTGGCCCTCGCCCGGCCACGGCATCGCGAACGCGTCGCCCTCGAAGGTGAAGGAGGTCTGCCCCGCGGACCGCAGCTCCGGCTCCGGCAGCGGGCGCATCGCCTGCACCGTGCAGAAGACGATCAGCAGCAGCAGGACCAGCGGCGTCCAGATCTTGACCCGCCGGACGGCGGTGCGCACCGGGGTCTCCGGCGGCGGCGGGGTGTTGGTCAGCTGGGCCAGCAGATCCAGCGGCGCGGGCTCACCGGCGGGCGGCAGCGGCTGCTGCTTGGTCCGCTCGGACTCCGGCAGCGGCCCACCGGACGGCTTCCCGTCCGCCGCCGGCGCCGGCGCGGACGTCCCGGCCGCCGCGCCGGCCCGCTCGTTCCCGTCCGCCGGCTTCCGGCCGGTCTCCGGGTCGTCGGCCGACCGCAGCGGAACGAAGGTGCTGGGCCGGCCACCCGGTCCGGCGGCAGGTCGCGCGGGCTCGGCGGCGGAGCCGTCCGGGGTGCCCAGCGCCTTGAGCGCGGTGGTCGGCTGGTCGGCGGCCCGCTTCCCGGTGCCACCGGCCGCCTTGCCCGCGCGGTCCGTCGCCTTCTTGTCGTCGCCGGTGTCCCCGCCGTCCCGCCCGGCGGCCGCCTTGCCGACCGTCTTGCCGTCCGTGCCGCCCTTGCCGTCGCGGCCGGGGGCCTCGTCGGCGTCCTCGTCGGCACGACGGGTCTTCTCGGCACCGCGGTCGGTCTTCTCGGCCTGGGCCTTCTTCGCGGTCTCGGCCTTCTTTACGGCCTCGGCCTTGTTTGCGCCCCCGGCGTCGGCCTTGCCGCCGCCCGCGGCCTCGCCGTCCCGGTCGGCGGCGGACTCGCGGTCCCCGTCGGCCCGGTCGTCCCGCGCCGCCTCCCGCTTCCGGTCGGTGGTGCCGTCCCGGTCGGTGGAGGGCGTGCCGGTGCCGTCCGGGTCGCCGTCGCCGCCGGACCCGGGCTCACCGCCGTCCTCCGCCGGGTCGGGGGTGCGGGGCTGCCGCACCGCGCCGAAGAACGCCGTCGCCTGGTCGGTGGCACGCCGCGCGGCCGCCCCGTTCCCGGTCGTCCCGGTGGTCTCCGGTGCTTCCGCATCGGCTTCCGCTTCCGCGTCGGCCGGGGCCTTGGGCCGTACCGCGCCGAAGAAGGCGGTGGCGCGGTCCGCGGCCCGCCGCTCCGGCGAACCCGCCGCGGAACCGGTCTCCGACCCGGGCGTCCGCACCGTGCCGAAGACGGCCGTCGCCTGGTCGGCCGGGGGCTCGGCGGACTTCTGCCGCAGCGTCCCGAAGGCCATCGTCCTGGTGTCGTCACCCGGCGCGGCGTCAGCCGCCCGGGACGCCTCGGAAGGAGACGCCTCGGAAGAAGAAGAGGAGTCCCGGTCCGCCGTGGACCCGGATTCCGGCCGCTCGGCCGCGTTCCCACCCCTGGTCGACCCGTTCCCGGTTCCCTCCGGGCTGCCGGAGTCCTCCGCGTCGGCCGAGTCCTCGGACGTCCCGGAGACCCAGGCGGCCACCGCGGCCCGGAGGCGGGCGTCGCCGCCTTCGCCGGGCGGGGACGCCTTCGCGCCCTCGCCGTCGTCGGCGTCGTCGTCCGCGCCACGCGCCTCCGCGCGCTCGGCGTCCTCGCCGTCGCCGTCGCCGCCGTCCGCCGCGGCCGTGGCGTCGCTGCGGGCGCCGGGGCGCACCGGCAGCCGCCCGGCGGCCGGGCGCTCGCTGTGCTCACCGGCGTCGCCGGCCGCCGCGTCCGCCGTGCCGTCCCGGTCGGCGCCGGTCGTCGCGGATTCGCCATCGCGAACGTCGTCGCCCGGAGCGTCCGCCGAATCGGATTCCGCTTCCGCTTCCGGCCGCGGCTCGTCGGCCTCGGCGCGCGGTGCGGCGCCGTCGTCCGCCGGACCGGGGTCCGGGTCCGCGTCGCGGTCCGCCGCCCGGCCCGGCCGTACGGTCCGGAACACCGCGGTCGCCCGGTCGGCGGGCGTCCCGCCGGAGTCCGGCCCGGCACCCTCGGCCGTCCGCTCGCCGTCCGTCCCGTCGGCGGGCTCCGGCGCGTCGCCGGACGATTCCGCACCCTCGGACCGTTCCGCTTCCTGGGGCCGCTCCGCGTCAAGGGAGTCCTCCGCCTCACGGGACTCGCCCGCTTCCCGGAAGACCGCGAGCCGCGGGTCCTGTTCGCCCCGAGTCGTCTCCCCCGACGACTTCTGCTGCTCCGACGTGTCGGGGGACTCGCCCGCCACCGATGCCTCCTCGCCATGCCTCACGCGGGACGGCGCCGGTTCCTGGCGCCGTCCCGCAGTCATCCGTGTACCAGTGTCCTGTGTCCGCGCGGCACATCCGCGCAGCCGCGCTGCCCCGACGTCCGCCGAGGGCCTCGCCCCCGTGCTAGACGAGAACGACATACCTACCGGTTCCCGTCCGAACCCCCCACGCACTCTCGACAGACCAATGTGAGAGGGGTCACCCTGTCATTCATCCACGCGGGGAGGCATGGATGGGCAGGAGCCGCAGAACAATTCCGGAGGAGCTTCTGCTGCTCGCTTTGGACCCGACCACGGGTACCACGGCGCAGCCGCAGTCGCTCGACCTCGGCCTCGCCGGGGCACAGCTAGTGGAGCTGGCTCTGGCAGGACGGATAGCCCCAGACGGGGATCGTATCGCCGTGGTGCTGCCACGGCCGACCGGAGATCCGACATTGGACTCCGCGCTCGAGTTGCTGCGCCGGCGCGGCAGCCCGGTGCGGGCCGTCCACTGGATCGGCGGGCCCCGGCTGGGGCTGCGCCAGACGTACCTCACACACCTGGAGCGGTGCGGCATGGTGCATGCCGTGGCCGGGCAGATGTGCGGGGTTCTGCCGACGACTCGCTACCAGGCGACCGACACGGCCATCAGCCGGGAGATCAGGGCCCGGCTGGACAACGCGATCCGTACCGGCGTACCGCCGGACCCGCGGACCGCGGCGCTCGCCGCCCTGGCCCACGCGGTCGGGCTCGGCAAGCACCTGTATCCCGGTAACGAGGGGCGCTCCTCGCGCTCCCGGCTGCGGGATCTGATCAGGCACGACCCGATGGGCGGTCTGGTGGCGCACGCCGTCATGGACGTCCAGAACGGGGTCGCGGCCCAGCCACGGCGCGGCGCGGGCACGGGGCGTCAGAGCGCCGTGCGCGAACCGGCGGCCGGGGTTCCACAGCAGCCCATGCGGCGCGGCAGCATGGCCCGCGTCGGGGCCCGCTGAGGATCCGTCCGCGACCACGACGGGAATTCGCCGGACGTTCATCTCCAGCGCGATTCCAGGGCACTCGTGGCCCCGGACGCGGCGATGACACCGCACCGGACGTCAGTCGGCCCGCACGGCACCGCCGGGCGGCGCCGGGGCATCGGGCGCGGCGGCACGGGCCACGGCACCGCACGGACGCGGCAGCGCGACCGGGCACCCGGTGACGTACCCCCTGGCGCACGGCAGCACCACGCAGCACCACGGCACCACACGGATTTCCGCTCCACCGACCGCACCGCAGTCCCCACCGACCCGGTACGGGAGCCGCTGCACCAGCGCGGGGCGGTGGGCCGGCCGCCACGGACGACGGCCGGCCCGCCGCCCCGCGCGCATGCCCTGGTACGGCGCCCCGCCCACCGGAGCGCGCGGGCGGCCGGACCGGCCGGCCGCGCCCGCGCGGCGGCACCGGCCCGCCGCACCGCCCGCGAGGTCGCCGACCGTGCCCGCCCGGGCACCCTGTGCGGCCGTTTCCCAGCGCGGCGCGGACCGTTGGTGGCAGGCTGCTGATCAGTATCAGGCAGCAGTACGAAGCCGGAGGTGCACGTCCCGTGACGTCCAACGTCGGCCCCACCGTTCGGCGACGCCGGTTGGGCCAAGAACTGCGCAGACTCCGCCAGGAGAAGGGCATGACGGCGGAGGAGGTGGCCGAGGAGCTGATGGTCTCCCAGTCGAAGATCAGCCGCCTGGAGAACGGCCGCCGCAGCATCAGCCAGCGCGACGTGCGCGACCTGTGCCGGGTCTACAAGGTCGAGGACAAGCACCTCGTCGAGTCGCTGATGCAAATGGCCAAGGAGTCCCGCCAGCAGGGCTGGTGGAACGCCTTCGGCGACGTCCCGTACAGCGTCTACATCGGGTTCGAGACGGACGCGGCGTCGCTGCGGGTGTACGAGCCGCAGATCCTGCCCGGTCTGCTGCAGACACCGGAGTACGCCGAAGCGGTGATCGGCGGGGCGCTCCCGGAGGCTCCGCCGGACCAGCTGGCCCAGCGCGTGCAGGTGCGGTTGCGGAGGCAGGAACGCATCACCGATCCGCTGGCCCCGCTGCGCCTGTGGGTCGTGGTGGACGAGTCGGCGATGCGCCGGGTGGTGGGCAGCTCGCAGATCATGAGCGACCAGCTGGAGTATCTGGTGCGGATGAGCCACGAGCCGCATGTGACGGTGCAGGCGCTGCCGTTCGACATGGGGTCGCATCCGGGGATGAGCGGCCAGTTCACCATTCTGGAGTTCTCCGATGAGTCGGACACCAGCGTGGTCTATCTGGAAGGCGTGACCAGCGACCTGTACCTGGAGAAGCTCTCCGATGTGCAGAGCTACAGCATGATGTACGAGCATCTGCGCGCCCAGGCTCTCAACGTCGACCAGAGCAGGCAGTTCATCTCCGAGGTCGCGCGGGACCATCTGAGCCGCGCCATCTCCGGCTGACCGCCTGCCCGGTATCGGCGGCGGAGAGTACACCGGTCCGCCGCCGATGCGGAAGGGACAGGAGAGATAAGCCATCCTGTCGAGTGAACTGCCCATCCCGACACGGAAGTTGCCGAGTAGTGTCGATCACACCTCCTCACGAGGCGAAATCACACCTTTCGAACGCATCGGAGTAGACGTGTCTATTCAGCTGGGAATGCAGAACGCTTGGATGAAATCCTCCTACTCGGGCGGCAACGGCGCCTGCGTGGAAGTGAAGTCCCCCACCACCCAGGCGGTCGCCGTCCGCGATTCCAAGGACCCGCAGGGACCGGCGCTCAGCTTCGCCCCCGAGGCGTGGGCCGCGTTCGTCACGGAGGTGTCGGGCGGAGCGTTCGACATCGATTGATCTCCGCGACGCTCGCCGCAGCACCACCCGAACGGGCCCTCTCGACGGTCGCCGTCCCTGCCGAGAGGGCTCGTCGCATTTCTCCGCGGCGACACGCTCCATGGGGTGATCGCCGCCGCGCAATTCGCCGTCGTGTCACCTGCTTTCGGAAATGCGATTCCGATCGGTCGGCCGGCAGGTGGCGGGTGGGGCGCGGAATCGTTGACCACATCCCGGACAAAGTACTTGCAGGCAGCAGCTTCCTTCGTAGGCTCGGTGCACCCGAGCACCTCGACACGAGTGCCAGCGCGAAGGAGCCCACCATGCGTGCCGACGTTCCCCCTCTCGCTTCCCGTGCGACCGCGGTCGCCGGCTCCCCGGTGCGCGACATCCTCGCCCTCACCGCCCGGCCCGAGGTGATCTCCTTCGCCGGCGGCCTGCCCGCGCCCGAGCTGTTCGACACCGCCGGGATGGCCGCCGCCTTCCACGCCGTCCTCGACGAGGCGCCGCGGTCGGCGCTCCAGTACTCCACCAGTGAGGGCGACCCGGGGCTGCGGGCCGCGGCGGCGGCTCGGCTGACGGCTCGCGGGCTGCCCACCGACGCCGCCGACCTGGTCGTCACCACCGGTTCCCAGCAGGCCCTGTCACTGCTGACGGCCGCGCTGCTGGAGCCCGGTGACGTGGTGCTGGTCGAGGCGCCGACCTATCTCGCGGCGCTGCAGTGCTTCCAGTTCGCGGGCGCGCGGATCGTCCCGGTGCCGTCCGACGACGAGGGGCTGGACCCGGTGGCGCTGGAGGAGTTGGTGGTGGCCGAGCGCCCCAAGCTCCTCTACACCATCCCGACCTTCCAGAACCCCACGGGGCGCACCCTGCCCGCGGACCGGCGGCAGGCGGTGGCCTCGGTGGCGGAGCGGCACGGGCTGTGGATCGTCGAGGACGACCCGTACGGGGAGCTGCGGTTCGCCGGCGAGGCGACCCCCTGGATAGCCGCCTACCCGGAGGCGGCCGACCGGACGGTTCTCACCGGCAGCCTCTCCAAGATCATGGCGCCGGGGCTGCGGCTGGGCTGGCTGCGCGGCCCGGCGGTGCTGCGCCGCGCCTGTGTGATCGCCAAGCAGGCCGCCGATCTGCACACTCCGACGGTGAACCAGCTGGCCGCCGCGCGCTATCTGTCCGACACCGACCTCGACGCGCACCTCGCGATGGTGCGCGACGCGTACCGGGAGCGGCGGGACGCGCTGCTGGCGGGGCTGGGCGAGGCGCTGCCCGAGGGTTCGCGGTGGAACGAACCGGAGGGCGGCATGTTCGTGTGGGCGTCGCTGCCGCCGGGGTACGACGCGACCGCCGCGTTGCGTGACGCGGTGGCCCACGACGTGGCGTACGTGCCGGGGGCGCCGTTCTTCGCGAGCGACCCCGATCCGGCCACGCTGCGGCTGTCGTTCGTGACGCACACGCCGGCGGAGATCACCGAGGGGCTGCGGCGGCTGTCCAAGGCGCTCCGCGGCCACTCGGCCGGATAGCCGGAGCCAGGCCCACCCGCCGGGCTCCCGGTGCCCGGCCGCACCGCCGGCCTCCGGAGCCAGGCCGCCCGCCGGGCTTTCGGGCCGGGTGCCCGGGCCGGGTGCCCGGGCCGCGGAACGGGTATCGGGGCGGGCATGGGACCCGGCATCGGGGCGGGCACGGGGCCGGGCCGCGGAACAGGCATCCGGTCGGGTACGACGCCGGGTATCGGGCCGGGTACGGCGCCGGGAATCCGGCCCCCGGCGGGTGGGTCACACCTGGGTGGTCGGCTCCTCCTGCCGCGCGCCCTCGCCCCGCTCGTGTGCGGCCACGTTCTCCCGTACGTACGCCAGCAGTTCGCCGCCGTCCCGGCTGAGGGACTCCGTGTCCCCGGCGCGCCCGTCGCTCGGCCGGCCGGTGGCGATCACCACCGAGCGGGCGGTCGTCCCGCCCTGGAAGACACCGGGCGTCTCCGCGGTGAGCCTGGCCAGTCCGGAGCCGGTCGGCGGGGCGAGCGGCAGCACCTGGTGGCCGACCGGGTCGGTGGACGCCTTGGCCAGCACGGCCGCCAGGTCGTCCGCGCGCCGGAAGGTGAGGACCGAGACGGTGAACTGCGCCCGGTCCCGGTCGGTGTAGAGCGCGGAGGTCACCTGGAGGCAGCCCTTGCCCTCGGCGATCAGCGCGGCGAGGTTCGGGCTCACCGCCCGCCGGCAGTCGTCGGTGGTCGCCGTGGTCAGCCGTCGGTGCTCCGTACCGGAGCGGAGCCGGACCGTGCGGTCGGGGAAGGCCCGGTCGCTGGTGACCGGTGAGCTGCCGGCCGGGGAGGCCGGCCCGGTGGGCTCGTCACCGGGTTCCGGCGGGGCGGCGGCGCGCGGCCCGTCGTCGGCGGAGTCCCCGATGCCCAGCAGCGGGGAGAGCACGCCCAGTGGGTTCAGCACCAGCGCCCCGACCGCCAGGGTCAGCACGATCACGATGGGCAGCCGCCAGCGGTCCAGGAACCCCCGGTGCCGGCGCCGCTCGTGGCCCCGCCACACCGGCCGCTCCGGCTCGGTCCGCAGTTCCCGCCGCACCTTCTCGGTCCGTCGCCGCGTCCGGTAGGACGGTTTGGGTCCGGACCGCATCCGCTCGGCGCCCCGGATGGCGGCCTGCTCCTCCTCCTCCCGGAACCGGGCGGTGACCATCCGGGCCCGGGCCGACGGTTCCTTGGGCGCGGTGGCGCGTATGGACGCGAGGGTGTCGTGCTCGAACTTCTCCCATACGTCGTCCGGGAGCGAGGGCTCGTCGGGCGGCTGAGGCGTCGTGGTCACAGGGCCATCCTTCAGGGCGCGGTGGGTGGAGGCACCGTGCCTCCCGGCCCCCGCCGATCATCCTTCGGCGGCCGGACCGGCCACCGCACACCAGTTCCCTCACGTTACGCCAACCGGTCGCCGGACGTGCCGGGTGCCCGGATTCAGGTCGGGGCGGGGGCACTTGGCCGGTGCCGTCCGGTACGCCGCGCGCCGAGCCCGGCGCCCTGAGCCGTCGGTACGCCGGGCCCGCGCCGGAGCCGTCCGGTTAGCCGCGCCCGCGCACCGCGCCGGAGCCGTCCGGTACGCCGCGCCCCGCGCCGGAGCCGTCCCGCGCACCACGCTCCCGGGCCCCGCGCCAAGCGCCCCACGCACCGCACCGCCCCGCGCCGGGGCGGGCCGGGCGCGGGCGGCGGTCAGGCACGCGGGGGGTGGTGGTCAGGCGCGCGGGTAGCGCGCCAGCCAGGCCGAGGCGGAGGCGGCCGGACCGTGCAGCGCCGGGCCCTGCGTCATCTCCATGGCGAAGTCGTCCGCCAGTTCCAGGATGGTCGCGCGGCCCTCGACCTCCGCCAGCCAGGCGGGCGGCAGCGCCGTCTCGCCGTGCAGCGCCCCCAGCAGGTTCCCGCAGATCGAGCCGGTGGAGTCGCTGTCCCCGCCGTGGTTGACGGCGAGCAGCAGTCCGTGCCGTACGTCCTCGGCGACCAGGGCGCAGTAGACGCCGATCGCCAGCGCCTCTTCGCCGGTCCAGCCCTCGCCGAGGGATTCCACCCGCTCCGGGGTCGGCAGTCCCTGGCGGACCGCGCCGAGCGCGTGCTTGAGGGCGTCCGTCGTCTCCTGGTGCCCGGGCCGGGTCGCCAGCTGGGCCAGTGCCCGCTGCACCGATCCGTCCAGGTCCTCGCCGCGGGCCAGGCCGTGCACGATCAGGGCGAAGGCGCCGGCCGAGAGGTAGCCGGTGGGGTGGCCGTGGGTCTGCGCGGCGCACTCGATGGCGAGCTGGAAGACCAGTTGCGGCTCCCAGCCCACCAGCAGTCCGAAGGGCGCCGACCGCATGACCGCGCCGCACCCCTTGGAGTCGGGGTTCTTGGGCCGGTCGAGGGTGCCCATGGTGTCGTCGGCGAGCCCGGACAGGCAGGCCCGGCCGGGCGCGCGCTGGGCGTACAGCCACTCCTCGCGGGCCAGCCAGCCGTCGTCCTTCTTCCGCTCGTCGGGGCCCCAGTCGCGCTGGGTGGCGTACCAGCGGCGGTGTGCGGAGTGGATGTCGGTGGGCGGGTGCCAGGCTCCGGTGTCGCGGCGCACCTGGGCCCGGATCAGGCCGTCCACGGTGAAGAGCGTCATCTGGGTGTCGTCGGTGACCCGGCCCCGTCTGCCGTACGCCGGCAGGAAGTCGGTGACCCCCGCGGTCCCGTGCTCGGCGCGAATTTCGGCCAATGAAGCGAATTCTACGGCCGCGCCGAGCGCGTCGCCCAGCGCGCCGCCCAGCAGGCAGCCACGCACCCGGCTCCGGAAGTCCTGCTGCTCGGCACGGCCCCATACGGCGGCCGCTGCGCCCGTTGCGGTCACGACCTCGCCCCCTTTCCGCAGCACTCGCGCCCGTGAACTGGCACCGCACTGTAATGGACGGAGGAGAACGGGCAGGGACCGACCGCGGAATGTGAAAGACGTCATCACGCAGGCCACCACGGACCGTCTCATTTTGCATATCTCGCTGCAAGGGGCACGTAGCATCATGACCATGGCGCTGCAGATCTCAGTGGTGAGGCGTGACCACGTCCGCGAACTGTCCGCAGTACTCGCCCGGGCCTTTCAACAGGACCCGGTGGCGAGTTGGACCTTCCCCGATCCGACCGTCAGACGACGAGCATTACCCAAGGTGTTCGCCACCATGCTCCGCTATCAGCACATGCGGCATAAAGCCTGTGAATTCATCACCTCGGACACCGGCCGAATCATCGGCGGCGCGCTCTGGGATCCGCCGGGCCTGTGGAAACAGCCGATAGGCCAGCAACTGCTGTCGCTCCCCGCCTTCCTCCGGGCGTCCGGGCGCGCGTCGGCCCGGGCGGACAAGATGGTCAGCGCGATGGAGAAGATCCATCCCACCAAGCCGCACTGGTACCTCGCGATCGTGGGCACCGACCCCGACCCCCGCTTCCGTGGCAAGGGCCACGGCACCGCTCTGCTCCGTTCCCGTCTGAACCGCTGCGACCAGCTCGGCCTGCCCGCCTACCTGGAGTCCTCGGACCCGGAGAACGTGCCCTACTACGAGCGCTTCGGCTTCACGGTGGTCGACATGATCCCCGCCCCGCCCTCCGCACCCCGCATCCCCGCCATGTGGCGGGAGCCGGGCGCGGCCTGACCGGCCCCGGCCGCGCCGCCCGCCCCGGCCGTACCGCCGGGCCCGCCCGGGCCCGCGGCCGCGCTGTCCGGGGCGGGCGGCCGGCTCCTCCCCGGGCGGCGCGTACCGGTGCTCAGTCGCCCAGGACGGGCAGCAGCTCCGGCAGGTGGCCGTCGGAGGCGAGGGCCGCCTGCTGCCGTTCGGCGGGGACTTCGCCGTAGGTCGTGGTGCGCGGGCGGGCCGGGCGGCCCGCCGCGTCGGCGATCGCGACCAGGTCCCGGATGGAGCGGTAGGAGCCGTACGAGGAGCCGGCCATCCGGGAGATGGTCTCCTCCATGAGGGTGCCGCCCAGGTCGTTCGCCCCGGAGCGGAGCATCTCGGCCGCCCCCTCGGTGCCGAGCTTGACCCAGCTGGTCTGGATGTTGGGGATGTGCGGGTGGAGGAGGAGGCGGGCCATCGCGGTGACGGCCCGGTTGTCGCGCGTGGTGGGGCCCGGCCGGGCGATCCCGGCGAGGTAGACCGGCGCGTTGGTGTGGATGAACGGCAGGGTGACGAACTCGGTGAAGCCGCCGGTCTCCTGCTGGATCTCGGCGAGCAGCCGCAGGTGCCCCAGCCAGTGGCGGGGCTGGTCCACATGGCCGTACATCATGGTGGAGGAGGAGCGCAGGCCCAGCGAGTGCGCCGTCTTCACCACCTCCACCCAGGTGGCGGTGGGCAGCTTGCCCTTGGTGAGCACCCAGCGGACCTCGTCGTCGAGGATCTCGGCGGCGGTACCGGGGATGCTGTCCAGGCCCGCCTCCTTCGCCGCGGCGAGCCAGTCGCGGATGGACATCCCGGTGCGGGTGGCGCCGTTGACCACCTCCATCGGGGAGAAGGCGTGCACATGCATGCCGGGGACGCGTTCCTTCACCGCCCGGGCGATGTCGAAGTAGGCGGTGCCGGGCAGGTCGGGGTGGATGCCGCCCTGCATGCACACCTCGACGGCGCCCACCTGCCATGCCTGCTCGGCCCGGTCGGCGACCTGGTCGAGGGAGAGGGTGTAGGCGTCGGCGTCGGTGCGGCGCTGGGCGAAGGCGCAGAACCGGCAGCCGGTGTAGCAGACGTTGGTGAAGTTGATGTTGCGGGTGACGATGTACGTCACCTCGTCGCCGACGGTGTCCCGGCGCAGGTCGTCGGCGATACGGCAGAGCGCGTCGAGCGCCGGGCCGTCGGCGTGCAGCAGGGCCAGCGCCTGCGGGTCGGTGAGCCTGGTGGGATCGTCGGCGGCCACCGCCAGCGCGGCGCGGACGTCCGCGTCCACCCGCTCGGGCGCCATCCCCGGGGCGGCCGCCTCGCGCAGCGCGGCCCAGTCCCCGTACACCTCGTCGAAGTCCTCCCGGCGGTCGCCGGTACGGCCCTCGGTGTCGATGGTGTGGTGCAGATCGGTGCGGCCGGTGGCGGTGAACGCCTCCTCCGGCTCCTGCCAGGGGCGGCCCACCACCTCGGCGTCCTCCCGCGCCAGGCCGGTGTCCGGCTCGGCGAGGGCGGTGACGTGCGGCAGCAGGCGGGGGTCGAGCCACGGCTCACCGCGCCGGACGAACTCGGGGTAGACCGCGAGCCGTTCGCGGAGCCGGAAGCCGGCGGCGGCGGAGTGCGCGGCGAGTTCCTCGATCCGCGGCCAGGGGCGCTCGGGGTTGACGTGGTCCGGGGTGAGCGGGGAGACCCCGCCCCAGTCGTCGATGCCGGCGCCGATCAGCCGCCCGTACTCGGCGTCGACCAGGTTCGGCGGGGCCTGCAGGCAGCCCGACGGGCCCATGATGTGCCGGGCCACGGCGACGGTGGCGACCAGGTCGTCCAGTTCGGCGTCCGGCATGCCGCGCATCGCGGTGTCCGGCTTGGCGCGGAAGTTCTGGATGATGAGTTCCTGGATGCCGTGGTAGGCGCGGGAGACCCGGCGCAGCGCGAACAGCGACTCCGCCCGCTCCTCGTAGGTCTCCCCGATGCCGATCAGCAGCCCGCTGGTGAACGGCACCGAGCTGCGGCCGGCGTCCTCCAGGACCCGCAGCCGGACGGCGGGCTCCTTGTCCGGCGAGCCGTGGTGCGGGCCGCCCGGCTCGCTCCACAGCCGGGTCGCCGTGGTCTCCAGCATCATGCCCATCGACGGGGCGACCGGCTTGAGCCGCTGGAAGTCCGTCCAGCTCATCACGCCGGGGTTGAGGTGCGGCAGCAGGCCGGTCTCCTCCAGGATGCGGATCGCCATCGCCCGCACGTAGGCGATGGTGTCGTCGTACCCTTCGGCTTCCAGCCACTCGCGCGCCTCGGGCCAGCGGTCCTCGGGCTTGTCTCCGAGCGTGATGAGGGCTTCCTTGCAGCCCAGTTCGGCGCCGCGCCGGGCGATCTCCAGGACCTCGTCCGGGGACATGAACATCCCGTGCCCGGCCCGGCGCAGCTTGCCGGGCACGGTGGCGAAGGTGCAGTAGTGGCACTTGTCGCGGCACAGCCGGGTGAGCGGGATGAACACGCTCTTGGAGTAGGTGATGACGCCGGGGCGCCCGGCGGCCTCCAGGCCGGCGTCCCGCACCCGGGCGGCCGAGGCCGCGAGGTCCTCCAGGTCCGCACCGCGCGCCTGGAGCAGCACCGCCGCCTCGGCGGTGTCCAGCGCGACCCCGTCCCGGGCGCGTTTGAGGGCGCGCCGCATGGCGTTGGCGGTGGGCGCGGGCGACTGAGGTCCTTCCGGGCTCATGGTCATTCTCCGAGCATACGAGCGCCCTGTGCCATTGCGGCGTCCGAGCGGCCGGGCAGGTTGTGCGGCTTGTCACGGCGGTTCCGGGGGGCTTCGGGGAATACGGTCGGGGCGGGTGCGGCGCCCGGGCCGGCGGAGGCGGGCGACGTCGCGGCGCGCCGGGGGCGCGCGCCTGTACGCGCCCCCGTCACCGAGTTATCCACAGGCGTTTCGCTGCGCGTCGCATCGGCGTACAACGGTGTCACGCGGCACTTCCGACTCTGGGGGGCACGGATGGAACGACGCGATGTACTCAGGCTCTCGGCGCTCGCCGGCGCGGTGGGCGCGCTGACGCTGGACCCGGTGACGTTCGCGCACGCCGACGAGCGGGCGCCGGACGGCGGGGAGCGCGAGCAGACCCGCACGGTCCGCGGCCATCTGCCGACCGGTTCACCGGACTTCGTCTATCTGCCGGTGGAGGTGCCGCACGGGGTGCGCGAGATAGCGGTCTCGTACACCTACGACCGGCCCACCGTCCCCGCGGGCACCCAGGGGAACGCCTGCGACATCGGCATCTTCGACGAGCGGGGCACCGACCTGGGCGGGCGCGGCTTCCGCGGCTGGTCGGGCGGCGCCCGCACCGAGTTCGCCATCAGCACGGAGTCCGCGACGCCGGCCTACCTGGCCGGCCCGGTCAACGCGGGCACCTGGCACGTGGTGCTCGGTCCCTACACGGTCGCCCCGCAGGGCCTGGAGTACGCGGTGACGATCACCCTGCGCCACGGCAGGCCGGGGAGCACGCCGGAGCCGGTGTACCCGCCGGAGCGGGCCAAGGGGCGCGGGCGGGCCTGGTACCGGGGCGACAGCCATCTGCACACGGTCCACTCGGACGGCAAGCGGACCCCGGCCGAGCTGGTGGCCGCGGCGCGGGCCGCCGGGCTGGACTTCATCACCACCACCGAGCACAACACCACCTCCAGCCACCGCGCGTTCGAGGGGCTGTGGGGGGACGACCTGCTGATCCTCACCGGTGAGGAGGTCACCACCCGCAACGGCCACGTGGTGGCCATGGGTACCGACCCGGGGGTGTTCATCGACTGGCGCTACCGGGCCCGCGACAACGCCTTCGGCCGTTACGCCCGGAAGATCCGGCAGGCGGGCGGCCTGGTGATCCCGGCGCATCCGCACGGCGACTGCGTCGGCTGCAACTGGAAGTTCGGGTTCAACGACGCCGACGCGGTGGAGGTGTGGAACGGCACGTACACCCCGGACGACGAGGTGACGATCCAGGAGTGGGACAACACCCTGGTGGCCGCCGTCCGCGGGAACCGCCGCTGGCTGCCCGCCGTGGGGCACAGCGACGCCCACCGGGAGCCGCAGGTGGTCGGCCACCCGCAGACCGTGGTGCTCGCCGACGACCTGACGCGGACCGCGATCCAGGAGGGCATCCGGGCGGGCCGCAGCTGGATCGCGGAGTCCTCCCGGGTGCGGCTGACGTTCGGCGCGGCGGGCGGCCGCGGCCGGCACGCGGGGATCGGCGGCCGGCTGCGCGTCGCCCCCGGGGATCCGGTCACCGTCCGGCTGGAGGTGTCCGGCGTCGGCCCCGACTGCTCGGTCCGCTTCATCACCGACCAGGGCCGGCTGTACACCACCTCGCTGCCCGCGGACGGTGCGGGGACGGTGGAGTGGCAGACCACCGCCTCGTACGCGGCGTACGTCCGCGCCGAGGTCCGGCACGCCCCGGCGGACGGTGGGGCGTCGGGGATACCGGGGCCGATGGCGGCGCTGACCAACCCCATCTTCATCGGGGAGGAGTAGCCGGCCGTCGCCAGGAAGAAGGAGCCGGCCGTCGCCGGGAAGAGGTAGCCGGCCGTCGCCGGGGCGGAGCGGCCGGCACCGTGCGGATGCCGGGCCCCCGAGGCACGCGGACCGGAACACCCCGGCCTCGCCGATGCGGACGGGCCCGGAGCCTCCGGGCCCGGGACGGCGGCCGCCCTCGTCACCCGGGGGGTGGCGAGGGCGGTGGCCGGATGCGGACGCGGTGGTGCCGGGATCAGCCCTCGACGACCAGGGCGGGGGTGGAGCGGGTCAGGACCTCGCCGCGGAAGAACGCGGGGCTGCGGCGCTGCATCACCAGCATGATCACCACGCCGACCAGCAGCAGGCCGACGCCGATGACGAAGACGCTGCCGACGCCGAAGACGGAGGAGCCGCTGCCGTAGGCGGGGTCCCAGATGTCGATCAGGGTCTTGAAGAAGACGGCGGCCAGCAGCAGCCCGCCCAGGACCGGGAAGACGCCCTTGAGGAAGAGGTCCCGGACGGAGCCGCGCAGCTCCGAGCGGAAGAACCAGGCGCAGGCGAAGGCCGTGATCGAGTAGTAGAAGCAGATCATGAGGCCGAGCGCGTAGATCGTGTCGATGAGCACGTTCTCGCTGAGGAAGGTCATCACGGCGTAGAACAGGCCGGTGGCGACCCCGGCCGCGATGGTGGCGCGGCCCGGCGACTTGAAGCGCGGGTGGACCCGGGCGTACGAGGGCGGCAGGGCCTGGTAGGTGCTCATGGCCAGGACGGTGCGGGCGACCGGGATGAACGTGGTCTGCAGGCTGGCGGCGGCGGAGGCGAGGACCGCGACGAACAGCAGGACGCCGAGGACGGAGCCCATCACCGGGTCGGCCAGGGCGGCGAACACGTTGTCGGAGGTGTCCGGGTTGCCCAGGCCCAGGCCCTTGTCCCCGACGCCGGAGAACATCTGGGTGCCGATCGCGGTCAGCAGGTAGGAACCGATGAGCACGACCATGGCGAGCATGGCGGCCCGGCCGGGGGTCCTGGCGCTGCCGGCGGTCTCCTCGTTCACGGTGAGACAGGCGTCCCAGCCCCAGAACATGAAGATCGACAGGGAGAGTCCGGCGGTGAACGCCTTGAACGACTCGACGGCGAACGGGTCCAGCCAGGTCCAGGAGAACCCGATGGAGCCGGAGAAGTCGCCGGACCGGGCCTTGGTGAAGGCCATGACGACGAAGATGGCCAGCACCGTGAGCTGGAGCCCGACCAGGGCGTACTGGACGCCCTTGGTGGCGGTCATGCCCCGGTAGCTGATCACGGTGGCGATGGCGATGAACGCCAGGCAGGTCAGGACGTGGACCGGTTTGTCGCCGTCCAGCTCGGCCACCGAGGCACTGCCGGTGATCTCTCCGAGCAGCAGGTAGAAGTAGGAGGTGGCGACGCCGGCCAGGTTCGACAGCACGATGATGGTGGCGATCACCAGGCCCCAGCCGCACATCCAGCCGATCCGGGGGCCGAACGCCTTCACCGACCAGGTGAAGGAGGTGCCGCAGTCGGGGACGGCCCGGTTCAGTTCGCGGTACGCGAAGGCGACCAGGAGCATCGGCAGGAACCCGGCGAGGAAGACGGCCGGCATCTGCAGGCCGACCTCGCTGACCGTGGGGCCGAGGGTCGAGGTCAGGCAATAGACGGGCGCGACGGTGGAGACGCCGATGACGGCACTGCCGAGCAGCCCGACCGAGTTGCCGCTCAGCCCTTTGGCTCGCAGTTCGTCATCGGCGCCCGTGGCGCCGGGTATCGACTCTCCAGCGGGAGGCCGCGCTTCCACATCAACCATGAACAGGACGTTAAATGCTGCGGTTTCCACATCCGGAATGCTTGAGTCCGCCAAGTTTCCCTTCGTTTTAACGTTGAAGGATCCGACTCGATCTACGTTTCCAAAGTCCACATCGCAATCCACCTGCCGTTCGGAAGGAATCCACGGAGTCTTCCGCGATACGGGAATCGCAGCACTGTCCGGTTTGCCCGATTCAAAATTTTCCCGCGCCAGTTCCGCGACGATCCCGGACCCCACCGCGGCCACCGCCCGGACCGGCTCCACGACGACCCCCGACCCCGCCGCGGCCACCACCCGGACCGGCTCCACGACGACCCCCGACCCCACCGCGGCCACCACCCGGACCGGCTCCACGACGACCCCCGACCCCGCCGCGGCCACCACTCGGAACGGCTCCACGACGATTCCCGCCCCCACCACGGCCACCGCCCGGAACGGCTCCGCCGCCGACTCCGCGGCGCGCCGTCCCGCCTGGCACCCCGGTGCCCCGTCGGGCAGGACGGCGGACGGGGCGCCGGGCCGGACGGCGGACGGCAGCCGTCCACCGCGAGTCCCGCTCCGGCCGCGGGCCCCGTCCCCGGCCGCGCCCGCTCGCCGAAGGCCGCGCTGGAAGCCCGCGACGGGCACCGGCCAGCGGGCCCGGAGATCGCGGCGCCGGCGGCACCGCCGGTCACTCTTCGGAATGCCGCCACCACACGGCGCAGACGCGGCGGTGACCCCCGGCAACCGATGGATAACCAGCGCGGATGTTGTCCAGCCGGTTGGATGACGCCGAGGGCAGGTACAGGGCAGACTGGCCAGCGCAGCGAGACAGCATGCGCAGGGGGAAACCATGGCCCAGGACGACGGGCAGGGATTTGGGCTGCCGCCGCGATCGACGGTGCTCGGACAGGACGGGGCCTGGCCGGACGGGGACGAACCCCTCCACGGGGAGGGCCATCTTCCCCTCGTCGAGGCCCGCTTCGAACTCGCCCTGGAGCGGGGCGAGCACGCCGAGGCGCTCTCCGAGCTGACCGCCCTGACCGTCGCCCATCCGTTCCGGGAGCGGCTGCGCGAGCTGCTGATGCTCGCCCTGTACCGCAGCGGACGGCAGGCCGAGGCGCTCGCCGTCTACGCCGACACCCGCCGGCTGCTCGCCGACGAACTCGGCACCGAGCCGCGGCCCGCGCTCACCGAGCTCCAGCAGCGCATCCAGCAGTCCGACGCCCGGCTCGCGGTCCCCACCGGCTCCGGCACGGCCCGCCCGGGCCAGGGTGCCGCGCCGGTCCGCCCGGCCCAGCTCCCCGCCGGTGTCGCCGACTTCACCGGGCGCGGCACCGCCGTCACCGAGTTGCGCGGGCAGCTGGCCACCGCCCGGGAGCGGAGCTGCGCCGTGGTGGCCGTGGCCGGGACCGGTGGCATCGGGAAGACGGCGCTGGCGGTGCACGTGGCGCACGCCGCCCGCCAGGACTTCCCGGACGGGCAGCTCTATGCCGATCTGCGCGGCACCGGCAGCTCGCCGGCCGACCCGCAGACCGTGCTCAGCTTTTTCCTGCGGGCGCTCGGCGTGCCCGACACCGAGATACCCGACGGGCCGGCCGAGCGCTCCGCGCTGTACCGGGCCACCCTCGGCCGCCGGCGGGTCCTGGTACTGCTGGACAACGCCCGGGACGCCGCGCAGATCCGCCCGTTACTGCCCGGCTCCCCCGGCTGCGCGGTGCTGGCCACCAGCCGGAACCGCATGGCCGATCTGGACGGCGCCCACCTCGTGGACCTGGACGTGCTCCGGCCGGACGAGGCGTTCGGGCTGTTCGCGCAGATCGTCGGCGAGGAGCGGGCGATGCTGGAGCGCGCCGAGACCATGGACACCGTGGGGGCCTGCGGTTTCCTGCCGCTGGCCATCCGGATCGCCGCCTCCCGGCTGGCCGCCCGCCGCACCTGGTCGGTCTCGGTGCTGGCCCGCAAGCTCGCCGACGAGCGCCGCCGGCTCGACGAACTGCGCGCCGGCGACCTCGCCGTCAAGGCCACCTTCGAACTCGGCTACGGCCAGCTGGAACCCCAGCAGGCCCGCGCCTTCCGGCTGCTCGGCCTCGCCGACGGCCCCGACATCTCGCTGGAGGCCGCGGCCGCCGTGCTCGGCCTGGACCGGACCGCCGCCGAGTCGCTGCTGGACTCGCTGGTGGGCAGCTCGCTGCTGGAGTCCGCGGTGCCCGGCCGGTACCGGTTCCACGACCTGGTGCGGCTCTACGCCCGCGCCTGCGCCGAACTCGACGAGCCCCCCGCGCAGCGGGAGGCCGCGGCGTCCCGGCTGCTCGACTTCTACCTCGCCACCGCCGCCCAGGTCTACGCCCTGGAGCGGCCCGGGGACCGTACCGTCGAGCACCTGGCCGCCACCCGGTGGCCGGCCCGCGCCTTCGGCACCCCCACGGAGGCGGTGAACTGGCTCTTCGTGGAGGGCGACTGCCTGATCAGCTGCGCCCGCCGGGGGGTCACCGACGGTCTGCTGGGCCGGGCCGCCGACCTGCTGCTGGTGGCGCTCGACCTCGCCGAGTCGGGGGCGAAGCTGCTGCCGTACGAGAGCGCGGCGCGCGAGATCAGCGAGGCGGCGCACGCCGCCGGGGACGCCCGGGCGGAGGGCCGGGCCCGCTCCACGCTGGGTGTGGTGTGCGTGTTCAACGGCCGGTTCGACGAGGCGCGCCGGGAGCTGGGGCGCGCCATCGAGCTGGGCCGGCTGGTCGGGGACCCGGCGCTCGCGTCCCGCCCGCTCAGCCAGCTCGGCATCATCGCCGTGTACCAGGGGCGCCACAGCGACGCCGAGGAGCACTTCGCCCAGGCTCTGGGGGCCTTCCGTGCCATGGGCGACGAGGCGGGTGAGGCGAGCGCGCTGTCCAACCTCGCCCGGGCCAAGCTCAACCTGGGCCGGACCCAGGCGGGGGTGGAGCTGGCCGAGCAGTCGCTGGCCATCTACCGCCGGCTGGGCGGTTCGCTGCGGCTCGCCAACGGGATGTACGCGCTGGGCATCGCGCTGACCCGGGTGGGCCGCGCGGACGAGGCGGTCACCCAGCTCACCGAGGCGCTGGACATCTTCCGGGCCTGCCGGCAGCAGCGCTGGGAGGGCGTGACGCACTTCCGGTTGGCCGAAACGCACCTGGTCGCCGGGCGCCCGGCGCGCGCCGCCGAGCACGCCGAACGGTCCCTGGTGCTGGGCGGACTGGGCGGCGCGTGGCGGCGCGGCACCATTCTCACCGTCCTGGGCCGGGCGCTGGACGCCATCGGGCAGACCGACAGGGCCCGCGCATGCTGGCACGAAGCCCTCGCCATCCACCAGCGACTGGGGTCGGCGGAGTACGCGGAGGTACGCAAGCTGCTGGCCGCGCCGCCCTCCGCCGCCGGTCGCGAGCCGGCGTCCGGCGGCGACGGCAGCGACGACCAACACCCCTTACTGCGCTTGATAAAAGGCACAGAACTGATAAGCCTGCATAAACCTGACGAGCCGCCAGCTGTGTGAGTTCGGACAACTCTGGCAGGCCTTGTGCAGAGGGCAGGCCCCTACTGACGCACAGGGCCCGGACAAGGCAAACTGACCGGTGCGACTGGCAGGCTCAGGCAGGGGGATACATGACCGGCGATGTGGGTCACGGGCTGCGACTGCGCTTCGCCGTGCTCGGACCGGTCCGTGCCTGGCGTGGTGAGGAGTCACTCGGCCTGGGCTCGCCGCAGCAACGCGCGTTGCTCGCCGCCCTCCTGCTGCGCGGCGGGCGCACCGCGACCGCGCCCGAGCTGGTGGACGGACTGTGGGGCGAGGAGCCGCCGCAGGCCGCGGTCGCCGCGCTGCGCACCTACGCCTCGCGGCTGCGGAAGGTCTTCGGGACCGCCGCGGACGACCTGGTCAGCGAGTCCGGCGGGTACGCGATCCGCACCGGCCTGGGCGCCCTCGACACCGACGTGGCGGAGCAGCTGGCGGCCGAGGCGGAGAAGGCCCGCCACTCCGGAGACCGGGAGCGCGCCCGTGACCTGCTGAACGAGGCGCTGGCGCTGTGGGACGGCGAACCGCTCGCCGGGCTCTCCGGCCCGTACGCGGAGGCCCAGCGCGCCCGGCTGGAGGAGTGGCACCTGTCCCTCCTGGAGACCCGGCTCGACCTGGACCTGGAGCTGGGCCACCATGCCGAGGCGGTCTCCGAGCTGACCGCGCTCACCGCGGCCCACCCGCTCCGGGAGCGCCTCCGTGAGCTGCTGATGCTCGCCCTGTACCGCAGCGGACGGCAGGCCGAGGCGCTCGCCGTCTACGCCGACACCCGCCGGCTGCTCGCCGACGAACTCGGGGTGGACCCCTGCCCCGAGCTGTCCGAGCTCCAGCAGCGCATCCTTCAGGCGGATGCCGACCTCGCCGCGCCCGCCGGGCCCGCCGCGGAGCAGCACAGCTCCGGCGCGGGCTTCGTGCGCCCGGCCCAGCTGCCCGCCACGGTGGCCGACTTCACCGGGCGCGGCACCATCGTGGAGGAGCTGAGTGCCCAGCTCGCCACCGCCGAGGGCAGCGTCATGGCGGTGTCCGCGGTGGCGGGCATCGGCGGGGTGGGCAAGACGACGCTGGCGGTGCACGTGGCGCACGCCGCCCGCCACCACTTCCCGGACGGCCAGCTCTACGTCGACCTGCAGGGCGCCGGCCCGGCGGCCGCGGAGCCGGAGGCGGTGCTGGGCTCCTTCCTGCGCGCCCTGGGCACCGCGGACAACGCCATCCCGGACGGGGTCGAGGAGCGGGCCGCGCTGTACCGCTCGCTGCTCGACGGCCGCCGGGTGCTGGCGCTGCTGGACAACGCCCGCGACGCCGCCCAGGTGCGCCCGCTGCTGCCCGGCACCGAGGGCTGCGCCACCCTGGTCACCAGCCGGAACCGCATGGTGGACCTGGAGAGCGCGCACCTGATCGACCTGGACGTGATGAGCCCCGAGGAAGCGCTGGTGCTCTTCACCCGGATCGTGGGCGCGGAGCGGGTCGCGGCGGAGCGCGACGCGGCCATGGACGTGGTGGCCGCCTGCGGTTTCCTGCCGCTGGCCATCCGGATCGCCGCCTCCCGGCTGGCCGCCCGCCGCACCTGGTCGGTCTCGGTGCTGGCCCGCAAGCTCGCCGACGAGCGCCGCCGGCTCGACGAACTGCGCGCCGGCGACCTCGCCGTCAAGGCCACCTTCGAACTCGGCTACGGCCAGCTGGAACCCCAGCAGGCCCGCGCCTTCCGGCTGCTCGGCCTCGCCGACGGCCCCGACATCTCCCTGCACGCGGCGGCCGCCGTCCTCGACATGGACCCGGTCGACGCCGAGGAGCTGCTGGAGTCGCTGGTCGACACCAGCCTGCTGGAGTCGGCGGCGCCCGGCCGGTACCGCTACCACGACCTGGTGCGGCTGTTCGCCCGCGCCTGCGCCGAGCGCGACGAGCAGCCGCCGGCCGAGCGGGCCGCCGCGATGTCCCGGCTGCTGGACTTCTACCTGGCCAGCACCGCCCGGGTGTTCTCGCTGGAGCGGCCCGGCGACCGGCTGGTGGACCATCTGGAGCCGACCAGCTACCCGGGGCTGGCGTTCGCGAACCGCAGGGAGTCGCTGGACTGGCTGTTCGCCGAGGCCAACTGCGTACTGGCCTGTGTCGTGCAGCACGCCTCCGGCCCGACCCTGCGCCGCGCCGTCGACCTGCTGCTCACCTCGCGGGACCTGGGCGAGTCCGGCGCCAACTCACGCCAGTACGAGCTCGCGGCCGTCGCGGTACGGGACGCGGCGCACGCGGCCGACGACGCCCGGGCCGAGGGCCGCGCCCGGATGCGGCTGACCCATGTCCACATGATGGCTTCCCGGTTCGAGCAGGCGGACGAGGAGGCCCGGCGCGCCATGCTGCTGGCGCTGGCCGCCGAGGACCCGGTGCCGGCCTGTGAGGCGCCGAACGAGCGCGGCATCATCGCGCTGTACCAGAAGCGGTACGCCGACGCCGAGGAGTACCTGGCGCAGGCGCTGGAGGCCTTCCGGGCCGACGACAACCTGCCCGGCATCGCCAGCGTGCTGTGCAACACCTCGCGGACCCACGCGGCCACCGGGCGGCACGACAGCGCGATCCGGCTGGCCGCCGAAGGCACCGAGATCTACCAGAGCCTGGGGCTCGCCATGCGGGTGGCCAACGGCCGGTTCGCCCTGGGGCTGGCGCTGCACTTCGCCGGCCGGCACGCGGACGCGCTGGTCCAGCTGACCGAGGCGCTGGCCCTGTTCCGGGACAACCGGCAGCGGCTGTGGGAGGGCTCCACGCACGCCCGGCTGGCCGAGGTGCACCTGGCCGCGGGCCGGCCGGCCGAGGCCGCCACACACGCCGAACAGGCGCTGGCCCTGCGTTTCGTCGACGGCGAGTGGCGCCGCGGCATCGTCCTGACGGTGCTGGGCAAGTCGCTGGACACCATCGGCCAGCCGGACCGGGCCCGCGCCTGCTGGCACGAGGCGCTCACCATCCACCAGCGGCTGGGCGCCGCCGAGGCGGAAGAGGTCGGCCTGCTGCTGGCCCGGGCCGCCACCGTGTGACGGTCCGGGCCGGCGTCGTGCCCGCCCGTTCCCCTCTTGTCTCTCTCGTCTCCCTGTTTCCCGCGCCTCCCGCGCCTCCCGCGCGGCTCCGGCCCGGACCGGGCCCCGCCGGGCTCTGTAACAGATTCCGGCGAGCGGTGTAGCAGAACCCCTGAGAAGCGTTCATCAATCGTTTATCCCCGCCCGCCATTCTTAAGTCAGACGATCCGTCCCCGCGGGGGGCAGACGGGTCGAATGCCAGGTCCACCCCGTCACGGTGAGTGGCCCTGAAACGCAGCCCGTCCGGCGGTCCTCGGGGGAGCCGCCGGCCGGGTCTGCGCCCCACACCAGGAGTACGAGGAAGTGATCCGGATGACCCAGGACCAGAAGCCCAAGACCGACGCCTACCGGCCGCTGGACGGCGACCAGGGCGCGGGCGACGTCAAGCCCATGGACAGCCACGCCGGCAGCGTCGACGTGGCCACCATGGACAGCCACGCGGGCGGGCCCCGGCCCGTCGCGCCGACCGGCACCACGGCGGACGCGGGTGACATCACCACCATGGACAGCCACGCCGGCAGCATCGGCGTGACCACCATGGACAGCCACGCGGGCGGCGCGGCCGCCAAGCCGCTGAACGCCAAGGCGGACCCGTCCGGAGATCCCACTCCGGAGGACAGCCACGCCGGCAGCACCAAGCCGTAGGCGGCCGGCGCCGCATACGCCCCACGGGGGAGCACGGGGGAAGAACGCCCCACGGGGAAACGGGGGAGACACCTCACCGGGAACGGGGGAGCACGCCCTGGTGAGCAACGGGGGAAAGGGCCCGACGGGGGAACGGGGGAACAGGGCCCACGGGGGAACACGGGGGATATCCGGGGACCGGCGACGGTGGCGAGGAGGGGGAGCCACCGCAGCCGGTCCCTGTGACACGGGGACAGAAAGCCTTTTCTCGTACGGGACTTCGAATATCGCCAAGCCGAAGCGGCCGAACGTTCTCTGCCATACCATGATGATGGTTTCGCTTAGCAAACCCAATGTTTGCTCCCCATGGAGGAGTTGGAATGACTCGCCCCAAGAAGGTCCTGGCCACACTCGCGTTCACCGCTGCCGTGGCCGCCGGTACCGCGGTGCCCGCGATGGCCGACCATCACGTCAGCGTTACCCCTGCGGACGCGCCGCAGGACGCCCACGCCGGGCTGATTTACACCCCCACCGACGGGCACGCGGGCTCGCCCGGCCACGCCGTCACCCCGGACGACCACCACGTCTCCTGACGAGGTGCGCCCCGGGCGGGCGGGGGGCCGGGGGAGGAAACCCGGCCCCCCGTTCGCATTCGCAGCGAGACCGGCCCGGCCCTTGACCTTCCCACCGATGCCAGGGTCTACAAAGGCGGTCGGGCCCCGGACCGGCCGGGCGCGCGAAGAGTACGGGGGATCCCGCCATGGAACTGCACATCGTCCTCCCCGACGAGTCGCCGACGATGTCCGCGGCCCAACTGGCCGGACTGGCGCGGGAGGCCGAGGACCTCGGGTTCGACGGGGTGTGGCTGCCCGACCACCTGCTGCCGCCGGGTCCCTACGGGCCGGAGCAGTACGGCGGGGTCCTTGAACCGCTGATCACGCTGGCCCATCTGGCGGCCGTCACCGAGCGGGTGCGCCTGGGCACCTCGGTGCTGGTGCTGCCGCTGCGCGACCCGCTGCTGCTGGCCAAGCAGTCCGCCACGCTGGCCCGGCTCAGCGGCGACCGGTTCGTCCTCGGCGTGGGCACCGGCTGGGAGTCCTACGAGTTCGACGCGGCGAACGCCGACTTCGCCGGGCGGGGCCGGCGGGCCACCGAGGCGCTGCGGCTCATCCGCCGGATGCACACCACCGGCGGCGGTCCGTACACCGGCGAGTTCCACTCCTTCGACGAGCGGGCGGTGTTCCAGCCGGTGCCCGACCGGCCGGTGCCCTTCCTGATCGGCGGCAACTCCGGGCCCGCGCTGCGCCGCGCCGCGCAGCTCGGGGACTGGTGGCAGGGCGTGGCCCTGTCCCCCGAGTCGTTCACCGAGCACCGCGACCGGCTGCGGGCGCTCACCGACCGGCCGGTCGCGGCCGGCACCCGGATCCAGTGGGGGGACGACCGCCCGGCCACCGAGGTCGCCGAGGAGATCGCCGCCTTCGCCGCGGCCGGTGCCGACCATCTGGCCGTCTGGTGCGGCGAGGTGGACGGGTTCGCGGAGCGGATGAGGCAGCTGGTCCGCGCCGGGGCGGTGCGCCGCGCGCACGCCGCCGGCTCGTGAGGGTGCGGCCTGCCAAGGGTACTGACGCTGCGTCAGTTCGGCGGTAGCCTTCCCCGCTGTCGGCACCGGCGGGGCCTCGGAGGTGGGCGATGGGCGCGAGTCCGGCGACGTTCAAGGACGCCACGGCGATAGCGGGGATCGGCCGGACCGCGTTCGCCGGGCGGCTGCCGGACAGCGGGCGGGCCCTGGCCTGCCACGCCGTCCTGGCCGCTCTGGACGACGCGGGGATCGCCCCGCACGAGGTGGACGCGTTCGTCTCGCAGGGGGCGGAGGAGGCCGACGAGGCCGAGGTCGCCCGGTCGATCGGCTCGGGCGAGATCACCTTCGCCGGTCGGGTACCGCGCGGCGGCGGGGGCTGCTGTACCGCCGTCGCCCAGCTGGCCGGCGCGATCGTCACCGGCCGGGCGAGCGTGGGGGTGGCCTACCGGTCCCGCAAGCAGGGCGGCGGGCCCCTCCCCCGGCCGGACCGCGGCGGCGACGCCCCGGTGGCCGACCGGTGGACCGGGCCGTGCGGGCCGCTGCGCCCGGTCGACGAGATGGGTCTGCTCGCCCGTCGCTACATGCACGAGTACGGCGCCACCCGTGAGCACCTCTTCCGGGTGGCGCTCGCCTGCCGCAACCACGCCAACCGGAATCCGGCCGCGCTGCTGTACGGCCGGCCGCTGACCCGCGAGGCGTATCTGACGGCCCGCTGGATCAGCGAGCCGCTCTGCCTCTTCGACACCTGTCCGGCGGCCGAGGGGGCGGTGGCCTGCGTGGTGGTCTCCGCGCGCCGGGCCCGGGACTGCCGGCGGCGGCCGGTGTACGTGCACGCCGCCGCCCAGGGCCTGCCGGCCCCGCACCACCGGCCGGGCGCCGTCGATCCGCTGACCGGTCCGGCCTGGGCCGCCGCCCGCCGGTTGTGGGACACCGCCGACTTCGGCCCGCAGGACGTGGCCGTGGCACAGATCGACGACGCCTTCACCCCGCTGGTCCCGCTGTCCCTGGAGGGGTACGGCTTCTGCGGGCGCGGCGAGGGGGCGGCCTTCACCGAGGGCGGCGCGCTGGAGAACGGCGGGCGGCTGCCGCTCAACACCGCGGGCGGTGGTCTCGGCGAGGCGTATCTGCACGGCTTCAACCTCGTCGCCGAGGGCGTCCGGCAGCTCCGCGGCACCAGCACCGCACAGGTGCCGGGGGCCGCCACCTGCCTGGTCACCGCGGGCGAGGGGGTTCCCACTTCGGCTCTGCTGCTGAGGAGTTGACCGATGCCGGACACCGGACGCACCCCCCGGCCCACGCCCTCCCCCGGTATGGCGCGGGTGCCCACCGCCCGTCCCGGCCCCGGGGCGGGGCGCGGCCGCGGTCCCGGGGCCGGGTGGGGCCGCGGTGCGGGCCCGCTGCCCGCCGGGGTCCCGGTCGCGGGGCCCGCGGCTCCCGGCCCCGCGCCGGGCGGTGCGCCGCCGGGGGTGCCGGACGAGGACGCGGCGCCGTTCTGGGCCTACTCGGCGCGCGGCGAACTGCGGATCCAGCGGTGCTCCGGCTGCGGCGCGTCCCGCTTCCCGCCCGGGCCGTGCTGCCCGTCCTGCCAGTCCTTCCGCAGCCATTGGCGCCGCACCTCCGGGCGTGGCCGGATCTGGTCGTACGTCGTGGCACATCCGCCGCCGGTGACCGGGGACGCCGCGCCCGGTCCCCGCCATCTGGTCCACCCGGTCCATCTGGTCCTGGTGGAGCTGCCGGACACCCCGGGCGTCCGGCTGGCGGGCGATCTGGTGCCCGCCGCGGGCGCCGCGCCGGACCCGGCGGGCCCGCCGGACCCGGTGGGGCTGTGCGTCGGGGCGCCGGTCCGCGTCGTCTTCCGGGTGACGGCCGGCGGGGTCACGGTGCCGTGCTGGCTGCTGGAGCCGCCGGGCGGCGGGGGGCCGGGCACCGGCCGGCCGCGGGGCCGCCCGGAGCGGTCACCGCTTCCCGGCCGGGCCGGCCGGGACGTCAGCTGACCGGCGACTTGGTCGCCGACTTCAGGGTGCAGGTGAAGTACGTGTAGGTGTCGAGCCGGTGGATGGCCTTGGCCGTGATGGTCTGGGACGAGCCCGGCAGCACCGTGACGTACTGGGTGTCCGACCCCATGTAGCTGCCGTCGTCCTTCTTGGTCCACTCGACGTTGAGGGTGTAGCGGAAGCTCCGGGTCGAGTCGGTGTTGGAGACGGTGACGTCGTACTTGAGCATGCCGTCGGACTCGCCGTAGGCGCAGTTGCTGGTGGTGGCCTCGGCGGTCGCGTCCGGGTTGTAGGTGGGCGGCGCGGACGTCGTGTAGGACGGCGTGGGGTCGTAGTCGTCGTAGCCGGGGGTGCTCGTGGGGTAGCCGGACGGCAGGTCCGTCGGGAGTCCCGAGGGCAGGTCGGTCGGGAGGTCGGTCGGGATGCCGCTCGGCAGGTCGGTGGGCGAGTCGGCGCCGGCCCCGGCGCTGAACCCGCCGTCGCCGCCGCCGAAGCCGCCGCCTCCGCCGCGCTTCTTGCCCCCGCAACCGGTCAATCCGGTGACGGCCAGCATCCCGATGACGGCAGCGGCGAGCACCCGCTGATGGCGGCGTTGCATGAATTTACCCCCGTTGTCCAGGCAAGAACCGGCCAACTGAACCTCAGTTGACGCGTGCACGCCACCCTAGCAACGGGGGTTGCTACCCCCAAGTCACCTGTCCGGCGGCCGGACGGGACGGTCCTTCCCGCCTTCGGCGGCGGACTCGTGCCCCGTGCAGCCTTGAGACGACCACTCGGCGCCGCGCGGTTCCGCCCGGTACGGAATTCCCCGGAGCGGCCGGCTCACTGGCGCGGCTGCCGGGACTGCCCGGTGCCCTTCACCGCGTCCAGCGCGTAGACGCACCGGTCCTTGCTGCACGCGTACACCACACCCCCGGAGACCACCGGCGAGCCGGTGATCTCCCCGCCGGTGGCCAGCTTCCAGCGCAGCTGCCCGCCCGCGGCGTCCACCGTGTACAGGCAGTGGTCGGCCGAACCGAAGTGCACCCGGCCCTCGGCGACGACCGGCGACCCGATGACCTCGCCGCCCGCCGCGAAGCGCCACTTGGGCGTGCCGGTGACCGCGTCCAGGGTGTACAGCGCGCTGCCGCTGCCCAGGTGCACCGAGCCGTCGGCGATCAGCACCGGGTCGATCGCCTGCCGCGACTCGGTCGCGATCCGCCAGCGGTCCCGTCCGGTGCTCGCGTCGATCGCGTACACCGTGCCCAGGTAGTCGGCGATGTAGACGCCGCCGCCGGTCACCGCGGGACCCGGCTGGTACGCGGGGGCGCACAGGAACACCGCGGGCGCCTCGAAGCGCCAGCGCACCTCGCCGCGCGCGATGTCGATGGCGAGCACCCGGGTGCCCGCCGCCACGTACACCACCCCGTCCGGGGCCGGCAGCAGCCGGATCGGTACGCCGCCGCAGGAGGCCGCGTCGCCGACCGGGTACGACCAGCGCTCGGCGCCGGTGCGCGCCTCCAGCGCCCGCAGCCGGGCGTCGGACCACACGTACACCGTGCCGTCCTGGACGACCGGCCCGGACTCGGGGGTCTCGAAGTCGGTCTGCGCGCCGTGCAGCTCCCACAGCAGCTCGCCGTTGCCCGCCTCCCACGCCTGCACCCCGCCGCCGCGGGTACCGGTGACGACCGTGCCCCGGTCGACTTTGAGGGAGTACACCCAGCCGTCCATCGACAGCCGCCAGCGCTCCCCGCCGTCCGCCGCGTCCAGCGCGTACAGGGTGGGGCCGTCCGAGGCGTGGATCCGGCCGTCGGCGACCGCCATCGCCCAGGCCACGTCCCGGGTCTTGAACTGGCGGCGGCCGGTGGCCACGTCGAGCGCGTGCACCTCGAAGGAGGTCACGTACAGCAGGTCGCCGGCGACCGCCGGGGTGCCCCACACGTCGTTGGACATCCGGAACCGCCACGGGCGCCAGCGGGCCGGGCCGGGCGGTTCGGCGGGCGGCGGCGCGTCCGGCGCCGGGGCGGTCGGCTGCGGGGGGACGGAGGCCAGCGGCGGGGCGGGGACGCCCTCCGGCGGGCGCACCCAGTGGGTGCCCGGCGACGCGTCGTGCCGCGCCGGCGCGTCGTGGGTGTCCGCGGCCCGCGGTCCGGGGCCGATCGGCACCTGGGAGCCGGTCAGCCGCACCGGTCCGTCGGCGGCCGGCGGGGCGGTCGCGGGCAGCGGTGCCGAGCCGTGCGGGGCCGGGGGCTGTGCCGCGTGCCGTCCCGGCGGGCCGGCCGAGCTGACCTGGCTCGCCGGGCTCGCCGCCTCGGGTGTGCGCAGGCCGCCGCGCGGATCGCCGGTGGCGGAGGGCTCCCAGCCGGTGCCGCCGGCGGGGACCGGGGGCCCGGTGCGGCCGCCGCGTCCGGTTCCCGGGGCGGGGCGCGCCGCCGGTGGCCGCGGCGGGTAGCCGGGCCGGGCCTCCGAGGGCTGCGCCGGGGCCGGGCGTCCGCCGCCCGGCCCGCCCAGCGGCTGCGCGACGGAGGGTCCGGCGGCCGCGGCGGGCCGGCCGCCGCGGCGGCTCTCGATCATGGCGACCGCGCTGGTCGGCAGCCACGCGGAGGCGGTGCCGCTGTCGTCGCCGCCGGAGGCGAACAGGTGCGGTGCCAGCTGGGCCTGGAGGTCGGCCGGGCTCGGCCGCCGGTCGGCCTCCATCTGCATGCAGGACTCGATCAGCGGCCGCAGTTCCTCGGGCAGCCCGGACAGGTCCGGGCCCTCCCGCAGCAGCATGAACACGGTCTCCACCGGGTTGGCGCCGTGGTACGGGGCGTGTCCGGTGGCCGCGAAGGTCAAGGTGGAGCCGAGCGAGAAGATGTCACTGGCGCCGGTCACGCTGCGCGAGTCGCGGGCCTGCTCGGGCGACATGTACGCGGGGGTGCCGACGGCCACGTTGGTCATGGTCAGCCGGGTGCTGGAGACCCCGGAGGCGATACCGAAGTCGATCACCCGCGGGCCGTCCTCGACGACCAGGACGTTGGACGGCTTCAGGTCGCGGTGGACCAGGTTCGCGCCGTGGATGGACTGGAGCGCCTCGGCGACGCCGGCGGCGAGCCAGCGCACCGCCTGGGCCGGCAGCGGTCCGCACTCGTTGACTATCTCCTCGAGGGAGGGCGCCGGGACGTAGGCGGTGGCCAGCCACGGGACGGGGGCGCGGGGATCGGCGTCCACGACGGCGGCGGTGTAGAAGCCGCTGACCGCGCGGGCCGCCTCGACCTCACGGGTGAAGCGGACCCGGAACAGCTGGTCCTCGGCGAGTTCGGTCCGGACGGTCTTGATCGCCACCCGTCGGCCGGACGCCGAGCGCGCGAGATAGACCAGCCCCATGCCGCCCGCACCGAGCCGGCCGAGCACCTCGAACGGGCCGATCCGCCTCGGGTCGTGCTGCGTCAGCTGCTCCACCACTTGCCTGCCACCTCCCCGTAGGGCTCGAAATTAACAGCCCGGTGCAGCGTCTCACCGACAAACCAACCGGCGGCACGCAAGCTGCATTGTCTCTGCCGAAGACGGCGGTTGCGAACCCGGGGCCAATTCGTCGTGTCATTGACTGATACGTCGGGGAGTGCACCCCTCTGCGTTATGTACGGTTCTGGTGCCCTATGCGGCCATTGCCGTGTCGAGAACGGCGAAGTTCGCGCCCTGATTGTCGACAACAATCGCGAATCGGCCGTACGGCGTGTCTTGTGGCCCGGTCGCCGCCCGCCCGCCCAGCCGGCGCACCGTGGCGACCGCCTCGTCACAGTCCGCGACCGCGAAGTAGACCAGGAAGTGGGACGGCAACTCGGCCGGGAAGGTCTCGTCCAGCACCGCACGCCCGCAGACCGCGGTCCCGGGCCCGGCGGGCTTCCCGGCCGGCGACCACAGGGCGTAGTCCAGGCCGGGCACCTCGGCGTCCTGCGACCGGTAGCCGAACACCTCGCCGTAGAAGGCGTCCACCGCCTCCTTCTCCCGGGTGTACACCTCGGCCCAGACATAGGAGCCGGGCTCACCCTGTTCCTCGAAGCCGTGGTGGGTGCCCGGCTGCCAGAGGCCGAACACGGCCCCGCCCGGATCGGCGGCGGTGGCCAGGGTCCCGAAGTCGCCGACCGCCATCGGGGCGACGATCACCTGCCCGCCGGCCCCGCGGAGCCGGGCGGCGGTCGCCACGGCGTCCGGGGTCGCGAAGTAGACGTTCCACACCGTGGGCATCCGGCCGTCGGGCTTGGGCGCGAGGGCGGCGACGTTCCTGCCGTCGTGGAACGCCTGCGCGTAGAAGCCGTAGGCGGCGTCGCCCGCACCGAAGGTCCAGCCGAACAGCTCACCGTAGAAGCGTTTGCCCGCCTCGACGTCGGGGAGCGTGGCGTCCACCCAGCAGGGCACCCCTTCCGCGAACGACGGCGCGCCGCCTTCGGCTGCGGACATGGGCCGCTCCTCCCGTGGGCGAGGATGTTCCTGCCCGCCACGCTAGCGGTGCGCCCCGGATCCCGCCCCCGCACAGCGCGACCGCCGGGCACGGAGGGTCACGGGTCACGGCGGGTGTGCGATTGTCCACCGAAGTTGTCCACAGCCTGTTGATAACAGGATTCACCTGCCCGGCGGGGCCGCCCGGAAGCCCGCCGGGGCCACCGCGGGGGGCGCCGCCCGGGAGGCTCGGACGACCCGGCTCCGGGCGCGCCGGAAGCTCCGTCCCGGCCCGCCCCGGCGGCGACTCCGCCCCCGCCCCTCCGCGACCGCCGGGCCCCTCGCTGTTCGATTCCGGGCGGCGGCCCGGGGGCGCGCCACCCCTCCTCCGGGCCCGTTCGAACAGCCTCCGCGCACCCTCCGGAAGCGGACGGAAACTGCCTGCTCACGGGCGTCGCCACCACCTCTCCTCGGCCTCAAACCCATTTGCACGCAGTCGAATAGCGCTCCGATCACCCCTCGGTAAGCTGACGGCATGACAGGACAAGTACGAACCGTCGACGGCCGGGTTGCCGGGCGTCGCGGGCAGGCGACGCGGCAGAAGCTGCTCGACTGCCTCGGCGAGATGCTCAGCACTTCCCCGTACCGAGATGTCAAGGTCATCGATGTCGCGCGCAAGGCCGGCACCTCGCCCGCGACCTTCTACCAGTACTTCCCCGATGTCGAAGGGGCCGTGCTGGAGATCGCGGAAGAGATGGCCAAGGAGGGCGCGGCCCTCACCGACCTGGTCTCCGAACGGTCCTGGGCCGGCAAGTCCGGCTACCAGACCGCCGAGGACCTGGTCGACGGGTTCCTCGCCTTCTGGCGCAAGAACGACGCGATCCTGCGCGTCATCGACCTGGGCGCGGCCGAGGGCGACAAGCGGTTCTACAAGATCCGCATGAAGGTCCTCAACGCCGTGACCAACTCGCTGACCGACTCCGTGAAGGAGCTCCAGGCCAAGGGCAAGATCGATAAGGAGGTCAGCCCCGCGGCGGTCTCCGGATCGCTGGTGGCGATGCTGGCCGCGGTCGCCTCGCACCAGAAGGGGTTCCAGACCTGGGGCGTCAAGCAGGCCGAGCTCAGACCGAGTCTCGCGTGGATCGTGCATCTGGGCATCACCGGACGGAAGCCGACGAAGTAACCGGCACCGGAGCGAACGCCCGGGACGCCGGCCCGTAGCGGGCCGGGTGGCCGGGCGGCGGGACCGGTCGGCCCGGAACGGCGCCGCCTGTCGAAGGCCCGCCCACCGCTCCACGCCCGCGGCCCATGGCCGCATGGCCGCCGCGCGGACCGCGGAACCCGCGGCCGGAACGGCACCCGGCGCACCACCCGGGGGACGCCCCCGGACCCTCGCCTCGGGGCGGCTCCCGCCCGACGGCCGGCAGCGGCCCCGCACCACCCCACGGCGATTCTGCCCCCCCGCCCCACCCCACCCCACCCCGATCCCGCCCACGTCCTGTCATACGGGGGCCTGTCACCCGGGGGTGGGTCCGGGGGCCGCCTCGCCCGGGCCCACCCCGGGGTGAGGCGGCCCGGGGGCCGTGTCACCCGGGGCCGCCGGGACACCGGGTCCGGTCCGGTCCGGTGGGTACGGGTACGCGCCGGTGGCACGGATACCCCGGCGGGCACGGGTACGCGCCGGTGGGCACGGGTACGCACCGGGACGGAAGCGATCGACGGAGCACACCGAGGAAGCCGATGACCGGCGGCGAGCCATCACCCCCACCTTCTTCTCCCCCGGCCGGCGAACACCCGCCGCCGGTCCGCTCCCGGGCCCGCGGTGGCCCCGGGGACGAGCAGGAGGACCGTTCCTTCCGCGAGCTGCTGCGCTCGCTGCGGGCCGGCGGCGGCGAGTCGCCGCCGTTCGACCCGGCCACTGCCCCCGCCGAGCCGCTGCCGCTGTTCCGGCAGTGGCTGCGCGACGCGGCCCGCGCCGGGGAACCGGAGCCGCACACCATGTCCCTGGCCACCGCCGACGCGTCGGGACGTCCCTCGGTGCGCACGGTGATGCTGCACGACGCCGACGCCCGCGGCTGGCACTTCGGCACCCACCGCACCAGCCGCAAGGGGCGGGAACTGGCGCACCGCCCGTATGCCGCGCTCGGCTTCTACTGGCCGGCCACCGGGCGGCAGGTGCGGGTCGGCGGCCCGGTCACGGCGGCCACTCCGGCGGAGAGCGCGGCGGACCTGCGCGGCCGCTCCCCCGCCGCGCTGGCGGCCGCCCTGGTGGGGCGGCAGAGCGAGGTGCTCGACTCCTACCAGGAGCTGGTACGGGCCGCCGAGGCAGCCCGGGAGCGGGTGGCACGGGAGCCCGGTGCCACGGCGCCCGGCTGGACGCTCTACGTGCTGGAGCCGGAGGAGGTGGAGTTCTACCAGGGCGAGCGGGACCGGCGCCATCTGCGGTTGCGCTACCTCCGCGAGCGGGCCGGCGGCGCGGCGGGCCCGGCGGACGCGGCGGGCCCGGCGGACGCGGCGGGCCCGGCGGACGCGATGGGCCCGGTCGGTGCGGGCGGCACGGCGGGACCGGCGACCGCATCGGACGGCGCCGGCGGCACAGGCGGCGCAGGCGGCGGCAGCGGTGGAGGCGGCGCGGCGGGCGGCACCGGGCTCTGGCGGCGCGAACTGCTCTGGCCCTGAGCCGCCGGGGACTCAGCCGCGGGGCGGGGCCACCGGGGACAGCCGGGGCGTGGGGTCGACCGCCAGCCGGCCGTGCACATGGATGTCGCGCGGGGTGCCGGTGATGTCGAACATCGCGCCGCGCAGATCCCCCTCGTGGCGGTAGTGGCAGCGCTCGGCGACCGCGCACGAGGCGTCGTTGCCGATGGCGTGGCCCAGCTCCAGGCGGTACAGGCCGAGGTCCCGGAACGCCCACCGGGTCATGGCGTCCAGCGCCCGGGTCGCCACCCCGCGGCCGCGCGCCTCGGGCAGCACCCAGTAGCCCACCCGGGCGCTGCGGTGGGTGTCGAAGTCGATCATGCCGACGTTGATGTGGCCCAGCACGGCGCCCCGGCGGCTGCCACCGCCGCCCGCGCCGCGGTGGTCGGTGATGGCGAAGGAGGCCATGTCACCGCACTGCCACCCGGCGGTGCGGGTCTGCAGGAAGTCACGGGCCCCGGCCTCGTCCGGGGTCGGCACGTTGATGGTGTTCCAGCGCCGGAACTCGGGATCGGACAGCCCCCGGCGGATCGCGTCCAGGTCCCCCTCGCCCCAGGGACGGAGCAGGAGACCGTACATCTGCAGATCGACCGGTTTCAGCATCCCCGTCTCCTTCGTCACCCCACCCCTACCGGCATTCAACACGGCGCGGGCGCCGGAACGGTGATCAGGGGGTCGGCCGTCCGGGTACCGGCGCGGGCGGTCGGACGACCCGGTGACGTGCGGTCCCGCGGCGGCCGGGGCCGGGTGCCGCTCCCCCGCGGCGGGTGCGCCCGGCCGCCGTACCGGGCGGCGGTCCCGGGGCGCCCGGGCCCGGGCCGCCGGCCCGGTGCACGACTTCCGGCGCCGCCGCAAGAGGGCCGGGACCGTGACGCATCCGCAACCGATTCGGAATCCTTTTGACCGATACCCGTCAATCACCCCGCTACGCTCACCCACATGGCCGACAAATCGCACCCCCACACCGCGCCTCCCGTCTACGTCGTCGGCGGCGGACCGGGCGGGCTCGCCACCGCGGCGGCGCTGGGCGAACGCGGCATACGCACCGTGGTCCTGGAACGCTCCGACGCCGTCGGCGCCTCCTGGCGGGGGCGCTACGACCAGCTGCGGCTGCACACCACGCGCCGGCTCTCCGCCCTCCCCGGGCTGTCGATCCCGCGGTCCTGCGGACGCTGGGTCGGCCGCGACGACCTGGTCCGCTATCTCGAGCGGTACGCCGACCACCACGAGCTGGACGTCGTCACCGGGGTGGAGGTGTCGCGGGTGGAACGCCCGGAGGACGGCACCGGATGGCTGCTGCACGCCACCGGCGGCCGCCGGCTCACCGCCCCCGCCGTGGTCGTGGCCACCGGCTTCAACCACACCCCGCGGCTGCCGGACTGGCCCGGCGGCGACGGCTTCACCGGTGAACTGCTGCACGCCGCCCACTACCGCAACCCCGAGCACTACCGGGACCGGGACGTCCTGGTCGTCGGCGCCGGCAGCACCGGAACCGAGATCGCCGTGGAACTCGCCCGGGGCGGTGCCGCCCGGGTGCGGCTGGCGGTGCGCACCGTGCCGCACATCGTGCGCCGGTCCACGGCCGGCTGCTCCGCCCAGCGCGCCGGCGTCCTCGCCCGCCGGCTGCCGCGGCGCGCGGTGGACCGGGCGGCCCGGACCGTCACCAGGGTGACCGTGCCGGACCTGTCCGGGCACGGACTGCCCCGCCCCCGGACCGGTCTGTACACCCGGGCCCTGGAGGGCGCGCTCCCGGTGCAGGACACCGGGCTGCTGGCCGCCGTGCGGGCGGGCCGCGTGGAGATCGTCCCGGCGGTGGAGTCCCTGGACGGGGAGAAGGTGGTGCTGGCCGACGGTTCCCGGGTCTGCCCGGATGCCGTGATCGCGGCGACCGGCTACCGGTCCGCGCTGGACCGGCTCGTCGGGCACCTGGGGGTGCTCGACGAGCGGGGGCGCCCGCTGGCCCACGGTCCGCGCACCGTCGGCTCCGCGCCGGGCCTGCACTTCACCGGGTTCACCAACCCGGTCAGCGGCACCCTGCGGGAACTGGCCATCGACGCCCAGCGCATCGCCAGGACCCTCGCCCGCCACCTCGACCGGACGCGCCCGGCACCACGCTGAGCCCGGCGCCGGCCGGACGGCCCCGGCCGGGGGGTGACGGGGTGCGCCTCGGCCGGCCCCGGCCCGCCGGCCGCCTCGGGCCGACCCCCGGGCCCCGACCCCCGAGCCCCGGCCAGGCGTCGCGCCGGGACCGGCCCCGCACGCGAACCGGTACGTCAGGGGGCGACCGACGGCCCGGGCCGGTCCGGCCCCAGCCGCTTCAGCGGGCCCGCACGTCGGTCCGGCACCCGCGCCCCGGCCGCCTCGGGCCGACCCCCGCGCGCCGGCCGACGCCCGCGCGGACCGCCCCCCGCACGCCGGCCGGCATCCCGCTGGGCGGCCGGCAGCACATGGAGCGGCCCGCGGGTCCGGCCCGTCCGGGCCGCGGGGCGCGACCGTCCCCGGCCCCCGCCACCCGGCCGGGGCGCCTGCGCGGCCCGCAGCGGCGCAGGCGGGCGGTGGGCGGGGCGCGCCGGCGCCCGGCGCAGGCGGGCGGTGGCCGTTCCGGACCGTCGGCCGGAATCCCTCGTACCCCGTTCCTGACTGGACGTCAGTTGCGTAACGTGACTGATTGTCATGTCTTCGGCCGACCAGCAGGAGTGGGTGACAACGATGCTTGGCTCGACTCGCGGCACCCTCACCACCAGCCCCCGGGACGCTCGCGTCATCGCGTGCGGCGACCCTTCCGGCCCGGCCGTCCGCGGCCACGAGGGGGGCGGACCACCCGACGACCCGGACGTCAGCGGCCGGCCGTCGCGCAGGGCGGTGCCCGACCTCGACCGGCTGTTCCGGCCCGGGTCCGTGGCGGTCATCGCCGCCCCGGACGCCCCGGGCCCCCCGGATCCCGGCGCCGTCCGCCGACTCGTCGACTGGGCGGAGCGGGTGGGTGCCCAGGTCCATCCGGTCCACCCCACCCGCCGCGAGATGTTCGGCCTCCCCTGCCACGCCTCCGTCGCCGACCTGCCCGAGCGGCCCGACCTGGCCGTGCTGCTCGCCGACGGCCCCGTCGCCCTCGGCGCCCTCGTCGAGGAACTCGGCCCGGCCGGCACCCGGTTCGCCGTCGCGCCCGCGGGCCGCGGGCCCGGCCCGGAGGGCGCCGCCGCGGTGGACCGGCTGGCCGCGGCGGCGCGCCGCGCGGGCGTGCGCCTGCTGGGACCGGATTCCGGCTTCGGCGCCTTCGAGCGGCTCCGCGAGGATCTCGACGGCCCCGCCATCGCGCTCATCACGCAGGCGGGGCTCCCGGGGCGTCCGGTCCTGGGCCTCCAGGAACTGGGCATCCGCATCAGCCACTGGGCGCCCACCGGCGGCGAGGCCGACCTCGACTGCGCCGACTTCCTGAGCTACTTCGCCGACCGGCCCGAGGTCGGCGCGATCGCCCTGTACCTGGCGGAGCCCAGGGACGGGCGGGACTTCCTGCTCGCCGCCGACCACGCGGCACGGGCGCGGGTGCCGGTGGTCGCCGTCAAGGTCGGCCGTACCGGGGCCGGGGGCCGCGCCACCCCGTCCGGCGCCGCCGGGCTCCCCGGTCCGGACGCGGTGCTGGACGCGGCGATGCGGCAGTTCGGCGTGGTCCGGGTGGACGGCCCCGACGAACTCCAGGACACCGCCGCCCTGCTGGCCCGGGCCCGCCCGCCGCGCGCCGAGGGGGTCGCGGTGTACGCGGTGTCCGAGGGGGCCGGGGCCCACTTCGCCGATCTCGCGACCGCGGCCGGGCTGCCCCTGACCGCGCTTCCGGCGGACGCCCGGGTGGCCTCGGGCCGGTGGGCGCCGGACGGGGCGGACGCGGCCGGTCCGGTCGGCGGTGGCGGTATGCGTCCGGCGGCCGACGGGCGCGTCCGCGACGTCCTCGACGCGATCCTCGCGGACCCCGCCGTGGGCGTCCTGGTGTGCCCGATACCCGGCCCCGTCCCCCCGGTGACCGATCGCCTGGTCCGGGCCCTGGTGGCGGCGGCGGAGGAGACGGACAAGCCGGTGTGCGTGGTGTGGGGGTCGGCGCCGGGCACCGAGGACGCCTACCGCACCACCCTGCTCGGCTCGTCCCGTGTCTGCACCTTCCGCACCTTCGGCAACTGCGTCACCGCCGTCCGCGCCTATCTGGACCACCATCGCTTCGCCGCCGCCCACCGCTCCCCGTTCCCGGACGCCCCGCGCGCCCTGTCCCCCTCCGCCCGCAAGGCACGCCCCCTGCTGCGGCCCGGTCACCGGCTGAGCGAGCACGCGGCGAAGCAGCTGCTGCGGGCCTATGGCATCCGGGTGCCCCGGGAACAGCTGGTGACCAGCGCGGCCGGGGCGGTACGCGCGGCCGGCCTGGTCGGCTACCCGGTGGTGATGCGGCTGTCCGCGTCCCGTCCGGTGGGCCGGCCGGGGCCGGTCAGGGCCGGGATCACCTCGGCCGGCCAGGTCCGTGACGGCTACCGGGAACTCACCGGGACGGCCCGTTCCGAGGGCGTCGAGACGGACGGCGTCCTGGTGTGCCAGACGCTCGGGGGCGGGGTGCGGACGGTCGTCGGCATCGGCCGGGACGCCCTGTTCGGACCGGTGGTCACCGTGCGGCTCGGCGGTGACCTGGCCGGGGTCATGGACGAGGTGGCCGTCCGGGTACCGCCGTTCGGGGAGCGGGAGGCGCGCCGGATGCTCGGTGAGCTGCGGGGCCGGGCGCTGCTCGACGGGGTCGGTGGCGCGCCCCCGGCCGACCTCGACGCGCTCGTCGAGGTGGTGCTGCGGGTCCAGCGCATCGCCATGGAGCTCGGCGACGGGCTGGAGGAGCTGGCCGTCGACCCGCTGCTGGTGCTCGGGCAGGGCGCGGTGGCACTGGGCGCCCACGTCGTGTGCCGGTGATCCGCACGGCCGGGCCGGCGGCGCCGCGGGCCCGGCCGGACGGGTCCCGGGCCCGCCGTCCGGGCCGGGCGTCCGCGCGTGCCCGGCCGTTCAGACCGCCGCGGGCACCGGGTCGCCGCTTCCGGTCCGCCGGATGACCAGGGCCATCAGGGCGGCGATCGCGCACAGCGCCCCGGAGGCGTACCAGACCACGTCGTACGAGCCGAACGCGTCCCGGGCCACGCCGCCGAGGAAGGCGACCAGGCCGGCACCGACCTGGTGGGAGGCGAGCACCCAGCCGAACACGATCGCGCTGTCCTCGCCGTACTGCTCGCGGCACAGGGCGATGGTGGGCGGCACGGTCGCCACCCAGTCCAGTCCGTAGAAGACGATGAAGAAGATCATCGGTGGGTGGACGGTGTCGGCCAGGAGCATCGGCAGGAACATCAGGGAGAGTCCGCGCAGCGCGTAGTAGACGGCGAGCAGCCGCCGCGCGTCGAAGCGGTCGGTGAACCAGCCGGAGGCGATCGTGCCGATGATGTCGAAGACGCCGATCACCGCCAGCAGGCTCGCGGCCGCCGTGACCGCCATCCCGTGGTCGTGGGCGGCCGGCACGAAGTGGGTCCTGACCAGTCCGTTGGTGGAGGCCCCGCAGATCGCGAAGGTCCCGGCGAGCAGCCAGAAGGGGCCGGTGCGCGCGGCCGACACCAGCGCGCCGATCGCGCGCCGCGCCGCCTGCGGGCGGGGCCGCGGCCGCGGCTCGGGCGGCCCGTCGGCGCCGTACGCCGCCAGACCGACGTCGGCGGGGTGGTCCCGCATCAGCAGCCAGACGAACGGCACCACGGCGAGCGCCGCGAGGGCCACGGTGACGGCCGCGGGACGCCAGTCGTGCCGGTCGACGATCCAGGAGAGCCCCGGGAGGAAGATCAGCTGACCGGAGGCGCCGGCGGCGGTGAGGATGCCGGTGACCAGGCCACGTCGCTTGACGAACCACCGGTTGGCGATGGTCGCGGCGAACGCCAGGGCCATGGAGCCGCTGCCGAGACCGACGAGCACGCCCCAGCAGAGGACGAGCTGCCACGCCTCGGTCATGAAGACGGTCAGCATGGCGCCCGTGGCGATCACAGTCAGGGCGCCGGCGACCACCTTGCGGATGCCGAACCGGTCCATCAGCGAGGCGGCGAACGGCGCGGTGAGGCCGTACAGCGCGAGGTTGAGGGAGACGGCGAGGCCGATGGTCCCGCGCGACCAGCCGAACTCGTCGTGCAGCGGTTCGATGAGGAGACCGGGCAGGGAGGCGAATCCGGCCGCGCCGATGATCGTCACGAAGGCGACGGCGGCCACGAACCACGCCCGGTGGACGCGGGGGGCACGGCGGGGACGCAAGGGCAGGTCGCGCTGCTCGGGGGCTTCGGCTGTCTGGGTCACCGGATCAGGATCGTGGCCGGATCCAGCCGCTACGAGTGGCCCGAGGGACACTGTTCTTCAGGATCGGGCCAACGGCGGGCACGCGACCGGGCCGTCGACAGGCGTCAGGACTGGGCCCTCGGAGGGCGTCAGGACCGGGCCGCCGGCGGGCATCAGGATCAGGCCGTCGGAGGGCGTCGGGGGACCGGGCCGTCGACGGGCATCAGGATCAGGCCCTCGGAGGGCGTCAGGACCGCGCCGTCGACGGGCATCAGGATCAGGCCGTCGGAGGGCGTCAGGACCGCGCCGCCGGCGGGCATCAGGATCAGGCCCTCGGAGGGCGTCAGGACCGCGCCGTCGACGGGCATCAGGATCAGGCCCTCGGAGGGCGTCAGGACCGCACCGCCGGCGGGCATCAGGATCAGGCCGTCGACGGGCATGAGGCGGGGCCGTCGTCACGCTCGCTCCCGGGCCGTCCCCGCGGGTGCGGACCGGGCCGCCGTCACGGGTCAGGACCGGGCCGTCCCCGCGCACGAGGGCCGGGCCACCGCCCGGGGTGCCCGGGAATGCCTCCCGGCCCGGCCGCCTTATCCTGCACGCACTCCGGCGCCACCCGGCGGCGCCGCGGACCGACCGGCCGGAACACAGGGGGTTGCATGGCGGACACGGTGAACGGCGACCGGACGCACCGGGTCGTCGTGCTCGCGCTGGCCGGTGTGATCCCGTTCGAACTCGGTATCCCGTACCGCATCTTCGGCAAGGCCCGCGCCGCTTCCGGCCGCCCGCTGTACGAGGTGCTGACCTGCGGGGTCGAGCCGGGGCCGGTCGTCACCGACGCCGACTTCACCATCAGCGTGGAGCACGGGCCAGCGCTCCTCGCCGAGGCCGACACGGTAGTGGTGCCCGCGTCCCACGAACTCGGCCCGGCCTATGAGCAAGGGCGGCTCGACGAGCCGCTGGCCGGTGCCTTCGCACACATCCGGCCGGGCACCCGCATGATGTCCATCTGCACCGGCAGCTATGTGCTCGCCGCGGCCGGCCTGCTCGACGGGCGCCCGGCGACCACCCACTGGAGCAGCGCCGACCACTTCCAGCGGCTCTTCCCCAACGTCCGGGTCGACCCGGACGTGCTGTTCGTGGACGACGGCGATGTGCTGACCTCCGCCGGGGTGGCCGCCGGAGTCGACCTGTGCCTGCACCTGGTCCGCCGTGACCACGGGGCCGGGATCGCCAACGACGTGGCCCGGCGCAGTGTGGTGCCCCCGCACCGGGACGGCGGCCAGGCGCAGTACATCCACCGCCCGGTCCCCGAGCCGCGGATGGCGACCACCACCGCGGCCCGGGCCTGGGCGCTGGACCGCCTGGACCGGCCGGTGTCGCTGCGCGAGCTGGCCGCCCAGGAGTCGATGAGCGTCCGGACCTTCACCCGGCGGTTCCGCGAGGAGGTCGGCACCAGCCCCGGTCAGTGGCTGGTCCAGCAGCGGGTGGCGCGCGCCCGGCACCTGCTGGAGTCCACCGGCCTGTCGGTGGACCAGGTGGCCCGGGACGCGGGCTTCGGTTCGACCGCGTCGATGCGGCAGCACCTGCAGAGCGCGGTGGGCGTCTCGCCGACGGCGTACCGGCGGACGTTCCGCGCGGCCACCGGGCCGGCGACGGAGTGACCGGGCCGGCCGGGAAGCCGGTCGGCGGCCGGTGGGTTGCCGGTGGGGGCCGGTCGGATGGCGGGCCGGCTGGCCGGTCGAAGGGGCGGGCCGAGGCCGGCCGGGGAGTCGGCCGGGGCCGGACGGCGGCCGGCCGGAGCATGGGCCGGGTGGCGGATCGGGGGCGGATCGGGTGGCGGCACGCCGACGCGCGCCCCGAGCACGGCATCGCGCACCGCCACCCCGGCTCCGACGCCGAGGTCCTGGTCCCGCGCGCCGGACCGCGACCCGCACTCGCCGAGGCGCGTCCCCGCCGGTCGACTCCCGCGGAGTCCTCGGCGTCCCCTCGCGGCGGATCGCTGATTCCCAGAGTGATCAGCCCGACACGCCACGTCAACACTCGTGGGGCGGTTCGCCCTTCATGCCTGACTTGTCAGCGTGGGGGTGGTGGGTTCGAAGGCGGCCATCCGCAGCGGCGCGCACCGGTCCACCTCACACCAGATGCGCTTCCCCGCCCCCTCGCGCTGCCAGCCCCACCGGTCGGCGAGCCCGTCGACCAGTTCGAGCCCGCGTCCGCTGGTGGCGGCCTCGTCCGCGTGCCGCTGGCGGGGGGCGCGGGCACTGCTGTCGGCGACCTCGACCCGCACCGTGCCGACCGCGGCCCGGGCCGTGCCCGGGGCGCCCTTGACCGTTCCGCCCCCGGGGCGTGTGGCGACCTGCCCGGCGGTGGCCCCGGCGCGCCCCGGCGCGGCGGCGGACCATGCCGGGCCTTCCGGGCCCTCCTCGGCTTCCGGGCCTTCGACACGCCCGGGCAGCACCATACGGAGTACGGCGGGGCAGCCGGTGTGCACGACGGCGTTGGTGACCAGTTCCGAGATGAGCAGGATCAGCGTCTCCGCCAGCGGCTCATCGGCGTCTATACCGGAACCGACGAGCCGCGACCGGGCCCACCTCCTGGCGCGGCCGACCTCCGCGGGGTCGGGCCGGACCTCCATCTGCACCTGAAGCACCTGCACCGTTCACACCATCCGAACCGGCGGACACATCGCCTCGCGCCTCGAAAGGGTCACGGACCGTGACTCCCTTCCGACACAGCATGGTTGACGTACAGTCACCTCAACAAGCGCTTCGGGCATATACCCGCGCCAAGGAGTACGTCCACGGCATACTGTGCGACGCGCACCGCGGGGACTCGAACAGCGGCGGCGAAGCCGTGTCCACCCCTCGCGAGCGGGGCACATTCGATCTCCCGGCGCCATGTCACTGGCCGAACCGGGGTCGCCGCGCCTCACCACCACTCGCACCCCACGGAGGTTACCCGAGCGGCGCCGCGACTCCCCCCAGTGACGAGTCACACCTGGGCAACAAGGCGGTATCAACGCTGGGTGATCCACCGGCCCCGGCCGGCGCGGGTCAGTCCGGCGCCGCGTACGTGGCGGTGGCCTGCTCGAAGTAGCGGGTCACCGCATCCCGTTCGTCGGCCGGGCCGATCACCTGGACGACGTGGTAGCGCCCGTCCAGCAGCATGGCGAGGTTGCGGGCGCACACCTCCCGGCCGCTGCTGTCCCGCCACCGGAACTCGCCCTCGGCCATCGCGGTGCCCCCGACGTCGATCCGGCGCAGCCCGGAGGTGGAGCTCCAGGAGGAGGCGCGGAAGGCGGCCAGCTCGGGCTCCTTCGCCTGCTGGTACGCCATCGGGTCCGTGCCCAGGTCCGCGGCCTTGTCCCGGCCCGGCACCACCACCAGTTCGAACTTCCCGCCGAGGTAGCGGATCTGGCCGCGGCTGTTCGGCCCGCGGCGCGACCAGGACTCGTGCACCGCCACCCGGAAGCCGCCCGGGTCCTCGCGCACCGCGAACCCCTTGGCCAGCCCTGCGGGCTGGGTGGACTGCGGCGACCGGTCGCCGTTCCCGCCGTCGCCCTCGCCGCCCGCGCTGCCGTCGCCCGGGTCCGGCTCGCCGCCGGTCGCGCCGCCGCCGGGTGCGGCCGAGCCGCCGCGGTCCGGTCCGCCGCGCGCGTCGTCCCCGCCCTCGTCGGCCTTCGGCATGAACAGCACCGCGTACAGCACCGCGGCACCGAGCAGCAGCAGGATGGCGACCAGCAGGGTCCGGCCGAGGCTGCGCGGGCCGCGCCCCCGCCGCAGTTCCGGCTCCCGCGGACCGGGCCGCAGTTTCGGCTCCCGCGGGCCGGGCCGCGGTTTCGGCTCCCGGCGTGGCCGGGGCGGCCGCGCTTCGGCGCGCTCCCGGTGCCGGGGCGGGCCCGCGGGCACTCCGAGGCGGCCCCGCCTCCGGCGCACCAGCCAGCCGCGGCGGCGCACCACCGGCAGCCGCCGGGGGTCGGACGGCCCGGCGGAGCCCGGCGACGGCACCACGACGGTGCGGCTGCCGACCTCCGGTTCCGGCGCGGAACGTATCAGCGAGCGCAGCCAGCCGCGCAGTTCCTCGGACTCGGGCCGTTCGGCCGGGTCCTGGCGCAGCAGCGACTCGACGACCGGGCGGAGCGGCCCGCACTCCTCCGCGTACGCCGGCGCTTCGGCGCACACCAGTTGCACCAGTTCGGCCGGGTCGTCCTCGGGATAGGGGGCGTGCCCCTGCACCGCGCGGAAGAGCAGCGCGCCGACCGCCCACAGGTCGGTGGCCTCGGTGATGGGAGGGGCGAGCCGCCAGTTGGCGTGCACCGGGCCGGCCTGCTCCGGCGCCCACCGCTCGGTGACCCCGCCGACCACCGCGATCCGGGCCTGGCGCGCCCGTTCGGCGCCGAGCACCGTGGCCGGTCCGCCCCGGGAACGGCCCTCGGTGCCGCGCCTCCCGGCGGCCGGTGCGCCCGGTGACCCGCCGGCCGGGCGGTCCGGGCCGTGGCCGGCCTCGCCGCGGCCCGCCGCCCTGGCCCCGGCGTGGTAGGCGGCGACGGCGGCCCCGCGGGGGCCCCGGCCGGGACCGGTTCCGTCGGTGTCCGGGTCGGCGCCGGTGCCGTCGGCCGCGCTGCCGTCACCGCCGCCGGGGTGGGCGTCGGCCGGGTCCGGGGACCGCCGGGCCCGGGGCACCCGGGGTTCGGCGCCGGGGCGGTCGGGCTCCGCGGCGGGTGCCGGGTCCGGGGGTGACAGCGGGGCCGGCGGCTCGGTGGGCACCGGGTCGTAGCCGCACAGCGCCTCCTGGGCCGCGCCGGCCGCCAGCCCGGTGAGCATGGCCCGGCCGTCCTCGCAGATCAGGACCGTGCGGGTGGTGATGTTGCGGTGCACCCAGCCGTGCGCGTGCACGGCCCGCAGGGCGGTGAGCACATCGGCGGCGACCTCGGCGGCCCGGTGCGCGGACAGCGGCCGCTCGGCCAGCAGGGCCGCCAGCGGCCGCCCGGCCACGAACTCGCTGACTATCCACAGGCTTCCGTCCTCGGCGAAGACGTGGAAGACCTGGTCCAGCCGGGGGTGGTCGGGCAGCGACGCGGCCGCGGTCGCGGCGTCTATGGCCCGCCGTACGGCCGGGTCCTCGGCGCCGCGGGCGGGGCGCCCGTGGGGGGAGGGGTACCGGGCGTCGCCGACCACCTCCGCCTCGACGACCTCCGGCAGCGGTATCTGACGGATCAGTACCCGCTGCCCGCTGTAGGTGTCGAAGGCCGGGGCGTCGACCGGTTCGTACGCGTCGCCGGAGGGCGGCAGGGGCATGCGGTAGCGGTCGGCGAGCACCCTCCCCGCGTAGTCGTCCATGACGCCTCCCCAGTGCGCGCCCGGCCCACCGCGCAATTCCGGTCGTTCTTCCGCCTGTCACGGTCGCGTGCGGTCCACGGCTTCTCACCATACGGCCCGGGGCCGCACGGTGCCGAGCGGACGAACCCACTCGACCGGTGGTCGGTTCCCGGCCGTTTCCGCCGGGCGCCGTCCGCCGCCGCGTGGCCGGGCGCCGTCCCGCCGCCGCGACGTTCCGGTGGTGCCGGTCCGCCCGGCCGGGCCGGACGGCCGCTCAGCCGGTGGGCTTGAAGGTCTTGAAGGCGGTGTTCCGGAGGGTCTTGCACTCCGGCTCGTCCCACTTGTCCTTCTCGCAGGTGATCATGATGGCGTAGCCCTGGTCACCGTCCTTCTTGAAGCCGCGGTTCACCACGCGCACCGTCTGCCCGCCCTGCCGGCGCTCGAACCGCCAGTCGGCCACCGTCGGGTAGCCGCGCCAGTCGACGGTGGCGATGCCCAGGCCACGGTAGCCCGGCATGGAGCCGCGGGCCCCGCCCTCCGCCGCCCGCCAGGCCGCCGCCGCGTCGGACCGCGGGGAGCTGTTGAAGTCCACCTGCACGCGGGGGAACTCGGCGGCGCCGCGGTAGATCCGGCCACCGTCGTAGACCTGGCCGTTGACGCTGATGGAGTGCGCCTTCCAGCCTTCGGGCAGCGCCATGGTGAAGTGGTGGCGCCCGTAGGACAGCGGCGCGTACCCGTCCGGCAGCCGGTTCTTCTCCTTGCCGTCGTCCTTGCCGTCCTTGCCGTCGGCGTCGGCGTCGTCGTCGTTCCGCGGCTCGTCGGACGGCTTGGTGGACGGGGACTGCTGCCCGGTGGGCTGCTCGGAGCCGTCGGCGTCCGGGTCGGAGCCGGTGCCGCCCGGCTCCCGGCCGGCCGCCGCCCCGGACTCCCGGCCTCCCGCGTTCTTGCCGCCGGCTTCCCCGTCGTCGCCGTTGAGGGCGACGGCGAGCACGGTGCCGAGCACGGCCAGCGCGACCACCACGGCGATGATGATCAGGGTGCGGCGCGGCACCACATCGGTGATCGAGGCGCGCGGCGGCGCCGGCGGCGCGGACTGCGGGCCGGCCGACGGGCTCGGCTTCCGGTTGCCGGCCGCGGCCGCGTTCCGGGTGGAGCGCAGCGCGTTGCGCATCCGGTCCGCGGTCTCCGGCGGGACCGGGGTGCGGGCGGTGCCGGCCGGCCGGGCCGTGCTCCGGGGGCCGTTCTCGGGCCGCCGGGGCGGCGCGGCCGGGGGCTCCGGCGGCAGGGCCATGGTGCGGGTCGGCTCGACGGCGACCGGCCCGGCGGGGGCCTCCGGGGCGCTCAGGGCCGCGGTGAGCAGGGCGCGGGCGCCCGCGTCGTCCAGGCGCCGCCCGGGGTCCTTGTCGAGCAGCCCGTAGATGACCTCCTCCAGCGGGCCCGCGTTCTTCGGCGGGTCGAGCGGCTCGGTCATCACCGCGGTGAGGGTCGCGATCGCGGTGCTCTTGTCGTACGGCGGGACGCCCTCCACCGCCGCGTACAGCAGGCCGCCCAGCGACCACAGGTCGGCCGGCGGCCCCGGCTTGTGGCCGCGGGCCCGTTCCGGGGAGATGTAGGACGGCGCGCCGACCAGCATGCCGGTGGAGGTGACCGACGGGTCGCCCTCGACCTGGGCGATGCCGAAGTCGGTGAGCACCACCCGGCCGTCGTCCGAGATCAGCACGTTCGACGGCTTCACGTCGCGGTGCAGGATGCCCTCGCGGTGCGCGGCGCGCAGCACGTCGAGGACGGCGATGCCGACCTCGGCGGCGCGGCGCGGGGTCAGCGGACCGTCGTCCCGGACGGCGTCGGCGAGCGACCGCCCCTCGATCAGCTCCATGACGATCCACGGCCGGTCGTCCTCGTCGACCACGTCGTAGACGGTGACGGCGCCGTTGCTCCGGATCCGGGCGATGGCCTTGGCCTCGCGCAGCGTCCGGGTGATGAGCCGTCGCTTCTCGTCCTCGTCGACGCTGGAGGGGAAGCGCAGCTCCTTGACCGCGACGGTACGGCCGAGCGTCTCGTCCCGGGCGCGCCAGACCGTGCCCATGCCGCCTCGGCCGAGGACCTCACCGAGCCGGTACCGCCCTGCGAGGAGGCGCCCGGTCGTGTCCTGCGTCTGCTCCGCCTCCGACATGCGACCCCTCTGAAATTTCTGCGAATCAACCCACCCTGGCAGAGCGCCCATTGTCTCTCATCCGCGGACCGGGGGAAGTCCCGGGTCCGCCCCCGGGCGAGCCGCGGCGGAAGGACCTGGCACCATCGGGGAGTTCATCGCCGGACGTGTCGCCAGGACGGGTACCGGACACGGAATCCGTACCGGAGGCGAACGGAGGACCACTGTGCCGATCAGCACCCGCGCGCCGCTGGCGGCGGCGCTGGCGATGGCGGCCGTGGCCGCGGTGGCCGGGTGCGGCGGGATTCCGGCGGCCCCGCGCCACCTGCCGTACGGGGAGCGCGACACGGCCCGGGGGCCCGCGGACGTCACCGCCGAACTGCGGCGGATCCTGCGCCGCGGCCCGGCGCCCGGTGGCGCGGTGCTGGTCACTGCGGGCGGGCGCGTCCGGTTCACCGGCGCGGGGGTGTCGGACCTGCGCACCGGACGGCCGGTCGGGCGGGACGACCGCTTCCGGGCCGGCTCGCTGACCAAGACCTTCCTCGCCACCGTGGTGCTGCAACTGGCGGCCGAACGCCGGCTCGGCCTGGACGACCCGGTCGAGCGGTACCTGCCCGGACTGGTCCGGGCCCCGGGGCGCGCCGACGACGGTGACGGCGGTGCGCGCGGCGACGGCGGTCACGACGGCCGGGCGATCACCATCCGTCAGCTGCTGGCCCACACCAGCGGGCTGTACGACTACACCCGGGACCCGGAACTGGCCCGGCGGGTGTTCGGCACCGGCTTCCCCGAGCACCGGCTGGACCGGCACACCCCGCGGGAGCTGGTGGCCACCGCGCTGGCGCACCGCCCGGTGTTCCGCCCGGGCGCCGGGTGGGGCTACTCCAACACCGACTACGTCCTGCTGGGCATGGTGGTGGAACGGGTCACCGGGCAGGGCTACCCGGCCGAGGTGCGGCGCCGGATCATCGAGCCGCTCGGGCTGGCCGGCACCTCGTTCCCCGGCCACCGGGCGGCGCTGCCCGCTCCGCACGGGCGCGGCTACTCCTCGCCGGTCGGCGCCGGCGGCCCCCGGCGCGACGTGACCGAGTTCGATCCGTCCTTCGCCGGGGCGGCGGGCGAACTGGTCTCCACGCTGGACGACCTGTCCCGGTTCTACGGGGCGCTGCTCGGTGGCGAGCTGCTGCCCGAGGCGCTGCTGGAGCGGATGCGGAGCACCGGGGGGACGGGGGGCCGGTACGGACTGGGCATCCATCCGGTGGCGCTGCCCTGCACGGTCGTCTGGGGGCACAGCGGCACCATCAACGGCTCGTCGGTGCTGGTCGTCGGCTCCCGCACCGGTCGGCATGTGCTCGCCTACCGGCTGAACCACGAGGCGGGCGTGGACCGGGCCGCGGAACGGGCGCTGCTGCGGGAGGAGTTCTGCCGGCGGGTGCCGGCCCCGCCGTCCACCGCCCGTCCATAGCGCCGGCCTCCCCGGTCCGGCGGTATCTCGTGGCCGTCCGCGGAAGCCGGTAGCGTCCGGACGCGCCGGGCCGCCGGTCCGCGGCCGGCGAAGGGGGGACGGCGTCGGGCGAGGGGGTAGCGGTGGTGGCGTGCCGGGAGCAGGGGTCGCGGGACGGGTTCGGGGACACGGTGCCGCTGCACCAGCTGATGGTGCCCGACCGGGGGGTGCTGCCGTTCGCGATGGGCACCTTCGACACCATCGGGCCGCTGTCCCGGGCGGAGTTCCCGCACCGGCACACCTTCCACGAGATCGTGTTCGTCACCGGTGGCCGGGGCGCCCACGTCATCGACCTCGCCGCCTGGCCGCTGGACCCGCCGCAGCTGGGGTTCGTCGTCCCCGGCCGGGTGCACCACTGGGAGCGGGTCTCCGGTCTGGAGGGGCGGGTCGTCCTCTTCAACGACGACTTCCTGCTCAACCATCCGGAGGACCGGGACGCGCTGCGGCGCCTGGGCGACCGGCCGTTCCTGCGGCCGCCGGAGGACTCGGCACGGGCGATCGGGGCGCTGCTGGCGGAGATGGACCGGGAGTACCAGGCGCAGGCGCCCGGCTTCATCTCGGTGCTCCAGGCGTATCTGCACGTGCTGATCGTGCGGGCCGGGCGGCTCGCCGGGGCGGTGCCGGGGCCGGCCGCCGTGGCCGCCGCGCGGCCGCCCGCCCCGGGGGGCCCGCTGCGGCCCGCCGGGGCGGCCTCGGAGTCGGCGGACGCGGTGGCGTTACGTTTCGCCGGGCTGCTGGCCCGCCCCGACGGGCCCGCCCGGTCGGTGCGGGACTGCGCCGCGCTGCTGGGCGTGTCGGCCGGCCGGCTGCACCAGGCGGTGAAGGAGGCCACCGGCCGCACCCCCGGCGGGATGATCCGGCAGGCCCGGGTGCTGGAGGCCAAGCGGCTGCTGGCGGGCACCGGGTTGTCGGTGGGCCAGGTGGCCCGGCAGACAGGTTTCGCCGACCCCGCGTACTTCTGCCGGTTCTTCCGCCGCGAAACCGGCAGCAGCCCCGGGGACTTCCGCCGCACGGTGCGCGGAAAACACCACGATCGGGTACTTGTGTCCATCGACCCCCCGGACCCGGCCGCATAGTTTCTGTCCCGGATCGATCCACCCTCTTCCCCAAGCGAGTCGGCGTCTCGTGGCGCGACCGACCCGTGGAGCCGCCGGCGCAGCCGGTCACCCGGCCCACCGGGTCCGCGTCCGGCGCGTCGCCGGCTTTCCTACCAGAGGAGATCCCCCGTGGCAGACGAGCATCCCCCAGGCTCTCCGGGCACCTCGGACTCACCGGATTCCCCGAGCCGCCCCGGCTCCCGGCACATCAGCCGCAAGCGGCTCATCCAGGCGGCCCTGGTGGCCGCGCCCGCGGCCATGCTGCTCGGCAGCGCCCCGGCGCTCGCCCGGAACCAGTCGGCGTCCGCGGACCGGCCGCTGACGCCCACCCCGTACTGTGACGACGGCGACGACCCGACGCCGCCGCAGATGGAGGGCCCGTACTTCAAGCCCAACTCCCCGCGCCGCACCTCGCTCGTGGAGCCGGGCACGGTCGGCACCCGGCTGACCGTCAGCGGTTACGTGTTCGGGCTGGCCTGCAAGCCGGTCGCGGGCGTACTGCTGGACTTCTGGCAGGCGGACAACCGGGGCAACTACGACAACGTGGGCTTCCGCTTCCGGGGGCACCAGTTCACCGACTCCACCGGCGCGTTCCGCCTGGACACGATCGTGCCGGGCCTGTACCCGGGCCGCACCCGGCACATCCACGTCAAGGTGCAGGCGCCCAACCGGCCGGTGCTGACGACGCAGCTGTACTTCCCGGGCGAGCCGGGGAACTCCAGCGACTCCATCTTCGATCCCCGGCTGCTGATGACGATGAGCGGCGACGGCACCGGCCGGAAGGGGGCGTACGACTTCGTCCTGAACCTGCCGCAGGGTCCGACCGATCCGCCCGACCCCGGTGGCAGCTGGCAGGCGGGGAAGGTCTACGCGGCCGGTGACCAGGTGACCTACGGCGGTGCGACGTATGTGTGCCTGCAGGGGCACACGGCGGTGGCTGGGTGGGAGCCGCCCGTCGCGGCCGCCCTGTGGCGTCGGGTCTGAGGCGGATCCGACGCCGGGTGCGGGGCCCTCGTCGGCGGGCCCCGCACCCCTGCCGGCCGGCGGTCCGGCCGGCCGGCCGCCCCCGGCGCCCCGGGGCCGGCACGAAGGCCCCGGGGCGCCGCCGCGCGGTCACACCGGCTGGATGTCCGGGGCGCCCAGCCGGGCCGCGTCCGCCGTCAGGTCGTCCGGCTGGCGCTGCGACTCGCGTTCGGCCTCCACCCGCTTCTCGTAGTGCTCGACCTCCTTGTCGATCTGCTCGCTCCCCCAGCCCAGCACCGGGGCGATCAGTTCCGCGGCCTCGCGGGCGCACCGGGTGCCGCGGTCGAAGGTCTCGATGGAGATCCGGGTGCGCCGGGTGAGGATGTCGTCCAGGTGGCGGGCGCCCTCGTGGGAGGCGCCGTAGACCACCTCGGCGCGCAGGTAGTCGTCGGCCCCGGTGAGCGGTTCGCCCAGTGCGGGGTCGGCGGCGATCAGTTCCAGGAGTTCCTCGGTGAGCGAGCCGTACCGGCCCAGCAGGTGCTCGATGCGCACGACGTGCAGACCGGAGCGCCGGGCCAGCCGGGCGCGGGTGTTCCACAGCGCCGGGTAGCCCTCGGCCCCGGCCAGCGGCACCTCCTCGGTGCAGCAGTCGGCGACCCGGCGGTCCAGGCCGTGCACCGCCTCGTCCACCGCGTCCTTGGCCATCACCCGGTAGGTGGTGTACTTGCCGCCCGCGACCACCACCAGGCCGGGGGCCGGGTGGGCGACGGTGTGCTCCCGGGAGAGTTTGCTGGTGGCGTCGGACTCGCCGGCCAGCAGCGGCCGCAGGCCCGCGTACACGCCCTCCACGTCCTCCCGGGTCAGCGGCACCCGCAGCACGGAGTTGACGTGCTCCAGCAGGTAGTCGATGTCGGCGCTGGACGCGGCCGGGTGGGACTTGTCCAGGTCCCAGTCGGTGTCGGTGGTGCCGACGATCCAGTGCCGGCCCCACGGGATGACGAACAGCACGCTCTTCTCGGTGCGCAGGATCAGCCCGGTGGTGGAGTGGATGCGGTCCTTGGGGACGACCAGGTGGATGCCCTTGGAGGCGCGGACGTGGAACTGTCCGCGTTCGCCGATCATCGCCTGGGTGTCGTCGGTCCACACCCCGGTGGCGTTGACCACCTGCCGGGCCCGGACCTCGAACTCGCCGCCCTGTTCCAGGTCGCGGATCCGCGCGCCGACCACCCGTTCGCCCTCCCGCAGGAAGCCCACGGCCCGGGCCCGGTTGGCGACCTGGGCGCCGTAGCCGGCGGCGGTGCGCACCAGGGTGGTGACGAAGCGGGCGTCGTCCATCTGGGCGTCGTAGTACTGCAACGCCCCGACCAGCGCCTCCTTGCGCAGGCAGGGGGCGACGCGCAGGGCGTGGCGGCGGGTGAGGTGGCGGTGGACGGGCAGGCCGCGGCCGTGGCCGGAGGAGACCGACATGGCGTCGTAGAGGGCGACCCCGGAGCCCGCGTACAGCCGCTCCCAGCCGCGGTGCCGGAGCGGGTAGAGGAAGGGCACCGGCCGGACCAGGTGCGGGGCGAGCCGTTCGAGCAGCAGTCCGCGTTCCTTGAGCGCCTCCCGCACCAGCGCGAAGTCCAGCATCTCCAGATAGCGCAGGCCGCCGTGGATGAGCTTGCTGGAGCGGCTGGAGGTGCCCGCGGCCCAGTCCCGGGCCTCGACCAGGGCGGTGGACAGGCCGCGGGTGGCCGCGTCCAGGGCGGTGCCCGCGCCGACGACCCCGCCGCCCACCACCAGCACGTCCACTTCCTGCTCGGCCATCCGGGCCAGCGCCTGGCCGCGCTCGGCGGGGCCGAGGGTGGGTGTCCTCACAACTGCCTCCCAGTGTGATCGCGGTCACATTCCCTGTCCGTCGATTCTGGCGGCGCACCGACCGGACAGCCAGGCCGCCCGGCTCCGGGGCCCCGGCCGGCGACGCCCGCCGCCGGCGGCACCGGCCCCGCCGGCCCCGGCGCCGGGCGACCCCGGGCACGCGCCCGGCGCCGGGCGGGACTCCGGCATCGGGGCCGACATCGCCGCCCATGGCGCCGCCAATACTGAATACGAGTCATATTTCCGCTTAGTCTGCATTTGCGCCATCCGGAATCGTCCCGGGAAGGACGGCACGACGCCATGCCCGCAGCCATGCCCGCAGACCTCGCCGTCATCGGCCTCGGCCACCTCGGCCTCCCGCTCGCCCAGGCCGCCACCGCCGCAGGCATCACCACCGTCGGCTACGACCCCGATCCGGCGGCCGTCGCCGAGCTACGGGCCGGCCGCCCCCCGGTGGAGGGCGCGCTGCCCGCCGCCGCCGTCCGCAGAATGGTCTCCGCGGGCTTCCGGGCCACCACCGACCCGGCCGAGCTGGGCCGCGTCCGCACCGCGGTGATCTGCGCGCCGACCCCGCTGGGCGAGGACCGGGCGCTGGACCTGAGCGCGGTCGGGGAGGCCGCCCGCGCGCTCGCCGCCCGGCTGCGGCCGCGCACCACCGTGCTGCTGGAATCCGCCGTCCACCCCGGCACCACCGAGGACCTGGTGCGGCCGATCCTGGAGGAGGGCTCCGGGCTGCGCGCCGGACGGGACTTCCACCTCGCCTACTCGCCCTGCCGCCTGGACCCCGGGAACCGGACCTACACCCTGGCCAACACCCCCAAGGTGATCGGCGGCCTCACCCCCGCCTGCACCGAGGCGGCCGCCGCGTTCTACGGGCGGCTGACCGAGAAGGTGGTGCGGGCCCGGGGGCCCCGCGAGGCCGAGACGGTGAAGGTGCTGGAGACCAACTACCGGCACGTCAACATCGCGCTGGTCAACGAGATGGCGGTGTTCTGCCACGACCTCGGGGTGGACCTGTGGGACGTGGTGCGCTGCGCGGAGACCAAGCCGTTCGGCTTCCACGCCTTCCGGCCCGGGCCCGGCGTCGGCGGCCACGGCGTGCCCATCGACCCCAACTACCTCGCGTACCGCAGCCGCAGCCTGGGCTACCCGCTGCGCATGGTGGAGCTGGCCCAGGAGGTCAACGGCCGGATGCCGCGCTACGTCACCCAGCGCTGCGCCACCCTGCTCAACGAGCACGGCAAGTCGGCGCGGGGCGCGCGGGTGCTGCTGCTCGGCGTCGGTTACAAGCCGGACGTGGGCGACCAGGAGGGCGCGCCCGCCCGGGAGATCGCCTCCCGGCTGATGGAGCTGGGTGCCCAGCTGAGCTTCCACGACCCGTACGTCATGCAGTGGCGGGTGCTCGGCCAGCCGGTGCCGCGCGCCGACGCGCTGTACGAGGCGGCGGCCGCCGCGGACCTGACCGTGCTGCTCCAGCACCACCGCACCTACGACCTCCAGGGCCTGGCCGTGAAGGCGCAGCTGCTGCTGGACACCCGCGGGGCGAGCCCGGCGGGGGCCGCCCACCGGCTGTGAGGGGAGCGGCTGCCCGGCACGGCCGAGGACCTCACGCCGCACGGCGGGACCGGCGCCCCGGTCGAGACGGCGGAGCACCTCCACCGCACCCGGGACCCGCCGAAGCCCACCGTCACCGGCTGGGGCGAGGCGGTCCGCTCCCCGGAGCCGGCCGCCGGGTACGAGCCGTTCGCCACCCGGCCGCGCCGGCTGCCGACCGAGGGCGGCGAACGGCCCCGCCGGGCGGACCGGCTGCCCGCGGGGACCGCCCCCGCGGGGGCTCGCGCGCGCGGCCTCCGGCGCGCCGCGGGGCGACCTCCGCCGGCGCGCCCCGCTCGACGACGCCGATCCGGTCGACTTCCGGACCGATCCGCACGCCCCGCTGCCGGCGGCCACCCGGTCCGACGTCGCGGTATCCGCCCCGGGCCGGACCCGGGCGCCCGGCCGGGCCGGCGCGAGGCCGAAAGGCGCCGTTGCCGACCCCGGTCACCGGGTGTAAAATTCAGTACCAGATGAATTACTCATCGCGATGAAACATCCGTGAGGTACTACCGGACGACCGCCACCCCGGCGGGGAAGGTACCGACACGATGGACTGGCTGAGCGACCTGCTGCTGACGCTTCCGGGGTGGACGGTGCTCACCCTGGTCTTCCTGGTACCCGCCCTCGAGGCCGCGGCCTTCCCCGGAGTCCTGATGCCGGGCCAGTCCACGATGCTCATCGGCGGCGCCCTCGCCCACCTCGGGCGCGCCCCGCTCGCCTCGGTGCTCACCGCCGCCGTGCTGGGCGCCCTCGTCGGCCCCAGCATCGGCTATCTGATCGGCCGCCGCTGGGGCCACCGGATGACCGCCCGGCTCCCGCACCGCCTGGTCCGGCCCACCGACGTGGAACGCACCCTGGCGCTGGTCCGCAAGCTCAGCGGCCCGGCGCTGGTCGCCGCCCGATTCGTCGCCCTGCTGCGCACCCTGGTGCCCGCGCTCAGCGGCGTCGCCGGCGTGCCCTACCGCCGCTTCCTGCTGTGGAACGCGGTGGGCGGCGTCATCTGGGCCGTCTGCAGCACCCTCGCCGGATTCCAGCTGGGCGGCAGCTGGCAGCACCTGCGCTCCGGGGTCACCGCGGCGGGCTGGCTGGCGCTCGGCGCGCTGGTGCTGCTGCTCGCCGCCGGGTACACCGTTCACCGGGTGCGCCTGCGGCGCGCCCGGCCCAGCTGAAACACCACCGCCAGCACGATCAGCAGCACCCCGCCGGCCACGATGGTGACCGCGCCGGAGGACACCGAGCGCACATCGGCCCGGAAGGTGATCGGCGCGCCCCAGGGCCGCCCGTCCGAGGTGGTGAACAGCTGGGCGGTCAGCCGGACCGGCCCGTTGGCGTGCGCCCGCACCTCCACCCGTACCGTGCGGCTCGCGGTCCGGGACGCCTCCGCCGCCACCGAGCCGTCCACCACCGTCAGCCGCTCGGGCCGGCCGGAGACCACCCGCACCTCGATCCCGGACACCGCCTGCTGGAGCGCGTTCTCGACGGTGACCGGGATGGTCGCGGAGTCCCCGGCCACCGTCACCGTCGACTTGGGCACCAGCCGTACCGACTCCATCGACGTGCGCAGGAACTCCGTGGTGCCGTGCACATACGCCCGGTTCCCGGCCGGCCGACCGCGCCAGGCGGTGGACACCGAACGCGCCAGCGCGGCCCGCACCGACGCGTCGGTGTACCCGGGGTCGGCCAGCACCTGCACCAGCGACCGCAGCAGGCGCCCGTCCCGGGCCACCGCCCGCAGCCGCGCGGGCGGCAGCTCGGTGTCCCGGAGGACGGCCGGATACTCCGCCACCGGCCCGGCCCGCCCGGCCACCGGGTCGCGCAGCGCGGCGGCCGGCGACACCGGCTCCAGCCAGCCCGACTCCATGCCCTCGGCCAGCGTGGCGGCCAGCGCCCGGGCCGTGGTGCCCGACATCCGGCGCGGCGGCAGCACCACCAGTCCGCGCGGCGCGTTCGGCGCCTCGCCGACCGCCGTGAGGGTCTCCGCCAGCAGCCGCTGCCGGAGCGGCGCCACCGGCCGGGCCGCGCCACCGCCGTCCAGCAGGTCCGCCAGCGTGGTGTCGTACGTCAGCGCGGCCAGGCCACCGCCCAGCGCCACCGGCCCGTCGTCGGTGGGCCCGGCGGCCCCCCAGCCGCCCGGCGCCCCGCTCAGCCCCACCCCGGAGGCCAGCACCGCACGCATCCGCAGCCGCTGCGCCAGATGGACGATGGAGGTGTCCAGCGCGCCGGCCTCCGGCCAGCCCAGGTCCTGGCGCGCCCGCACCCCCAGCGCCTCGTCGACCACCGCCCGGCCCCGCCGGGCCTGCCGGGCCTGCTCGCTGCGGCCGGAGTGGGCCAGCGAGGCGAGGTCGGGGTCCGCGTACGGCAGCGCCTCCACCTCCCGTCCGCGCACCGCGGCCCGCAGCGCGGCCAGCCAGTCGGCCGCGTCGTCCCCGCCGCGCCCCTCGGTGCTGTCCTGGGGGTCGGTGGTGTCCGGGGTGCGGGCCACCCGGTAGCCGTCCACCATCGCCTGCGCCTCGACGATCAGGTCCGGATCGACCAGCCAGGTCACCGGGCGCCCGCGGCCCGCCTCCACCAGCCGCCGCAGCCGGCCGCCGGGGGCGAACGAGGCGGCCAGCGCGTCGTTCCGGAAGACCGGCTGCGCGGCGTCCCCCGACCCCAGCGTCAGCGCCTGCATGTGCGGCACGTCGGTCAGCGGCCAGAACACCGTGGTGCGCAGCGGCTCGGCGTCCGTGCCGGCCGGATACCAGGGCAGGAAGGTACGGGTCAGGCCGTACACGGCACCGCCCCGCCCGGTCAGCGCCACGGTGAGCGGGTACGCCCCCGGGGTCCGCGGACCGAGGACCTCCACCGGCACCCGGAGGCGGAACTCCCGCCTGCCCCCGGCCGCCAGCCGGTCGACCGGTTCGGTGGGCTCGTCGGCCGCCGCGCCGTCCGGGGCCGCCAGCGGGCCGCGGGCCTCCACCGCGGCCACCTCGCTGCGGGTCGCCACCGCGCCGCCGGCACCGACCCGCGCCCCGAGGTGCGCCTTGGTGACGGCCTCGTCGGAGTGGTTGGTCAGGGTGCCGGTCAGGGTCACGGTGTCGTCCTCGGCGGGCACGGCCGGGGACACCCCCGCGAGGTCGACCCGGACCGGATACGTCCGCGGTGCCGCGGGGGCCGGGCGGGGCGGGGCCGGCACCGGCCCGGGCGGGGCGGGGGCGGCACGGCCCACCGGCACGACCTGCGACGGGTGGTACGAGGCGGGGTGCCGGGGCGCCGGATGCTGCGGGGCCGGGTGGTACGGGGCGGGCTGGTGCGGCGCCGGGTGCCGCGGCGCGGGCTGGTGCGGCGCCGGGTGATGTGGCGCGGGGTGCCGGGACGCGGGCTGGTGCGAGGCCGACTGGTGCGAGGCGGGGTGCCGGGGCGACGGCTGGTGCGGGGCGGGGGCGCCGGTGGCCGCCGCCGGCAGCAGCAGGAGCAGCGCGAAGGCCGCGAGCACCGCCCGCGCGTGCGCCCCGCCGCGTGCCATCGCCGTCACCTCGACGTCCGTCGTCCGTCCGGCCCCCGTCCGCCCGCTCCCCGGCCCCGCCCCACCCGCTCCGGGCCGGGCCCGCCCCGCTCAGGTTCCGGGCCGGCCCGGGGCGGGGCAGGCCCGGCCCGGGGCGGGGCCGCGTCGGCCCGGTGCGGGACGGGAGCCCGCCGGGCCGCACCGGTGGGTCCCGCTCCTCGGGTCGAGCATGGCCAACGGGCGGGCGGGACGCGCGCCGGCCGCGGCAAACGCCATGCCCGCGCCGCGCCCGGCGGCCACCCGCCCGGTCCCGCTCACATCCGCGCGGCGATGCCCGTGCGGGGCTTGGCGTCCAGCATCGTCCGGAGCGCGGAGAAGTCCTCCACGCACCGGCCGGTGCCCACCGCCACGCAGTTCAGCGGGTCGTCGGCGACCAGCACCGGGATGTCCAGTTCCCGCGCGATCCGGGTGTCGAGCCCGCGCAGCAGCGCGCCACCGCCGGTCAGCACCACGCCGCGGTCCATGATGTCGCCGGCCAGTTCCGGCGGCGTCTCGTCCAGCGTCTCCCGTACCGCCGCCACGATCGCGTCGACGGGCTCGGCGAGCGCGTGCCGCACCTCGTCCGCGGAGAGTTCCAGCAGCTTGGGCAGCCCGCTGGCCTGGTCCCGGCCGCGGACCGTGCAGCGCTCCGGCGGCAGCAGCCCCTGGGTGCGCTCGCCGTCGGGCCCACCCGCGGCGTCCGCCCCGTCGGCCTCGCCGCCGGACGCGATCGTGCCCGGACCTGCGTCCACCAGGGTGACGTGCCGGGACGCGGTGAGCCGGCCGAGTCCGGCGGTCGCCCAGGTCCCGCCCGGGGCGGCCGAGCCGATGGCCATCTTGATCTCCTCGGCGGTGCGTTCCCCGATGGCGAGGGCGTAGCGCTTCTTGACGTACGCGGTGATCGCCGCGTCCATCGCGTCCCCCGCGGTGCGCACCGACCGGGCCGTGACGATCCCGCCCAGCGAGATGACCGCGACCTCGGCGGTGCCGCCGCCGATGTCCACCACCATGCAGCCGGTCGGCTCGCTGACCGGCAGCCCCGCGCCGATGGCGGCCGCCATCGGCTCCTCGACCAGGTGCACCTGACGGGCTCCCGCCTGCGAGGCCGCCTCGATCACCGCGCGCCGTTCGACGCCGGTGATGCCGGACGGGACGCAGACCACGACCCGTGGCCGGGACAGCATCCGGTTGCCCGCCACCTTGCGGATGAAGTGCCGCAGCATCCGCTCGGCGATCTCGAAGTCCGCTATCACGCCGTCCCGTAGCGGACGGACCGCGACGATGTTGGACGGGGTGCGGCCGATGGTCTCCTTCGCCTCCGCCCCCACCGAAAGCACACTGCCGTCGACCGCGTTGACCGCGACCACCGACGGCTCGTTGAGCACAACTCCCTTCCCCCGTACGTACACCAGCGTGTTGGCGGTGCCGAGGTCGATGCCCATGTCTCGTCCGCTGAACGACTTGCTTTGCGCCATAAGTTGGCATTATTGCTTATGCCCGATTCATATCCGGCCCCGACCTCCCCCTCGGAGTGGCCAACTCCCCCGTCCGATGGGGTGAACGGGCCGACGGGCGACGAAACGGGCGCCGCCCGCGCCCGTCCCGAGCGGTCGCCGCCGTCTTGAACTCGCCGGTGTGAGAGACAACGCTCCGGGTAAAGATCGCGTCTCCCTCTACGGGCCGCCATGAGTGCGAAGCCCTCCCGTAACCCGGTCGGCGGCCGAATGGGCCCACTGAATCCCTATATAGCGGACACCTTGTCTCCATCCGGTCCCAGGCATGTCACGGACGACGGATACGACTTGTTGGATTGTCATGCCCTCCTGTTAATTTGTGGCACGCAGTTCGCGCCGCACTCCAGAAGTACCTGTCCCCGGAGCGCGGTCCATCACCTTCATCCCCGGGGGATCACTCATGAGCCAGAACTGGCAGCAGCCGCCGCAGCAGCCGCAGCAGCCGGGCGGCTACGGCTACCCGTCCCAGCAGCCCCAGTACGGCGGCGGCTTCCCGCCGCCCCCGCCCCCGGCCCCGCAGGGCAACGTGGGCCTCGCGATCGTCGCCGCCTTCGTCGCGGCCGTCATCGCCGGCCTCATCTACGGCGGCATCTTCTACGGCCTGTTCGACGAGGACTCGGGTGAGTACGTCGAGGTCGGCTACGTCGGTCTGCTCGTGGGTGCGCTGGTCGGCGCCACGGCGGGCAAGCTCGCCCCCCGGAACGTCGGTGCGTACATCGCCGCCGCGGTGTTCGCCGCCTTCGGTGTCGTCTTCGGCCAGTACTTCGGCATCGCGCTGATCATCAGCGAGTACAACCCGATGGCGCCGGGCGTCATGGAGCTCTTCACCGACCACTTCGACTACCTGAAGACGGCGTGGGAGGACCTGGAGGCGCTCAGCTTCGTCTTCATCGCCGTCGCCGCGGTCGAGAGCTTCCTGGTCTCCAAGAAGCTCGGCGGCTGAACCGGGTACGCACCAGCTGTCACCGCTCCCAGGCGGGCCGGGGATCCCCCGGCCCGCCTGACGCGTGTCGGGGCGCCTTCCGGCCGCGTGCCGCCGCGGCACGTCGGCGCGGCGCACCGGACGCACGGGCGTGCCACGGCGCACCGGACCCCGGGGCCCTGCCGCATGTGCTGCGGCCCGCGGGCGGCAGCACACGCGAGCGGGGCCCCGGCCGCCATGCGGCCGGGGCCCCGCTCGCGTGCCGGGGAACCCGGTCAGCGCTTGTCGTGCTGGGCCGACGGCGCCACCGTCACCTCGACCCGCTGGAACTCCTTGAGCTCGGAGTAGCCGGTGGTGGCCATCGCACGGCGCAGCGCACCGAAGAAGTTCATCGAACCGTCCGGGGTGTGCGAGGGGCCGAGCAGGATCTCCTCGGTGGTGCCCACCGCGCCCAGGTTCATCCGCTTGCCGCGCGGCACGTCCTCGTGGATGGCCTCCATGCCCCAGTGGTGGCCGCGGCCGGGCGCGTCGGTGGCGCGGGCCAGCGGGGAGCCCATCATCACCGCGTCGGCGCCGCAGGCGATGGCCTTGGGCAGGTCCCCGGACCAGCCCACCCCGCCGTCGGCGATGACGTGCACATAGCGGCCGCCGGACTCGTCCATGTAGTCGCGGCGGGCCGCGGCCACGTCGGCCACCGCGGTGGCCATCGGCACCTGGATGCCCAGCACGTTGCGGGTGGTGTGCGCCGCGCCGCCGCCGAACCCGACGAGGACGCCGGCCGCGCCGGTGCGCATCAGGTGGAGGGCGGCGGTGTAGGTGGCGCAGCCGCCGACGATCACCGGCACGTCGAGTTCGTAGATGAACTGCTTGAGGTTGAGCGGCTCGGCCGCGCCGGAGACGTGCTCGGCGGAGACGGTGGTGCCGCGGATGACGAAGATGTCGACACCGGCGTCCACCACGGCCTTGGAGAACTGGGCGGTGCGCTGCGGGGAGAGTGCCGCGGCCGTGACCACCCCGGAGTCGCGCACCTCCTTGATCCGCTGGCCGATCAGCTCCTCCTTGATCGGCTCGGCGTAGATCTCCTGCATCCGGCGGGTGGCGGTGCGCTCGTCCAGCTCGGCGATCTCGGCCAGCAGCGGCTCGGGGTCCTCGTACCGCGTCCACAGACCTTCGAGGTTGAGCACGCCGAGGCCGCCCAGCTCGCCGATGCGGATGGCGGTCTGCGGCGACACCACGGAGTCCATCGGCGCGGCCAGGAACGGCAGCTCGAAGCGGTACGCGTCGATCTGCCAGGCGATCGAGACCTCCTTCGGGTCCCGCGTGCGGCGGCTGGGGACGACGGCGATGTCGTCGAACGCGTACGCCCGGCGGCCGCGCTTGCCGCGCCCGATCTCGATCTCAGTCACGTTGTGTGGCCTTTCCCTGATGTGTCTGCGGTTCCAGTATCCCCGACAGACGTGCGGGAGCCCGCGACTGTCCACAGCCGCGGGCTCCCGGTCGTACGGTCATGCGGTCTCACGGACCGTGGCGACGGCCCGTCTCAGCGGCGCGAGTAGTTCGGCGCCTCGGTGGTCATCTGGATGTCGTGGGGGTGGCTCTCCTTGAGCCCGGCCGCGGTGATGCGGACGAAGCGGCCCTTGTCCTGGAGCTCCCGCACGGTGGCGGAGCCCACGTACCCCATGGAGGCGCGCAGCCCGCCGACCAGCTGGTGGGCGACCGAGGCCAGCGGGCCGCGGTAGGGCACCTGGCCCTCGATGCCCTCGGGGACCAGCTTGTCCTCGGAGAGCACGTTGTCCTGGAAGTAGCGGTCCTTGGAGTAGGAGCGGGCCTGGCCCCGGGACTGCATGGCGCCCAGCGAGCCCATGCCCCGGTAGGACTTGAACTGCTTGCCGTTGATGAAGACCATCTCGCCCGGCGACTCCTCGCAGCCGGCCAGCAGGCTGCCCAGCATCACGGTGTCCGCACCGGCCGCGATGGCCTTGGCGATGTCGCCGGAGTACTGCAGGCCGCCGTCGCCGATGAGCGGCACGCCGGCCGCCTGGCAGGCGCGCGCGGCCTCGTAGATCGCGGTGACCTGCGGGACGCCGATGCCGGCCACCACCCGGGTGGTGCAGATCGAGCCCGGGCCCACGCCGACCTTGACGCCGTCCGCGCCCGCGTCGATCAGCGCCTGGGCGCCGTCCCGGGTGGCGACGTTGCCGCCGACCACGTCGACGCTGATGTTCGACTTGACCTTGGCGATCATGTCCAGGATGCCCCGGCTGTGGCCGTGCGCGCTGTCCACCACCAGGAAGTCCACGCCCACCTCGACGAGCGCCTGCGCCCGCTCGTAGGCCTCGTCGCCGACCCCGACCGCCGCGCCGACGATCAGCCGGCCCTCCGCGTCCTTGGCGGCGTTCGGGTACTGCTCGGCCTTGACGAAGTCCTTGACCGTGATCAGGCCCTTGAGCACCCCGGCGTCGTCGACCAGCGGCAGCTTCTCGATCTTGTGGCGGCGCAGCAGCTGCATCGCGTCCTCGCCGGAGATCCCGACCTTGCCGGTGACCAGCGGCATCGGGGTCATGACCTCGCGGACCTGGCGGCTGCGGTCCAGCTCGAAGGCCATGTCGCGGTTGGTGACGATGCCCAGCAGCTTGCCCGCCGGGTCGGTCACCGGGACGCCGCTGATGCGGAACTTCGCGCACAGCGCGTCCGCCTCGTAGAGGGTGGCGTCCGGGCGGACCGTGATCGGGTCGGTCACCATGCCGGACTCGGACCGCTTGACCAGGTCGACCTGGTTGGCCTGGTCCTCGATGGACAGGTTGCGGTGCAGCACACCGGCGCCGCCCTGGCGGGCCATGGCGATCGCCATCCGGGACTCGGTGACCTTGTCCATGGCCGCGGAGAGCAGCGGGACGTTGACCCGAACGTTCCGGGAGATACGGGACGAGGTGTCGACCGCGTTCGGCAGCACCTCGGAGGCGCCCGGCAGCAGCAGCACGTCGTCGTACGTCAGCCCGAGCATGGCGAACTTCTCAGGCACTCCGTCGACGTTGTCAGTCATGACACCCTTCCAAATGGTCTTGCCCGGACGCGGACTCCCATGCTAACGGCCACCACAGGTGTCTCATTCCACGACCGCTGAGGACCGCGTCACTTGTAGGTTCGTATGGTTCGCGCGCCGGGCACCGCCGGGCGGCCTCCGTCGCGCTACTGCTCGGCGAGGGCGCGCAGCCTGCTCAGCGCCCGGTGCTGGGCGACCCGTACCGCGCCCGGCGACATCCCCAGCATCTGTCCGGTCTCCTCCGCGGTGAGACCGACCGCCACCCGCAGCAGCACCAGCTCGCGCTGGTTCTCCGGCAGGTTGGCCAGGAGCTTCTTCGCCCACTCCGCGTCGCTGCTGAGCAGCGCCCGCTCCTCCGGGCCGAGCGAGTCGTCCGGCTGCTCCGGCATCTCGTCCGAGGGCACCGCGGTGCTCCCCGGACGGCGCATGGCGGCGCGCTGGAGGTCGGCGACCTTGTGCGCGGCGATGGCGACCACGAACGCCTCGAAGGGGCGGCCGGTGTCCCGGTAGCGGGGCAGCGCGCAGAGCACCGCGAGGCAGACCTCCTGGGCCAGGTCGTCCACGAAGTGCCGCGCGTCGCCGGGCAGCCGGGACAGCCGGGTGCGGCAGTAGCGCAGGGCGAGCGGGTGCACATGGGCGACGAGCAGATCGTGGGTGGCGCGCTCGTCCCCGTCGACAGCGCGGCTGACGAGGGCGCCGATCTCGTCCGGGCCCGAGGCCGCGGACCCCGGGTTCTCGTCGTCACGCATCGGTCCATGGTGCCTTGGCATCAAACGTTCCACGGCACCGCCCTCGTAGTTGTGCACCGAACCGTTACGCGCCGGTGTCTTCGCACTCACGTCCCGCGCCTCCCCCTTTCGGGTATGCCCAACCCAGCGCCCGAAACTCCACCGACGGCGTGCGGCCATGCCACGCTCCGTCGGACAGGGCCCGTCCGTCATGAGGTCCGTCCGGCCGGGCGGCGCGCCTCGGCCGGTGCCGGGGAGGGGTCACACCTCAAGGATGCGGCATCCGAGAAGGTTTCGGAGGGTGTGGCCGGCGCGGACGGGGACGCGGCGCCGGCCGGCTCGCCGGCGGTTCGCGTCGCGGCCCCGCCCCCGGGTGCCCGGGGCGGCGTCCGCCGGGGCCCGGGGACCACCGCGGGGTCCGGGGGCGCCGGGGGCGCTTGGCCGGCTTCGGGGTCCGGGCGCCGCCCGGGTCCGGCGGGCGGCGCGGGTGCCACGGGGCCGGGCCGCCGGTCCGGCGGCCCGGGCTCCGGCGGCGGTCAGCGGACCAGGCCCCAGCGGAAGCCGAGGGCGACGGCGTGCGCCCGGTCCGAGGCGCCCAGCTTCTTGAAGAGCCGCCGCGCGTGGGTCTTCACGGTGTCCTCGGAGAGGAACAGCTCGCGGCCGATCTCGGCGTTCGACCGGCCGTGGCTCATGCCCTCCAGCACCTGGATCTCGCGGGCGGTCAGGGTCGGCGCGGCACCCATCTCGGCGGAGCGCAGCCGCCGCGGGGCCAGCCGCCAGGTCGGGTCGGCGAGCGCCTGCGTCACGGTGGCCCGCAGTTCGGCACGGGACGCGTCCTTGTGCAGATAGCCGCGGGCTCCGGCGGCGACCGCGAGCGCGACCCCGTCCAGGTCCTCGGCGACCGTCAGCATGATGATGCGGGCGCCCGGGTCCGCGGAGAGGAGCCGGCGCACCGTCTCCACGCCGCCGAGCCCGGGCATCCGTACGTCCATCAGAATCAGGTCCGAGCGGTCGGCGCCCCAGCGGCGGAGGACTTCCTCGCCGTTGGCCGCCGTGGTCACACGCTCGACGCCGGGCACGGTCGCGACCGCGCGCCGCAGCGCCTCTCGGGCAAGCGGGGAGTCGTCGCAGACGAGGACGGATGTCATGGCCGCCCTCCGCAGCTGATGCGCGTCACCTTGAGCCTCCAGGCTGGTACGTATCGTCACCTGAGCGATTGACCGCTTCGGACACCCGTCCGAGAGCTTTACTCATCAACCGCCTCCGCACTCTCAACGACGGTCACCCGAAAGAGTTACGGGATTCGGCGGCCACCTCGGACACTCTACGTGAGGGGCCGGACACAGAGCAGCTTCATCGCGCCTGTCGCCCTACTTCCTGAGACATGCCCTGTTCAGCGGCATTTGACGAGTTTGCTTCCCATCTGACGTCATGTGTGGCTAGATTCGCAATGAGTCATATTTTCATCTGCTTACACAATGGATGTACGGTCTTGAGGAATGCGTCCACACCAGATCGCATCGAGGGGATAAGAAGCAATGGCCGATTTCTCCCGCCTGCCCGGTCCCAACGCCGACCTCTGGGACTGGCAGCTCCTCGCCGCGTGTCGCGGGGTCGACAGCTCACTGTTCTTCCACCCCGAAGGAGAGCGCGGCGCCGCCCGGAGCGCCCGTGAAAACTCGGCCAAGGAGGTCTGCATGCGCTGCCCGGTACGCGCCCAGTGCGCGGCGCACGCCCTCGCCGTCCGGGAGCCCTACGGCGTCTGGGGCGGCCTGACCGAGGACGAACGCGAAGAACTCATGGGACGCGCCCGCCACCGGGTGATCGCGGCGTCGGGCGTCCACAACCCCTGACGGTCCGCCCCCGGAGCGTCCACCCCCGGAGCGCCGCGCCGAGGAATCCCCGCCGAACCGCCGCGCGCGCCCGCCATCCCCTCCCGCACGGACCGGCCCCGGCCGGAGGGTCAGCGAACGGCGGCCTTCTCCAGCCGCTCCAGAGTCGCCGCCACGGCCGGCACCCGCTCCAGGTCCGGCAGCGTCAGCGCCACCACCTCCCGCTGCACCACGGGCTCGACCCGTACCGTGCGGGCGCCCTTGACCCGCACCGACTCCAGCGTCAGCTCGGGCAGCACCGCCACCCCCAGCCCCGCCCCGACCAGCCCGATCACCGCCGGGTAGTCGTCCGTGGCGAAGTCGATCCGCGGCGTGAAGCCCGCGCTCTCGCACACCCGCACCAGATGACGGCGGCACCGCGGGCAGCCCGCGATCCACGACTCCCCGGCGAGGTCGGCGATGTCCACCGAGTCCGCCCCGGCCAGCCGGTGGCCCGCCGGGACGACGCCGACCAGCCGGTCGGCGAGCAGCGGGCGCACCACCAGGTCGTCCCACTCGGTCTCGGCCGCCGGGTCCGGACCGGGCACGTCGGGGTAGCGGAAGGCCAGCGCGATCTCGCAGTCACCGGCGCGCAGCATCTCCGCGGAGCGCGGCGGCTCGGCCTCGACCAGCGACACCCGGGTGCCGGGGTGCGCCGCCCGCAGCTCGGCGAGGGCGGTCGGCACCAGGGTCGAGCTGCCGCTGGGGAAGGAGGCCAGCCGGACCCGGCCGGCCCGCAGCCCGGCGATCGCCGCGACCTCCTCCTCCGCCGCGGTCAGCCCGGCCAGGATGCCCGCCGCGTGCCGGACCAGGGACTCGCCGGCCTGGGTGAGCCGCATCTCCCGCCCGGTGCGGACCAGCAGCGGGGTGCCCACCGACTGCTCCAGCGCCTTCATCTGCTGGCTGACGGCGGGCTGGGTGCAGCCGAGGTCGCGGGCCGCGGCGGAGAAGGAGCCGGTGGCGGCGACCGCGCGCAGCACCCGGAGATGACGAGCCTCGATCATGCTTCGAGCATAAGCACACCTTGGGGGGCTACCGGAAACCACCGGCGCCGCTTTGACGCCGCCGACCGCCCTCCGTCCCCGTTCCCCCGCACCGCCCGCACCGCCCGCACCGCCCGCACCGCCGGCACCGCCGGCACCGCTCGCACCGCCGGCAGCCCTCCGCCCCGGCTCCCCCGCACCGCCGGCCCTGCCCGCCCCAGGCGCCCCGCCCGCCCCGGACGCGCCGGCGGCCCGGCCCGCACCGGACGCCCCGCCCGCCCCCGGCCCGGGCGTCCCCGCACCGCCCGCACCGGACGCCCCGCCCGCACCGGCGGCCCGGCCGCCGGGAACCCGTTCGCCGCCGCTGGGCGGCGTGGCCTACCGTGCCGCTCATGCATCTGCTTTCCGTGAACCGCGCCCGCCCGCTGCCCGCCGACTACACCGACCGGCCCTTCACCGGGATCGACAAGCGCCCGGTCGCCGGTCCGGTGGCGGTGGCCGCGCCCGGCCCGAAGGGCACCGGCGGCAGCGGGGTGGCCGGGGACACCATCGGGGACCTGCGGCACCACGGCGGTGACGACCAGGCCGTGTACGCGTACGCGCGGGAGGACCTGGACGAGTGGGAGCGGGTGCTCGGCCGGGAGCTGCCCGCCGGCGTCTTCGGCGAGAACCTCACCACCGTCGGCGTCGACGTGAACGGCGCCCGGATCGGTGAGCGCTGGCGGATAGGGGCGGACCTGCTGCTGGAGGTGACCTCCCCGCGCATCCCGTGCCGCACCTTCGCGGGCCGGCTGGAGGAGGGCGGCTGGGTGAAGCGGTTCACCGAGGCCGCCGTGCCGGGCGCGTACCTGCGGGTCCTGGCGCCGGGTGAGATCCGGGCCGGGGACCCGGTGGAGATCGTGCACCGGCCGGACCACGAGGTCAGCGTCTCCTTCATGTTCCGCGCCCTCACCACGGAGAAGCACCTGCTGCCCCGGCTGCTGGCGGCCGGCCCGGCACTGCACCCGCAGAGCCGGGCGAAGGCCGAGGAGTACCTGGAAAAGCACGGAAGCTGACGGACCACCACATCCTCCCTGGTGGGCGGCTTCCGCACCGGCCCTGACCGGCCGGGCGCGGGACGGGCACGGCTACCGTGCGTCCATGACGACTGCACTGATTACGGGTTCCACGGCGGGCATCGGCGCCGCCTTCGCGCGCCGGCTCGCCGCCCGGGGCACCAGCCACGCCCAGGGCCACGGCGGCGGGCTCGACCTGGTGCTGGTGGCCCGGGACGAGAAGCGGCTCCGCGAGCAGGCGGCCGAACTGCACGACCGGCACCGGGTGGAGGTCGAGGTGCTCCGCGCCGACCTGTCCCAGGAGGAGGGGATCGCCGCCGTGGAGGCCCGGCTGGCGGACCCCAGGCGGCCGGTCGACCTGCTGGTGAACAACGCGGGCTTCGGTCACCGCGGCGCCTACCTCGACGTGCCCATGTCGGAGGAGCTGACGATGCTCAAGGTGCACTGCGAGGCCGTGCTGCGGCTGACCACGGCGGCCGTCCGGCCGATGGGCGAGCGGGGCCGGGGCGGAGTGATCAACGTCGCCTCGGTCGCCGCGTTCCTGCCGCGCGGGACCTACGGCGCGAGCAAGGCGTGGGTGGTGCAGTTCACCCAGGGTGCGGCGCGGGACCTGGCCGCCTCGGGGGTGCGGCTGATGGCACTGTGCCCCGGCTTCGTGCGGACCGAGTTCCACCAGCGCGCCGGCATGGCCACCGACAACGTGCCCGGCTGGATGTGGCTGGACGCGGACCGGCTCGTCACCGCCGCGCTCAAGGACTTCAACCGCGGGCGCACCGTCTCCGTGCCCGACCCGCGGTACAAGGCGCTGATGGGGCTGGCGAAGCTGGCGCCGCGGAACGCGCTGGGCGGGATCAGCGCGCGCACCGGCCGCCGGTACGGGCCCCGCTGAGGCGCCGGCCCGGCCGGGCGGGGCGCCGGGCCGGGCGGAGCGGGACGCGGCGGGGCGCCGGGCCGGTCCCGGTGCCCGGTCAGTCCCGGTGCCCGCGGCGCACAGGCGGACCCGACGCCACCGGCATACCGCCATAAACTGACCATGAGGCCTCTACGCGAGGAGGTGCCATGACCTTCGTACAGATCATCGAGTGCAAGACCGACAAGGTCGAGGACCTCAACCGGCTCATGGACAGCTGGGTCGAGCAGACCCGCGGCAAGCGGACGGCCACCCACTCCGTCGTCGGCCGGGACCGTTCGGACCGCTCACACGTCGTGGAGATCGTGGAGTTCCCGTCCTACGAGGACGCGATGCGGAACTCGCAGATGCCGGAGACCGACCGGATCTTCCGCGAGATGGTCGCGCTCTGCGACGAGATGCCCACGTTCACCGACCTGGACGTGGTCCGCGACGAGCAGCTCAACAAGGCGACCGCCCGGCGCTTCTACCAGGAGGTCGCGGTCGGCGGCGACCTGGACCTGATCGACGAGCTGCTGACCGAGGGCTACCGCGACCACGACCCGATCAAGGACCGGGAGACCACCGTCGGCCGGGAGGCCATACGGCAGGACGTCACCGGCTGGCGGTCGGCCTTCGACTTCGACTTCACCATCGACGACCAGCTGGCCGAGGGCGACCAGGTGGTCACCTGCTGGACCTGGCGGGGCACCCACCACGGCGAGTTCATGGGCCTGGCCCCCTCCGGCAAGCGGTGCACCATGACCGGCACCACCCAGTTCCGCTTCGCCGACGGCAGGATCGCCGAGGGCCGGTGGAACTACGACCTGTTCGGGCTGATGCGGCAGCTGGGTCTGGTGGCGAGGTGACCGGGTAGCCCCGGCCCCCGCCCTCGGCGACCGGCTCGCGGCGGGCCGTCGCGTGGCAGGCCCCCGCCCCGCGGCGGCCTGCCACGCCGGGCCCGGCCCCCCGCGCGCCCCGGCGCGCCGGGGTGTCCGCACGGCGGGTCGGGCGCGCCGCGGCCCGCTACGCGACAGGCCCGGTGCCCCCGCGACGGGGGCACCGGGCCTGAACGCTCGCTCGCGTCACCTTCTCCGGCGTCAGCCGGTCCGGTTCTCCGGCGTCAGCCGGTCCGGATCAGTGCGAGTGGCCGTGACCGTGGCCGTGACCGGCCTCAGCCTCTTCCTCTTCCTTCTTCTCCACCACGAGGGTCTCGGTGGTGAGCAGCAGGGAGGCGATGGAGGCGGCGTTCTCCAGGGCGGAGCGGGTGACCTTGACCGGGTCGATGACGCCGGCCTTGACCAGGTCGCCGTACTCGCCGGTGGCGGCGTTGAAGCCCTGGCCCTTGTCGAGCTCGGCCACCTTGGAGGTGATCACGTAGCCCTCGAGGCCGGCGTTCTCGGCGATCCAGCGCAGCGGCTCGACGGCGGCGCGGCGGACCACGGAGACACCGGTGGCCTCGTCGCCGGAGAGGCCCAGGTTGTCCTCCAGCACCTTGACGGCGTGGACGAGCGCGGAGCCACCGCCGGAGACGATGCCCTCCTCGATCGCGGCGCGCGTCGCGGAGATGGCGTCCTCCAGACGGTGCTTCTTCTCCTTGAGCTCGACCTCGGTGGCGGCACCGACGCGGATCACGGAGACACCGCCGGCCAGCTTGGCCAGGCGCTCCTGGAGCTTCTCGCGGTCCCAGTCCGAGTCCGTGGCCTCGATCTCGGCCTTGATCTGCGCGACGCGGCCGGACACGTCGTCCGTGTTGCCCGCACCGTCGACGATGGTGGTGTCGTCCTTGGTGACGGTCACGCGGCGGGCGGTGCCCAGCACGTCCAGACCGGCCTGGTCGAGCTTGAGGCCGACCTCCTCGGCGATGACGGTGGCACCCGTGAGGGTGGCGATGTCACCGAGGATCGCCTTGCGGCGGTCGCCGAAGCCGGGGGCCTTGACGGCCACCGCGTTGAAGGTGCCGCGGATCTTGTTGACGACCAGCGTGGACAGCGCCTCGCCGTCGACGTCCTCGGCGATGATCAGCAGCGGCTTGGAGCCACCCGCCTGGATGACCTTCTCCAGCAGCGGCAGCAGATCCTGGATGGAGGAGATCTTGCCCTGGTTGATCAGGATGTACGGGTCGTCCAGGACGGCCTCGAGGCGCTCCTGGTCGGTAACGAAGTACGGGGACAGGTAGCCCTTGTCGAAGGCCATGCCCTCGGTGAAGTCCAGCTCCAGACCGAAGGTGTTGGACTCCTCGACGGTGATCACACCGTCCTTGCCGACCTTGTCGATCGCCTCGGCGATCAGCTCGCCGACCTGCTTGTCCTGGGCGGACAGCGCGGCGACGGCGGCGATGTCGGACTTCTCGTCGATCGGGCGGGCGGTGGCGAGGAGGTCCTCGGACACGGCCTTGACCGCGGCGTCGATGCCCTTCTTCAGGGCGGCCGGGGAGGCGCCGGCGGCGACGTTGCGCAGGCCCTCGCGGACCAGCGCCTGGGCCAGCACGGTGGCGGTGGTGGTGCCGTCACCCGCGATGTCGTTGGTCTTGGTCGCCACCTCCTTCACGAGCTGGGCGCCCAGGTTCTCGTACGGGTCCTCGATCTCCACCTCACGGGCGATGGTGACGCCGTCGTTGGTGATGGTCGGGGCGCCGAACTTCTTGTCGATGACGACGTTGCGGCCCTTGGGGCCGATCGTCACCTTCACGGTGTCGGCAAGCTTGTTGACGCCACGCTCGAGGGCGCGACGGGCGTCCTCGTCGAACTTCAGGATCTTCGCCATGGGAGCTCTCTTCGGGTCCTCTTCTTGCGGTTCCGGCCGCGGCAGCGGCGGCCGTCACCGCCTCGGAACGCGAACTGCGCCCCGGCCCCGGCCACGCAGTGAGTGAACACAGCAGACGCAGGGACCAGGGGCGCAGTTCAGGGCAGTCTTCGGTGACTTACTTCTCGATGATCGCGAGCACGTCGCGAGCCGAGAGGACGAGGTACTCCTCGCCGTTGTACTTCACCTCGGTGCCGCCGTACTTGCTGTAGAGCACGACGTCGCCGACGGAGACGTCGAGCGGAAGACGGTTGCCGTCCTCGAAACGGCCCGGGCCCACGGCGAGGACGACGCCCTCCTGGGGCTTCTCCTTCGCGGTGTCCGGGATGACCAGGCCAGAGGCCGTGGTCTGCTCGGCGTCGAGCGGCTGGACCACGATGCGGTCCTCGAGCGGCTTGATGGCAACCTTGGAGCTGGCGGTCGTCACGATCCGACCTCCCCCTTCGGAGATCTCACGGGGTTAACTGATCTGAGGTGGCGACCAGGTGGATCCGTCGTCGCGGGTGCCGGACCTGCCCGTCGCTGTGTTTGGCACTCCCCACTGAGGAGTGCCAGCCCTGAGCCTAGGACGCGGTTAGCACTCAGTCAACTAGAGTGCCAATTCGCCGGGCGCGTCTTTCGAACCGCGCGCCCCCGGGACGCGCCGCGCCGGCCGCCCCGTCGGCCCCCACCTGCGGGAACGGCGGCCGCGGCGGGCGATCGGGCGGTTCACCCGGAGGAACGCGGGAGTCGGCGGCCGGGTTCCGGGCGGGGAGAATGACGGGGTGGATGTTGACGCCTTCGACCAACTGCTCACCGCCGACGGGCAGCGGCTCCTCGCCGAACTGCGGGACTACGACCCGGCGGGCGAGCTGGCCACCGCCACCCGGCTGCGCCGCGACCACCCGGCCGGGCTGGTCTCCGCGGCGCTCACCCAGGCCCGGCTGCGGCAGCGGGCGGCGGCGAAGTTCGGCCCCGACGCGTACCGCATGTACTTCACCCCGGACGGGGTGGAGCAGTCCACCCGCGCCTCGGTGGCCGCCTACCGGGCGGCCCGGTTCACCGCCCTGGGCCCCGCCAGCGTCGCCGACCTGTGCGGCGGCATCGGCGGCGACGCCATCGAGCTGGCCCGGCGCGGCATCCGGGTCACCGCCGTCGACCGCTCCCCGCTGACCTGCGCGGCCGCCCGCGCCAACGCCGCGGCGCTGGAGCTGTCCGAGCTGCTGACGGTCGAGTGCGCGGACGTCCTGGAGTTCGACACCGGCGGTCACGAGGCGGTGTTCGTGGACCCGGCCCGCCGGGCCGGCCGGCAGCGGGGCGGCGGCCGGATCTTCGATCCGGAGGCGTACTCGCCGCCGCTGTCCTTCGCCGTCGGGGCCGCCCGGTCCGCGCGCTGGGCGGCCATCAAGGTCGCCCCGGGCATCCCGCACGAGGCCGTCCCCGAGGACGCCGAGGCGGAGTGGATCTCGGACGGTGGGGACGTGAAGGAGGCGGTGCTGTGGTTCGGCACCGAGCCGGGGGTACGGCGCGCCACACTGCTGCCGGCCGGGGTCTCGCTGACCGGCCGCGGACTGCCCGACCCACCGGTCCGCCCGGTCGGCCGCTACCTCTACGAGCCGGACGGCGCGGTGATCCGCGCGCACCTGGTCGCCGAGGTGGCCGAGGAGGTCGGCGGCGGTCTGCTCGACCCGACGATCGCCTACGTGACCGCCGACGACGCCGTCCCGACCCCGTTCGCCACCGCCTACGAGATCACCGATGTGCTGCCGTTCCACCTGAAGCGGCTCAAGGCGCTGCTGCGGGACCGCGAGGTGGGGGTGGTGACGGTGAAGAAGCGCGGCTCGGCGGTGGAACCGGAGGAGCTGCGCCGCAAGCTGAAGCTCGCCGGGCCGCACTCCTGCACCGTCTTCCTCACCCGGGTGGCGGGTGCCCCGAGCATGCTGCTGGGGCACCCGGTGCGGGCCTGACCGGCGGCCCGCGGGGTCGGCCGGCCCGCGGGGTCGGCCGGCCCGCCGGGTCCGGGCGGCCGTCCGGGTCCGGGAGGTCGTCCGGGTCCGGGAGGTCGTCCGGGTCCGGGAGGTCGTCCGGCGACCGCCGCCCGGGGCCGCTACCGCCCGCGGTCCGCGGCGCGCGGGGAGCCCGGCAGCAGCAGCCAGGCGACGAGCGCCGCGGCCAGCAGCAGACCGCCCGCCACCCCGTAGGCCGTGGCGTAGCCGTGGGTGAGGGCGGCCGGGCCGTCGCCGCCGGCCGCCTGGGCGGCGACGGTGGCGAGCACGGCGAGTCCCAGCGAACCACCGATCTGCCGGGAGCTGTTGAGGACTCCGGAGGCCATGCCCGCCTCCGCCGCGCCGACCCCGGTGGTCCCGGCCGTGCCCAGCGGGACCACGCACAGGCCGATGCCGACGCTCGCCGTCAGCGAGGGCCCCAGGATCGAGTCGGAGAATCCGGCGTGGACGTCGACCGCCAGGCCGAACCAGCCGAAGCCCGCCGCGCCCAGCAGTCCGCCCGCCACCAGCAGCGGGCGCGGGCCGAAGCGGCCCACCAGCCGGGTCGCGGCGAGCGAGCCGACGACGATGCCGGCACTGAACGGCAGGAACGCGAGGCCGGTGGGCACCGGTCCGTATGCCAGGACCCGCTGCAGGTACAGCGAGGTGAAGTAGAACGCGGCGAACTGCCCGGAGAACAGCAGCAGGGTGCACAGGTTCGCGGCCAGCACCGGCCGGTGCGCCAGCAGGCCGATGCGCAGCAGCGGCTGCGGTACCCGCAGTTCCACGGCGACGAAGGCGGCCAGCAGCAGCGCCGCCGCGGCCAGGGTGCCGACCGTGGCGGTGGAGTTCCAGCCGGCCGACTCGGTCCGCACCAGGCCGAGCACCAGGGCGCTCATCCCGGCGGTCACCAGCAGCGCCCCCACCAGGTCGAAGCCGGGCGGCGGGCCGTCGCCGCGCCGGGTCCGCGGCACCCACCGCACCGCGCCGGCCAGCGCGAACAGCACGATCGGCACATTGACCAGCATGACGGCCCGCCAGCCCGCCCAGTCGGTGAGCAGGCCGCCGGCCAGCACCCCCAGCGCCCCGCCGGCCGCACTCGCCATGCCCCACAGGCCCAGCGCCCGGGAGCGCGCCGGGCCGGGCGGGAAGGTGAGGGTGATCAGGGCGAAGGCGACCGGTGCCAGCGCCGCCGCGCCGACGCCCTGCACCGCCCGGGCGGTGATCAGCGCGCCGGGTGACCGGACCAGTCCGCCGGCGAGGCTGGCGGCGCCGAAGAGGACGAGGCCGTACAGCAGGGTGCGGCGGCCCCCGATGATGTCGGCGAGCCGTCCGCCCAGCATCAGCAGTCCGCCGAAGGCGAGCGCGTAGGCGTTGACCACCCAGAGCAGGCCGCTGTCGTCGAAGCCGAGGCCGGCGTCCATGTCGGGCAGCGCCACGTTCACCACGGACATGTCGAGCGCCACCATGAACTGCACGGTGAGGGCGACGGTGAGGAGCCCGCGCGCCCGGCCGGGCCGGGCGGCTCCCGCCGGGGGCCGCGGGCCGTCCGCGCGGTCCGGCCGCCCGGCGGGTGCCGCCTGACGCCCCGTGGGCCATGGCCCGTCCGCATGATCCGCATGATCCGGATGATCCGGGTGCTCCGGAGGTCCGGTGCGGCGGGCCCAGTCGGCCCGCTCTGTCCGATGCTGCATCTCTCCCCTTCCCCGTGGCTGTCTCCGGCGCGTCCCGAGGCAGCGTCAATCCCCGGCCCAGCAACCGGTATACGCGTACACAAATAAAAAGTGTACGCGTATACAGAAGGGCCCGGGAAGGGTCCGCCGGCGCCCGCCCGCAGCGGCGGGACGCCCCTCGGGCGGGGCACAATGAGCCGGTGAGCAGCGAGCAGAAGAGCGCGGACGGCCCTCGCGCCGGGGCCCGGCCGCCCGGCCGGCCACCCCGGCTGGAGCTGGCGACCATCGTCGGCGCGGCGCGGCACATCCTGGAGACCGAGGGCCCGGCGGGGCTGAGCATGCGGCGCCTGGCCAAGGAGGTCGGCAGTACGCCGATGGCGCTCTACCGCCACGTCCGCGACAAGGACGAGCTGATGCTGCTCGCCGTCGACGGCCTCGCCGCCACCGTCCCCCGGCCCGAACTCCCCGCCGACCCGCGCGAGCGGGTCCACGTCACCGCGCTGCACATGCACGACGTGCTGTGGGAGATGCCGTGGGTGGTGGACATCATCAGCCTCGGCGAACTCACCGACCGGCACGCGCTGTGGATGGTCGAGGAGATCGTGGACTCGGCGATGGCCTGCGGCCTCGGCGAGTCCGACGCGGTGCACGCCTACCGCTCGATCTGGCACTTCGTCCTGGGCACCCTGGTCTTCCGCTCCGCGATGGCCCGGCGGGCCCGGCAGCCGGACCGGCCGCGCTACTTCATGGAGATGCTCCGGGAGGCGGATCCGGCCGAGATGCCGCGCCTGGCGGCCCTCTCGGACCGGTGGCCGGAGGTGCTCGACGGCTACGACGTGGCGCGCGAGCTGCGGGCGGTGGTCGACGGGCTGCTGGACCGGCGGCCGGCCCGCTGAGGCGACCGCCGGCCGCCGGCGCGCCCCGGCCCGGACGGCGTGCCGCACCGCGCCGAGGGCGGCGTCCCCCGGATCGTGCCGGGGGACGCCGCCCTCGGGCGGACGGCGCCGCGGAGGGACGCCGGCGCGGTCATTTCGGGTCGCGGTCGAACACCGCCTTGGACCAGCGGTAGCCGAGCGCCGTCAGACCCAGGCACCACAGGACGGCGATCCACCAGTTGTGGCCGATCTCGGTGCCGAGCAGCAGGCCGCGCAGGGTCTCGATGGCCGGCGTGAACGGCTGGTACTCGGCGATCGGCCGGAACCACCCCGGCATCGCGTCGACCGGGACGAAGGCGCTGGAGACCAGCGGCAGGAAGATCAGCGGCAGCGCGTTGTTGCTGGCCGCCTCCGCGTTCGGGCTGACCATGCCCATCCCGACCGCGATCCAGGTGAGCGCCAGGGCGAACAGCGCGAGCAGTCCGAACGCCGCGACCCACTCCACGAACGTGGCGTCCGTGGAGCGGAAGCCGATGGCCACGCCGACGGCACCGACCAGGACCACGCTGGCGACCGCCTGCAGCAGGCTGCCGACGACGTGTCCGATGAGCACCGAGCCGCGGTGGATCGCCATCGTGCGGAAGCGGGCGACGATGCCCTCGGTCATGTCGTTGGAGATGGACACCGCGGTCCCGACCACGGTGCCGCCGATGGTCATCAGCAGGATGCCCGGGACGAGGTACGCGATGTACTCGGAGCGGTCGGCCCCGCCGCCGCCGATGCCGGCGCTCATCACGTCGCCGAAGATGTAGACGAACAGCAGCAGCAGGACGATCGGCGTCAGCAGCAGGTTCAGGGTCAGGGACGGGTAGCGGCGCGCGTGCAGCAGGTTGCGCCGCAGCATCGTGGACGAGTCGCGTACCGCGAGGGCGAGGGGGCTCATCGGACGGTCTCCTTGGGCTGGTTCGGAACGGTGGCGCCACCGGTCAGGGCGAAGAACACGTCGTCGAGGTCGGGGGTGTGCACGGTGAACTCGTCCGCCTGGACGCCGACCGAGTCCAGCCAGTCGAGGATGGCGCGCAGTTCGCGCTGGCTGCCGCCGCAGGGGATCTGCAGCGCCAGCGCCTCGTCGTCGGGGGCGCCCCCTGTGCGAGCGGAGCCGAGAAGGTGGGGGAGGGTGGCCTCGCGCAGGGCGGAGGCGGCCGACCGGTACGCCGGCTCCGCGGAGAACCGGAGCCGGACGAACCCGCCGGGGACCATCCGCTTCAGCTCGTCGGCGGTCCCCTCGGCGGCGATCCTGCCGTTGTTCAGCACCGCGATGCGGTCGGCCAGCTCGTCGGCCTCCTCCAGGTACTGGGTGGTGAGGAAGACGGTGACGCCGCCCGAGACCAGTTCGCGGATGATCCGCCACATGTTGTGGCGGGAGCGCGGGTCGAGGCCGGTGGTGGGCTCGTCGAGGAAGATGATCCGCGGGTTGCCGACCAGGGTCATGGCGATGTCGAGGCGGCGCTTCATACCGCCGGAGTAGCTCTGCGCGGGCTTCCGGGCGGCCTCGACGAGGTCGAACCGCTCCAGCAGTTCGGTGGCGGTGCGCCGCCCCTCGCGCTTGGACAGGTGGTGCAGGTCCGCCATGAGGAGCATGTTCTCCTCGCCGGTGATCAGGCCGTCGACGGCGGAGAACTGCCCGGTGACGCCGATCGCGGCGCGCACTCCGCCCGGGGAGGTGGCGATGTCGTGGCCCGCGACCTGGGCCTGCCCGCCGTCGGCGGTGATCAGGGTGGAGAGGATCTGCACGGTGGTGGTCTTGCCGGCGCCGTTGGGGCCGAGCAGCGCGAACACCGATCCGGCCGGGATGCGCAGGTCGATGCCGTCGAGCACGGTCTTGTCGCCGTACGACTTGCGCAGACCGACGGCGGAGATGGCGGCTGGCGGCCGCGGTCCACCGTCGCTGGGCATGGGCATGACAGAACTCGGCATGAGGTCCTCCCTTTCGAGGGCTGGGGCGACTGGGCGGGTGGAGTGGCTGGGCGGGTGACGGGACGGGCGGGCGAGGGCGTGGGCGGGTGAGGGGGCGGCGGCCGGTTCCGCCGCGGGTCAGGCCCTGGCGCGGAGGATGTCGATGTTGCCGAACCGGGTGCGGGCCCGGATCTTGACGGTTTCCTCGGGGCCCTCCGGCGCCTCGGAGGCGGTGAGCATGTTGCGCACCTGCCCGGTGTCCGAGCTGGCGTCGAGCCAGGCGGCCGTGCCCTGGCGGATGCCGACCTCGATGGCGCCGTAGGAGGTCTCCAACTGGACGGTTCCGCGCGCCACGTCGGCCGCGCGCACGGTGCCGTGGGCGGTGGTCGCGGTGACCGAGGCCTCGGCGCGCAGGATGTCGATGGCACCGTTGGCGCCGGACACCCGCAGATCGCCCCCGGCGGTCCCGACGGTCGTGGTGCCGTTCGAGTTCTTCAGGACCGCGGTGCCGGTGACGGTGCCGACCCGCACGGCGCCGGTGCTGGTGCCGATCTCGGCCGTGCCGTCCACCCGGTCCACGACGATCGAGCCGTGCGACGCGGTCAGCCGCAGCGGTCCGGTCTCGTCGAGGCGGACGTCGCCGGACGAGGTCTTCACCCGGACCTCGCCGAGCCGGCCCTCACCGAGCACCTGGGCCCAGGCGCCGGTCATGTCGACACGCGAGCCGGTGGGCAGTTCGACGGTCACGTCGACGGTGCCGGTGCGCCCGACGAGGTAGCGCGGCTTGGGCGTCCTGACGGTCAGGACGCCGCTCGCGTAGCCGACCTCGGTCTGCTCGGCGGCCCGCACGTCCTGGTCCTTCTTCGGGTCGCGGGGCCGCACCTCGACGACGGTGTCGACGCGGTCCGCCGCGGTGAAGCGGATGGAGCCGGCCTCCACGTGGGCGGTGACGGAGATCGCTTCGGGAGTGTCGAAAGCAGGCATGGCTGTACCGTCCTCTTGGGTCTTGTGGGCGTCCCCGCTGGTGGGACGGGGTGTGGGTGAACCGGTGCGGCCGGGGGCGCGGCTAGCGCACCCAGCCGGTGACGCTCTGCCCGACGGTCTGGAACTGCTCCGTCGCACGCGGCCGGGCGCCGCCCTCGACCGCGACCGACACGGCCCGCACCAGCCACGCGTTGACCGACAGGCCCTCGCGGCTCGCGGCCTCCTCGGCGCGCGCCTTGAGGTGGGCCGGCAGCCGCAGGTTGACGCGGGCGGTGCCGCCCTCGTCGCCGCCGGCCGGGGCCGGAGGAGCTTCGGCGGGCGCGGCCGGCGCGGCGGGGGCGCCGCCCTGGGCGGGCGGCAGCGTCACCAGGAAGTCGGGGTCGAGTCCGCGCAGCCGCACGTCGACCGAGCCGGGGGCGAGCTCGCGGGTGATCTCGTCCATCGCGGCGGAGAGCACGTTGAGCAGCGTCAGCCGGGTCGCCGACTCCAGCGGAGCGGTGAGCCGCTCGGCCAGCTCGCGGGCGTCCTGGCCGCCGGCTTCGGCGGCCACCGCGAGTTCGCGGCGGAGGGTGTCGACATAGGGGGTGAGGTCCATGACGCCATCATGGCATCACAGTGGCGCCATACGCAAGCGCGAGTGGCACCCCACGGGGACGAACCCGGACCGAAGACCTTACGGACACCGGACATCCCGGCGCTGACCTGGGTCGTTGCCGCGCCACACGCTTCACCCACCTCTCCGAACGCGCAGTGACACCGGATGGCACCAGGTGGCACCGAGTGGCCCCGCATGGCACTAAACGGCACCACGCAGCGCCACCCGGCGCCACCCGTCGCCAGTCAGTCCCCGGTCAGCCCCCGGTCACTCCCCGAGCAGCGTCGGCAGCACCGCAGCGCCGTCGGTGCCGAGCAGGGCCGTACGACGCCGCGTCCGACCCATTGCCCTCGCGTCACCGGCCCCACCCGGACGCCGACCGCGGTCCCCAAAGCCGACCGCCACCAGGGGCGGGCAACCCGGCCCGCCCGGTCCGTGCGCCCGCCACTCCCCCGTCCCCGATAGCAGGAACATGCCAGCCTTTACCGCCACGTTGGCACTTTGCTGCCTCACCCGTACTGGTGTATGAACCCACCGTTACCGTGCGCATCATGGTCGCAATCACCGGAACCGCCCCGGAGTCGTCCCTGGTCAGCGAAGTCTCGATCGGCGATCCGGCGCTGGCAGCCCGGCTGGTCAGCGGTATGGAGGGCGCGGAGCAGCGGCTCCGGGGGTACGCGGCGGGCGCGTCCGATCCCCGTGTCGCCGACCTGGTGGGCCATCTGATCGGTACCGGGGGCAAGCGGCTGCGCCCGCTGCTGGCGCTGCTCGGCGGCGAGTTCGGCACCCCGGATCCGGTGGTGACCGTCAAGGCGGCCGCGCTGGCGGAGATCGTCCACGTGGCCTCGCTCTACCACGACGACGTGATGGACCAGGCGCTCACCCGGCGCGGTGTCCCCAGCGTCAACGCCCGCTGGGGGAACCGGACGGCCGTGCTGGCCGGCAACTGGCTGCTCGCCAAGGCCGCCTGGCTGTCCGCCGAACTCGGGGCGGAGACCGTCCGGTTGCAGGCGCGGGTCACCAACCGCCTGGTGCACGGCCAGGTGCGGGAGCTGGCCGGCTCCTACGACGGGCAGGACGCGCTGTCCCACTACTTCAACGTGGTGTCCGGGAAGTCGGCGGCGCTGATAGCCATGGCGCTGCAGACGGGTGCGGTCCACTCCGGTGTCCCGGAGAACCACGTCCAGGCCCTGGCGGAGTACGGCGAGCACCTCGGCGTCGCCTTCCAGATCGCCGACGACATCCTCGACGTGACGTCCTCCTCCTCCGTCCTCGGCAAGGAGCAGGGCAAGGACCTGGCCATCGGCGTCGCCAGCCTGCCCGTCCTGATCGCCCTGGCGGACGACCGCCCGGAGACCGAGGAGCTCCGCGCGCTGCTCGGCGCCGGCCGGGCCCCCGCCCCGGACCCGGACCTCCCGCCCGCCGGCGCCGAGGCGCCGCCCCGCGGCCGGCCGGGCCGGGCCGCCGCCCTGCCGCGCACCGTCGGCCTGCTGGAGAGCACCGGGGTCCTGGACCGGGCCCGGTCCCTGATGGACGACCACCTGAGCCGCGCCCGGCTCTCCCTCGCCCAACTCCCGGACGTGCCGGCGAAGGACGCGCTGCGCTCGCTGTGCGACTTCGTGGCCCGGCGGGACCACTGACCCCGGGCGGACCGGCGGGCCGTGCCCGGCCCGCCGCCGGTCCGCGGCACCCCGTACCGTCACCGGTATGACCAACGCATCCGTATCCGCGAGCACCGCCGACGTCTCGGGGCTGGACCTCGACGCCTACCTCACGCGCACCGGCTGGGCGGGCGAGCGCCGGGCGACCGCGGAGACGCTGCGCTCGCTGCACCGCGCGCACGTCGAGGGCATTCCGTTCGAGAACCTCCAGCCGCTGCTGGACACCGCGCCCTCGCTGGCGCTGCCGGACCTCCAGGCCAAGCTGGTCCGCAGCCGGCGCGGCGGCTACTGCTACGAACAGAACACCCTCTTCGCCGCGGTGCTGGAGGCGTTCGGGTTCGGCGTCACCCGGCTCGCCGCGCGGGTGCTGCTGGGCGCCCGCCCGGGGGACGTCCGCCCGCGCACCCACAAGCTGCTCATGGTCGAGGTGCCCGACGACGGCGCCGGGACGTACGTGGCCGATGTCGGCTTCGGCAGCGTCGGCGGGCTGTACGAGGCGATCCCGATGGTCGAGGACGCCGACGTCCGGGACGGTGTCCGCCGCCACCGCCTGGTGCGCCGGCCGGACGACGGCCTGGAGGACCTGTGGGTCCTCCAGGCGCACCAGGGCGGTGCCTGGGTGGACCAGTACTCCTTCACCCGCGAGCCGGTCGCGCAGCCCGACTTCGAGGTCGTCAACTGGCACATCGCCACCAACCCGCGCTCCCCGTTCCAGCACATCCTCTTCGCCCAGCGGACCTTCCCCGAGACCCATCTGGCGCTCACCGGCCGCACCCTGGTGGAGACCCGCGCCGACGGCTCCGCCACGGAGCGGCAGTTGGCCGAGGACGAGGATGTGGTGGCCCTGCTGGCCCGGGACTTCGGCATCGAACTGCCTGCGGGCACCCGCATCCCGGCCACCCGCCCCGCCTCCTGAGCCGGGTCCCGGCACCGGCGGCGGGCCGTCGCCGGTGCCGGGACGGGCCGCGCGGCGGGAGCACGCCGCGGACAGGCGGCGGCACGCCGGGGACGGACGGCGGCGAGAGCACGCGGGCGTCAGCGGGCGCACGCCGGGGACGGACGGGGTGGGCTCAGCGGTGGGCGCCGCCCGCGGGGCGCGCCGGAACGCTGAGTTCGCGGGCCACCAGCCGGTAGTAGTCGAGCGCCTTGACCATGCCCAGCGCGCCGCAGGCGGTGAGGATGCCGCACAGGCCGAGCAGGACCGGGTGGGTGCCGTCCGCCGCGGTGACGGCGCCGAGGACCAGCCCGGTGCAGCAGACCCCCAGGGCGGGCAGCGCGAGGAAGAGGGCGCGGGCCGGGGCGTGCCAGGCGGCGCGGGCCACCGGGTCGCGGTCCAGCCGGGCCCACCCGTGCAGCACCCCGCGGGTACGGAGGTCCTCGCGTACCGCACCGCCCAGGGCCAGCACGGAGGGGACCATCAGCACCACGGCTATCAGCAGCAGCGCCCCGCCGAGGGCGGTCCCGAACAGGTCGCCCTCCAGGAGGTACTCCACGCCCGGGGCGGCGATCGCCCAGCCCAGGCCGAGCAACCCGGTCACCAGCCACAGCAGCATCGTGCGGCGCCCGTCCAGGTAGTGCCGGGACAGGTCCGCCAGCGCCCGGCTCCGCTCGGCGCGCAGCGTCTGCCGGTCGGTCCAGGCCGAGGCCGGTCCGGGCGCGGACGGCAGCGGGGGCGGGGGCGTCGTCGTACGGGCGCTCATACGATCAGTGTGCCGGGTGCCCGGAACGGGGTGCCGGGCAGGGCGGCCGTCGGCGCAGCAGCCGGCGACCGCCCGGCAGACCGACGACTCCCGGGCCGGGCGGGGTCCCGGACCCGTCAGGGCCCCGGGTCGGCGCCGACCTGCTCGAACCGCCAGCGGTGCACCGCACGCGTGATCAGCTCACCGGGGGGCTCCGGCAGTTCCGGGAGATCCGCGTCGTAGGCCGCGTCCCACCAGGTGATGACCAGGACGCGGTCCTGCGGGGCGCGGAAGGTCTCCCGGCGCGGCGGTGCGGGGGCCAGGTCCTGGCGCCGCGCCCAGGCGAGCAGTTCGGCGCCCCGGCCGTCCGCCGCCCGGGCCTCCCACATCAGGGCTACCGTCACGGGTCACGCGTCCTTCAGGAGTAGAGGTTGTCCTTGCTCAGCTCGTGGAAGTGGTCGTGGGAGTGCGGCACGGCCGCGCCGCCGGCCCCGTGACCGTGCCCGTGGTCGGGCCCGTGGTCGTGGTCGGGTGCCGGGACGTGCGGGTCGGTGACCGGCAGGGAGGAGTCGGCCGACAGGTCCCAGCCGGAGGCCGCCCGGTTGCGGGCGACCATCTCGGCGCCGAGGGCGGCGACCATCGCGCCGTTGTCGGTGCACAGCTTGGGGCGGGGCACCCGCAGCACGATGCCCGCGTCCTCGCAGCGGCGCTCGGCCATCGCACGCAGCCGGGAGTTGGCGGCGACGCCGCCGCCGATCATCAGGTGGTCGACGCCGTGGTCCTTGCAGGCGCGGACGGCCTTGCGGGTGAGCACGTCGACGACGGCTTCCTGGAAGGAGGCGGAGACGTCGGCGACCGGGACGTCCTCCCCGGCCGCGCGCTTGGCCTCGATCCAGCGGGCGACGGCGGTCTTCAGCCCGGAGAAGGAGAAGTCGTAGACCGGGTCGCGGGGGCCGGTCAGACCGCGCGGGAACCTGATCGCGTCCGGGTCGCCGTCGCGGGCGATGCGGTCGATGACCGGCCCGCCGGGGAAGCCGAGGTTGAGCACCCGGGCGATCTTGTCGAACGCCTCACCGGCCGCGTCGTCGATGGTCGATCCGAGCGGCCGGACGTCGGCGGTGATGTCCGGGGCGAGCAGCAGCGACGAGTGCCCGCCGCTGACCAGCAGCGCCATCGTCGGCTCCGGCAGCGCGCCGTGTTCGAGCTGGTCGACGCAGATGTGCGAGGCGAGGTGGTTGACCCCGTACAGCGGCTTGCCGAGCGCGTAGGCGTACGCCTTGGCGGCGGAGACGCCCACCAGCAGGGCGCCGGCCAGGCCGGGGCCCGCGGTGACGGCGATGCCGTCCAGGTCGGAGGCGGCGATCCCGGCGTCCTTCAGGGCCCGCTGGATGGTGGGGACCATCGCCTCCAGGTGGGCGCGGCTGGCGACCTCGGGGACCACGCCGCCGAACCGGGCGTGCTCGTCCACGCTGGAGGCGATGGCGTCGGCGAGCAGGGTGTGGCCGCGGACGATGCCGACGCCGGTCTCGTCGCAGGAGGTCTCGATGCCGAGGACGAGCGGTTCGTCGCGCGAGGCGCGGGGGCCGCGGGAGTCAGCCATGGGTCCGGGTTCCTTGGGTTCCGTGTGTTCCTGGTGTTCCTTGGGCGGGCAGCGGGGCCGGGGGCGCCGCGGGGTCCGCCGGGTGCCCCCAGCCGCCGGGGGTGCCCTCGACCGGTGAGCCCAGCCGCATCACGAGCGCGTCCACGTTGCCCGGCTGGTAGTAGCCCTTGCGGAAGCCGATGGGCTCGAAGCCGAAGCGTTCGTAGAGGCGCTGGGCGCGGGTGTTGTCGACCCGTACTTCGAGCAGCACCTCGTGGCATTCGAAGGAGGTGGCGGCCTGCAGCAGGTCGGCGAGGAGGCGGGCGCCCAGGCCGGTGCCCCACTGGTCCCGGGCGGCGGCGATGGTCAGCACGTCGCCGGTGCCGCCGATGGCGGCGAGCCCGGCGTAGCCGACGATCCGCTCCCCGCTCACCGCGACCGTGTAGTGCCGGGTCGCGTGCGGGCCGCGGGCCTGCGCCAGGTCGGACCAGAACATCCCGGCCGACCAGGCGTCCTCGGGGAACAGGTCCCGCTCCAGCTCCAGCACCGGCTCGATGTCCCACCAGCGCATCTCGCGCAGCACCGGTCCGGGCGGGGCGGCACCGTCCGCGGCCGGGCCGTGCGGGCCGGCGGGTTCCTCGGCGTTCACCGGGTTCACGAGGGGGTGACCACCTTGTAGTTGGCGGGCACCTGCGCGTCCGGGCGGCGCAGGTACAGCGGCCGGTCCGGCAGGAAGCCGCCCGACTCCACCGTCTCGCCCGCGGCCAGCCGCTCCGCCGCCAGGGCGGCCAGCGCGCCCGCCGACTGGTGTTCCGGCATGCCCGGCGGCACCTCGCCGAAGGCGTCCGGGTACAGCAGCGCGCCGGCGCCGACCGCTGGCAGGTCCGCGAGCCGCTCGGCGATGTCGGCGGGCCGGTCCACCGCCGGTTCGGTGACGCGCTCGCGCGGGGAGTCGTAGCGGGCCCAGTAGACCTCCTTGCGCCGCGCGTCGGTGGCGACGGCGAAGGGTCCGGTCAGACCGGCCCGGCCGGCGGCGTACGCGATGCCGTCCAGCGTGCACAGGCCGTGCACCGGCACGTCCAGCGCCGCCGCGAAGGTCGCCGCGGTGACCAGGCCGACGCGCAGCCCGGTGTAGGGGCCGGGGCCGACTCCGACGACGATCCCGGTGACGTCTCCCAGCCGCCGTCCCGCCTCCGCCAGCACCCGGTCGACGGCGGGCAGCAGGAGTTCTCCGTGGCGCCGGGCGTCGACCCGGGTCGACTCGGCGATCACCTCGGTGCCGTCGTGCAGGGCGGCGGTCACGGCGGGGGTGGCGGTATCAAGGGCGAGCAGCAGCACAGGAACAGCCTACGGCGCGCCGCGCGCCGCCGGTTCCCGGGCACCGGCCCCGCCCGGCCGCCGCACCCGCCGCAGGGGCTCGCCGCACACAAGCCGTACGAGGACATCGGCGGGGCGGTCGGGTGCTACGGTCACCGTTACGGGAGTTCGGGTGCACGGCCGTACGAGAGGTGACGCAGCGTGGCACGCAGGAGCGCCGGACCGGCCGTGGCGGGACTCACCGCGGCAGCCCTCGCCGTGGTCGGCTTCCTCGCCTACCAGGCGTCGGCCACCGCGCCGGACCACAGGACGCAGCAGCGCGGCGACACGGCGCACAGCGGCTCCAGGGACGGCGGCAAGGAGAAGCCCGCGAAGGCGTCGACGAAGGTGCCCGCGGACTCGGGCTCCGGGCGCCGGGTGGTCTACAAGCTGGACTCCCGGCGGGTGTGGCTGGTCGGTGCGGACGAGCGGCCGATCCGGTCCTTCGTGGTGTCGCCCAGTTCGGTGGACCCGGACCCGGGCGCGTACGGCGTGACCTCGCGGGTGCTGGGGCTGACCGGTTCCGACGGGGTGCAGGTCGAGCACGTGGTGATCTTCCATCAGGAAGACGGAATAGTGTTCGGCTTCAGTGCGGCGCTGGACGGCTCCACCCCCAACCCCAGCGCGCGGAAGAAGACCGGTGCCGTCCGGGAGTCCCGGAAGGACGGCAAGGCGATGTGGGACTTCGCGCTGGTCGACACCAAGGTGGTCGTGGTCCGCTAGCAGCGGGCCCGCGCGACTCCGACGCATGCGGCTCCGGCGTACGTGGCTCCGGCCCGCGTGGCTCCGCCCGCGCGACTCCGACGCATGCGGCTCCGGCATACGTGGCTCCGCCCGCGCGGCACCGGCCCGCGCGGCTCCGGCGTACGCGGCTCCGGCCCGTGCCGGAGGGGTGCCGCCGTCGCCTCACGCGGCTGCCGGCGCCCGGTCGGCCCGGCCCGGAGAATCGCCCGGACGGGTGACGGCCGAAACGGCTCAGGCCGCGTCCCGGTCGGGGGTCACCGCCGTGCCGGGGGCCCGCTCGTCGCGTTCCGCGGGCTCGGCCGTCTCCTCCGGAGCGGTCCGGGGCGGGGTGGACACCGCGTTGGCCGCGGCACAGGAGGCCAGCAGGTCACGCATCGACGGCTGTTCGTCACGCCGGACCGGCGCGGCAGGGGGCTCTTGCGCCGACATGGATGCCTCCTGTGGGGCCTGGGAGTCCTGAGGGCGTCCGGGCACGCATACCGAGTTAGGTACACCTAACCAGCCCTCTTCCTCCATGTGACCACGCGCGGCACCCACCGCGCAACATCTTGCCGACGGCTTGTCGGAATCTATGAGAGGGGGCGGGCGGGGGCGCCCGCCCCGGTCAGCCGGCCAGCGCCGACAGGTCCACTCCGGACCAGCGCGTCCCGATCCCGGTCACCGTCACCTGGCGGACGTCCTCGGGCACCGCGGCCCCGGTCTCCGGGTCGTCGAGCACCGTGGCGTCGGCGCCGACCGCGCGCTCGATGACCACGTGGAGGCGGTCGTCGGACAGCTCCTCCACCTTGCCGTCGCCCCACTCCACGGCCACCACCGAGTCCGGCAGCGACACGTCCAGGTCCAGGTCCTCCATCTCGTCCAGCCCGCCGCCGAGCCGGTAGGCGTCGACGTGGACCAGCGGCGGGCCGTCGCCGAGGGACGGGTGCACCCGGGCGATGACGAACGTCGGCGAGGTGACCGCGCCGCGGACCCCCAGTCCCTCGCCCAGGCCCCGGGTCAGCGTCGTCTTGCCCGCCCCCAGCTCACCGGTGAGCAGCACCAGGTCGCCGGGGCGCAGCAGCTTCGCGATGCGGCGGCCGAGTTCCCGCATGTGCTCCGGGGTGGAGACGGCCGCCTCGGCGCGGGCGGCGACCCGCTCCGCGGTCGGATGCGGCCGGCCGGGGTGGTCGGCGTGCGGGGGCGTGGTGGGAACGGCGGGCGCGACGGGGGGGACGTGCGCGGCCGCGGCGTGCGGGTCGTTCATACCGGCCGATGGTACGGGGCGCCGGTGTGCCGCGGAGCGGCGTACGACCCGGCCCGCGCGAGCAGTTCGGCCAGCCGGCCGTCGACCAGCTCCGGGTACTCCAGCATCACCATGTGCCCCGCGTCCGGGACGATGACCAGTTCGGCGCCCGGCAGCGCCTCGGCGATGGCCTCGCTGTGCTCGCTGGGGGTGATCATGTCCTTGTCGCCCGCCAGCACCAGCGCCGGCACCCCGTCGAAGGCGGGCAGCGCCGCGGACTTCTCGTGTTCCACGAACGCCGGGTAGAACTCCGCGACCACGTCGATGGGGGTCGCCTCGATCAGCCGCTCGGCGAACCGGGCCACCCCCGGGTCGACCTCCCCGGACCCGAACGAGTAGCGCTTCACCAGCCCGGCGAACAGGTCGGCGGTGGCCCGGCGGCCCCGTTCGACCAGCTCCACCTGCGAGCCCAGGGTGCGCAGCAGCCCGGGCAGCACCCGGCGGACCGCCTTCACTCCGGCCACCGGCAGCCCGAAGCTGACCTCGCCGAGCCGGCCCGCGGAGGTGCCGACGAAGGCCACGCCGACGACCCGGTCGCGCACCAGCTCGGGGTAGTGGGCGGCCAGCGCCATCATGGTCATGCCGCCCATCGAGTGGCCGACCAGCACCAGCGGCCCGTCCGGCGCCGCGGTGTCGATGACCGCCTTCAGGTCCCGGCCCAGCTGGTCGATGGTGACCGGGGTGCCCGGCTCCAGCTGGGCGCGCCCGCGTTCGGACCGGCCGTGGCTGCGCTGGTCCCAGTGGACGGTGCGGACCACCCCGCGCAGCGCCGCGCGCTGGAAGTGCCAGGAGTCCTGGGTCAGGCAGTAGCCGTGGCTGAAGACCACGGTCGGCGGGCCGGCGGCGAGGGCCGGCCCGGGCCGCCGGCCCGGCACCTCGTCGACCTCGTCGACCTCGTAGTACAGCTCGGTGCCGTCGTCGGCGACGGCCGTCCCGGGGGTGCCGCGCAGGGTGCCGAACGGACCCGCCGCGTCCAGCTCCAGCCGGGCCTTGCGGCGCACCCCGCGGCTGACCGTCAGCCGCTCCAGGGCGACTCCGGCCGCGGCCCCGGCGGCGACCACGCCGATCGCGGCACCGGCCACCGAGGCACCGCGCCGCCAGCCGCCGGCCCCCGCCGCCCCGGTCGTGCTGTCGCCCATGCTCAAGCCCCCGTGGCCTGCTGTTCGTCGAGGTAGACCCGCGGCACCCGGGCACCGATCCGGGTGACGATCTCGTAGCCGATGGTACCGACGGCCCGTGCCCAGTCCTCGGCGGTCGGCTCGCCCCGGTCGCCGGGGCCGAAGAGCACCGCCTCGTCGCCCGGGGCCGCGGTGTCCCCGCCCAGGTCCACCACGAACTGGTCCATCGCGACCCGGCCGGCGATCGTCCGCCACTTGCCGGCGACCAGTACCGGACCGGTGCCCGAGGCGTGCCGGGGGATGCCGTCGGCGTACCCGACCGGGACCAGCGCGAGGGTGGTCTCGCCCGGGGTGGTGTAGTGGTGCCCGTAGCTCACCCCGTGGCCGCCGGGCACCCGCTTGACCAGCGCGAGGGACGCGGTGAGGGTCATCACCGGGCGCAGCCCGAAGTCGGCCGGGACGCCGAGCTCCGGGCTCGGCGAGATGCCGTAGACGGCGATGCCGGGGCGCACCAGGTCGAAGTGGGAGTGCGGCAGGGTCAGGGTGGCCGGGGAGTTGGCGATGTGCCGGACCTCCGGCTCGACACCCTGTGCCTCGGCGTGCGCCACCATCTCCCGGAACACCGTCAGCTGGCCCTCGATCGAGGGGTGGCCGGGCTCGTCGGCGCAGGCGAAGTGGGACCACAGTCCGGTGACCCGGACGCTGCCGTCGGCCTCGGCGGCGCGGGCGGCGGTGACGAGTTCCGGCCAGTCGGCGGGCTGGCAGCCGTTGCGGCCCAGGCCGGTGTCCGCCTTGAGCTGGATCCGGGCCGGGCGGCCGGCGGCGCGGCCGGCGGCGGCCGCCTCGCGCAGCGCCCACAGGTCGCTCACCGACACGTCGATGTCCGCCTCGACCGCTTCCCGCCACGGCCCGCCGGGGGTCCACAGCCAGCACATCAGCCGGCCCTCGTCCCCGGCCGCACGCAGGGCCAGTGCCTCCTCCGGCGTCGCCGTGCCGAGCCAGGCCGCGCCGGCCTGCCGGGCGGCGCGGGCGCAGCGGACCGCGCCGTGCCCGTAGGCGTCCGACTTCACCACGGCCATCACCTGGACCCGTGGCCCCACGCGTTCCCGCAGCGTGCGCACGTTGGCCCGCAGCGCGGCCAGGTCGATCTCGGCGCGGGCGCGCAGCTGCCCGGCGGAGGCGGAGGGCGTACTTCCGGAAATCGCAGTCATCCCCGCCAGTGTCTCAGGGCGCCCGGCCGGCGGGTCTCCGGCGTACCGGTCGGCGGGGCCGGCCCCCGTCCGGGGCCCCGGCGGGCGGCGGCCCCGCCGGGCGGGGAGACCCCCCGGACGGGCCGTCCGCGGCGGCCCCGCCGGGCGCGTTCGAGTGAGGCTGCACCACGGCTGTATCCGGCAGGAGAAGAGTCGACGGGGCACGTCGTGGCCGCCCCGGCTCCCGCCGGCTCCGGCCGCTGCCATCCACCGTGCGCGAGAGATCCGCCGCCTTCCGCAGTGCCCGCGAGGAGTGCTCATGAACGTCCCCCCCACCTCCGCCGACGTCGAGGCCGGGCAGTCCTCGTACAACCCCGTGAGCCTGCGGCTGTACGACACCGTGGTGTACGGGCTGACCTGCCCGCTGTTCTGGAAGGTGCCCGGCGGCGCCCTGGTGCGGATGTACGAACGGAACATCTCCGGGCGGCACCTGGACATCGGGGTGGGCACCGGCCGGCTGCTGGACCGCTGCGCCATGCCGGTGGAGCGGCCGCGCATCACCCTGTTCGACCTGAACCCGCACTGTCTGGCCTACGTCTCCCGGCGGCTGTCCCGGTACGAGGTCGCCACCTGCCGGGGCAGTGTGCTGGAGCCGTTCGCGCTCCCGGGCCGTTCGCACGGGTCGGCCGCGCTCAACCTGATGCTGCACTGCGTCCCGGGCGACATCCCCGCCAAGTCCGTCGCCTTCGACCACGCGGCGGCCTGTGTGCGTCCCGGCGGGAAGCTCTTCGGCAGCACGGTGCTCTCCCTCGGGGTCCCGGTCACCCGCCGCGCCCGGTTTCTGCTGAATCGTTTCAACGCGGTCAGGGAGTTCAGCAACGCCAAGGACAGCCTGGAGGACCTGCACCAGCAGCTGGCCGAGCGGTTCTCCCGCTACCGGGTGACGGTGTACGGCTGCGTGGCCCTGTTCGAGGCCACCGTGGAGTGAGCGCCCGCCGCCGTCCGTCCGGGACCCGGCGCCGGATCGGGGACGGGGATCGGGGACGGGGATCGGGGACGGGGATCGGGGACGGGGATCGGGGACGGGGATCGGGGACGGGGATCGCGGCCCGGCCCGCATCCGGGCCGCGCGGGGCTGGGCCCGGCCGCGGTCCGGGCCGCGCGGGGCGGGCACCCGCCGGGACCCGGGGCGTTCCCGGGACGCGGAGTGATCCGTTGGGGAGACTGTGGGCATGAGGACCGCCTACCGCGTCGAGACCGTACGGGCCGCCGAGCGGGCGCTGATGGCGCAGCTGCCGGAGGGCGCCCTGATGCAGCGCGCCGCCGCCGGACTGGCCGCCGCCTGCACCGATCTGCTCGGCCCGCCGCCGGGCCGGCCGGGCCCCGGCGGCCGTCGGCGCCGCGGCGGGCCGGCCGCGCCCGGCGGCACCTACGGCGCCCGGATCACGCTGCTCGTCGGCAGCGGGGACAACGGCGGCGACGCGCTGTACGCCGGGGCCCGGCTGGCCCGCCGGGGCGCCGGGGTCACCGCCGTGCTGCTGGCGCCGGACCGGGCGCATCCGGGCGGCCTGCGGGCGCTGCGTGCCGCGGGCGGCCGGACCGTGCCCGCCCCGGCCGCGGACGACGCCGGTGGAGCGGCGGTGTCCGACGCGGCGGCGGCCGCGGTGGCCCGGGCCGACCTGGTGGTCGACGGCATCGTCGGGATCGGCGGCAAGGGCGGGCTGCGCCCGGCCGCCGAGCGGCTGCTGGAGTCGGTACGCGGCCTGCTGGTCGCGGTCGACCTGCCGAGCGGCGTGGACGCCGACAGCGGCGAGGTGCGGGGCGCGGCGGTGAGCGCCGACCTCACCGTCACCTTCGGGGCGTACAAGCCGGGGCTGCTCATCGACCCCGCGCACGAGCACACCGGATCGCTCCGGCTGGTCGACATCGGGCTGGACCCCTGGCTGCCGCCGGAGCCGGAGGTGACGGCGCCGCAGCACGCGGATGTCGCACGGCTGCTGCCGGCCCCGGCGCCGGAGAGCGACAAGTACCGGCGGGGTGTGGTGGGGGTGGTGGCGGGTTCGGCGCGCTACCCCGGCGCCGCGGTCCTGGCGGTGGCCGGCGCGCTGCGCGGCGGCGCGGGCGCGGTCCGGTACGTGGGGCCCGCGGCGGACGCGGTGATCGCCCGCTTCCCCGAGACCCTGGTGCACGCCGGGCCCCCGCACAAGGCCGGACGCGTCCAGTCCTGGGTGGTCGGGCCGGGGCTCGGCGACGACGGCGAGGCCCGCCGCGCGCTGGCGGACGTGCTCGACTCCGACGTCCCGGTGCTGGTGGACGCGGACGGACTGCGGCTGCTGCCGCGCGGTGTGTCACGGGGCGCGCCCACGCTGCTCACCCCGCACGCCGGGGAAGCCGCCGCGCTGCTCGGCAGGTCCCGGGAGGAGGTGGAGGCGAACCGGCTGCGCTCGGTGCGCGAACTGGCCGAGCGGTACCGGGTCACCGCGCTGCTGAAGGGGTCCACCACGCTGGTCGCCCCGGACGCCGGCCCGGTCCGGGTCAATCCCACGGGCACCGGCTGGCTGGCCACCGCGGGCAGCGGCGATGTGCTGTCGGGGCTGATCGGCGCGCTGCTGGCGACCGGTCTGCCGGCCCCGGACGCGGCCATGGCGGGGGCGTATCTGCACGGTCTGGCCGCCCGACGGACCGCCGGCCGGCCGGGCGCGCCGATCACCGCGTACGAGGTGGCGGCGGCCCTGCCGGACGCGTGGGCGGACGTCCGGACGGAGTGACGGGGCCGGGCCCGGGCGGTGCGGACCCGGCGACCGCCCGCACGGCGTGGCGGGGGGCGCACGGTGCGGCCGGGGCGCACCGACGGGGTGCTCCGGAGGCGCCCGGCGGCTGGGCCACCGCCGGGGCGGAGTCGTCGCGCGACGGGTGGGTGCCCCGGGCCGGTGCACCCGGCCGGAGGCACCGGCGCGCTATCGGGTGGGCGCGGTCCGCTCGACGAGCGCCGCCAGGCCGTCGAGCATCGACTGCAGCCCCCGCTCGAACAGCTCGTCGAGGCGCAGGTCGTAGCCGCTCTCGCCGACGGCCGCCAGCACCCGGCCGAGGGTCGGGTATGCGCCGGAGCCGACGATCGCGGCGAGGGCCGGCGCCTGGGAGTCCATCCACTCCTCGTCGGACACACCGGTGGCGCCCTGCGCCTGGTTCTCCCGCTCCCACTGCACCGCGATCCCCTGGACATGGCTGTACAGCAGCACGTTGACGTCGAGCATGGTCGCCGCGTCGAGGCCGTGTCCGTCGAGGGCGCTCAGCATCCACTCCGAATAGGCCATCAGGTTGGGCAGCATCAGCGGGCGGGTGAGCGGCCCGATCTGCGCCAGCCAGGGGTGCGCGCGGTGCACCGCCCACAGGGCCCGGGCCCCGTACTCCAGCCGGGCGCGCCAGTGCGCCGGTGGCTCCTGGGGCCAGGACAGCTCGCCGAGCACGGCGTCGGCCATCAGCAGCACCAGGTCGTCCCTGCCGTTCACATGCCGGTAGGGCGACATGGCGGCGGCCCCCAGCCGCGCCGCGACGCCCCGCATGGACAGCGCGGGCAGCCCTTCGGTGTCGGCGATCTCGATGGCGGCGCGGACGATCCGCTCCCGGGTCAGCTCGCGGTGCGCCGCCGCGCCGCCCTCCGGCGCGGGGCCGGCCGGCTCGCGCCGGGGCGCGGCGGTGGCGCGGGTTCCCTGGGCCCGGGCGGGCCCGCGGCGGGGTGCCACCACCGTCCCCACCCGCGCCTGGGCCTGGATCAGGCCCTCCTGCCGGAGCGCGGTGAGCGCCTTGGTGGCGGTGGCCAGGGCGACGTTCCACTCGGTGGCGATCCGGCGGGTCGAGGGGAGCCGGTCACCGGGTGACAGCTCCCCGGCGAGGATGCGCCGCCGGAGGTCGGCGGCGATCCGCCGGTACGGCGGGACCTCTGGGGCGGACATGCGCGCACTCTCCTCGTCAGCTGACTGCTGTACTAGGACACAGGCTAGCAGCGAAGACACTCGACACACCCCTCCCTGTCCTAGTACAAGGCGGAAACTTCCCTGCTGAATACGGTGGCACAAGGCTGAGCGTACGGCGTACATTCAGAGCGCGTACCAAGCCGCGGGCCACTGCGGCGAGGACGCGTACACCGTAAGCACCAGCCGTGGGCACCACCCGGGCACCCGCACGAAGGGAACGCGACATGCAGCAGGCCGCCACGAACAGGACCGTGCTCATCTCCGGCGCGAGCGTCGCCGGGCTCGCCACCGCCTACTGGCTGCGGCAGCACGGCTGGGCGCCGACCGTGGTCGAGCGCGCCCCGGCGGTGCGTACCGGCGGCCACGCGATCGACGTCCGCGGCGTGGCGATCGAGGTCCTGGACCGGATGGGCGTGCTGCCGCAGGCCCGGCAGGCACGCACCCGGATGCGCGGGATGTCGATGCTCGACGGCAGCGGGGACGAGGTCTGGCGGTCCACCGAGATGACGCTGAGCAGCGGCCGGCTCGACAGCGACGACTTCGAACTGCTCCGCGAGGACCTGGCCGGGCTGCTGTACGAGCGGGCGCGCCCCGGTGCGGAGTTCCTCTTCGGTGACACGGTGACCGCGCTCGCCGAGGACGAGGACGGCGTCCACGTCAGCTTCGAACACGCCCCGAGCCGGACGTTCGACCTGGTGGTCGGCGCGGACGGGCTGCACTCGACGGTGCGCCGGCTCGCCTTCGGGGACGAGGCGCGCTTCCTGCACCACCTCGGCTCGTACCTCGGCGTCTTCAGCACCGGCAACTTCCCCGGCCTGGACGACTGGCAGGTGTGGCTACAGGACGGCACCGCCAGCTACTGCCTCTACCCGGTGCGCGGCAACACCGAGCTGCGGGCCACCCTCGGCTTCCGCTCCGACCCCCTCGGCCACGACCACCGCGACACGGCCGCGCAGAGGTCCCTGCTCGCCGACCGGATGTCCCACCTCGGCGGCGACACCCCCCGACTGCTGAAGGAGATGGAGACGGCGCCCGACTTCTACTTCGACGCGATGGCCCAGATCCGGATGGACCGGTGGTCGGCGGGGCGGGCGGTCCTGGTCGGGGACGCCGGCTACTGCCCCTCGCCCCTCTCCGGCCAGGGCACCAGCCTCGCCCTGGCGGGCGCCTACGTGCTCGCCGGTGAACTCGCGAAGGCGGGTGGCGACCACCGGGTCGCGCTCCCCCGCTACGAGGAGCGACTGCGGCCCTTCGTCGCCCTCAACCAGGCTCTGGCCACCGAGAACCCGGGCGGCCCGGCCGCCGAGGAGTCGGTGGACCGCGCCAAGAACGCGTTGTCGCTCGACGGCTGACCGGTGACGCCGGAGGCCGCTCACCATGGCCCCCGGCACGGCCCGCCCCAGCTCAGCCGGTGGGAAACTCGCCCCGCTTGACGGCGGAGACGAACGCCGACCAGCTCTCCGCCGGGAAGACCAGCTCGGGGCCGGTCGGGTTCTTGCTGTCCCGGACCGGAACGTCGGCATAGCCGCGCGCCACTTCCAGGCATTCGCCCTGATCACCGCCGCTGTAGCTGGACTTGTACCACCCGGTGCGGGTGGAGGCGTCGGAGACGGTGTGCTCACTGCTGACCATGCGCGTGCTCGCGGCCAGGCGCTCTGTGTCGTCCTCGCAGTCGTGCCTACCCACGGTCCGCCTCCCCCACCGGAATGCCCCGCTTCCAGAGTTCCTCGCAGTGCTCCGCGAAGCGGTGGAACATCCCGTGATCACCGTCGCACCGCAGATGCATGAGCGGTGAATCATGGCCGACGACCCGAGCGAGGTGCGGAGTGACAAGTGCTTCGTCGTCGAAACGGAAGACGGACAGGGAGACATGGTTCGTCGCGTCGGCCGGAGCGGAGAATCGTGCCTCTATCCCGTCCACGTCGCTGAGCTTGGCGAGTTCCTTCAAGGTCATCCTGATGCGAGCGGACACCGTCAACGCAACATCTTCGATCTCTTCGCGCTGGCGTGTCACCGCCCCCTCAGGGTCACCGAGCAGGAAACGGATGCGGCAGCCGCTCCGCGCCTTCCGGCGCAGGGTCTCCGGGAGGGCCGGAACCTGGGTCCACAGGAAGTAGGAGGTGTAGCCACCGAGGAACAGATCCTCAGTCGCGTCCGCGATGAGATCAGCCCAGACGGTAGACGGACACGCGGACCGGTAGGGGTAACTTTGCACGATCCCCCGGCCACCCCCGGTCTTCAGCCGGTCCTTGACAGCCTTGGGCCACAACATCTCTGCCTCAACTCCCAGCGCCTCGGAGGCGTCTTCCCGGTTTCTGGCGTGCGGAATCAGCTCTTCGTCCGCGATCCACCGCTCCACGGTCTTGCCGGAGACTCCAACCCGGAGAGCCAGCTTCCTCGGCGATAAGCCAGCAGACTCCATAGCTGAACGTAGGGCCGTATTCAAGGCTCCCCCTGGAGACGTTTGGGCGTTCTTCGACGGTAGCGCTCAGACGACCCAACTGCCCTTGAAGCGCGGAAGATACGTCCTCCGGGGCCCGTCAGCATCAGGCGTTAACAAGGACCCCCGCGACGTGGCTGCGTCCGGGGGGCGGTCAACGCTGGTCAGGAGCGTCAACATGGCGAACTCCATCGCCCGATGGATGGGACGTCTGCTACGGCTGTCAACGCCCGCGTCCGGTCGCCACCGTGCGGTCTGCCCGTTGCCTATCGGCAGAGAACAGGAGGAACCAACGGTCCGCCCGTCCCGCCCTGGCTGGGGAACTCAGCCTGCACTCGCCGAGGACGTCGCGCTGGTCCGCCCGTACCGCGCCGCCCATGAGGAACGCGAGGAACACGAGGAGGCGATGCGCCGGTGGCGGTGCCGGCGGACGCTGGTGCTGGCGGTGCACGGCGCCGGTGTCGACCTGGGCGCGTACCTGCTGGCGGAGGCGGGGCGGTGAGCGCGCGGCCCCGGCTGCTGCCCTGGTCCGGTTCCGGCGGGCAGCCCGCGTACCTGGTCACCGACGGTGGCGCGGACAGCCGTCTGTGGCGGCTGGCCGACGACATGGAGGCCGTCCAGCTCCGCATGGGCGCCGAGATGATCCAGCACGCGCGGGCCGTCGCCGGGGACGCCAAGGCCGACTCCCGCCAGTTGCGGTACGTCGTCCACCGGCTCGCCGAGGCCCTGGCCGACGCGCTGCGCGTCGCCGACAGCCGTGGCATGCGGCTGGCCGCGCCGGACGACGGTGCGGCGGCGGTGCCCGGTGACGCCGGCCCGGACGGGCATGGCGCGGAAGCGGCGCCCGGCGCATGAGCCGGGGCCGGGGCCGGGAACGGCGCGCCACAGCGTGGCCGTACCCGCCCGGGCCGGTGGCCGGGGCGGCGGGCCGGGGCCGGAACGGGATGGCCGGACAGGCCGGCGGCGGGGCCGGGCCCGAACGTCGGCCCGGCCCCGCCGCCACCGGCTCAGCCCTCCGCGATCACCACCGCCGAGGCGACCCCGGCGTCGTGGCTGAGCGACAGATGCCAGTGTTTGACGCCGAGTTCGGCGGCCCGGGCGGCCACCGTGCCGCGCACCGTCAGGCGCGGACGTCCGCTGTCCTCGGTGATGACCTCGGCGTCGGTCCAGTACATGCCGCCCGGCGCGCCGAGTGCCTTGGCCAGCGCTTCCTTCGCGGCGAACCGCGCCGCCAGGGAGGCGATGCCGCGCCGTTCGCCGCTGGGCAGCAGCAGCTCCCGTTCCACGAAGAGGCGCTGCGCCATCCCCGGCGTCCGCTCCATGGCGTCCGCGAACCGGTCGATCTCGGCGACGTCGATGCCGACTCCGATGATCACCGGGTCACTCCACCGTGACCGACTTGGCCAGGTTGCGCGGCTGGTCGACCTCGTTGCCCCGGGCGGTCGCCAGCTCGCAGGCGAACACCTGGAGCGGCACGGTGGCGACCAGCGGCTGCAGCAGGGTCGGGGTCGGCGGGATCTCGATGAGGTGGTCGGCGTACGGGGCGACCGTCTCGTCGCCGCGCTCGGCGATGACGATGGTCCGGGCGCCGCGGGCGCGGATCTCCTGGATGTTGGACACGATCTTGTCGTGCAGCACCGAGCGGCCGCGCGGCGACGGGACGACGACCACCACCGGCAGATCGTCCTCGATCAGCGCGATCGGACCGTGCTTGAGCTCGCCCGCCGCGAAGCCCTCGGCGTGCATGTAGGCCAGTTCCTTGAGCTTGAGCGCGCCTTCCAGCGCCACCGGGTAGCCCACGTGCCGGCCGAGGAAGAGCACGGTGTTCTTGGACGCCAGGGACCGGGCCAGTTCGCGCACCGGCTCCATGGTCTCCAGCACCTCGTCCACCTGGGTGCCGATCTCGGACAGTTCGCGGATCACCGCCTGGATCTCGTCGCCCCACTTGGTGCCCCGCACCTGGCCCAGGTAGAGGGCGACCAGGTAGCAGGCGACGAGCTGGGTGAGGAACGCCTTGGTGGAGGCGACGGCGACCTCCGGGCCGGCGTGCGTGTAGAGCACCGCGTCCGACTCGCGCGGGATCGTGGACCCGTTGGTGTTGCAGATGGCGAGCACCTTGGCGCCCTGCTCGCGGGCGTGCCGCAGCGCCATCAGGGTGTCCATCGTCTCCCCGGACTGGGAGATGGCGACGACCAGGGTGCGCGAGTCCAGGATCGGGTCCCGGTAGCGGAACTCGCTGGCCAGCTCGGTCTCGCAGGGGATGCGGGTCCAGTGCTCGATGGCGTACTTGGCGATCATGCCCGCGTGGTAGGCCGTACCGCAGGCCACGATGACGACCTTGTCGACCTCCCGGAGGACCGACACCGGGATCCGGATCTCGTCCAGCCGGAGCGAGCCGGCGGCGTCGATCCGGCCCAGCAGCGTGTCGGCCACGGCCTTCGGCTGCTCGGCGATCTCCTTGAGCATGAAGTAGTCGTAGCCGCCCTTCTCGGCGGCGGACGCGTCCCAGTCCACGTGGTACGCGCGGACCTGCGCGGGTGCGCCGTCGAAGTCGGTGACCGTCACCCCGTCCCGGCGCAGCTCGACCACCTGGTCCTGGCCCAGCTCGATCGCCTCGCGGGTGTGCGCGATGAACGCGGCGACGTCGGAGGCGAGGAACGCCTCCTCCTCGCCGACGCCGACCACCAGCGGCGAGTTGCGGCGGGCCCCGACGACCACGTCCGGCGCGTCGGCGTGCACCGCGACCAGGGTGAAGGCGCCCTCCAGCCGGCGGCAGACCTGCCGCATCGCCTCGGCCAGGTCGCCGCAGGAGGAGAAGGACTCGGCGAGCAGGTGCGCCACCACCTCGGTGTCCGTCTCCGAGGCCAGTTCGTGGCCGCGGTCGGCCAGTTCGGCGCGGAGCGCGGCGAAGTTCTCGATGATGCCGTTGTGGACGACGGCGACCCGGCCGGCGTTGTCCAGGTGCGGGTGGGCGTTGGCGTCCGTGGGGCCGCCGTGCGTGGCCCACCGGGTGTGCCCGATGCCGGTGCCGCCGCTGGGCAGCGGCCGGTCGGCCAGTTCCTTCTCCAGGTTGGCCAGCTTGCCCGCCTTCTTGGCGGCGGCGAGCCCGCCGTCCGCGAGCACGGCCACTCCGGCCGAGTCGTAACCTCGGTACTCCAGCCGCTTCAGTCCGGCGAGTACCACGTCGAGGGCGGACTGCCCTCCCACATAACCAACGATTCCGCACATGGCGGGAAGCCTACGGCCCGGGTGGTCGGGGGTCCGCCACCGGCCATGAGCCATCGGGGGGTGCATAATGCGCCGATGCGGCTCCGGCCGCGTCCGTCTCGTCCACCGTGGGGGAAATGTGCGCCGCTCCATCGTCACCGCAGCCACCGGCCCGCTCCTCGCCGCCGCCGTGTTCGTGTCGGCCACCGCCTGCGCCTCGGACTCCGGTGAGGACCAGAAGCCCGGGGCCGCGCCGACCGAGGCGTCGCGGCCGCTGGAGGTGCCGGACACCGTGGTGGCCCGGGCCGCGAAGAAGACCGGCGGGACCAGCGCCCGGATCACCGAACGGGTGGAGGTCACCAGCGACAAGGGCGGTTTCGAGCTCACCGCCACCGGGCCGTTCGACATGGCCCGGGACCGCGGGAAGCTGTCCGTCCGGCTGCCCGGCGGCGCCATCGACCACATGGACGAGGTCTTCGGCGGGGGCAAGATCTACCTGAAGCCGCTGGGCAACCTGAAGAAGGGCCAGTGGGCGGCCGTCGACCGGGACCGGGCGCAGGCCCACTACCTGCTGCGGTCACCGGCGAACGACCCCGAGCACGTGCTGTTGCAGGTCTCCACCATGCGCGACGTGAAGAAGCGCGGCACCGAGCGGGTCGGCGGGCGGAGCACCACCCACTACAGCGGCACCCTCGACCACGCCACGCTCTCCTCCCGGCTGGAGCCCACCACGCTCGCCAAGATCGACGCCCTGCGGGAGAAGGAGGGGAAGGACCTGCCGGTCCGCGCGGACGCCTGGGTGGACGGCGCCGGCCGGCTGGCCAAGGTCCGGCTCGGCTCCGCGATGGGCGGCACCGAGGTGACCATCACCATGGAGCTGGCGGACTTCGGTCTGCCGGTGCGCGTCCCGGTCCCGGCCAAGGGGTCCACCGTGCCGACCGAGACCACCCAGGGCCTGCTGCCGGGCTGACGGCCCGGCCCCCGAACGCGAGCCGGGCGACCGGGCCACCGAGCCGGGCCACCGGCCCGGGCGCGGGCCGATGGGCGCGGGCCGATGGGCGCGGGTAGCCAGGGCATGGGCCGGGCCGGGCAGTCAGGCGCTGGGCCAAGCCCGCCGGGGCGAGGGGCTACAGCCGGGCCCGGTACGCCCGCATCGCCAGCGGGCAGAAGACCGCGGCTATCCCGGCCGCCCACGCCAGCGACCAGAGCACCGGTCCGGCCACCTCGCCGCCGGTCAGCAGCGCCCGGAAGGCGTCCGACAGATGCGTCACCGGGTTGATCTCGACCCACGCCTGGAGCCAGCCGGGCATGGTCTCCACCCGGGCGAACGCGCTGCTGGTGAAGGTGATCGGGAAGATGATGGTGAACGCGAACACCTGCACCTTCTCCGCGTCACCGGCCAGCATGCCGATGAGCACCGCGGTCCAGGACATGGCCGCGGCGAAGGTGAGCAGCAGCAGGGCGCCCAGCAGCAGCCCGAGCACGCCCTGGTGGACGCGGAAGCCCAGCAGCATCCCGAGGCCGACCATGAGCAGCATCGCCCACAGCTGCTTGCACAGGTCCGCCGTGATCCGGCCGAGCAGCGGCGCGGAGCGGGCTATCGGCAGGCTGCGCAGCCGGTCGAAGACGCCCTTGGTCAGATCGGTGTTGAGCGACATGGCCGTGTACATGCTCATGAACAGGGTGTTCTGCACGATGATCCCGGCCAGCGCGTACTGGAGGTACTCCTTGGGCGAGCCGGCCATCTGACCGCCGAAGACGAAGGCGAACAGTCCCACGAACATGATCGGCGTGATGCTGTAGTCGACCAGTTCGAGCGGGTTGTGCTTCACCGAGACCAGACTGCGCCAGGCCATGGTGCCGGTCTGGCGGAGCGCCGCCAGCGGCCGCACCCGCCCCTGCGCCGCACCGCCGCCGCCACCGCCACCGCGGGCCGGGAGTGTCGCCGTCGCCGAGGTCATGACCTGCTCCCCACCGGCTCGTGGTCCTCCCGCGCCGGGGGTCCGCCGTCCTCCCCGGCCCGGGCCGGCCCGTCCTCGGCCTCGGTGCGGTGCCCGGTGAGCACCAGGAACACCTCGTCCAGGCTGGACCGGCGCAGCGCGAACTCCCCCACCGCGACCCCGGCCCGCTCCAGTCGCCGTACCGCGGCCGGCATCAGCGCCGGGTCGCGGACCGGAGCGGTGACCACCTCGCCCTCGATCCTGGCCTTCGGTCCGGCGACCTCGATCAGCGCGGCGTGTGCCGGGCCCAGCTGCGCCGGGTCCACCGGGCGCACCTCCAGCACCTGGCCGCCGACCCTGGCCTTCAGCTCGTCCGGGGTGCCCTCGGCGATCACCCGGCCCCGGTCGATGACCACGATGTCGTCGGCCATCCGGTCCGCCTCGTTCAGGTACTGGGTGGTGAGCAGGGCGGTCATGCCCTCGGCCACCAGCCCGCGCAGCATGTCCCACAGTTCGCCGCGGCTGTGCGGGTCCAGGCCGGTGGTGGGCTCGTCGAGGAAGAGGATCCGCGGCCTGCCGACCAGGCTCGCGGCCAGGTCCAGCCGCCGGCGCATGCCTCCCGAGTACGTCTTCGCCGCGCGGCCCGCCGCGTCGCCGAGCTGGAAGCGGTCCAGCAGCTCCGCGGCGCGCGCCCGGGCGTCGCGCCGGGACATGCCCAGCAGCCGGCCGATCATCAGCAGGTTCTCCGTGCCGGTGAGCATCTCGTCGACCGCCGCGTACTGCCCGGTGAGGCCGACCGCGGCGCGGACCAGACCGGCCTCCCGGACCACGTCGTGCCCGGCCACCAGGGCCCGGCCGCCGTCCGGCCGGAGCAGGGTGGCGAAGATCCGCACCGCCGTGGTCTTGCCCGCGCCGTTGGGCCCCAGCAGGCCCAGCACGGTGCCGGACCGGGCGGCGAGGTCCACCCCGGCCAGCGCCTCGGTCTCCTTGAACCGTTTGACCAGGCCCTCGGCCTGGATGGCGTACGTCATGGAAAACCCTCCGCATCACCGTCACCCATTCGCACCCCTCCACTGTGACCCACGCCACTGACATCGCGCGCGGCGATGGGCCCCTGGCCGGCCGGACCCGGACGGCCAGGTCCGGGGTGGTGCGCGGGGTGCGCCCGGCCGGCGCTCCGGTCCCCGCCCCGGCGGATCCGCCGGGGCGTGACCGAGCCCACGCCCCACCCGGGCCGCCGAGCCATGACAATGAAGTGGTGATCACGTCTCCAGCGCGTACCGCGTCGCGGCGCACCGAGTCGAGCCCGTACGTGGATCTCTCCCGCGCGGAGTGGAGCGCCCTGCGCGAGAAGACGCCGCTGCCGCTGACCGCGGAGGAGGTCGAGCGGCTCCGCGGGCTGGGCGACGTCATCGACCTCGACGAGGTACGGGACGTCTATCTGCCGCTGTCCCGGCTGCTCAACCTGTACGTGGCCGCGACCGGCAATCTGCGCGGAGCGCTCAACACCTTCCTGGGCGACACCAAGAAGGGCAACGGCGCCCAGCCGGGCACCCCGTTCGTGATAGGCGTGGCGGGCAGCGTCGCGGTCGGCAAGTCGACCACCGCCCGGCTGCTCCAGGCGCTGCTGGCCCGGTGGCCGGAGCACCCCCGGGTGGAGCTGATCACCACCGACGGCTTCCTCCACCCCAACGCGGAGCTGCACCGGCGCGGGCTGATGTCCCGCAAGGGCTTCCCCGAGTCGTACGACCGCCGGGCGCTGACCCGCTTCGTGGCCGATGTGAAGGCCGGGAAGGAGGAGGTGTCCGCCCCGGTCTACTCGCACCTGATCTACGACATCGTGCCCGGCGAGCGGAAGACCGTGCGCCGCCCCGACATCCTCATCGTCGAGGGCCTCAACGTGCTCCAGCCGGCGCTGCCCGGCACCGACGGGCGCACCCGGGTCGGCCTGGCCGACTTCTTCGACTTCAGCGTCTACGTGGACGCCCGCACCGAGGACATCGAGCGCTGGTACCTGGGCCGGTTCCGCGCCCTGCGGGAAACCGCGTTCCAGAACCCGTTCTCGTACTTCCGCCGGTACACCCAGGTCTCGGAGGACGAGGCGCTGGACTACGCGCGGATGATCTGGCGCACCGTCAACCGCCCGAACCTGGAGGAGAACGTGGCACCCACCCGGGGCCGGGCCACCCTGGTGCTGCGCAAGGGGCCGGACCACAAGGTCCAGCGGCTGTCGCTGCGCAAGCTCTGACCGGACCCGCGGGCCGCCCCGCCGGCACCGCGGCCGCCCGGCCCGCCGCGGCCGCCCGGCCCGCCGCGGCCGCCGGGGGCGGGGCTAGTCTGCGGCCATGCTGCATCTGCGGGTGATCTCCCCTCCGGACCGCACCGACGAGGTCGTGCGGCTGATGGAACAGACGGTCGGCACCACCCACCTGGCGGTGCTCACCGGCGCGGCGCGGAACCCGCGGGGCGACATCGTGATGTGCGACGTCGCGCGGGAGGCCGGCGACACGCTGCTGAGCAGGTTGCGGGAGGCGGGTCTGGACCGGGCGGGGTCGATCGCGGTCGAGAACATCGACCTGACCCTGTCGCTCCACGCCGACAAGGCGGAGCGGGAGGCTCCCGGGGAGGCCGCGGACGCGGTGCTGTGGGAGCACCTGGCCGACGCCACCCACGAGGAGTCCACGCTCACCGCCACCTATGTCGCCTTCCTGGCGGTGGCGACCATGCTGGCGGCCTGCGGGGTGATGCTGGACAACGCCATCCTGATCGTCGGCGCGATGGCGGTGGGCCCGGAGTTCGGCCCGCTGGCGGGCATCTCGACCGCCCTGGTCCAGCGCGCCCCGGCCCTGGTGTGGCGGTCGCTGACCGCCCTGGTGGTCGGGTTCGCGGCGGCGATGCTGCTCACCGCCGGGTTCGCCGCCCTGATGGAGCTGTGCGGGCTCTTCGAACGCTCGATGGTGGAAGCCGACCGCCCGAACACCGCGTTCATCTGGCAGCCGGACTGGATGTCCTTCGTCGTGGCGTTCCTCGCCGGGATCGCCGGGACGCTCTCGCTCACCTCGGCCCGGTCGGGGGCGCTGATCGGGGTGGCGATCTCGGTGACCACGGTGCCGGCGGCGGCCAACGCCGCGGTCGCGTTCAGCTACCGGGACTACGCCCAGACCGCGGGGTCCACCGGCCAGCTCTTCGCCAACCTGGGCGGCATCGTGCTGTCGGGGACGCTGACGCTGCTGGTCCAGAAGCTGTACTGGGCGAGGACGGCGGGCCGGGAGAGGCCGGTGCGGAAGCCGGGCCGCGGCTGAGCCGTACCGGCCGCCGCCGGCGCGGGGACCGCCGCCGCCGCGGGGGTCCGGGCCGCGGGCCGCACCGTCCGCGGACGCGGCCCGGTGCGGGCCGCCGCGGCGGGCGGGCCGGGCCCGCGGCGCCGCGGGCCCGGCCCGGCGGTTCCGGTCAGCCCAGCGCGGACTTCACCGCGTCCGCCAGCCGCCCGGCCACCGAGCGGGCCTGCTCGATGTCGGCGGCCTCCACCATGACGCGGACCAGCGGCTCGGTGCCGGACGGGCGGAGCAGCACCCGGCCGGTGGAGCCCAGCTCCCGCTCGGCGTCCAGCACGGCCGCGCCCAGCTCGGTGGAGGTGGCGACCCGGGACTTGTCCACGTCCGGCACGTTGATCAGCACCTGCGGCAGCCGCTCCATCACGGCGGCCAGTTCCGCCAGGCTGCGGCCGGTCGCGGCCACCCGGGCGGCCAGCAGCAGCCCGGTGAGGGTGCCGTCGCCGGTGGTGGCGTGGTCGAGCACGATCACGTGGCCGGACTGCTCACCGCCCAGCGCGTACCCGTGGCTCTTCATCTCCTCCAGCACATAGCGGTCGCCGACCGACGTCTGGACCAGCCGGACGCCCTCGCGCTCCATGGCCAGTTTGAAGCCGAGGTTGGACATCACGGTGCCCACCACGGTCTCGCCGCGCAGCCCGCCCGCCTCGCGCAGTGCCAGCGCCAGTACGGCGAGGATCTGGTCGCCGTCGATCTCCGCGCCGGCGGCGTCCACGGCCAGGCAGCGGTCGGCGTCCCCGTCGTGCGCGACGCCCAGGTCGGCGCCGTGCTCGACCACGGCGGCCCGCAACTTGTCCAGGTGGGTGGAGCCGCAGCCGTCGTTGATGTTGAGGCCGTCGGGGTCGGTGCCGATGGTGACGACCTCGGCGCCGGCCCGGGCGAACGCCTCCGGGGAGACGCGGGCGGCGGCGCCGTGCGCGCCGTCGATGACGACCTTGAGGCCGTCGAGGCGGTTCGGCAGCACCCCGATGAGGTGGGCGACGTAGTTGTCGAAGCCCTCGTCGTAGATCCGCACCCGGCCGACTCCGGCGCCGGTGGGCCGGTCCCAGGGCTCGCCGGAGGCGTGCGCCCGGTAGGTGTCCTCGATCCGGTCCTCCAGCTCGTCGGCGAGCTTGTGCCCGCCGCGGGCGAAGAACTTGATGCCGTTGTCCGGCATCGGGTTGTGGCTGGCGGACAGCATCACGCCGAGGTCGGCGCCGAGCGCGCCGGTCAGGTACGCCACGGCGGGGGTCGGCAGCACACCGACCCGCAGCACGTCCACCCCGGCGCTGGCGAGGCCCGCCACCACGGCGGCCTCCAGGAACTCCCCGGACGCGCGCGGATCGCGGCCGACCACCGCGACCGGCCGGTGGCCCTCGAACGTACCCGCCTCGGCGAGCACGTGTGCCGCCGCGACCGACAGGCCGAGTGCCAGCTCCGCTGTCAGGTCGGCGTTCGCGACACCGCGCACGCCGTCCGTACCGAAGAGTCGTCCCACTGCTGTCCTCCGAATTGCGCGGGGGTAACCGTCGTCCCCCGGAAGAAAGGTGTCATGCGAGGTGTCATGAAGGGAACCCGAGAGTTACGTACTGGTGTACTACACCGGGCCCCGATAGCCGAACGCCCCGGCAGCACGGATCGTGCCGCCGGGGCGTCGGCGTGGCGGGACCCCTCCGGTGAGGAGGGAGAGGCCGCGATTAGCGCTTGCTGTACTGCGGCGCCTTGCGGGCCTTCTTCAGACCGGCCTTCTTCCGCTCGACCGCGCGGTCGTCGCGGCTCAGGAAGCCGGCCTTCTTCAGCGGGCCGCGGTTGTTGTCCACGTCCGCCTCGTTCAGCGCACGGGCCACGCCCAGGCGCAGCGCACCGGCCTGGCCGGACACGCCGCCGCCGGAGATGCGGGCGATGACGTCGTAGCGGTCGTCGAGCTCGAGCACCTTGAAGGGCTCGTTGACTTCCTGCTGGTGCACCTTGTTGGGGAAGTAGTCCTCAAGGGTGCGACCGTTGATCTTCCACTGGCCCGTGCCCGGCACGATGCGCACGCGGGCGATCGCGTTCTTGCGACGGCCCAGGCCGGCGGCCGGCTGCGGCTCGCCGAAGCGCGAGGCCAGCGACTCGGAGGTGTACTCCGACTCGGTGGGCTCGGACTCGGTGGTGTACTCCTCGACGTTCTCGTTCTCGTCGTCGAGGACGGGGGTCTCGGCGGTGGTCTCGGCCACGGTTCTCCTCAGATTCTCTTCGTCTTAGGGGTGGCCGGGACTACTGCGCGACCTGGGTGATCTGGTACGGGGCCGGCTGCTGGGCAGCGTGCGGGTGCTCGGCTCCGGAGTAGACCTTCAGCTTCGAGAGCATCTGACGGCCCAGGGTGTTCTTCGGGAGCATGCCCTTGACGGCCTTCTCGACGGCCTTCTCGGGGTTCTTGTCGAGCAGCTCGTCGTAGCGGACGGAGCGCAGACCGCCCGGGAAACCCGAGTGGCGGTAGGCGAGCTTCTGGGTCCGCTTGTTGCCGGACAGGTGCACCTTGTCGGCGTTGATGATGATGACGAAGTCACCAGTGTCAACGTGAGGCGCGTACACCGGCTTGTGCTTGCCCCTCAGGAGGGACGCGGCCGTCGAGGCCAGACGGCCCAGGACGACGTCCTGCGCGTCAATGACGTGCCACTGGCGCTGGACATCGCCGGGCTTGGGGCTGTACGTACGCACGGTCGTAGCCTTCGCTTCGTGAGATGGGTCCTGACAAGGCCACCCGGACGATCACGACAGCCCTGGCCGCACTCGGTGACGCATACCGTGTGCCTGCCGCTGGTCATCGGCCCGGTGGACCGGCGTAACGGCCTCTCACGTGAGAACGAGCAAGCCAATACGCATAACGAACTGGCAGAATACCGGCCGCTGCCCGGACGGGTCAAAACGGGTCCCGAACGGGCGTGCCACCGGCGCCGGGGGGCGCACCCCCCGGCGTCCCGTCCCGCGGGGCTCAGCGGGCGCGGGCCACCCGGCCCTCGTCCCAGACCGGCTCCGCCGCCTCCCGGACCCGGCCGTCCGCGCCGAACACCAGGAAGCGGTCGAAGGAGCGCGCGAACCAGCGGTCGTGGGTGACCGCCAGTACCGTCCCCTCGTACGCCTCCAGCCCCTCCTGCAGCGCCTCGGCGCTCTCCAGGTCGAGGTTGTCGGTCGGCTCGTCCAGCAGCAGCGCGGTGGTCCCGGCCAGCTCCAGCAGCAGGATCTGGAAGCGGGCCTGCTGCCCGCCGGAGAGCTTCTCGAACCGCTGGTCGCCCTGTTTCTCCAGCTCGTAGCGGCGCAGCGCGCTCATCGCCCGCCCGCGGTCCCGGGCGTGCTCGGTCCACAGGATGTCGACGAGGGTGCGGCCCAGCAGCTCCGGGTGGGCATGGGTCTGGGCGAAGTGCCCGGGGACCACCCGGGCGCCCAGCTTCCACTGCCCGGTGTGCGCGATCCCCTCGCCGGCCAGCAGCCGCAGGAAGTGCGACTTGCCGGAGCCGTTGGATCCGAGCACCGCGACCCGCTCGCCGTAGAAGACCTCCAGGTCGAACGGCTTCATCAGGCCGGTCAGCTCCAGCTTCGCGCAGGTCAGGGCCCGGACGCCGGTACGGCCGCCGTGCAGCCGCATGGTGATCTCCTGCTTGCGCGGCGGCTCCGGCGGCGGGCCGATCTCCTCGAACTTCCGCAGCCGGGTCTTCGCCGCCTGGTAGCGGGAGGCCATCTCGTCGCTGCGCGCCGCGTACTGCTGCATGTCCAGCACCAGCCGCTTGAGCTGCGCGTGCTTCTCGTCCCAGCGGCGCCGCAGCTCCTCGAAGCGCTCGAACCGCTCCTCGCGTGCCTGGTGGTAGGTGCCGAAGCCGCCGCCGTGCACCCACACGTCCGACCCGGCGGGACTCGGCTCCACGCTCACGATCTTCTCCGCGGCCCGGTCCAGCAGCTCCCGGTCGTGGGAGACGAACAGGACGGTCTTGCGGGTCTCCTTCAGCCGCGCCTCCAGCCACCGCTTGCCGGGCACGTCGAGATAGTTGTCCGGCTCGTCCAGGAGGAGCACCTCGTCCGGGCCGCGCAGCAGCGCCTCCAGCACCAGCCGCTTCTGCTCGCCGCCGCTGAGCGTGCGGACCTGCCGCCACTGGGCCTTGTCGTAGGGCACCCCGAGCGCGGCCGTGGTGCACATGTCCCACAGGGTCTCGGCCTCGTAGCCGCGCGCCTCCGCCCAGTCGCTGAGGGCCTGCGCGTACGCCATCTGGGCGGCCTCGTCGTCCACCTCCATGATCGCCAGCTCGGCGGCGTCGACCGCGGCCGCGGCCTGCCGGATCCTCGGCTGCGCCACCGAGACCAGCAGGTCACGCACCGTGCGCTCGTCCCGTACCGAGCCGACGAACTGCGGCATCACGCCCAGCCCGCCACTGACCGTGACGGTTCCGCCGTGCGGTTGCAGCTCCCCGCCGATCAGTCGCAGCAGGGTCGTCTTGCCCGCGCCGTTCGGTCCGACGAGCGCGACCACGGCGCCCTCGCCGACCCGGAACGACACATCGCCGAGCAGTACCCGGCCGTCCGGCAGGAAGTACTCCAGATGCGCTGCTTCCACATGGCCCATCCCGGGATTGTGACGAAGCCGGTGGCCCTCCACCAACAGGTTTAAGATGCGCGCCATGAGCTTTGGGCATGGGGGGCCGGCCGGCCCCGGGGGGCAGTACGGGCCCGGAGGACAGCAGGGGCCGGGCGGCCGGCAGTACGGCCCGCAGGGGCCGCAGCAGGGGCCGGCCGGCGGCCCGCCGGGTTCGACACCGGACTGGGCGGCGCTCGCCGACGACACCGCCCGGCGCGGCCGCCGTCGCCGGTTGCTGCTGGTCGGCGGCGGGGTGCTGGCCACCGGCGCGGTCGCGGCGATCGTCGCCACCGCGGTGGTGAGCAGCGACGGCGGCGGCAGCGGCACCTCCGGCAGCGCCAGCGGGCTGCCCGCCCCGGAGAAGCTGCCGAGCGGCTCCCCCACCCCGGAGCCCACCTTCTCCGACGTCGCGCCCCCGCCCCCGCCCAACCCCACCGACATCCTGTCCGACAAGGCCAAGGACAAGGCGCCGCTCAGCGCCGGCACCCTCTTCACCGACGGGAAGGTGGTGTCGAACGGCCGGAGCTACACCAAGGGACCCACCGGCTCCACCGACAGCTGCGCGTCGGCCGCCCAGGGCCGGCTCGCCGGCGTCCTCCGGGAGAACGGCTGCCGACGGATGTTCCGCGCCACCTACACCCGGGACGGGATGGCGATCACCGTGGGCATCGCGGTGTTCGACACCAAGGCGGCGGCCGAGCAGGCCAAGCGGCAGGCCGGGCCGAACGTCGCCTCGCTCTCCGGCGGCAAGGTGCCCACCTTCTGCCGCCGCACCGGCTGCGCCTCCTCCTCGAACGCCTTCGGCCGCTACGCCTACTTCACGGTCTCCGGCTACACCTCCGGCAAGCGGGTGACGAAGGGCGACGACAAGGTGTGGCAGGCCGGCCGGGACGTCTCCGACTACGCCTTCGGCCGCATCCTGGCCCGGGGCAAGGCGCAGGCGGCGGCGATCGCCTCGGCGAACGCGAAGCTTCCCGAGAACGCCTGACCGCCCGGCCCGCGCCGCCGGGCTCCCGGAAGCCCGGCACCGGGTGGGCGGCGATCCGGAGTGGCCGGGCCACCGCCCGTGTCCGGCGATCCAATCCGGGGTGGCCGGGTCACCGTCCGTACGCGTCGGTGCGGGACGGCCGGGGCACCGCCCGTGCCCGGTCGTGCGCTGCCGGGTCACCGACCGCGTTCCGCGGTGCGGTGCCGACTTTTACTGCGGGTCCGGGTGCGGGCCGTCCGGGGCGCCGGCCAGCTCGCGAAAGGCCAGGTAGGACCGCTGGACGAAGCTGCCGCGCAGCGTCGGCGAGGTGTTGGCCAGGGCGGCGAAGGCCACCTCCCGTTGCGGGCTGAAGCCGACGAGCGAGACGAACCCGCGGGTGCCACCGGAGTGGAAGACCAGCTCGTGGCCGGGCCGTGACCGGGCGTTCCAGACCAGGCAGATCCGGTCGCCCCCGGCTCGTGGCACCGCGAGCCGGGGGCGGGCCACGTCGGCGAGCGCCGCGCGCAGCGGCGCGGGGGCACCTGCGGCGGCCGTCTGCGGAGCGAGCAGGGCCTCCAGGTAGCGCAGCAGGTCGTCGCCGGTCGACCGGATCGCCCCGGCGGCGGGCAGGCCGGGGATGCGCCAGCTCGGGCGGGGGCGGCCGTGCCAGTGGCCGGTGGCCTGTCCGGCGTCGTCGGCGCAGACGGTGCGGCGCAGATCCAGTGGGTCCAGGACCCGGGCACGCAGCACCTTCTCGAACTCCGCTCCGGCGGCGCGGGCGAGCAGCAGGCCCAGCAGCCCGACGCCGAAGTTGGAGTAGCACACCCGGGTGCCGGGGGCGGCGCACGGGCGGGTGCGTGGCAGCGCCGCCAGCACGTCGTCGGCGTCGAAGTGCTCGTAGGGGTTGCTGAACCAGCGCGGCACGGCCCGCCGCAGCAGGCCCGGGGGCAGCCTGGGCAGGCCGGAGGTGTGGGTGGCCAGGTGCAGCAGGGTGATGGAGCGGTCCGCTCCGTGCCGGAGCGTGCCGTCCGGCAGGAAGCGGCCGACGGGGTCGGTGAGCCGGACCTCGCCGCGGGCGACCATCTCGGCCAGCAGCAGCGCCGTGTAGGTCTTGGAGACCGAGCCCAGCTCGAAGCGGGTGTGCGCGTCGGAGACCGCGCCGCCGGTGTGGTCGGTGGTGCCGGCGGCGGCCACCGACCGCCGCCCGCCGTGCCGCACGGCCACCACGACCGTGCTGGCCCCGGGCGCGGCGTCCAGCAGCGGCCCGAGCAGGCGCTGGGCCGCCGCGGCAGGCTCCGGACCGGGGCCCGCGCCCGTTCCCGGTTCCGCGCCCGCGCCGGGGCCCGCGCCCGCTCCGGGGGCCGGGCTCGCACCGCGTGCCTGCGGCCGGTCCCGCTCCGTCGTCCGGCCCGCCCCGGAGTCGGGCCCCGGCCGGGGGTTCACGGGGCGCCGGAGGCGGGCTCGGGGGCCACCGCCCCGGGTGCTCCGCCGAGGGTGCGCGAGACGGCCAGGGTCCCGGCGACGGCGGCGACCACGGCGGTGTGCTGGTGGTCGTTGAACCGCTGCTCCGGGTCGTCCTCGACCGGCTCGGCGTTCTGCGGTACCAGTCCGTCCTCGTGCTGGACGCCGGCCAGCAGTTCCCAGTGCTCCGGATCGATCAACGGCTCCTCCAGGCAGGCGCCGACGATGAGCAGCTCGGCGATGAGGTCCCACTGGCTGACCTCGGCCCAGATGTCCACCCAGACGGGGAGCCACATGGCGAGGTAGTCGGACAGCTCGGGGGAGAGCCCGTCCGGGCGGGCGCCCCAGTCCGTGACGTGGAAGACGGTGTGCGTCAGGGAGTACGCGGTGAGCCAGTTGATGGCCCACGGTTCCGGGGTGGCGCCCAGCCAGGTGGCGCGGGTGAGGTCCGCCCAGTCGACGTGGTAGTCCAGTCCGGCGATCCGAGCCGCGTTGGCGACGGCGAGCCGCCGGTTGGGGAACATCTCCACGGCGCGCACCGAGCGCAGTGTGGTGGTGTGCCGCAGCAGGCGGTCCATCCCCTCGTGCCGGTAGCCCGCCCGCGCGAAGTGCGCGTAGACCTCCAGCGGGTCGGTCATCAGGGAATGCCGCAGCTGCCGTTCGTACAGCAGGTCGCCGGACCGGAACTGGGCCCATCCGTAGTCGAGCAGTCTGCGTGCGGACCGGACCTCCTTGCCGCCCGCGGCCGACTCCCGCAGGATCAGCGAGCCGGCGAGCGCGCTCTCCCCCAACGGTTTGTAGACGCTGTCCGGATCGGCCAGGTCGGCTGTGGTGTCCGGCGGCAGTGCGGTGAACTCGTGATGGGCGTCCAGCCAACCGACCGCGCCGGTGGCCACCTTCTGGGCGATCGCGGTCGCGGGCGCCGTCATGCGTGCTCCCTCATCCGGATGTCCTCTCTTGTTCAGTCGGCTCCCGCGCCCGCCACCAGCATCCGGCGCGCCACCGCGAGGTCGAGGGCGATCCGGGGGCCGCCCCCGGTGTGCAGCGCGATGTGATCGACGATCGGCAGGGGGTCCAGCGGGAGCGGCACCCGCTCCTGGACGAGCGCCGCGAGCCAGCGGACGAGCCGGGCGGCGGTGGGGTGGTCGCGGCGGAGCATGGCCCGGGTGGTGCCACGGGCCAGGGGGACGGGGTTGCGACGCGCCACGTCCCGCACCGGACCGTCCACGCCGGGCAGGCTGAGCGGGGCGAGCTGCGCCATCATGCCCGACCACCGCTGCCAGGACCGGGCGTCGGTGAGGGCGGGTCCAGCCTGCGGCTCGGCGGCTTCCGAGACGGCGCCGCCGTGGTGGGCGACCAGCCGGGTGGTGGCCCAGTCGCGCCAGGCGGCGGTCCAGTTCTCGATCAGCCCCGCGGGCGGCGGTTGCGTGAAGACCGGGGCCGGGAAGACGGCGGCGGCCTGGGCGATGGCGGCCACGTCCCGTGGGTGGGCCGCCGCGCCGGTCAGGGCCTGCGGGGCGAGCGTGTCCGCGCCGAGCACCCGTACGGCCGCGAGGGCGGCCTTGGGGTCGGCACAGCCGTCCACGAAGTCCGCGAGCGGAGCCGTGCCCCCGACCCCGTGGAGGGCGTCGAGGACACGGCGTGCCAAGTCGGCGGTCGCTTCGGCGTACACCGCTTGCGCGGTTCCGTCAGCGGGACACATCAGGGGCGCCCCGCCTCTCGGTCCGCGGGGTACGGATGCACGTCGGCTGTCACCGGCCCGCTCATGAATCACTTGCCCTTCGGCTCGGTCGGGACCTTCGGCGAGATGATGATGAGCGCGAGGACGAACCCCTTGCACTCCGGCGCAGGGAGCGGTGCGTCACTGAGCGGCGCTTCCTGCTCCACCATCAGCGCGCGGACCGCGGCTTCCTCGGTGGGGTCTGCGATGAGCGGGGTGGTCTTCTGAGCAAGCATCAATGCCTCCTCACATCGGCACATTCGCTCGTAGAGCGATGCTGACACACCCGAAGCTACGCCAAAGCACCATATGTCGCATTTCTTCGAGATGCGAAGAGACGCGGCCGACCCTTACCCCCCACGGGCACCCGGGCGACCGGGCAGGTCATGGGGGCGACCGCGCACGCCTCTCCGGCCTGCCGCCCGTACCCGGCACGCTCCCTCACCCGGTGTCACCGGGTCGCCGGACAGGACGTCACGGCCGCACGGCGGGCAGCCGAAAAAAGCCGCCGCCCTCACTCCGGGACCTCCCGGAACGAGGGCGGCGGCACGGTTCGCGCCGACGGAAGTTCTGCCGTCAACAACCGGTGGGCGCACGGCCCGCGGTCACACCGCGACCGCTCAGCCCTTCGCCTTGCCGGCCTTGGCCACCTTGTCGACCTGGGCGGACACCACCAGCTGCGGGATCTCCGGCTGGTCGGGCGCGGTCATGTTGAACCCGAAGAAGGAGGTCACCTGGGCGCCGGTGCGCACCACGATGAACTTCAGCTTGCCCCCCTCCTCCTTGTCCTTGGTGGCCAGGGTGAAGCCGACGCTCTCCTCGCCGACCTCCGGGATGAGCACCTCCTTGACCTCGGTGACCTGCTGCTTGTCACCGGAGCCGTCGGTGGCGGTGAAGCCGCCCGCGCAGTCCTTGACGGCGCTGCGCACGCCCTCCAGCACCTTCTCCGCATCGCCCGGCTTGTGGGCGGACAGCCGGATCATGCCGCCCAGGCCCGCCTCGGGGTTGTCGGCGTTCGCGCCGGGGCCGGTCACCGCGTAGGTCTGGAACACCGAAGCGGTCGGGGCCAGGGTGAACTCCGAGCCCAGCAGCTCGGCGACCGGCTGGCACTCGGCCTTGTCCGACTTGGCGTTGCCGCCCTCGGCGGCCTCCTTCTCGGACATCTTGGTGATCTCGAAGCCCTCGACGTCCTTGCTCACCAGCGCGGCCTGCTCCAGCTTGGCCTTGGTGAGCGGCGCGGCGGCCGGCGCCGTGGTGGCCTTGTCCGTCCCCTTGCCACCCTTGTCCTTGCCGGACGAGTCATCGTCGTTGCACGCCGTCGTCAGACCGAGCGCCGCCACGACAGCCGCCGCCGCTACGACCCGGGAAACAGACTTCTTCACTCTTGCCCACCTCGGACTGCTCTCGCACACATGTGCCGTACTCACTGGCCGGAGTCATACAACAGTCAAAAATCCGCCACGCCCAGCGATTTCCATGACGATCCGATATCGCCCGGATGGTTGTGCACGCCGAGATCACGACCTCACAACGGGGAGCCCTGCGCACGCTGCGCCTCCCGGCTCCGACCTGCGGGAACCGCACGCCGAGGGCGCTTGCCGGAATCTCACCTTCCGCACCCCCCGACACCCATCCGGCCCGGAAGGTTGCGTTTGCCCCGCCCGATGTGGGCCATCCCATATCACGACGCGCATAAGCAACCTTCCACGTGCCCACCTGTCTTACCGACCAAGCGGACACCTTCCGGCTACCGTCCGGACTCACCACGGACGCAACTGGGCAGCCGTACAGACACCTTGGGCCAGAGGCCGGAGAGGAGGACACGCCGCGGCGCGACCCAGCGGCGCCGCGCGTCACACGCCATGAGGATCTCTTTCCTGCTGCACAACGCCTACGGCATCGGCGGCACCATCCGCTCCACCTTCAATGTGGCAGGCGCGCTCGCCGCCCGCCACGACGTGGAGATCGTCACCATCGTGCGCACCCAGGACACCCCGAGCCTCCCGCTGCACGAGGACGTACGGATCGTCCCGCTCATCGACCTCCGCCGCGGCGTCCGCGGCAACGACGCCCGGAACCCGCTGCGGTCCCGCCCGTCCGCGCACGTCCCGGCCGCGGAGGCGGGCGGCACCAAGAACTTCAACGCGCTCACCGACGAGCGCATCGCCGAGTACCTGGCCGGCACCGACGCCGACGCGGTCGTCGCCACCCGGCCCGGACTCGTCATCATGCTCGCCCAGGCGGGCAGCGACCGCTACCTGCGGATCGGTCAGGAACACCGGCTGTACGGCACCCACAAGGCCGAGATCCGCACCGCCTGCGACGCCGCCATCGCCCGGCTGGACGCCTACACCTCGGTGTCCGAGGCCGACGCGGCCACCCACCGGGCCCAACTGCCCGACGTCGGCACCCTGCTGACCGCCATTCCGAACGGCGTTCCGCCCACCGCCGTCGAACCCTCCGACGGCCGCGCCAAACTCGTCGTCGCGGCCGGCCGGCTGATTCCGGTCAAGCGGTACGACCTGCTGGTCAGCGCCTGGGCGACGGTGACCGCCAAGCACCCCGACTGGCGCCTGCGGATCTACGGCCGGGGCCCCCAGCAGCCGGCCCTGCGCCGCCAGATCGACGAACTCCGGCTCGCCGACCGCATCACCATGATGGGGGCCCACTCCCCCATCGAGACCGAGTGGGCCAAGGGGTCCATCGCCGCCGTCACCTCCCGCGAGGAGTCGTTCGGCATGACCATCGTGGAGGCCATGCACTGCGGCGTCCCGGTGGTGGCCACCGACTGCCCGCACGGCCCCGGCGAGATCATCACCGACGGCAAGGACGGTCTGCTGGTCCCGGTCGGCGACGCGGCCGGCATCGCCGACGGACTCTGCCGCCTGATCGAGGACGACGAACTGCGCCGCGGCATGGGCGCGGCCGCCCGCGTCTCCGCCCAGCGGTACGGCCCCGAGCAGATCGCGGACCGCTACGAGGCGCTCTTCGCCCAGCTGCTCCAGCGGCGCACCACCGCCCCGGCCGGGCCCGCGGCCCGCGGCCGGACGGCCCCCCGCCGCACCCCGGCCGACGACGGGCGCACCGCGCGGAGCTCCCTCAAGGACCGGCTGCGCTCCAAGGTCGTCCGGCTGATCCGCAAACCGCTGCGCCCGGTCGCCTCCTGCCGGATCGACCCGGACGGCAACCTCCGGGTGCTGGTGGAGCCGGCCGAGGTGCAGGGCGGCGAACTCACCCTGACGGTCACCCGCCGCCGCCACGCCGAGGACCGGATCACGGTGCCGCTGCGGCCCCCGGCCGACGCCGCCGGACCCGGCGCGCCCTGGACGGCGGTGGTGGACCGGCGCGCCCACACCCTGGCCGAAGGCCGCTGGGACCTGCACGTCGTGCGGCCCTCCGACGGCGTCCGGCGGCGCGTCCACGCCCGCTACGCCGAGGGCCGCGGCCTGCTGGGCCTGGAACCGCTGCCCGGCTCCCCGGTCACCTGGTGGACGCCGTACCCGACCGTCGACGGCTTCCTGGCGCTGCGCACCTGGCACCGCACCGCGCACGCCGAGGCGCTCTCGCTCCGGGCCGACGAGACGGAACTGACGGTCGAGGGCACGCTGCACGGCTTCGACGAGGCGGCCGACGGCACCCCGGCCGGCCTGGCCGCGGGCACCCTCGGCGTGTTCGCCGTCCCGCGCCCGCAGCGCGGCCGGTCCGCCGGCGCACCGCCGGCACCGGTCCGCGTCCCGGTCACCCACCTGGGCGGGAACCGCTTCCGCTGCACCGTCCGGTACGAGCCGCTGCACCCGGCCGCGGTGTGGGACCTGACCATCGCCACCGATCCGCGCTCCACCGGGAACGAGGAGGACCCGATCCGGGTGGGCCGGCTGTTCGGGGACATCGTGGACCGCAACCAGACGGATCTGCTGCCCGCCCTCGGCGGGTTCCGCCCGTACTTCACCAAGGCGAGCAACCTGGCCGTCAGCAGCGACCGCGACGGCTCCTCCTGACGGCCCGGCCGCGACTCCCGCTCCCGGGTCAGCAGCAGCCCGCGGTGCCCGGCAGGCTCCGCTTGTTGCGCGCCTCCCGGTTGCGGGCGGCGAGCAGGTCGTCCGCCGGGTACCCGACCTCCTCCAGGGTCAGCCCGTGCGGGCGCACCACGTGGACCGCGGAGTCCCGCACCCCCGCGGCGAGCACCTTGCCGGGCCAGTCGACGGGCCGGTGGCCGTCGCCGACGAACAGCAGCGCCCCGACCAGCGAGCGCACCATGTTGTGGCAGAACGCGTCCGCCCGCACCGTGGCCGTGATCACTCCGTCCGCGTCCCGCTCCCAGCGGAGGGCCTGCAGGGTGCGGATGGTGGTCGCGCCCTCGCGCCGCCGGCAGTAGGCGGCGAAGTCGTGCTCGCCGAGCAGCGGCTGCGAGGCGGCGTTCATCGCGTCCACGTCCAACGGCCAGTCGTGCCACAGCACATGGCCGCGCAGCAGCGGGTCGACCCCCGCCGGGTGGTCGACCACCCGATAGGCGTACCGGCGCCAGATCGCCGAGAAGCGTGCGTTGAAGCCCGGCGGCGCGGCGGCCACCCGCCACACCCGGACGTCGTGCGGCAGCCGCCCGGCCAGCCGGCGCAGCAGCTTGTCCTGGTGTTCGGCCCACACCTCCTGCTCCAGGTCCACATGGGCGACCTGCCCGCGCGCGTGCACCCCGGCGTCGGTGCGGCCGGCCACGGTCAGCTCCGGCGTCCGGGACATCCGCGTCACGGTACGCAGCGCGTCCTCCAGCTCCCCCTGCACGGTGCGCCGGGCATGCTGCTTGGCCCAGCCGGAGAAGTCCTTGCCGTCGTAACTCAGGTCCAGCCGTACCCGTACGAAGCCGGGCTCCGCCTCATCGCTCACGCTTCGCTCCTCATCCAGCCGCGTTCCTCGGGCGCGTATGTCGCACACGCGGAACGGGCCCGCCCCCACCAGGGGAACGGGCCCGTCCGCGGAGCCGCAACGGCTCAGGCGTCCTTCGACTCCTCGGCCGGGGCCTCGGCGGCCTCGTCCTTGGTGTCCTCGACGGCCTCGTCCTTCTTGAGGGCGTCTTCCTTGACCGCGCGCTTGGCGGCGGCCTCGGCCTCGGCGACGGTCGCCTTCTTGGCGATCTCGCCCTCGACCAGCTCGATCACGGCCATCGGGGCGTTGTCGCCACGACGGTTGCCGATCTTGGTGATCCGGGTGTAGCCACCCGGACGCTCGGCGTAGCGCGGAGCGATCTCGGTGAACAGCGTGTGGACGATGCTCTTGTCCGTGATCGTCTGCAGCACCAGGCGACGGTTGTGGATGTCGCCCTTCTTCGCCTTGGTGATCAGGCGCTCGGCGACCGGACGCAGGCGGCGGGCCTTGGCCTCGGTCGTGGTGATGCGGCCGTGCTCGAACAGCGACTTCGCAAGGTTCGCGAGCAGCAGACGCTCGTGCGCGGCGCTGCCGCCCAGACGGGCACCCTTGGTGGGACGCGGCATGGTGTTTCTCCTATGTGATCTGCACCGGCCGTGTCAGGTACCGGTGTCAGCCTGTGCGGGAGGCGTCGCCCCCCGCGCACCCCCGGCGGTGCCGGGGAAGTCCGTGGGTCCCGCGGTACGGGGCGCCGCCTGGGCGCCCCGTACCGGCCGGGTCCGTCGGCCCCTTGCCGGGGCCGGCGATCAGTACTGCTCGGTCTCGACGAAACCGGCGTCCGCGTCGTCGTCGGCGCCGAAGGCGTCGGCGGCGGCGGTCGGGTCGAATCCGGGCGGGCTGTCCTTGAGCGCCAGGCCCATGCCGGCCAGCTTCGCCTTGACCTCGTCGATCGACTTCGCACCGAAGTTGCGGATGTCGAGCAGGTCCGCCTCGGAGCGCGCCACGAGCTCACCCACCGAGTGGATGCCCTCACGCTTGAGGCAGTTGTAGGAGCGGACGGTGAGCTCCAGCTCCTCGATCGGCAGCGCCAGGTCGGCGGCGAGCGCGGCGTCCGTCGGGGACGGACCCATGTCGATGCCCTCGGCGTCGACGTTCAGCTCACGGGCCAGACCGAACAGCTCGACCAGGGTCTTGCCGGCGGACGCCATGGCGTCCCGCGGGCGCATGGCCTGCTTGGTCTCGACGTCGACGATCAGCTTGTCGAAGTCGGTGCGCTGCTCGACTCGGGTCGCCTCGACCTTGTAGGTGACCTTGAGCACCGGCGAGTAGATGGAGTCGACCGGGATCCGGCCGATCTCCTGGCCCACCTGCTTGTTCTGCACGGCGGAGACGTAGCCGCGACCGCGCTCGACGGTCAGCTCCATCTCCAGCTTGCCCTTGCCGTTGAGCGTGGCCAGGACCAGGTCCGGGTTGTGCACCTCGACACCGGCCGGCGGGGCGATGTCCGCGGCGGTGACCAGGCCGGGGCCCTGCTTGCGCAGGTACATCACGACCGGCTCGTCGTGCTCCGAGGAGACGACCAGCTGCTTGATGTTGAGGATGAGGTCGGTCACGTCCTCCTTGACGCCCGGCACGGTGGTGAACTCGTGCAGGACCCCGTCGATCCGGATGCTGGTGACGGCGGCACCGGGGATCGAGGAGAGGAGCGTACGACGCAGGGAGTTGCCGAGGGTGTAGCCGAAGCCCGGCTCCAGCGGCTCGATCACGAACCGGGACCGGTACTCGTCCACGACCTCTTCGGTCAGAGAGGGACGCTGGGCGATCAGCATGATGTTTCCTTCAGTCTTCGGCGCCCGCTATTTGACGCCGTCGGCACTGACAAGGGTACGGGCGGTACCGACCGGACGGGTCCGTACCGCCCGTACCCGCGGGTTCCGCCGTACGGCGGTACCCGGCGATCAGGGCGAGCCCTACTTCGAGTAGAGCTCGACGATCAGCTGCTCCTGCACCTGGGTGTCGATCACCTGGCGCTCGGGCAGGTTGTGCACGAGGATGCGCAGCTGCGACGGAATGGCCTCCAGCCACGCCGGCACGGTCCGCTCGCCCGCCTCGGCCTGAGCCACCTGGAAGGGGGTCATGGTCCGGGACTTCCGGCGAACCTCGATGATGTCGTTCACGGCGACGCGGGCCGACGGGATGTCGGTCTTCACGCCGTTCACGACGAAGTGGCCGTGGCGGACCAGCTGACGGGCGTGGTCCCGGGACTTGGCGAAGCCCGCCCGGTAGACCACGTTGTCCAGCCGGCTCTCGAGGATGCGCAGCAGGTTCTCACCGGTCTTGCCGGTCTTCCTGTTGGCCTCCGCGTAGTAGCCACGGAACTGCTTCTCCAGGACACCGTAGATACGCGCCGCCTTCTGCTTCTCACGCATCTGCAGCAGGTACTCGCTGTCCTTGGTGCGCCCGCGTCCGTGCTCACCCGGGGGGTAAGGACGGATCTCGATCGGGCACTTCGCGCTCTCGCACTTGCTCCCCTTGAGGAAGAGCTTCTGCTTCTCCCGACGGCAACGCTTGCAGTCGGCCCCGGTGTAACGCGCCATTGTTTACTTGTCTCCTAGATCAGCCGGTGATCAGACCCGGCGCCGCTTCGGGGGGCGGCACCCGTTGTGCGGGGTCGGCGTCACGTCCTGGATCGAGCCCACCTCCAGGCCGGTGGCCTGGAGCGAGCGGATCGCGGTCTCACGGCCGGAGCCCGGACCCTTGACGAACACGTCGACCTTGCGCATGCCGTGCTCCTGGGCGCGGCGGGCGGCCGACTCGGCGGCCATCTGCGCGGCGAACGGAGTGGACTTGCGCGAGCCCTTGAAGCCGACGTGGCCGGCCGAGGCCCAGGAGATCACGTTCCCGGTGGGGTCGGTGATCGAGACGATGGTGTTGTTGAACGTGCTCTTGATGTGAGCGTGCCCGTGGGCGACGTTCTTCTTCTCCTTGCGGCGCACCTTCTTGGCGCCGGCCTGACGGCCCTTCGGAGGCATAAGTCTGCTATCTCCCGTGGAGGTGGTCGGTCCTACTGCCGGACCGCGATGACTTGCGGGGTGTCCGGGGTGATCCCCGGAGATCCGCAGCTAGCGTCCGGTGTGGACTACTTCTTGCCCGGCTTCTTCTTACCGGCGATCGCGCGACGCGGGCCCTTGCGGGTACGCGCGTTGGTGCTGGTGCGCTGACCGTGGACGGGCAGGCCACGGCGGTGGCGCAGACCCTGGTAGCAGCCGATCTCGACCTTGCGGCGGATGTCGGCCTGGATCTCACGACGGAGGTCACCCTCGGTCTTGAGGTTGGCGTCCACGTACTCGCGGATCTTGACCAGGTCCTCCTCGGCCAGGTCGCGGACCCGGGTGTCCGGGTTCACGCCGGTGGCGGCGAGGGTCTCCTGGGACCGGGTACGGCCGATACCGAAGACGTAGGTGAGGGCGACCTCGACGCGCTTGTCGCGCGGAAGGTCAACGCCTGCGAGGCGTGCCATGCATGGCTCCTTGTTATTCGGAGGTCTTCCGCAGCACCACTCCCGGCGCGGCCCTGGGCCGCGGGTCCGGGTCCCCGGCCTCCGACCGGGGGTGTCGCTCCCCGCACAGGCGGGGCGGGTGACTGCGTATGTACGTGTTGCTGTGCGTCGTCGCGCGAAGAAACTGCGAGGTGCAGAAGTGGTCGCGTCAGCCCTGGCGCTGCTTGTGGCGCAGGTTGTCGCAGATGACCATGACCCGGCCGTGGCGGCGGATCACCTTGCACTTGTCGCAGATCTTCTTGACGCTCGGCTTGACCTTCATGGGTGTGAGGTTCTCCGGGTCGTGAGATCTACTTGTAGCGGTAGACGATCCGTCCGCGCGTGAGGTCGTACGGAGACAGCTCCACGACAACCCGGTCATCGGGCAGGATGCGGATGTAGTGCATACGCATCTTGCCGCTGATGTGCGCGAGGACCTTGTGACCGTTCTGCAGCTCCACCTTGAACATAGCGTTCGGCAGAGACTCGATCACGGTGCCCTCGATTTCGATGGCGCCTTGCTTCTTGGCCATGTCCTGCTTTCGGGATCGGCTACCTTGATCGGCCCGTGGCATGATCGTTCAGGTCATATCGAGCGACATGACATGAGGGCATGCGTGAGCCGACGTGTCAGTCTACGTCAGCACGTCCCGAAACACGAAACCGGGGGCAGTCTGCCCAGGTGAATTGATCGTTACGCCCGCCACCGGGTGACCCGGTGCCCGCCGGACGGCGGACACCGGCGGTGCCTCGAACAGGTTCCCGGGGCGTGCGGGGGGCCGGTACCTCAGGCCCCGGCGAGCGGGTCCGGGGCGGCCTCGATGCCGTACTCGGCCAGCTTCGCCCGGCCGCCGTCCACGGCGGTGAGCACCAGCGGGCCCTCCTCGGTCAGCGCGACCGAGTGCTCCCAGTGGCTCGACCAGGAGCCGTCGTCCGTCTTGACCGTCCAGTCGTCGGCGAGCACGTGCGTGCGGGCCGTGCCCAGGCTCACCATCGGCTCGATCGCGATGCAGAAGCCGGGGACCAGCTTGGGGCCCTTGCCGCGCTTGCGGGAGACGTAGTTCAGCAGGTGCGGGTCCATGTGCATCTCGCTGCCGATGCCGTGGCCGCCGTAGTCCTCGATGATCCCGTACTTGCCGGTGGCCGGCAGCGGCTGGCGCCGGATGTAGCCCTCGATGGCCCGGGAGATGTCGACCAGGCGGTTGCCCTTGCGGACCGCCGCGATCCCGGCCCACATCGACTCCTCGGTGACCCGGCTCAGCTCGACCAGCTCCGGAGCGTGACCGGTGCCCACGAAGGCCGTGAAGGCGGCGTCGCCGTGCCAGCCGTCGACGATCGCGCCGGCGTCGATGGAGATGACGTCGCCGTCCTTGAGCACCGTCTCGGTGTCCGGGATGCCGTGCACCACGACCTCGTTCACCGAGGTGCAGATCGTCGCGGGGAAGCCGCCGTACCCGAGGAAGTTCGACTTGGCGCCGTGCTCGGCGATCACCTTGCGGGCGACGTCGTCCAGGTCCTTGGTGGTGGCGCCCGGCACGGCGGCGGCCCGGCACGCCTGGTGGATGGCCGCGACGACCAGCCCGGCCTCTCGCATCTTCGCGATCTGCTCAGGAGTCTTGATCTCCACCATGGGGGTGCCTTCCACGCTCAGTGTCGGTTCCGCTGTCCTGGCGCCGCGGCGGCGGCGCCGTCTGCTCAACAGTACGGCCGCGACGCCCCGGGAGGGGCACCGCGGCCGTAGGAGGCTGCTGGGATCAGGCCGCCTTGCCCTTGTGCGACAAGGCCGCCATGGCCCGCTCGGTCACCTCGTTCACCTGGCCGAGCGCCGGGATCGTGGCCACCAGGCCCTGCGCCCGGTAGTAGTCGATGATCGGCTCGGTCTGGGTGTGGTAGACGTCCAGCCGGGTCCGGACGGTCTCCTCGGAGTCGTCCGGACGCTGGTACAGCTCCCCGCCGCAGGCGTCGCAGACGCCCTCGGCCTTCGGCGCGGAGTAGTCCACGTGGAAGACGTGGCTGGAGTCGTTCCGGCAGATACGGCGGCCCGCGATGCGCTTGACCACCTCGTCCTCGGGGACCTCGAGGTCCAGCACCGCGTCCAGCTGCATGCCCTCGGACTTCAGCATCCCGTCGAGCGCCTCGGCCTGCGAGACGTTCCGCGGGAAACCGTCGAGGAGGAAGCCGTTCGCGGCGTCCGGCTGGGACATCCGCTCCTTGGCCATTCCGATGGTCACCTCGTCGGGGACCAGGTCTCCCGCGTCCATGTAGGACTTCGCCTTCTTGCCGAGCTCGGTGCCCTGGCTGATGTTGGCGCGGAAGAGGTCTCCGGTGGAGATGTGCGGGATGGAGAGGTTCTTGGCCAGGTACGCGGCCTGCGTACCCTTGCCAGCCCCGGGAGGCCCGACGAGGACGATTCGCATCAGCGGAGGAACCCTTCGTAGTGTCGCTGCTGGAGCTGGCTCTCGATCTGCTTCACGGTCTCCAGGCCGACACCCACGATGATGAGGATGCTCGTGCCGCCGAACGGGAAGTTCTGATTGGCCTTGAGCGTCACCAGTGCCACCGTGGGCACCAGGGCGATCAGGCCCAGATAGAGAGAGCCGGGCCACGTGATGCGGTTCAGCACGTAGCTCAGATACTCCGCAGTGGGACGACCAGCCCGGATGCCCGGGATGAAGCCACCATACTTCTTCATGTTGTCGGCAACTTCTTCGGGGTTGAAGGAGATGGCCACGTAGAAGAAGGCGAAGAAGACGATCAGCAGGAAGTAGCTGACCATGTAAACCGGGTGGTCACCCTGCACGAAGTTGTCCTTGACCCACACCGCCCAGTCCGCGTTGGAATTGCTGAACTGGACGATCAGGGCCGGGATGTAGAGCAGCGACGAGGCGAAGATGACAGGAATCACACCCGCCTGGTTCACCTTCAGCGGGATGTAGGTCGAGGTTCCGCCGTACGAACGGCGGCCGATCATGCGCTTCGCGTACTGCACCGGGATGCGCCGCTGGGCCTGCTCGACGAAGACCACCAGGCCGACCATGGCCAGACCGCAGACGATCACCAGGGCGAACTCCAGCCAGCCGCCCATGATGTCGCCGGACTGCTTGATGGCCCACAGACCGCTCGGGAAGCCGGCCGCGATCGAGACGAACATCAGGATCGACATGCCGTTGCCGATGCCGCGGTCGGTGACCAGCTCACCCATCCACATGATGAGGGCGGTACCGGCGGTCATCGTGACGACCATGACGACGGTCACGAAGATGGAGCGGTCCGGGACGATGTCGTTGCCGACGGAGCAGTTGCTGAAGAGGGAGCCGCTGCGGGCCGTGGCCACCAGGCCGGTGCTCTGCAGGACCGCCAGTCCGATGGTCAGATAACGGGTGTACTGCGTGATCTTCGCCTGGCCGGCCTGTCCCTCTTTCTTGAGGGCTTCCAGGCGCGGGATCACCACGGTCAGCAGCTGCAGGATGATGCTCGCCGTGATGTACGGCATGATCGTCAGCGCGAAGATGGTGATCTGTGACAGTGCGCCACCGCTGAACATGTTCACCAGGCCGAACAGGCCCTGATTGGCCTCGGCCTCGTCCACGCACGTCTGGACGTTCTTGTAGTCGACGCCCGGCACCGGGATATGCGCCCCGAGCCGGAACAACACAATGATGCCCAACGTGAACAGCAGCTTCTTGCGCAGGTCGGGCGTCTTGAACGCCCGGGCGAACGCGGTGAGCACGGTGCCTCCTGCGCCCCCCGCGTGCGTGCGCGAGAGGTGACGGTCTTGAGGGATCGACGAATACGAAAACAGCCAACGCCCGCACGGACGCACGCCGCGCGGAAGGTAACAGCGCTCGCCACCTTACCGGCGAGCATGCCCCCCTTGGAACGACCAACCGGGGATGCCCCTTATCAGGGACATCCCCGGCCGATGTGCATCGGGCTCAGACGAGCTCGGTGACGCTACCGCCGGCGGCGGTGATCTTCTCCTTGGCGGAGCCGGAGACGGCGTCGACCGTCACCTGCAGCGCCACGGTGATCTCGCCGGTGCCGAGCACCTTGACGAGCTCGTTCTTGCGCACCGCACCCTTGGCGACCAGGTCGGCCACCGTGACCTCGCCACCCTGCGGGTAGAGCGCGGCCAGCCGGTCCAGGTTCACGACCTGGTACTCGGTGCGGAAGGGGTTCTTGAAGCCCTTCAGCTTCGGGAGACGCATGTGGAGGGGCATCTGCCCACCCTCGAAGCGCTCCGGAACCTGGTAACGGGCCTTCGTGCCCTTGGTACCACGACCAGCGGTCTTACCCTTGGACGCCTCACCACGACCGACACGGGTCTTGGCGGTCTTGGCGCCCGGGGCGGGCCGGAGGTTGTGGACCTTCAGCGGCTTGCTCTCCGCCATGTCAGTCGACCTCCTCGACCGTCACGAGGTGGCGGACGGTGTGCACCATGCCGCGGATCTCGGGACGGTCCTCCTTGACAACCACGTCGTTCAGGCGCTTGAGCCCGAGCGAACGCAGGGTGTCGCGGTGGTTCTGCTTGCTGCCGATGTACGACTTCGTCTGCGTGACCTTGAGGCGAGCCATTACGCACCCACCCCGGCACGCGCCCGCAGCAGAGCGGCGGGAGCGACGTCCTCGAGCGGCAGGCCACGACGGGCGGCGATCTCCTCCGGGCGCTGCAGGCCCTGGAGAGCGGCCACCGTGGCGTGCACGATGTTGATCGGGTTCGACGAACCGAGCGACTTGCTCAGCACGTCGTGGATGCCCGCGCACTCCAGCACGGCACGCACCGGACCACCGGCGATGACACCGGTACCCGGGGAAGCCGGCTTGAGCAGCACCACACCCGCGGCCTCCTCACCCTGGATCGGGTGGGGGATGGTGCCGGCGATCCGGGGGACCTTGAAGAAGTGCTTCTTGGCCTCCTCAACGCCCTTGGCGATGGCGGCCGGCACCTCCTTGGCCTTGCCGTAACCGACACCCACGGTGCCGTCACCGTCGCCCACCACGACCAGCGCGGTGAAGCTGAAGCGACGACCACCCTTCACAACCTTGGCGACGCGGTTGATCGCGACAACACGCTCGACGTAAGCGGTCTTCTCGGCGGCAGCGCCACCGTCCCGCCGGTCCTTACGGTCCCGCCGCTCGCCGCCACCGGCGCCGCCACCGCGGCGCTGGGGTCCAGCCATTGGAATTACCTCTCTCGTTAACGTCCGCTAGCTACGGAACCGTGCTCAGAACTTGAGCCCGGCCTCGCGGGCGGCGTCCGCAAGGGCGGCGATGCGCCCGGCGTACTGGTTGCCACCACGGTCGAACACGACGGCGTCGACACCGGCGGCCTTGGCGCGCTCGGCGACGAGCGAGCCGACCTGCTTGGCCTGCGCGGTCTTGTCGCCCTCTCCGCCGCGGATCGAAGCGTCCAGGTGCGACGCGGAGGCCAGCGTGTGGCCCGCGATGTCGTCGATGACCTGAGCGGTGATCCCGCGGTTCGAACGCGTCACGACCAGGCGGGGACGCTCCGGCGTACCGGAGACCCGCTTGCGGACGCGGATGTGGCGACGCTTCGCGGCGGCGCGCTTGTAGGCGTCGCCCTTGGCGATCTTCACACCGAATGCCATGGCTTTACTTACCAGCCTTTCCGACCTTGCGGCGGATGACCTCGCCCGCGTACTTCACGCCCTTGGCCTTGTAGGGGTCGGGCTTGCGCAGCTTGCGGATGTTCGCGGCGACCTCGCCGACCTTCTGCTTGTCGATGCCCTCGACGCTCAGCTTCGTGGGGGACTCCACCTTGAAGGTGATGCCCTCCGGGGCCTCGACCAGGATCGGGTGGCTGTAGCCCAGGGAGAACTCCAGGTTGGAGCCCTTCGCCTGGACGCGGTAACCGACACCGCTGATCTCGAGCGCCTTGCTGTAGCCCTGGGTCACGCCGGTGATCATGTTCGCCACCAGCGTGCGGGACAGGCCGTGCAGGGCCTTGTTCTGACGCTCATCGTTCGGGCGCGAGACAACGAGGGTGTTGTCCTCGCCCTTGGCGATCTCGATGGGCGCGGCAACGGTGTGCGAGAGAGAACCCTTGGGGCCCTTCACAGCGACCGTACGGCCATCGATGGTGACGTCCACACCAGCGGGAACCTGGATGGGCAGCCGTCCAATACGCGACATGGCTATTCCTCCGTTCCCGGGTTACCAGACGTAGGCGAGGACTTCCCCACCCACGCCCTTCTTGCTCGCCTGCTTGTCGGTGAGGAGCCCGTGCGACGTGGAGATGATCGCCACGCCCAGGCCGCCGAGCACCTTCGGCAGGTTGGTGGACTTTGCGTAGACCCGCAGGCCCGGCTTCGAAATCCGCTTGATGCCGGCGATCGAGCGCTCGCGGTTCGGGCCGAACTTCAGCTCCAGGACGAGGTTCTTGCCGACCTCGGCGTCCTCGACCTTCCAGCCGGTGATGTAACCCTCCTGCTGGAGGATCTCCGCGATGTGCGACTTGATCTTGCTGTGCGGCATCACGACGGAGTCGTGGTAAGCCGAGTTCGCGTTTCGCAGACGCGTGAGCATGTCTGCGATCGGATCGGTCATGGTCATGATGGCCTTCGGCCTCTCTCGCCGGGGTTTCCTATCTGCGCCATCCCTCTCCCCGATCACGTGACGTGTCGGAGCGGGTGCGGCGCGGGGACCTACGGCGTAGTAAGACGGTCTCGGGCGGCAGGCGCCCAACCCCACAAGCCTAAGGGATGCGGGAGAGGGTGCCTGCCGTCCAGATGCTTACCGAGAGTCCTGGTTCATCCCCTATTAGGGGAATTACCAGGAGCTCTTGGTCACGCCCGGCAGCTCGCCACGGTGAGCCATCTCACGAAGGCACACGCGGCAGAGGCCGAACTTGCGGTACACGGAGTGCGGACGGCCACAACGCTGGCAGCGGGTGTACGAGCGCACACCGAACTTGGGCTTGCGGGCGGCCTTGGCAATCAGAGCCTTCTTCGCCATCTCGCTCACGCCTCCTTGAAGGGGAAGCCGAGGTGACGAAGGAGGGCCCGGCCCTCGTCGTCGTTGGTCGCCGTGGTGACCACGGTGATGTCCATACCCCGGACGCGGTCGATCTTGTCCTGGTCGATCTCGTGGAACATGACCTGCTCCGTGAGACCGAAGGTGTAGTTGCCCCGGCCGTCGAACTGCTTCGGCGAGAGACCGCGGAAGTCGCGGATACGCGGCAGCGCGAGCGACAGGAGGCGGTCCAGGAACTCCCACATGCGGTCACCGCGGAGGGTGACGTGGGCACCGATCGGCTGGCCCTCGCGCAGCTTGAACTGCGCGATGGACTTGCGGGCCTTGGTCACGGCGGGCTTCTGGCCGGTGATCGTGGTGAGGTCGCGGATGGCGCCCTCGATCAGCTTGGAGTCGCGGGCGGCGTCGCCCACACCCATGTTGACCACGATCTTGGTCAGGCCGGGGGTCTGCATGACGTTCTCGTACTTGAACTCGTCACGCAGCTTGCCGGCGATCTCTTCGCGGTAGCGCGTCTTGAGACGCGGCGCGTTGGTGGTGGCAGTCATCAGATGTCCTCACCGGTCCGCTTGGCAACGCGGATCTTGTTGCCCTCGTCGTCGAAGCGGTACCCGACGCGGGTGACGACCTTCTGGCCGTCCTTCTCCACGACGAGCTGCACGTTGCTCACGTGCACCGGGGCCTCGACCGTGATGATGCCGCCGGTCTTGGAGCCACGGGCGGTCTGACCGGCCTTGGTGTGCTTCTTGACCCGGTTGACACCCTCGACCAGGACGCGGTCCTCGCGGGGGTAGGCCTCGATGACCTTGCCCTGCTTGCCCTTGTCCTTACCGGTGATGACCTGGACCAGGTCGCCCTTCTTGATCTTCATCGGTTACAGCACCTCCGGCGCGAGCGAGATGATCTTCATGAACTTCTTCTCGCGCAGCTCCCGGCCCACCGGGCCGAAGATGCGGGTGCCACGGGGGTCACCGTCGTTCTTGAGGATGACCGCCGCGTTCTCGTCGAAGCGGATGTACGAGCCGTCGGGGCGGCGGCGCTCCTTGACGGTGCGCACGACGACAGCCTTGACGACGTCGCCCTTCTTCACGTTGCCACCGGGGATCGCGTCCTTGACGGTGGCGACGATGACGTCACCGATGCCCGCGTAGCGGCGACCGGAACCACCGAGAACACGGATGCAAAGGATTTCCTTCGCACCAGTGTTGTCGGCGACGCGCAGTCGCGACTCCTGCTGGATCACGTCTATCTCCTGATCGTCTGCCGGTTCCCCGCGGGGGCTGCGTCAGCAGCCCCCGCGGAGCCTGGCGGAACTGTCCAGAAGGCGAATGCCTTCAGGAATTACTTGGCCTTCTCGAGGATCTCGACGACGCGCCAGCGCTTGGTGGCGGACAGCGGCCGGGTCTCCATGAGGAGGACGCGGTCGCCGACACCCGCGGCGTTCTGCTCGTCGTGCGCCTTGAGCTTGTTGGTACGGCGGATGACCTTGCCGTACAGCGCGTGCTTGACGCGGTCCTCGACAGCGACGACGACGGTCTTGTCCATCTTGTCGCTGACGACCAGACCCTCACGGGTCTTGCGGAAGCCGCGCTGCTCGGGGGCGTTCTCAGTCACATTCTTCTCGCTCATCAGGCGCTCTCCACCGTCTCGATGCCGAGCTCGCGCTCCCGCATCAGGGTGTAGATCCGGGCGATGTCCTTGCGGACGGCCTTCAGCCGGCCGTGGTTCTCAAGCTGTCCGGTCGCCGCCTGGAAGCGGAGGTTGAACAGCTCCTCCTTGGCCTCACGCAGCTTCGCAACGAGGTCCTCGTTGTTCAGCTCACGCAGCTCGGACGCCTTGGTCGTCCCCGCCGCCATCACGACTCACCTGCCTCGCGCCGCACGATCCGGCACTTCATCGGAAGCTTGTGAGCAGCGCGGGTGAGCGCCTCACGAGCAATCTTCTCGTTCGGGTAGGACAGCTCGAACATCACCCGACCGGGCTTGACGTTCGCGATCCACCACTCCGGCGAACCCTTACCGGAACCCATGCGGGTCTCGGCGGGCTTCTTGGTGAGCGGCCGGTCCGGGTAGATGTTGATCCAGACCTTGCCGCCACGCTTGATGTGGCGGGTCATGGCGATACGAGCGGCCTCGATCTGCCGGTTGGTGACGTACGCCGGGGTGACGGCCTGGATGCCGTACTCGCCGAACGCCAGCTCCGTGCCGCCCTTGGCCATACCCGACCGCTTCGGGTGGTGCTGCTTGCGGTGCTTGACCCTGCGAGGGATCAGCATGTCGGTCAGGCCTCCGTTCCGGTGCTCTCAGCGGCCGGAGCAGCGGCAGCGGCCTCGGCCTTGGGGGCCTCGGCAGCGGCGCTCTGCTGCTGCGGCTTGCGGCCGCGGCCGCCACGCTCGCCACCACGGCCACCACGGGCCGGGCGGTCGCTGCCACCACGCGACGGGCGGTTGCCGGCGCGGGCGGCGGCGTTCTCGGCGCGGACCTCGGCGATGTTCTTGACGTCGCCCTTGTAGATCCAGACCTTCACGCCGATGCGGCCGAAGGTGGTCTTGGCCTCGAAGAAGCCGTAGTCGACGTTCGCGCGGAGCGTGTGCAGGGGCACGCGGCCCTCGCGGTAGAACTCCGAGCGGGACATCTCGGCGCCGCCGAGACGGCCACCACACTGGATCTTGATGCCCTTGGCGCCGGCCTTCATCGTCGACTGCATGCTCTTGCGCATGGCGCGACGGAAGGAGACGCGGGAGGACAGCTGCTCGGCGACGGCCTGCGCGACCAGCTGGGCATCGGTCTCGGGGTTCTTGACCTCGAGGATGTTCAGCTGGACCTGCTTGCCGGTGAGCTTCTCCAGCTCGCCGCGGATACGGTCGGCCTCCGCGCCGCGACGGCCGATGACGATGCCCGGCCGGGCGGTGTGGATGTCGACGCGGACGCGGTCACGGGTGCGCTCGATCTCCACCTTGGAGATACCGGCGCGCTCCATGCCCTTCGTCATCATCCGGCGGATGGCGACGTCTTCCTTGACGTAGTCCTTGTACAGCTTGTCGGCGTACCAGCGGGACTTGAAGTCCGTGGTGATGCCGAGCCGGAACCCGTGCGGGTTAACCTTCTGGCCCATTACCGGGTTCCTTCCTTGCTGCTGACGACCACGGTGATGTGGCTGGTCCGCTTGCGGATCCGGTAGGCGCGGCCCTGGGCGCGCGGCCGGAACCGCTTCAGGGTCGGACCCTCGTCGACGTACGCCTCGCTGATGACCAGCGTGGAGGCGTCGGTGTGGTCGTAGTTGTGCGCGGCGTTGGCAATGGCGCTGTCCAGCACCTTGCCCACCGGCACGCTCGCGGCCTGCGGGGCGAAACGCAGGACCGCCTGAGCCTCCGTGGCATCCATGCCACGGATGAGGTCCACCACGCGGCGGGCCTTCATGGGCGTGACGCGGATGTACCGCGCCTGGGCCCTGGCTTCCATGGTTGTCCCTTCGGTGTCAGTCATTGGTCTTCGCTATTTCCGCAGATCAGCGACGACGCGACTTGCGGTCGTCCTTCTCATGGCCGCGGAAGGTGCGGGTCGGCGCGAACTCGCCGAGCTTGTGGCCGACCATCGACTCGGTGACGAACACCGGGACGTGCTTGCGGCCGTCGTGCACCGCGATCGTGTGGCCGAGCATGGCCGGGACGATCATCGAGCGGCGGGACCAGGTCTTGATGACGTTCTTGGTGCCGGCTTCGTTCTGGACATCCACCTTCTTGGCGAGGTGGTCGTCGACGAAGGGCCCCTTCTTGAGACTGCGCGGCATCTAAACCCGCTCCTAGCGCTTCTTGTTCGTCTTGCGGCGGCGGACGATGTACTTGTTGCTGGCCTTCTTCGGCGAGCGAGTACGTCCTTCCTTCTGACCCCACGGCGAGACCGGGTGGCGACCACCGGAGGTCTTGCCCTCACCACCACCGTGCGGGTGGTCGACGGGGTTCATGACCACACCGCGGACGGTCGGGCGAACGCCCTTCCAGCGCATACGGCCGGCCTTGCCCCAGTTGATGTTCGACTGCTCGGCGTTGCCGACCTCGCCGACAGTGGCGCGGCAGCGGACGTCGACCAGGCGGATCTCACCGGACGGCATACGAAGGTGGGCCATGGTGCCCTCCTTCGCCAGCAGCTGCACGGAGGCACCGGCGGAGCGGGCGAACTTCGCACCGCCACCGGGCCGCAGCTCGATGGCGTGGATGATCGTACCGACCGGGATGTTGCGCAGCGCCAGGTTGTTGCCGGGCTTGATGTCGGCACCGGGGCCGTTCTCGATCCGGTCACCCTGCGACAGGCCACGCGGAGCGATGATGTAGCGCTTCTCACCGTCCGCGTAGTGCAGCAGTGCGATGCGCGCGGTGCGGTTGGGGTCGTACTCGATGTGAGCGACCTTCGCCGGCACGCCGTCCTTGTCGTGACGACGGAAGTCGATCACGCGGTACGCGCGCTTGTGACCGCCACCCTGGTGGCGGACGGTGACGCGGCCCGAGTTGTTACGACCACCCTTGCTGTGCAGCGGGCGGACCAGCGACTTCTCCGGCGTGGACCGCGTGATCTCGACGAAGTCGGCGACGCTGGAGCCACGACGGCCCGGGGTCGTCGGCTTGTACTTGCGGATACCCATTTCTCAGTCCTCGGAAGATTCCGGACTTCTGGACGTTCCGGCCTCCGTTAGGAGACCGGGCCGCCGAAGATGTCGATGCGGCTGCCCTCGGCGAGGGTCACGATGGCGCGCTTGGTGTTGGCGCGCTTCCCGAAACCGGTGCGGGTGCGCTTGCGCTTGCCCTGCCGGTTGATCGTGTTGACCCCGGTGACCTTGACCGAGAAGACCGCCTCGACGGCCTGCTTGATCTGGGTCTTGTTCGCGCGCGGGTCGACGATGAACGTGTACTTGTTCTCGTCCAGCAGCGCGTAGCTCTTCTCGGAGACGACCGGCTTGACGAGGATGTCGCGCGGGTCGGAGAAGGTCTTGCTGGTGACAGCGGTCGCCTCAGTCATCAGGCGTCGCTCCCTTCGAGCTCAGCGGCCTTGGGACCAGCCACGAAGGACTCGAAGGCGGCCTTGGTGAAGACCACGTCGTCGGAGACGAGCACGTCGTACGTGTTCAGCTGGCCCGGCTCCAGGATGTGCACCTGGGGCAGGTTGCGGGCGGACAGCCACGCGGCCTCGTCCGAGCGCTCGGCGACCAGGAGCAGGTTCTTGCGCTCGCTGATCTTGCCCAGCAGGGACTTGGCGGCCTTGGTGGAGATGTCGCCGTCCACCACGCCGGTCACCACGTGGATACGGGAGTGGCGCGCCCGGTCGGAGAGGGCACCACGCAGGGCGGCGACCTTCATCTTCTTCGGGGTGCGCTGCGAGTAGTCGCGCGGCACGGGACCGTGCACGACGCCACCACCGGCGAACTGCGGCGCGCGGGTCGAACCCTGGCGGGCGCGACCGGTGCCCTTCTGGCGGTAGGGCTTCTTGCCACCGCCGCGGACCTCGCCGCGAGTCTTCGTCTTGTGCGTGCCCTGTCGGGCAGCGGCCAGCTGTGCGACGACGACCTGGTGGATCAGCGGAACGCTGACCTGAGCGTCGAAGATCTCCGCGGGGAGCTCGACGGTCCCGGCCTTGTCGCCTGCCGGCGAAAGGATGTCAATGGTGCTCATCGGTTACCTCAGGCCCCCTTGGCCGCGGTACGGACCAGGACGAGGCCGCCGTTCGGACCAGGAACCGCGCCCTTGATGAGCAGCAGGCCCTTCTCCGCGTCAACGGCGTGGACGGTCAGGTTCTGGGTGGTGACCCGCTCGTTGCCCATGCGGCCGGCCATGCGCAGGCCCTTGAACACGCGGCCCGGGGTGGCGCAGCCACCGATCGAGCCCGGCGAGCGGTGCTTGCGCTGGGTGCCGTGACCGGCGCCCAGGCCCTTGAAGCCGTGGCGCTTCATGACACCGGCGGTGCCCTTGCCCTTGCTGGTGCCGGTCACGTCGACCTTGACACCGGACTCGAACACCTCGGCGGTGACCTCCTGGCCGAGCGTGTACTCGCTGGCGTCAGCGGTACGCAGCTCCACCAGGTGGCGGCGCGGGGTGACGTCGGCCTTCGCGAAGTGGCCCTTGAGGGGCTTGTTCACCTTGCGCGGGTCGATCTCGCCGAAGGCGATCTGGACGGCGCTGTAGCCGTCCGTGTCAGCGGTACGGACCTGGGTCACGACGCAGGGACCGGCCTTGACGACGGTGACCGGGACGACACGGTTGTTCTCGTCCCACACCTGCGTCATACCGAGCTTCTCGCCCAGGACGCCCTTGATCTGCTTAGCCATCTCGCGCGTCACCTCAGAGCTTGATCTCGATGTCGACGCCGGCCGGCAGGTCGAGACGCATCAGCGAGTCGACGGTCTTCGGCGTGGGGTCGAGGATGTCGATGAGGCGCTTGTGCGTGCGCATCTCGAAGTGCTCGCGCGAGTCCTTGTACTTGTGCGGCGACTTGATGACGCAGTACACGTTCTTCTCAGTGGGCAGCGGCACCGGGCCCGCGACCGACGCACCAGTGCGGGTCACCGTCTCGACGATCTTCTTCGCCGAGGAGTCGATGACCTCGTGGTCGTAGGCCTTGAGCCGGATGCGGATCTTCTGTCCCGCCATGGCTACTTCGTAGTCCTGTCTCTCGTAACGCTCTGGGACCCGGTGCGTTCCCGTCTTTCCTCCGACCCCCGCGGTCGGGCGTGTCGCGCCCCTTCTTGTAAATCTCCCTGGAGAGATTCCCTGGTGAAAGGGGTACGTGGGGGAAAGACACCCACCGGGCGCCTGGCTGGGGCCCCGCTGACGCTTCCCGGAAGATTCCCGTACTTCCACCCCTGAGAAGGGGTGACGAGTACCGTGGGACTCGCTTCCGGTCCTCCCGGCGGGAGGCGCGCAGCATCGGCACTCAACCGAGCAACCTGAACAGTGTGCCATACGGGCTGTCGCCATCGCGAATCGGGCGTGGGAGCTTACCCCACGCGAGTAGCGACGAACCCCCGAGGTGCGCGGGCCCGGCCGCCCCGGCGGGCGGCACGGCCGGTGGCGACCGCCGCCCCGGGACCCGGCCGCCGCGCGCACGGGGCGCGCTCGGCGGTCACCGCCGGGCGGGTCGGAGGACGGGGCCGGCCCCGCTCAGCCCGCTGCCGCGAACCTCACGAACGCGCTCCACTCTTCCGGAGCAAAGGCGAGCCACGGCCCCTGGGGGTCCGTGGAGTCCCGGACGCGCACCACGCCGGGGGCGGCCGCCACCTCGACGCACGCTGGGCCGTCATCCGTACTGTGGCTGCTCTTGCGCCATTCCAGCACGGAGCCATCTTGAGTAGTGGGCCTGAGGGTCATGTCTCTCCCAGCACTTTCTCGATGAAGGCGAGCGAATCCCGTGGCGTGAGAGCCTGCGCTCGGATAATCCCATAGCGGATGTCGAGGATCTGGGACTCTCTGGGATCGGCGATGACCCGGCTGACCAGCTGGACCTCGTTGTGCCCCACGGTGCTGCCGTCCCGGAGCCGGAGCAGCCGGAACGAACCGCCCAGCCCGGAGTTCTCCTCCCGGCCCAGCGGGAGCACCTGGAGGTCCACGTTCCGCAGTCGGGCCATCGCCAGCAGATGCCGAAGCTGCTCCCGCATGACCGTCCTGCCGCCGATGGCTCGCCGCAGCGTGGCCTCGCACTGCACGAAGTTGAACACCGTCATCACCCCGGGACGACTCAAGATCTCCTGCCTGGCCATCCGGGCTGCCAGCCGCCTTTCGAGTTCCTCATCAGGGAAGACCGGACGACGGCTGCCGAGGACGGCACGTGCGTACTCCTCGGTCTGCAGCAGTCCGTCCACGACTGAGTTGTTGTACGCCCCCAGCTCGACCGCCTCGGCCTCCAGACGTGCCAGGTCCCGCACCTTCTTCGGGTACCGCGCCTCCGCGACGTCCTTCTTCATCGCGGCGATCTTCCCGCCCGCGCCCAGGGCGTCGTCCGCCTTGTCCAGGAACTCCGGCCGGGGAATGCGCCGCCCCCGCTCCACGGCGGACACCAGTTCCTCTCCGTATCCGATGGCCGCGCCCAGCTCGGCCTGCCGGAGCCCGGCCGCCTCCCGCCACAGCTTGATCTGGCGGGCGACCGCCTTGACCACCGCTCCGCTGTCGTCCGCCAGGCCGGGTTCCCAGTCCGCGCCGTCCGCACCGTCCGTGAAGAGTTCCGCGGGCCTCCCGCGCTCCTCCGCACCGCTGCCCACCGTCATGGCCCCCACCTCCCGTATACGCGTCCGTGTGCGACGCCTGCCGCCTCCGGCGGACGGGCCGGACAGGGCCGGACCGGAGCCGGACGACCACCGTCCGTACAGGCATCGGTACTTTTCAGCCTAGTCACGCTTGGCCACGCTGAGTGATGTGAGCCACAACATCACTCGAACCGACACGTCCGCTCAAGCCGATCTCCAGTTCACCGTGCTGCTCTCGGCCACCCGCAAGGCGGCCCGGCTGGCCCGGCTGCTCTCGGTCGAGCAACTCCGCTCCTGGGGGCTGCCGTTCGAGCCGGCGGCCCTGGTGATCGCCGAACTCGCGTCGAACGCGGCCCGGCACGGCCGGATGCCCGGTCGCAGCTTCCGGCTGAGCTTGGGCGCCACCGCGCACGGCCCGGTGACCACGGTGCGCATCGAGGTGGCGGACACCCGCACCGAACAGGTCCCGGTGATCCGCCGCCACACGGACGGCAGCGGGCAGGGGCACCGCGAGTCGGGCTACGGCCTGCTGCTCGTCGAGGAACTGGCCGACCGCTGGGGCACCTTCCTCGGGCCGCTCCCCCGCAAGACGGTGTGGGCGGAGCTGGACCTGCGGAGCTGAGCCGCCACGCCGCCGGTGCCCGTGCCGGCGGCCCGGGTACCGGCCCCAACCCGCCTGGCGAGACGACGCGTTGGCGTCGGCGCGGCGTGCGAGGGAGCGCGCGGGCCGGGCCGCGTCCGGGGCGGGGGCGCGGGGCGCGTCCGGGCGCGGCGCGGACGCCCGACCCGGCGTCCCCGGGCGGGGGCTCCTCCCGAACCGGTTCACCCGCCCGGCGGCTCCGGCCACCTATCCTGACCGCCATGGACGTTCCCGCCGTGACCGTGGCCGACGGGGTGCGGCTGCGCCTCCTCGCGCCGGAGGACGCCGACGCCCTCTGCCGCGCCTATCTGCGCAACCGGGAACACCTGCGGCCGTGGGAACCGGACCGCGACGCCCGCTTCCACACCCCCGAGGGCCAGGCCGAGCGGCTGCACGACCAGCTCGCGCAGCGGGACGCCGGCCGACTGCTGCCCTGGGTCCTGGACGACGGCGAGCGGATCATCGGCACCATCACCCTGTCGAACATCGTGCTGGGGCCGTTCCGCAACGCCTATCTCGGCTACTGGATCGACGCCGGCCTCACCGGCCGGGGGCTGGCCACCGCCGCCACCCGAGCGGTCCTGGGCATCGCCGACGAGCGGCTGGCCCTGCACCGGGTCGAGGCGAGCACCCGCGTCGACAACATCGGCTCGCAGCGCGTCCTGATCAGGTGCGGCTTCGAGCTGATCGGCACCGCCCCCCGGTACCTGCACATCGCCGGGGCGTGGCGCGATCACCTGATCTTCCAGCGGATCCTGAACGACCGCCGGCCGGCGTAGCGCCCGCCGCCGGCCTGTTCAGCTCTGCGGGTCGGCGCTCTCCAGCGAGTCGAGCCAGCGCAGCAGGCGGGTTCCCTCCCGGGTCATGACGTCGGGGTCGCGCAGGGCGTTGGCCAGGAGCGACATGCCCTGATAGCCGGAGACCAGGGTGAGGGCCAGATCGTCCGGGTGGGCCAGGCCCAGTGCGCGGAACTGCTGCCCGGCCCAGTCCAGCAGTCGCCGGATCACCGCGCCGGCCTCCGCGTCGAGGGTCCCGTCCGCCCGCTTGTCGAGTTCCACCGCCAGCGTGCCGGTGGGACAGCCGTAGCGGGCGGCGACGTCCCGCGCGCCGATCCAGCCCTCGACCAGCGCCTTGAGGCGGTCGCGCGGGTCGTCCGACTGCTCCAGCCGGGCGGTGATCTCGTCCAGGTGCGCGCTGTGCTCGGCCAGGGCGGCGCTGACCAGCTCGTCCTTGGTCTTGAAGTAGTAGTAGACGTTCCCGACGGGGACTTCGGCCTCCCGCGCGATGTCGGCGAGGGTGGTGCGCTCGACGCCCTGCTCGTGCAGCACCCGTGCCGCGGCCCGGGTGAGTCGGCGGCGCTTCTCGGACGCCCGCGCCCGCGGATTCACTGAGTTGGTCACCCGACTGACTATAGACAGCCTCCCGTGGGACCGTGCTACGGTCGTTCTCAGTTAGCCAACTAACTCACCGAGGAGAGCCATCGTGATCACTGTGACGGGTGCGACCGGGAACGTCGGGCGGACGCTGGTACGACTGCTGGCCGAGGCGGGCGAGGAGGTCGTCGCCGTGTCCCGGCAGCCACGGCCCGCGGGGCTGCCGACCGGCGTCCGGAGCGGCCGGGCCGACCTCGGCGACGCGAAGAGCATGCGGCCCGTCATCGAAGGCAGCCGTGCCCTGTTCGTCCTGCTGGGCGGCGAGCTGAACAGCCGGGGCGAACGCCCGGGCGCCCTGCTGGAGGCGGCCGCCGATGCCGGGATCAAGCGGGTCGTCCTGCTCTCCTCGCAGGTCAGTGCCACCCGCCCGGACGCGGGCTCACACGCCCGGCTGCGGGAGTACGAGGCCGCCGTACGCGCGTCCGGGCTGGAGTTCACGATCCTGCGCCCCGGCGGTTTCGCGTCCAACGCCTTCGCCTGGGCCGAGCCGGTCCGCGCCCGGCGCACGGTCTTCGCTCCGTTCGGTGACGTGGCGCTGCCGGTCGTCGACCCGGACGACATCGCCGCGGTCGCCGCCGCCGCGCTGCGCGAGGACGGTCACGCCGGCCGGGCGTACGAGCTGACCGGCCCCGAGCCGATCAGCCCGCGCCGGCAGGCCGCGGTGATCTCCGAGGCGCTGGGCGAGGACGTCGCGTTCGTGGAGCTGTCGCGTGCGGAGGCGCACGCCCGGATGGCGCGGTTCATGCCGGAGGAGGCGGTCAGCGGCACATTGGACATCCTCGGCGCGCCGCTCCCGGCCGAGCAGACGGCCGGCCCTGACGTGGCGGAGGTGCTGCGCCGCCCGGCCCGCCCGTTCGGCGACTGGGTCGCCCGGAACCTGGCCGCGTTCCGGTAGGAAGCCTCCCGGGCGCGACGCGTCCGGAAGGCGCTGTCCGGCGGCGGCACCGTTCACCGGGGTCCGGCGGCAGGGCGGGCCGGGGCCCGGCGCTCCGCCCGCCGGGCCCCGGCCCGCCTCACAGCTCTCCCAGCACCTTCTCGATGAAGGCCAGCGACTCCCACCGCAGGAGCGCCTGCCCCCGGATGGCCTCGAAGCGGATGTCGAGGACCCGGACCTCCTTGGGGTCGGTGAACAACGGGCTGCCCATCTGCACCTCGTTGTGTCCCACGGTGCTGCCGTCCCGGAGCCGCAGCACGCGCAGCGAGCCTCCGAGTCCGGCGTTCTCCGCGCAGCTCAGCGGCAGCACCCGCAGGTCCACGTTCCGCCACTGCCCGACCTCCAGGAGGTGTTCGAGCTGGCGGCGCATCACGGCCCGGCCGCCGACCGTGCGGCGCAGCGTGGCCTCGCACTGCACGAAGGTGAACCCGGTCCGCGTCTCCGAGCGCAGCAGGATGTCCTGCCGGGCCATCCGGGCCGCCACCCGCCGCTCCAGCTCCGCCTCGGTGAACGCCGGACGGCGGCCGCCGAGGACGGCGCGGGCGTACTCCTCGGTCTGGAGCAGTGCGTCGACGACGGAGTTGTTGTAGGCGCCCAGCTCGACGGCGTCGTCCTCCAGCCGGCCCGGGCGCCGCGTCCGCCCGGGCTGCCCGGCCGCCATGACGTCCTTCTCCAGGACCGCGAGCTGCCCGCCGGACACCGGCGGCTCGTCCGTCAGCGTCAGGAAGCTCGGCGCGGACTTCCGCCGCCCCCGCTCGGCGGCCGGGGCCGCCTCCCGGTAGCCGATGGCCGGGCCCCGTTCCGGCTGCCGGGACCGCGTCTCCTCCAGGCGGACCGCGAGGCTGCCGACCGTTCTCACCGCGGTGCCGCTGCGGCCCTCCTCCACCCCGGTGTCCCACCCGGGACCGTTCGCGCCGTCCGTCGCGAGGCCCCTGTGCCTCGGGCCTTCCGCAACGCCGTTGTCGCCGGTCATGAGCCCACCTCCGAGTGCCCGTCGGTCTGCGTCACCGCCCGCCCGGACACGTCACGGCGTGTGGTCCGGACAGCACCGGGCCCCGCACCGGACAGCCACGGTCCGTACAGGCGTCGATACTGTTATCACCCTAGACACACGCCGTCACACGGAGTGCGGCACGCGGAAACATCACCCGAACCGGATCTTCCGCTCAAGTCGCACTCAAGTCGGCCGTGGAGCCGCCGCCCAACTCCGCACCGGAGCCCGGAATCCCGGCCTCCGGCGGACCGGGCGCCCATCGGCCGGGTCCCGGCGCGGCGGGCGATCCCAAGAGCACCGACCACCGGATATCCGGGAACCCCAGGAACCGGGAGAAAGACCTCACCCACCCAGCCAAACCACCAACCCCGTCACCCGCTCGGGTGATTGCGCCCGGCTGGAGTGGCGCACCGGCGGGCGAGCGCGGCAGGCTCGGCCCCGACCACCGCAGAAAATGCGACGGCCCCCGGCCGGGACGGGCATCCCGGGTCGAGGGCCTGACCACCCAGGAAGTAGGCGCTTCCCGATGGCTGGAGAGCAGCGTAGCGCGCCCGCGCGCACCCATTCCCGGCTTCGCCGAACTGTCGGCGGAGTCACCCAGGTGAGTGAACGCCACCCCCGCCGGTACTCGATCATCGGCAACCACCTCACCCAGCACCGCGAACTGTCGCTGACCGCGATCGGGCTCGGCGCGCACATCCAGTCGCTGCCGGACGGCGCACCGGTCGACATCCGGACCCTGGCCGGGCGGTTCCCGGAGGGGCGGGGCCGGATCGCCGGGGCGCTGCGGGAGCTGGAGGCCCACGGCTACCTGGAGCGGACCCGGGTGCGGACCCCCGACGGGCGGATCGTCACCCGCACCGTCGCGTACCACGCCCCGGCAGCCCGCGGCGGCCCCGGCGATGCCGCCCGCCCCGCGGTGCGTGCGACCCGCCCCGCGGTGGGTGCGGCCCGCCCCGCCGTGGGCGATGCCCGCCCCGGTCCGGGCGGCCGTACGGTGGGCGCGGCCGCCCCGCCCCGTCCGCCGTGCCCGCCCGCCGAGCCGCCCCCGACCGCCCGCCCGGCGGCGCCCCGGTACGCCACACCGGCCCCGGCCCCCGGCCCGCCGCCGGCCGCCGCCTCCGCACCGCCCGCATCGTCCGCACCGGCGCCCGGCGGTCCCGTACCGCCCGCGTCCGCGCCCGGCGCGCACCCACCGCCCGCGTCCCCGCCCGCCGCGCTGCCGCCACCCGCCCCCGCCACGCTGCCGTCGCCCCCACCCGCCGCCGTGAGGTCACCCGCCCCCGCCGACCCCGGGCCCCCGGCCGCGACGCGCACCCTGCCGGCGCCCGGCCCGATCCCCGCGCCCCGCCCGGCACCGCCACCGCTCCCGGGGCCCGCCGCACCGGCGCCGGACGGCCATCGGGCCGCCGAGGCGCTCCTCGCCGGCCTGCACCGACACGAGCCCCGGCTCCTCCTCTCCGAGCGGGACGTGCGCCACCTCGCCCCGGCCGTGGCCGCCTGGCTGGAGCGTGGCGCCGGTCACGACGCGGTACGCCACGCGCTCACCGCCAACCTGCCGGCGGACCTGCGCCACCCGGCGGCCCTGCTGGCGCACCGGCTCACCGGGCTGCTGCCACCGCAGCTGCCGGACGACCCGCCCGCCCCCGCCGCGGCGCGCCCCGACCCGCTCCAGAACTGCGATTCCTGCGACCGCGCCTTCCGCTCCCCGTCCCCCGGCCACTGCCGGGAGTGCCGGACCGCCGCCGGCGGGACCGCCCGCTGACGACGGCGGGATCGCCCGCTGACGGCGAAGCGGGAGCCTGTCATGCTCCCGCCATTGATCATTCTGTGACCGGCAATACCACGCGACAGGGCAACCTGTGAAGATCGCGGTCCGTCCTATATCACGCTGAAGCAGCCGGGGACTCACGTGCTGCACGACGGGACGGGGTCACCCAGATGGCTGGACACTCCGGGGGCCATGCCCCCATGCCGCAAACCGCCATGCCACCGAACGCCGCGGAGCGGTTCGCTTTCGCTCTCACCCGCCGCCGCACGCTGGCCGCCCTGGCCGCGGTGACGGCCGCCACCGCGGTCTCCTGCTCCGAAGCCGCCCCGGCCACCAGCGCCTCGCCCGCACCCGTCCGGTCCGTCAACCCGCTCGGCGCGGAACCGTTCACACCGGTGACCGGCGACAACGACACGGTGCTGATGCAGGTCCTCGCCCACCCCGACGACGACCTGTACTTCATGAACCCGGACACCCAGCACCTGCTGCGGGCCGGCGCCCGGGTGGTGTGCGTCTACGTCACCGCCGGCGAGGCCAAGGGCGTCAACCGGGCACCCGGCACACCGCTGCCGGAGCCGGACAAGGCCGCCTACTCCGCCTCCCGCCACCAGGGACTGCGCCAGGCGTACGCCGAGATGCTGGGGATGGACCGGTTCACCCGCTGGCAGCGCGCGGTCGCCGACCTGCCGGGCGGGGTCCGGGCCGAGACCAACCGGCTGGCCGCCGGCGGCCGCGAGGTACAGCTGGTCTTCCTCAACGTCGCCATGCTCTCGGACAACAAGGTCCGGCTGCCGCACCTGTGGGACATACCCGGGGTGGTGGCCAACACCCTGGTCGCCGACGGTTCACCGCAGCGGGAGGTGTACCGGTACCGGCACGAGACCCTGGTCGACGTGCTCGCCGCGCTCATGGACCGGTTCCGGCCCACCGTGATCCACACCCTCGACCCCGACCCCGACTTCCAGGTCCACGACGCCGCGCACCCCCGCGACAACGACCAGCCGGACTGCTCCGACCACCGCGACCACACCCCGGTGGCGCTCTTCACCTGGAAGGCGATATCCCAGTGGGTCGCCGACGCCACCGGCCGGGACGGGCGCGCCCCCCGCTTCACCACCACCGCCTTCCGCGGCTACTACAACCAGCGGTGGCCGCACAACCTGCCCCCCGCCGTGGTCGGCCGGAAGGCCCGCCTGCTGGAGGCGTACGGCGGCGCCCCCGGCTGGGCCTGCGGCAACGCCGCGGGCTGCGGTGACTACAGCCAGGGCGGCGGCGGACCGCTGCGCAACCGCAAGGGCTGGGTGCGCTCCACCCACTACCGCTACCCCGGCGCCCTGCCCGCCCCCACCACCGACCGCCAGGGACGCCTGGTCGCCTACGGGGTGCTGGGCACGCACGCGGTCCGCTGGCGCGAGACGGCCCCCCGCAGCGGCCGCTTCGGCGCCCCCCGCAACCTCGGCGGCGGGCCGCTGGCCCCCACCCTGTGCGCGGTCCGGGACACCACCGGACGCCAGTTGCTGTTCGCGCTGCGGTTCAGCGGCCTGGCCGGACAGGGCCGGGACAACACCCGCGACATCGTCGTCCTGGAGGAGCGCACCCCGGACGGGCCGTTCGGCGCCTGGCAGTCGCTGGGCACCCCGCACGACGACCCGGAGGACGGTCGCCGGGTGGGCGCCCCGGTCGCCGTGGCCACCCCCGACGGACGCGTCCACCTCTTCGTCCGCACCGCCGACAAGGGTCTCGCCACCCGGGTCCGCACCGCCACCGGCCACTGGGGCGAGTGGCTGCCGCTGGGCGGCGGCGAGATCCAGGACGGGCTGACCGTACTGCTCGACCGGGAGCAGCTGGTCCACGTCTTCGCCGCCGGGCGCGAGACCGTGCACCACTGGGCGCAGAGCCACATCGACGGCGGGCCGCAGCCCCAGCCGCCGACCGGGCTGCCGGTCCCCGGCGAGCGGCCCGGCGCCGTGCTCACCACCGACGGCACCATCGCGCTGGTCTACCGCTCCCCCGCCGGCGCCCAGCCGTACCTCTACACCCTCGACCCACTGACCGGCCCGGCGTCGGCACCGCTGCGCCACTTCGACGGGTACGGGCCGGTGGCCGCGCTTCCGGTGCCGGTCCCGGGCAGCGCCGACACGGTGCTGCTGGCGGGCAAGTCCGTCGACGGCGAGGTACTGCTGCGGTACGGCACCGATGTCGGCACCCGGCCGCTGCGCTCCCCCGGCCGGCTGGTACCGGTGGGCGACCCCGCGGTGCTGCCGGGCGGCGCCGGCCGGCTGTGCGTGGTGGGCATGTCCCCGGGGGCCACCCCGTGGATCTGGCGGCCCGCCCCCACCTCCCGGGCCTGATCCCGCCACCCGGGCCCGCCCCGCCTTCCGGACCCGCCCCGACCTCCCGGGCCTGATCCGCCGCCCGGGTGGCCCCCGCACGCGGCGGTCCCGCTCGGACCGACCGCCGCACGAGGTGACCCCCGCACGGCATGGCCCCGCACGAGATGACCGCCCGGTCGGCCGCCGCACGGGGCGGCCGCGGGCTCCGCGGTGCGGCGCGGCACCCCCGGCAGCACGAAAAAGACCTGGGTCCCACCCACCGTTTCCGGTGGGTGGGACCCAGGTCGTGATGCTCCGGGGAGCGTCCCTCCCCGCCAGCCTTCGGCGCGGAGGGGGTCAGGTCACTTGTTGATCTTGGTGACCTGGCCGGCGCCGACGGTCCGGCCACCCTCACGGATGGCGAACTTCAGGCCCTCCTCCATGGCGACCGGCTGGATCAGCTCGACCGACATCTCGGTGTTGTCGCCCGGCATGACCATCTCGGTGCCCTCGGGGAGGGTCACAACGCCCGTCACGTCCGTGGTACGGAAGTAGAACTGCGGACGGTAGTTGTTGAAGAACGGCGTGTGACGGCCACCCTCGTCCTTGGAGAGGATGTAGGCCTGCGCCTCGAACGAGGTGTGCGGGGTGACCGAGCCCGGCTTGATGATGACCTGGCCGCGCTCGACGTCCTCGCGCTTGATGCCGCGGAGCAGCAGACCGACGTTCTCACCGGCCTGGCCCTCGTCGAGCAGCTTGCGGAACATCTCGATGCCGGTGACCGTGGTGGTGGTCTTCTCCTGCTTGATGCCGATGATGTCCACGGTCTCGTTGACCTTCAGGACACCACGCTCGATACGGCCGGTGACGACCGTACCGCGACCGGTGATGGTGAAGACATCCTCGATCGGCATGAGGAACGGCTTGTCGACGTCGCGCTCCGGCTGCGGGATCGACTCGTCGACGGCGTTCATCAGGTTGAGGACCGACTCGCCCCACTCGGCGTCGCCCTCGAGCGCCTTCAGCGCCGAGACCTTGACGACCGGAACGTCGTCGCCCGGGAACTCGTACTCGGAGAGGAGCTCACGCACCTCGAGCTCGACGAGCTCCAGGATCTCCTCGTCGTCCACCATGTCGGCCTTGTTCAGGGCGACAACGATGTACGGCACACCGACCTGGCGGGCCAGGAGCACGTGCTCCTTGGTCTGCGGCATCGGGCCGTCGGTGGCGGCGACCACCAGGATGGCGCCGTCCATCTGCGCCGCACCGGTGATCATGTTCTTGATGTAGTCCGCGTGACCCGGGCAGTCGACGTGCGCGTAGTGGCGCGACTCGGTCTGGTACTCGACGTGCGCGATGGAGATGGTGATACCGCGCTGCCGCTCCTCAGGAGCCTTGTCGATCTGGTCGAACGCCGAAGCCTCGTTCAGGTCCGGGTACTTGTCGTGCAGCACCTTGGTGATCGCCGCGGTAAGGGTCGTCTTACCGTGGTCGATGTGACCGATGGTGCCGATGTTGACGTGCGGCTTAGTCCGCTCGAACTTCGCCTTCGCCACTGGGGTCCTCCTGTGGAGTGGTTCTGTAACGCATCCACACTTTGCGGATGGGTTCAGGTGGTCTTACCGAACCGGCCAGGACCCCGAGGGGGATGCCCTTCGCCGTATTCGTTTCTGGGGGCCGGCGGCCGGGGCCCCGCCACAGATCACATGGAGCGATCTGTGGCGGTATGCCCCGATGCCTTTAGCTCCAGCCTAAAGGGGATGGCAACGAAGTGTTACTCGCCCTTGGCCTTCGCGATGATCTCCTCGGCGACGTTCCGGGGAACCTCGGCGTAGGAGTCGAACTGCATGGAGTAGCTGGCGCGGCCAGAGGTCTTGCTGCGCAGGTCTCCGACGTAGCCGAACATCTCGGACAGCGGAACCAGGCCGGTGACCAGCTTGGCACCACTGCGGTCCTCCATGGACTGGATCTGTCCACGGCGGGAGTTGATGTCGCCGATCACATCGCCCATGTAGTCCTCGGGCGTGGTGACCTCGACCTTCATCATCGGCTCGAGCAGGGCCGGGCTGGCCTTGCGGGCGGCCTCCTTGAAGGCCATCGAACCGGCGATCTTGAAGGCCATCTCGGAAGAGTCGACCTCGTGGTAGCCACCGTCGAGCAGCGTGACCTTGACACCCGTCAGCGGGTAGCCGGCCAGCACGCCGAACTCCATGGCCTCCTGGCAGCCGGCGTCGACCGAGGGGATGTACTCCTTCGGAACGCGGCCACCGGTGACCTTGTTCTCGAACTCGTAGCCGTCGCCCTCGAGCGGCTCCAGCGCGATCTGGATCTTCGCGAACTGACCGGAACCACCGGTCTGCTTCTTGTGCGTGTAGTCCAGACGCTCGACCGCCTTGCGCAGCGTCTCGCGGTACGCGACCTGCGGCTTGCCGACGTTGGCCTCGACCTTGAACTCACGGCGCATACGGTCGACCAGCACGTCCAGGTGCAGCTCGCCCATACCAGCGATGATGGTCTGGCCGGTCTCCTCGTCGGTCTTGACGCGGAAGGACGGGTCCTCCTCGGCCAGCCGCTGGATCGCGACGCCCAGCTTCTCCTGGTCGCCCTTGGACTTCGGCTCGATGGCCACCTCGATGACCGGGGCCGGGAAGTCCATGGACTCCAGGATCACCGGCTTGGCGGAGTCGCTGAGGGTCTCGCCGGTGGTGGTCTGCTTCAGACCCATGACGGCGACGATGTCGCCGGCACCCACGCTGTCGATCTCCTCACGCTTGTTCGCGTGCATCCGGTAGATCTTGCCGATCCGCTCCTTCCGGCCCTTCACGGAGTTCAGCACCTGGGTGCCGGTCTCCATGCGGCCGGAGTAGACGCGGACGAAGGTGAGCTTGCCCAGGTGGGGGTCGCTCATGATCTTGAAGGCAAGGCCGGCGAACGGCTCGTCGTCGGACGGCTTGCGCTTCACGACCTCTTCGTCGTTGCTCGGCAGGTGACCCTCGACCGCCTCGATGTCGAGCGGCGACGGCAGGTAGCGCACGACCGCGTCGAGCAGGGGCTGGACGCCCTTGTTCTTGAACGCGGTGCCACAGAACACCGGGGTGACCGTGGTGGTGCCCTTGCCGGTGGAGGCGATGGTGATGCGGCGGATGGCCGCGTACAGCTGCTCCTCGGTGGGCTCGACGCCCTCCAGGAACAGCTCCATCATCTCCTCGTCGTTCTCCGCGACGGCCTCGAGCAGCTTGCCGCGCCACTCCTCGGCAGCCTCGGTGTGGGTGTCCGGGATGTCGACGACGTCGTACATCTCGCCCTTGGCGGCCTCGGCGGACCAGACCAGAGCCTTCATCTGGACGAGGTCCACCACGCCCTTGAAGTCGGCCTCGGCACCGATCGGCAGCTGCATGACCAGCGGCACCGCACCGAGCCGGTCGACGATCATGTCGACGCAGCGGTGGAACTCGGCACCGGTACGGTCCAGCTTGTTGACGAAGCAGATGCGCGGCACGCCGTAGCGGTCCGCCTGACGCCACACGGTCTCGGACTGGGGCTCGACGCCCGCGACACCGTCGAACACCGTGACGGCACCGTCGAGCACGCGCAGCGAGCGCTCCACCTCGACGGTGAAGTCGACGTGGCCCGGGGTGTCGATGATGTTGATCGTGTGGTCGACGTTCGCGAGCGGCCAGTGACAGGTCGTCGCGGCCGACGTGATCGTGATGCCGCGCTCCTGCTCCTGCTCCATCCAGTCCATCGTGGCAGCGCCGTCGTGGACCTCACCGATCTTGTACGAGACACCGGTGTAGAACAGGATCCGCTCGGTGGTGGTCGTCTTGCCCGCGTCGATGTGGGCCATGATCCCGATGTTGCGGACCCTGGCCAGGTCAAGTGAAGTGGTAGCCATGAGGCTTTCGTCTTCTCTCGGTTCTCGATGGGGTAGCGACTACCAGCGGTAGTGCGCGAAGGCCTTGTTGGACTCGGCCATCTTGTGGGTGTCCTCGCGACGCTTGACGGAGGCGCCCAGACCGTTGCTGGCGTCCAGCAGCTCGTTCATCAGACGCTCGGTCATGGTCTTCTCGCGGCGGGCGCGGGAGTAACCCACGAGCCAGCGCAGCGCGAGGGTGGAGGCGCGGCCGGGCTTGACCTCGACCGGGACCTGGTAGGTGGCGCCACCGACACGGCGGGACTTCACCTCAAGGGCCGGCTTCACGTTCTCGAGCGCGCGCTTGAGCGTGATGACGGGGTCGTTGCCGGTCTTCTCGCGCAGGCCCTCCATGGCACCGTAGACGATGCGCTCGGCGGTGGACCGCTTGCCGTTCAGCAGGATCTTGTTGATCAGCGAGGTGACAAGAGGAGAGTTGTAGACCGGGTCGATGATGACCGGGCGCTTCGGGGCGGGGCCCTTACGAGGCATTCTTACTTCTCCTTCTTGGCGCCGTAGCGGCTGCGAGCCTGCTTGCGGTTCTTGACGCCCTGCGTGTCGAGGGAGCCGCGGATGATCTTGTAACGAACACCCGGCAGGTCCTTCACACGACCGCCACGCACGAGCACGATGGAGTGCTCCTGCAGGTTGTGGCCCTCACCCGGAATGTAAGCGGTGACCTCGATCCCGCTGGTCAGACGCACACGCGCGACCTTACGCAGGGCCGAGTTCGGCTTCTTCGGGGTGGTCGTGAAAACACGCGTGCAGACGCCACGACGCTGGGGGGAACCCTCGAGCGCGGGCGTCTTGTTCTTCTCGACCTTGTCCTGCCGGCCCTTGCGGACCAGCTGCTGGATCGTAGGCACCGTTTCTCCGGTTTCTGTGTGCCGTCTCGTTAAAGCTAACCTGGGGATTCTCCGACCCACGCGGTCGGGTGTGTCGCGGACTGCAGACTTTCGCGGGAAGCGAGAGAGTGCGTCAGTCTCGGTGTCGACACCTCGGGCCCCATGGCATAAGCGCGCACGGGAGCCCAGGGACACCCCAGGCACAAGGTCAGAGCGTACCTAGCGCATCGGCTCCGGTCAAAACAAATGCACACGCGCAGGACACACCGTCCCGCAGCATAGTCGTCACGCACCGCGGGCGGAACCCCAGCAGGGCGGCCACCCCGTCCTGGGGTGACCGCCCTGCCCGTGTCACGTGCCGGTACTCCGACCGGCCGCTACCACCTACTGGTTGTACGGACCGTAGTCGTAGTCCTCCAGCGGGACCGCCTGGCCGGAGCCGGTACCGAACGGCGAGTAGTCGATGTCGTCGTAACCGACGGCCGAGTACATCGCGGCCTTGGCCTCCTCGGTCGGCTCGACCCGGATGTTCCGGTAGCGGGACAGGCCCGTACCGGCCGGGATGAGCTTACCGATGATGACGTTCTCCTTGAGGCCGATCAGGGAGTCCGACTTGGCGTTGATCGCCGCGTCGGTCAGGACCCTGGTCGTCTCCTGGAAGGACGCCGCCGACAGCCACGACTCGGTCGCCAGCGAGGCCTTGGTGATACCCATCAGCTGCGGACGGCCGGAGGCGGGGTGACCGCCCTCGGTGACCACCCGACGGTTCTCCGACTCGAAGCGCGAACGCTCCACCAGCTCGCCCGGCAGCAGCTCCGCGTCGCCGGACTCGATGATCGTCACCCGGCGCAGCATCTGCCGGATGATGATCTCGATGTGCTTGTCGTGGATCGACACACCCTGCGAGTTGTAGACCTTCTGGACCTCGCCGACCAGGTGCACCTGGACGGCGCGCTGGCCGAGGATGCGCAGCACGTCGTGCGGGTTGGTGGCACCCACCGTCAGCGCCTGGCCGACCTCGACGTGGTCGCCCTCGCCCACCAGCAGACGGGCTCGCTTCGAGATGCCGTAGGAGGTCTCGTCGGAGCCGTCGTCCGGGGTGACGACGATCTTCTTGGTCTTCTCGGTCTCCTCGATCCGGACGCGGCCGGCCGCCTCCGAGATCGGGGCGACACCCTTGGGCGTACGGGCCTCGAAGAGCTCGACGACACGCGGCAGACCCTGGGTGATGTCGTCACCGGCCACACCACCGGTGTGGAAGGTACGCATCGTCAGCTGGGTACCGGGCTCACCGATGGACTGGGCGGCGATGATGCCGACCGCCTCACCGATGTCCACCAGCTTGCCGGTCGCCAGCGAGCGGCCGTAGCACATGGCGCAGGTGCCGACGGCGGACTCGCAGGTGAGCACCGAGCGGGTCTTGACCTGCTCGACGCCGTGCCGGACGAGCTCCTGGATGAGGACGTCACCCAGGTCGGTGCCGGCCGGGGCCAGCACCTTGCCGTCGACCACGATGTCCTCGGCGAGGCAGCGCGCGTACACGCTGGTCTCGACGTCGTCGGTCTTCCGCAGCACACCGTCCGCGCCCTTGGTCGCGATCGCCAGCTTGAGGCCGCGCTCGGTGCCGCAGTCCTCCTCGCGGATGATCACGTCCTGCGAGACGTCCACCAGACGACGGGTGAGGTAACCCGAGTCGGCGGTACGCAGCGCGGTGTCGGCCAGACCCTTACGGGCACCGTGCGTGGAGATGAAGTACTCCAGCACCGACAGGCCCTCACGGAAGGACGCCTTGATCGGACGCGGGATGGTCTCGTTCTTCGCGTTCGACACCAGACCACGCATACCGGCGATCTGCCGCATCTGCATCATGTTTCCTCGGGCACCCGAGTCAACCATCATGAAGATGGGGTTCGTCTTGGGGAAGTTCGAGTTCATCGCCTCGGCGACCTCGTTGGTCGCCTTGGTCCAGATCGCGATGAGCTCCTGCGTGCGCTCGTCCTTGGTGATCAGACCGCGCTCGTACTGCTTCTGGACCTTCTCGTCCTGCGCCTCGTAGCCCGCGACGATGGCCTTCTTGGCCTCGGGGACGACGACGTCGGAGATCGCGACGGTGACACCGGACCGGGTGGCCCAGTGGAAACCGGCCGCCTTCAGGTTGTCCAGGGTCGCCGCGACGATGACCTTCGGATAGCGCTCGGCGAGGTCGTTGACGATCTCGGAGAGCTGCTTCTTGCCCACCGAGTAGTCGACGAACGGGTAGTCCTCGGGCAGCAGCTCGTTGAAGAGCGCGCGGCCCAGCGTGGTGCGCAGCCGGAAGCTGTCACCCTGCTGCCAGGCGGCCTCACCCTCGTCCGACCCCTCGACGACCGGCGGGGTCCAGCCGCGGGGCGGGACGCTGCCGACCGGGAACCGGATGTCGACCTTCGCCTGGAGCGACAGCTCCCGGGCGTCGAAGGCCATGATCGCCTCGGCGGTGGAGCCGAAGGACCGGCCCTCGCCGCGGACCTCCCGCTCCTCCTCGTCGGTGGTGAGGAAGAACAGGCCCAGCACCATGTCCTGGGTCGGCATGGTGACCGGACGGCCGTCGGCCGGCTTGAGGATGTTGTTCGAGGACAGCATCAGGATGCGGGCCTCGGCCTGGGCCTCCGCGGACAGCGGCAGGTGCACGGCCATCTGGTCACCGTCGAAGTCCGCGTTGAACGCGGTGCACACGAGCGGGTGAATCTGGATGGCCTTGCCCTCGACCAGCTGCGGCTCGAAGGCCTGGATGCCCAGACGGTGCAGGGTGGGCGCACGGTTCAGCAGCACCGGGTGCTCGGCGATGACCTCTTCGAGGACGTCGTACACCACGGTGCGGCCACGCTCGACCATGCGCTTGGCCGACTTGATGTTCTGCGCGTGGTTGAGGTCCACCAGGCGCTTCATCACGAACGGCTTGAACAGCTCCAGCGCCATCGCCTTCGGCAGACCGCACTGGTGCAGCTTGAGCTGCGGGCCGACGACGATGACGGAACGCGCCGAGTAGTCGACACGCTTGCCCAGCAGGTTCTGACGGAATCGACCCTGCTTGCCCTTCAGCATGTCGCTGAGGGACTTCAGCGGGCGGTTACCGGGACCGGTCACCGGGCGACCGCGGCGGCCGTTGTCGAACAGCGCGTCGACGGCCTCCTGCAGCATCCGCTTCTCGTTGTTCACGATGATCTCGGGGGCACCGAGGTCCAGCAGACGCTTCAGACGGTTGTTCCGGTTGATGACCCGGCGGTACAGGTCGTTCAGGTCGGAGGTCGCGAAGCGGCCACCGTCCAGCTGCACCATCGGACGCAGGTCCGGCGGGATGACCGGGATGCAGTCCAGCACCATGCCGTTCGGGCTGTTGCGGGTCTGCAGGAACGCCGAGACGACCTTGAGGCGCTTGAGCGCGCGGGTCTTCTTCTGGCCCTTGCCGGTCCGGATGATCTCGCGGAGCTTCTCGGCCTCCTCGTCGAGGTCGAAGGACTCCAGGCGCTTCTGCAGCGCGGCCGCGCCCATGCCACCCATGAAGTAGGTGCCGAAGCGGTCACGCAGCTCGCGGTAGAGCAGCTCGTCGCCCTCGAGGTCCTGGACCTTGAGGTTCTTGAAGCGGTTCCACACCTCGTCGAGACGGTCGATCTCGCGCTGCGCGCGGTCGCGCAGCTGCTTCATCTCCCGCTCGGCGCCTTCGCGCACCTTGCGGCGCACGTCCGCCTTGGCGCCCTCGGCCTCCAGCTCGGCCAGGTCCGACTCGAGCTTCTTGGCCCGGGCCTCCAGGTCGGCGTCGCGGCGCTGCTCGATCTGCTGGCGCTCGACGGAGACGTGGGCCTCCAGCGACGGCAGGTCGCGCGTACGGCGCTCGTCGTCCACCCACGTGATCATGTAGGCGGCGAAGTAGATGACCTTCTCGAGGTCCTTCGGGGCGAGGTCGAGCAGGTAGCCCAGCCGCGACGGAACGCCCTTGAAGTACCAGATGTGGGTGACGGGAGCGGCCAGCTCGATGTGGCCCATCCGCTCACGGCGCACCTTGGCCCGAGTGACCTCGACGCCACAGCGCTCGCAGATGATGCCCTTGAACCGGACACGCTTGTACTTACCGCAGTAGCACTCCCAGTCCCGGGTGGGACCGAAGATCTTCTCGCAGAAGAGCCCGTCCTTTTCCGGCTTCAGGGTGCGGTAGTTGATGGTCTCCGGCTTCTTCACCTCGCCGTGGGACCACTGTCGGATGTCGTCCGCGGTCGCCAGGCCGATCCGCAGCTCGTCGAAGAAGTTGACGTCGAGCACTTGTCGTCAATCCCTCTTTCGGGGTCGTGTCTTCAGGGGTCTGACTGGGGTCCGGGGGAGACGGAGGTCCGGCAGGACCGAACCTCCGTCTGACCCGTCAGACCTCTTCGACGCTGCTCGGCTCGCGCCGGGACAGGTCGATACCGAGCTCCTCCGCAGCGCGGAAGACGTCCTCGTCGGTGTCACGCATCTCGATGGACATACCGTCACTGGACAGCACCTCCACGTTGAGGCACAGGGACTGCATCTCCTTGATGAGCACCTTGAAGGACTCGGGGATGCCGGGCTCCGGGATGTTCTCGCCCTTGACGATGGCCTCGTAGACCTTCACGCGGCCGGTGACGTCGTCGGACTTGATGGTCAGCAGCTCCTGGAGGGCGTACGCGGCGCCGTAAGCCTCCAGCGCCCACACCTCCATCTCACCGAAGCGCTGGCCACCGAACTGAGCCTTACCACCCAGCGGCTGCTGGGTGATCATGGAGTACGGACCGGTGGACCGGGCGTGCAGCTTGTCGTCCACCAGGTGGTGCAGCTTGAGGATGTACATGTAGCCGACCGAGATCGGGTCCGGGAACGGCTCGCCGGAGCGGCCGTCGAAGAGCCGGGCCTTACCGGAGGGCAGCACCAGCCGGTCGCCGTCGCGGTTGGGGATCGTGGACTCGAAGAGACCGGCGATCTCGTCCTCGCGCGCGCCGTCGAAGACCGGGGTGGCGACGTTGGTGCCGGCCGCGACGTCGTCGGCGCCGATGGCCTGCAGCCGCTGCATCCACTCCTCGCTGCCCTCGACCTTCCAGCCCCGCGAGGCCAGCCAGCCGAGGTGGATCTCCAGCACCTGTCCCGGGTTCATTCGGGACGGGACGCCGAGCGGGTTGAGGATGATGTCGACCGGGGTGCCGTCCTCCAGGAACGGCATGTCCTCGACCGGCAGGATCTTGGAGATGACGCCCTTGTTGCCGTGCCGGCCGGCGAGCTTGTCACCGTCGGTGATCTTGCGCTTCTGCGCGACGTAGACGCGGACCAGCTGGTTCACGCCCGGGGGCAGCTCGTCGCCCTCCTCGCGGTCGAACACGCGCACGCCGATGACCTTGCCGATCTCGCCGTGCGGCACCTTCAGCGAGGTGTCACGGACCTCACGGGCCTTCTCACCGAAGATCGCGCGGAGCAGGCGCTCCTCGGGGGTCAGCTCGGTCTCGCCCTTGGGCGTGACCTTGCCGACGAGGATGTCGCCGGCGACGACCTCGGCACCGATGCGGATGATGCCGCGCTCGTCGAGGTCGGCGAGGACCTCCTCGGAGACGTTCGGGATGTCCCGGGTGATCTCCTCGGGGCCCAGCTTGGTGTCGCGGGCGTCGACCTCGTGCTCCTCGATGTGGATCGAGGAGAGGACGTCGTCCTGCACCAGGCGCTGGCTGAGGATGATCGCGTCCTCGTAGTTGTGGCCCTCCCACGGCATGAACGCCACCAGGAGGTTCTTGCCGAGCGCCATCTCACCCTTGTCGGTGGACGGACCGTCGGCGAGCACCTGGCCCTCCACGACCCGGGCGCCCTCGTCCACGACGACCTTCTGGTTGAAGGAGGTGCCCTGGTTGGAGCGGTTGAACTTGGCCACCCGGTAGGTGGTGTACGTGCCGTCGTCGTTGGCCACCGTCACGTAGTCGGCGGAGACCTCCTGGACGACACCGTCCTTCTCGGCCTTGATGACGTCGCCGGCGTCGACCGCGCAGCGGTACTCCATACCGGTACCGACCAGCGGCGACTCCGCCTTGATCAGCGGAACGGCCTGGCGCATCATGTTCGATCCCATGAGCGCGCGGTTGGCGTCGTCGTGCTCGAGGAACGGGATCATGGCGGTCGCGACCGACACCATCTGGCGCGGCGAGACGTCCATGTAGTCGACCTCGTCGCCGGCGACGTAGTCGATCTCACCGCCACGGCGGCGGACCAGGACGCGGGCCTCGGCGTAGGTGTTGTCGTCGGCCAGCGGCGCGTTCGCCTGGGCGATGACGAAGCGGTCCTCCTCGTCGGCGGTGAGGAAGTCCACCTGGTCGGTGACGACGCCGCCGACGACCTTGCGGTACGGGGTCTCCACGAAGCCGAACGCGTTCACCCGGCCGTAGGAGGCGAGCGAGCCGATCAGACCGATGTTCGGGCCTTCCGGCGTCTCGATCGGGCACATCCGGCCGTAGTGCGAGGGGTGCACGTCACGGACCTCGAAGCCGGCCCGCTCACGGGAGAGACCACCCGGGCCCAGCGCCGACAGACGGCGCTTGTGGGTCAGACCCGACAGCGGGTTGGTCTGGTCCATGAACTGCGACAGCTGGCTGGTGCCGAAGAACTCCTTGATGGAGGCGACGACCGGCCGGATGTTGATCAGGGTCTGCGGCGTGATCGCCTCGACGTCCTGGGTGGTCATCCGCTCCCGGACGACGCGCTCCATACGGGCCAGGCCGGTGCGGACCTGGTTCTGGATGAGCTCGCCGACGTTACGCAGACGACGGTTGCCGAAGTGGTCGATGTCGTCGGTCTCGACGACGATCGAGGTGCCGTTCTCGCCGATCGTCTCGGTCTCGCCCGCGTGCAGCTTGACCAGGTACTTGATCGTCGCGATGACGTCGTCGACGGTCAGCACGCCGGCGTCGAGCGGCGCGTCCGCACCCAGCTTCTTGTTGACCTTGTAGCGGCCGACCTTGGCCAGGTCGTAGCGCTTGGGGTTGAAGTACAGGTTCTCCAGCAGCGTCTGCGCGGCCTCGCGGGTCGGCGGCTCGCCCGGACGCAGCTTGCGGTAGATGTCGAGCAGCGCGTCGTCCTGGCCCTGGGTGTGGTCCTTCTCCAGGGTGGCGCGCATCGACTCGTACTCGCCGAACTCCTCCAGGATCTGCTCGGTGGTCCAGCCGAGCGCCTTGAGCAGGACGGTGACGGACTGCTTGCGCTTGCGGTCGATACGCACACCGACCATGTCGCGCTTGTCGACCTCCATCTCCAGCCAGGCACCCCGGGACGGGATGATCTTGGCGGTGAAGATGTCCTTGTCGGAGGTCTTGTCGATCTGGCTGTCGAAGTAGACACCCGGCGAGCGGACCAGCTGCGAGACGACGACACGCTCGGTGCCGTTGATGCAGAAGGTGCCCTTGTTGGTCATGAGCGGGAAGTCGCCCATGAAGACCGTCTGGGACTTGATCTCACCGGTCTCGTTGTTGGTGAACTCCGCGGTGACGAAGAGCGGCGCGGCGTACGTGAAGTCGCGCTCCTTGCACTCGTCGATGGAGTTCTTCGGCGGCTCGAAACGGTGATCGCGGAAGGTCAGCGACATCGACCCGGAGAAGTCCTCGATCGGAGAGATCTCCTCGAAGATCTCTTCCAGACCGGACTTGGTGGGCACGTCCTGACCACTGTCCAGCGCAGCCTCGACGCGAGCCTTCCAGGCGGCATTGCCGAGCAGCCAATCGAAGCTCTCGGTCTGCAGTGCAAGGAGGTTCGGAACCTCGAGGGGTTCCTTGATCTTCGCAAAGGAGATGCGCAGCGGGGCGGTGCTGGCGCCGTTGTTCGTATTGGCAGTCGAGGCGTTGCGCGAGGCGGCCAAGAGGGGGTCCTTCCGAGGGCTCGGACTCACTACGCGCGTACCGGTCCCGCCGTGACCACAAGGGACGGAAACCCCAGGTCAGGGTCTCTCGCTCAGCTGTGTTCGACGGTGGGCATGCCCCTGGTGACGGGCAGGGAGCAGCTAACAGGCAGCGCAAAGGGTCAGTGTAGCCACTCGGCTCACTGATGTCCAGGGCAGGGTCTTCCAAGACCGGTGCGCTGCTCCCACCTCTTCCTCCGGAAGGTGCATCCCGATACTGCCCACTTCACCCTCGATCCATGCCTCGAACCACGGATCGCTGTGTCGTCGCGTCCTGAGAATTGCGCGCTGCGTGCCGTTCGTCAAGGCCCCCCACGGAAGGGAGATCGTCACACCAGGTGGCAACCGGCAACGAAGATCACCCTACCTGGCGACGCCGCGAAGGCAACGCAGCCGTCCCGTGAACGCCGAAGGGCGATCACCCGTACGGGTGATCGCCCTTCGGACGCGAAGAGTCAGAGACTCAACGAGGTCACTTGACCTCGACCGCGGCGCCGGCGCCCTCCAGGGCCTCCTTCGCCTTGTCGGCCTGCTCCTTGTTGACCTTCTCCAGAACCGGCTTCGGGGTACCGTCGACCAGGTCCTTGGCCTCCTTCAGGCCGAGCGAGGTCAGCTCACGGACGACCTTGATGACCTGGATCTTCTTGTCACCGGCGCCGGTGAGGATGACGTCGAACTCGTCCTTCTCCTCGACGGCCTCGGCGGCCGGGGCGCCCGGGACACCGGCGGCGACGGCGACGGGCGCGGCGGCGGTGACGTCGAACTTCTCCTCGAACGCCTTCACGAACTCGGCGAGCTGCAGGAGGGTCATGCCCTCGAACTCGGCGAGCAGTTCGTCCTGGGTGAGAGCCATGGCGGCTGTCCTTCCACTAATTCGGCTGGTGCCGGATGTACATTTCGGCGGGCTAGCGGCCCGCTGTGACCTGTGCCGCTATGCGGCGGCGGTCATGACGCGAGCCGAATTACTCGGCACCGCCCTGCTCGGCCTGCTTGGCGCGAAGCGCTTCCGCGGTGCGGACGAACTTCGACGGGAGCGCCTGGAAGAGCGCGGCAGCCTGGGACTGCTTGCCCTTCATGGCGCCCGCCAGCTTGGCGAGCAGAACCTCGCGGGACTCGAGGTCCGCGAGCTTCTTGATCTCGTCGGCGGACAGCGCCTTGCCATCAAGGACACCGCCCTTGATGACGAGATTCGGGTTGTCCTTGGCGAAGTTACGGAGACCCTTCGCCGACTCCACCGGGTCACCGGTGACGAAGGCAACCGCCGTCGGACCGTTGAACAGGTCGTCGAGCGAGTCGATCCCGGCCTCGTTGGCCGCGATCTTGGTCAGCGTGTTCTTCACCACGGCGTACTGGGCGTTCTCACCGAGCGAACGGCGCAGCTCCTTGAGCTGTGCCACGGTGAGACCGCGGTACTCGGTCAGCACGGCGGCGTTCGAGCTGCGGAACTTGTCCGTCAGCTCGGAAACCGCGGCGGACTTGTCGGGCCTCGCCATGAGCCTCGGCCTCCTTCCGGGTGATTGCGGACCGCCTAGCGTCGGATAAGGACCTGGGCAAAACGAAACGCCCCGGCGCAGGCGCTCGGGGCGTTACTCGACCACGGCTGACCCGGAGGGCCGGTCGCGGGAGTGGCGTCCACAGTCACCTGCGCAGGTCGTCCGCAGCTAGCGGATCCTTCGGCCGCCGTGCTCCGTGAGGAGACACAGCAACGACCAGCGGTCTTTGGCTTCCGTGGAAGAGTACGCGAACGGCCCCCGGCCCGGCAAATCGACCTCCGGGACGGCCGGGCTACTGCTGCATGTCCTCGAAGTTCACGGTGTCCGAGGCGGCCGGCTCCTCGACCGAGACGTCCGTCCCGTAGTCGGTGTAGTAGACCGTCGAGTCGAACTTCCCGGCGTTGTTCTCGCCGTACTCGCGCTTCTTCACCAGCAGGTTGTTCTCATCGATCCACAGGTCGATGGTCTCGGTCTCGGTGCCGCTCTGCTCCAGCTGCTTCTGCAGGTTCGCCAGGTCCTCCTCGGTGAGGTCCTTGGACTGCAGCTTCGCCAGGTCCGCCACGTTGACCGTGCCGCTGTAGCGGGTGGCCTTGACGCCCTTGACCGTCTCCTCGCCCACCGCCTTGACCTCGCCGGTGGCCAGCACCAGCTGCACCGAGCGGGCGGGGTTGTTGTTCTGCATGGTGTCCTTGAGGAAGGCACCCGCGGCCCCGGCCTTCTCAGCGAGGACGTCGTAGTCGTACTTGACCCAGTGCGCGCCGCCGGCACCCGGCGAGGCCGCGAACTCGTCGCCGAGGTTCATGTACATGGCGTCGGGGGTGTACAGGGCGGGCATCGCCTTGCCGTCCATCGGCGAGCCCTGCACCGCGCCACCCGACTGGGTCACGTCCATCCGGGCGCGGATGCCGTCGGCCCAGTCCATCTCGCCGGACATGCTGGTGCGCGCGGTCCCGATGACCGTGCTGCCCTCGATCTTCGCCGAGTCCTGCTGGTCGGTGCGCTGCGAGGCCAGCTGCAGGGCCGCGATGGCGCCCTTCGGGGCGACCTCGGAGGAGTTCGAGTCCTTGCCCTTGCCGACGGGCTTGTCGCTGTCGTCCTTCTCACTCCCGCAGGCGGTGAGACCCACCGCCATGACGATGCCGCCGGCCAGCGCCGCGGCGCGGAAACCCAGACGGGCAGTACGCATGCTGTCCCCCTCGTAACCCTGTGTTGACGTTCGCGACGAGAGTAGCCGAGGGCTCCGACAGGGCCAACGCGGCCAAGGGCGGGGCCCGGCGGCCCGGGAAGGGCCGCCGGGCCCGTGTCCGATCTTCCCGGCGGGGTGGAGTGCGCCGGTCAGCTCAGTTCTCGGCGTCCTCGGCGAGCTGTGCCATGTCCATGGTTTCGGCGGCCGGCGGCACGGCGACCGTGACAGGCTTGTTGACATCCAGGAACGTGATCGTCACGTCGAGCGGGCCCTGGTCCCCCTCGCCCCGCATCCGGAACCGCTTGGTGTGTCCCTGCTCCGGGTCTATCCACATGTCCATGGTCAGCTTGTCGACGCCCATGGCCTCGAACTCGGCGAGCTTCTTCTCGCGCTTCTCACGGATCTTCGGGGACTCGTCCGCGAGGCTCTCGCGGAGCTGCGCGATGGTGATCGTGCCGCTGTACCGGGTGGTCCGCACCCCGTCGACGGTCTCGTCCCCGACCCGCTTGACGTCCTCGGACTCGGCGAGCAGGTCCGTCTCCCCCGCCGGGTTCTTCTCCGGCCGGTCGGTGACCAGGTTGCCGCCCATGCCCGGGGCGTCGGCGCCCATCAGGGACTTGTCGAACTTGATCCAGCGCTTGCTGTCCGCCTCGGCGGCGGCTTCCTTCCCCCCGTCGAGGTAGAACGCGTCGCCGACCACCCGGATCTCCACCGCGGCGTCGGCGCCCTCGTCCAGCGCCCTCATCTTCATGCTCATGGCGAAGGGCTTCAGGCTCATCGCGGCGTCGACCTCGACCCGGCCGTCCGCCGGCGTCCGGCCGGTCATCCGGTAGCGGAACGAGGTGAGCTTGCCGCTCTTCTTCGTCGCCTCCCGCACCGCCGCGACCGGAGACATCGCCGGCTGCTCGGCCGGCTGCTCCGCCGCCCGTCGCTGCCGGTCTCCGCCGGAGTCCGAGGAGCCGCAGCCGGCGAGCGCCCCGCCGCACAGCAGTGCGGCGGCGAGGACGGCCCCGGCGCCCGTTCTGCCGCGTCCGGTACGTACGAAGAAGGCCATGATCCCCACCCTTGGAAAGATTCCGCACATGCTGCTGGTTTCGGGACAGTACCTCATGCGCGGAACCGTTCCTCCTGGCTGCCCCGGCCCCCCTGCTCGGCCCGCACCGGCCCCCGCCCGGCCCGGCCCCCGGTACCGGCCCCGGACACGGGACAGGCCCCGCTCCCGGCTCGGTGGCTCGGGTGCGGGGCCTGTCTCCGGTCAGCGCCGGCGACCGCGACTGCCGTCAGATTCAGACGGCGGCCGGGTCCTCCTCGGTGAGGAGGTTGCGGGTGCGGTTCGGGTCGACCGGGACGCCGGGGCCCATCGTGGTGGTGATGGTGGCCTTCTTGACGTACCGGCCCTTGGCGGCGGACGGCTTCAGACGGAGGATCTCCTCCAGCGCCGCGCCGTAGTTCTCCACCAGCTTGGTGTCGTCGAACGAGACCTTGCCGATGATGAAGTGCAGGTTCGAGTGCTTGTCGACGCGGAACTCGATCTTGCCACCCTTGATCTCGGTGACAGCCTTGGCGACATCCGGGGTGACCGTGCCGGTCTTCGGGTTCGGCATCAGACCACGCGGACCGAGCACCCGGCCGAGGCGGCCGACCTTGCCCATGAGGTCCGGGGTGGCGACGACGGCGTCGAAGTCCAGACGGCCCTTCGCGACCTCGTCGATCAGTTCGTCGGAGCCGACGATGTCGGCGCCGGCGGCCTCCGCGGCCGCAGCACGGTCACCGGTCGCGAAGACCAGGACCCGGGCGGTCTTACCGGTGCCGTGCGGAAGGTTCACGGTGCCACGGACCATCTGGTCGGCCTTGCGCGGGTCGACACCCAGGCGGAAGGCGACCTCGACGGTGCCGTCGAACTTGGACGAGGAGGTCTCCTTGGCGAGACGGACGGCCTCGAGCGGGGCGTACAGACGCTCCCGGTCGATCTTGGCGTCCGCAGCGCGGAGGGACTTGCTGCGCTTCACTGCTGCTCCTGATTGCGGTAGCGCCTCGCGGCTGTCGCCGCGTGGCGGGTGGGGAGTCGTGGTCCGGGCCAGCGCCTGGCCCTGCCACTGATGTCGATCATGCGGCTCGCGTACGCGAGCTGCGAGCGTCAGCCCACTGCCATGCACTCGGGCTTCCTGCTCACTCGCTCCGCGGACGGCCTCGTACCTCGGCCGGCCACTACGCGAGCTGCGGGCGTCAGCCCACTGCCATGCACTCGGGCTTCCTGCTCACTCGCTCCGCGGACGGCCTCGTTCCTCGGCCGGCCACTACGCGAGCTGCGGGCGTCAGCCCTCGACCGTGATGCCCATGGAACGGGCGGTGCCGGCGATGATCTTCTCGGCGGCGTCCAGGTCGTTGGCGTTCAGGTCGGGCATCTTGGTGGTGGCGATGTCACGGACCTGGTCGCGGGTGATCTTGGCGACCTTGGTCTTGTGCGGCTCGCCGGAGCCCTTCTCCACACCCGCGGCCTTGAGGATCAGCTTGGCGGCCGGCGGAGTCTTGGTGACGAAGGTGAAGGAGCGGTCCTCGTAGACCGTGATCTCCACCGGCACGACCATGCCACGCTGCGACTCGGTCGCGGCGTTGTAGGCCTTGCAGAACTCCATGATGTTGACGCCGTGCTGACCCAGCGCGGGGCCGACCGGCGGGGCCGGGTTCGCGGCGCCGGCCTGGATCTGGAGCTTGATGAGCCCCGTGACCTTCTTCTTCTTGGGAGGCATTGCTCTCTCCGGGTCCTAGTGAGAGGTTTTTTGCCTGCGAGCAGGCATACCGCACCACGATAACGGGTATCGCGGCGAGCCCTGAAACCGAGCAGGTCAGGAAGTCCCTCGCGGCCGGTGTGCGAACCGGTGCGAGCGCTGCCTGACCTGGACGGACGTGCGTATCGCCGAAAGACTCAGTTCTTCTGGATCTGGTCGAAGCTGAGCTCCACCGGGGTCTCCCGGCCGAAGATCTCGACCAGGCCCTTGACCTTCTTGGAGTCGGCGTTGATCTCGTTGATGGTCGCCTGGAGGGTGGCGAACGGACCGTCGGTGACGGTGACCGAGTCGCCCACCTCGAAGTCCAGCACCTGGACCTCGACCTTGCGGCTGGGCGCCGGACGACCCTCGGCCTCGGCGGCCTCCTTGGCGGCCTTCTCCTCCGCCTCCGGGGCGAGCATCTTGACGATCTCGTCCAGCGTCAGCGGGTAGGGGTCGTAGGCGTTGCCGACGAAGCCGGTGACACCCGGGGTGTTGCGGACGACGCCCCAGGACTCGTTCGTCAGGTCCATGCGCACCAGCACGTAGCCGGGGAGCTTGTTCTGCCGGACGGTGCGGCGGTCGCCGTTCTTGATCTGGACGACCTCTTCCTGCGGCACCTCGGCCTGGAAGATGTAGTCCTCGACGTTGAGCGAGACGGCCCGCTGCTCCAGGTTCGTCTTCACGCGGTTCTCGTAGCCCGCGTAGGTGTGGATGACGTACCACTCGCCGGGCAGGGTCCGGAGCTCCTCGCGGAGGGCCTCGACGGGGTCGACGGCGGCCTCGGCCTCTTCCGGGGCCTCGGCGGTCTCCTCGTCCTCGGTCTCCCCGGTCTCGTCGTCCTCGACGGACTCCTCGTCGGACTCCGCGTCCTCGTCGGACTCCTCGTCCTCGACGTCGAGGGCGGCCTCCTCGGCCGGAACACCGGCTTCCGCGTCGGCAGCCTCGGCCTGGTCAGGGTCCACGGAGTCCGCCGCCTCGACGATGTCGAGCTCGTCCTCGACGGACTCGACCGCATCCCCGCGCGGCTCGATGGCGTCGTTCAGGTTCGGGTCAGACACGGTGGCTGCTTCTTCCTGGCTTCAAGGGGTGGAACGTGCGAAGGGGCAGCTCGCAGGAGCCGCCCTCGCGCGGGATCAGCCGAAGACGTACTTGACGGCGTTGCTGAACCCATAGTCGATCAACGTCACAAGACCGATCATGATGACCACGAAGATGATCACCACGGTGGTGTAGGTCGTCAGCTGGTTGCGCGTGGGCCAGACGACCTTGCGGAGCTCCGCGACGACCTGTCGGTAGAAAAGCGCGAGACGGCCGAACGGCCCCTTCTTCCCGCGCTTGCCACCACGGCGGCCCTTCTTGGCCGCGACCTCGTCCTCTGGACGACCGCTTTCAGGCGTCGCGGTGGAGCCGATGGCTTCCGTCACTCATCCTCACCTGAATCCGGGTCGTGGCCGTGCCGCGTCCGGCCCGGCCGCACAGCGGTGCTTTCAGTACGCGCGCACGCACCCTGATGATGATGCGTGTAGCAGGGCCGGAGGGACTTGAACCCCCAACCGCCGGTTTTGGAGACCGGTGCTCTACCAATTGAGCTACGACCCTTTGCGGCTGAACCCAACTTACCGCATCCGCCCTGCGGCACGGAGTGCGCGGAGCGATGCGTTGCCGGGAGGCCAACGACGCATGAGCATACGTGCTCGAGCGCCCGCAGTCGAACGTAAGGCGTTTCCCGGCCGATGAACGGCGTGTGCCGGGCCCGGCGGGGTTCTGCGACGATGCAGGTATGACCGCTGCTACTCCTTCTGCGTCCTCCCCCGCCGACCGCCGGGTATCAGCCCGTGTCGGGTCGATCTCCGAATCCGCGACGCTCGCCGTCGACGCCAAGGCGAAGGCCCTGAAGGCCGCCGGCCGACCGGTGATCGGCTTCGGCGCCGGCGAGCCGGACTTCCCCACCCCCGACTACATCGTCGAGGCGGCCGTGGAGGCCTGCCGTGACCCGAGGTACCACCGCTACACCCCGGCCGGCGGGCTCCCCGAGCTCAAGGCCGCCATCGCCGCCAAGACGCTCCGCGACTCCGGCTACGAGGTCGAGGCGGCCCAGGTCCTGGTGACCAACGGCGGCAAGCAGGCGATCTACGAAGCCTTCGCCGCGATCCTCGACCCGGGCGACGAGGTCATCGTCCCCGCCCCGTACTGGACGACCTACCCGGAGTCGATCCGCCTGGCCGGCGGCGTGCCGGTGGAGGTCGTGGCCGACGAGACCACCGGGTACCGGGTCTCGGTCGAGCAGCTGGAGGCGGCCCGCACCGAGCGCACCAAGGTGCTGCTCTTCGTGTCGCCCTCCAACCCGACCGGCGCGGTCTACTCCCGCGAGCAGGTCGAGGCGGTGGGCCGCTGGGCCGCCGAGCACGGCCTGTGGGTGCTCACCGACGAGATCTACGAGCACCTGGTCTACGGCGACGCCGAGTTCCACTCGCTGCCCGTGGTCGTCCCCGAGCTGCGGGACAAGTGCATCGTGGTCAACGGCGTCGCCAAGACCTACGCCATGACCGGCTGGCGGGTGGGCTGGGTCATCGGCCCCAAGGACGTGGTCAAGGCCGCGACGAACCTGCAGTCGCACGCCACCTCCAACGTCTCCAACGTCGCCCAGATCGCCGCGCTGAAGGCGGTCTCCGGGGACCTGGACGCGGTGGCCGAGATGCGCCGCGCGTTCGACCGCCGGCGCCAGACCATCGTGCGCATGCTCAACGAGATCGACGGCGTGCTCTGCCCCGAGCCGGAGGGCGCGTTCTACGCCTACCCGTCGGTCAAGGGCGTGCTCGGCAAGGAGATCCGCGGCAAGCGCCCGCAGGACTCGGTCGAGCTCGCCGCGCTGATCCTGGACGAGGTCGAGGTCGCGGTGGTCCCCGGCGAGGCGTTCGGCACCCCCGGCTACCTGCGGCTGTCCTACGCGCTGGGCGACGAGGACCTGATCGAGGGCGTCTCCCGGATCCAGAAGCTGCTCGCCGAAGCGCGTGACTGACCCGGTTCACCACCACCCCCGGCCGTGACGCGATTCACACCCGGACGGTCGTGGTGACACTGTCCTGAAGCCGATGCGGGGCCCCGGTGGGCCCCGCATCGGCGTTCGGGGACCCACCCGTGCGGGCCCATACCGGCCCGTCGGGCGCATTCCCTTCCCCCGGCGGAGGGGGATACGGCAGGATCTTGGGATGTTGCAGTCCTTCGGGGACCGTCCCCCACCAGCCCGGAAACCCACCTCCGCACCGCCGCCGGGACCCGGCGGGCGGCGCGATCTGCGTCAGCTGCCCAAGGCCCACCTCCACCTGCACTTCACCGGCTCCATGCGGCCCGGCACCCTGCTGGAGCTGGCCGACAAGTACGGCGTGCACCTGCCGGAGGCACTCAGCGGCGGCGAACCCCCCGAGCTGCGGGCCACCGACGAACGGGGCTGGTTCCGCTTCCAGCGGCTGTACGACATCGCCCGGTCCTGCCTGCGGGAGCCCGAGGACATCCAGCGGCTGGTGCGCGAGGCCGCCGAGGAGGACGTGCGGGACGGCTCCGGATGGCTGGAGATCCAGGTCGACCCGACCTCGTACGCGCCCCGGCTGGGCGGGCTGATCCCGGCGCTGGAGATCATCCTGGACGCGGTGGACCGCGCCTCCCGGGACACCGGGCTCGGCATACGGGTCCTGGTCGCCGCCAACCGGATGAAGCACCCGCTGGACGCCCGGACCCTGGCCCGGCTCGCGGTGCGCTTCCGGGACCGCGGCGTGGTCGGCTTCGGGCTCTCCAACGACGAGCGGCGCGGCCTGGCCCGCGACTTCGACCGGGCCTTCGCCATCGCCCGGGACGGCGGCCTGCTGGCCGCGCCGCACGGCGGCGAGCTGTCCGGCCCCAGCAGCGTCCGGGACTGCCTGGACGACCTGGGAGCGGCCCGGGTCGGCCACGGGGTCCGCGCGGCCGAGGACCCGCGGGTGCTGCGCCGGCTCGCCGAGCGCGGGATCACCTGCGAGGTGTGCCCGTCCTCCAACGTGGCGCTGGGCGTCTACGAGCGGCCCGCGGACGTGCCGCTGCGCACCCTGTTCGAGGCCGGGGTGCCGATGGCGCTGGGCGCCGACGACCCGCTGCTGTTCGGCTCGCGGCTGGCCGCCCAGTACGAGCTGGCGCGCGACCACCACGGCTTCACCGACGAGGAGCTGGCCGAACTGGCCCGGCAGTCGGTGCGCGGGTCGGCCGCCCCCGCTTCGGTGCGCCAGGAGCTGCTGGCGGCCGTCGACGGCTGGCTGGACGCGGCCCCGGCCCCCGGCGCGGCCCCGGAGCCGGCGCTGCAGCGCTGACCGCCGCGGCGCCGGCCGCCGGGGTGCGCCGGACGCCACCGGGTCAGAGCGAGGTGCCCACCATCACCGGCTCGTTGACCAGCGAGATCCCGAAGGCGGCCTCGACCCCGACGACGACCTCCCGGGCCAGCGCCAGCAGGTCCTCGGTGGTGGCCCGGCCGCGGTTGGTGAGGGCCAGCGTGTGCTTGGTGGAGATCCTGGCCGGGCCGTCGCCGTACCCCTTGGTGAAGCCGGCCTTGTCGATCAGCCAGGCGGCCGAGGTCTTGGTCAGCCCGTCCCCCGCCGGGTAGGCGGGCGGGGTGGCGTCCGGGCCGAGCCGCTCGGCGACCCGCGCCAGGAAGGCGGCGTGCTCCTCCGCGGTGAGGACGGGGTTGGTGAAGAACGAACCCGCGGACCAGGTGTCGTGGTCCTCCGGGTCGAGCACCATGCCCTTGCCCGACCGCAGCGCGAGCACGGTCTCCCGGACCACCGCGGCGGGCACCCGGTCGCCCGCCTCGACGCCCAGCGCGCGGGCCGTCTCGGGGTACTTGACCGGCGCGGAGAGCCCGCCCGCGTCCTCCAGCCCGAACCGGACCCGGAGCACCACATGGCGGCCCGGGTCGGCCTTGAAGCGGCTGTGCCGGTAGGCGAACCCGCACTCGGCGCCGGACAGCGTGACCACCTCGCCGGCCCGGCGGTCGTACGCCACGACCTCGGTGATGGTGGCCGAGACCTCCTGGCCGTACGCCCCCACGTTCTGGATCGGGGTGGCACCGGCGGAGCCCGGGATGCCGGCCAGGCACTCGATACCGGCCAGCCCGGCCTCGACGGTGCGGGCGACCGCCTCGGACCAGTTCTCGCCCGCGGCGAGCTCCAGCCGGGTGCCGTCCAGCCGGAAGCCCCGGGTGGCGATGCGCAGGGCCGTGCCCTCGAAGCCCTTGTCCGAGATGACCAGGTTGCTGCCGCCGCCGATGATCAGGAGCGGGGTGGCGGACGCGTCGGCCGCCCGGACCGCGGCGACCACCTCGTCGTCGGTGGTGGCCGTGATCAGGCGGGTGGCGGGGCCGCCGAGCCGGAACGTGGTCAGCGGGGCGAGGGGAGCGTTCTGGAGTTCCTGCACGGGCTCAAGAGTACGGGCCGCCGAACGGCGTCCCGGCCGCCGGGCGGGCCGGGGCGGGGCGGCCTCCGGACCCGCCGGCGGCGCCGGAGCGGGGGCGGGGTCCGGGCCCGCCGGGCGGCGCCGGGGCGGGCGGACGGCCGCGCGCCGCGGCGCCGAGGGCCGGGTGCGGCCCCCGGCGCCGCACCCCCCGGGGCGTCAGGCGAGGGCGACCACGGCCCGGGACATGCCCAGGACCTTCCGGCCCTCGTTCATCACGGTGAGGTCCACCCGGACGGTGCGGGCCTCGTCGTCCAGCTTGGCGGCGACCTTGCCGCTGACCTCGATGACCGCGCCCTTGTCGTCGTTGGGCACCACGACGGGCTTGGTGAAGCGCACCCCGTAGTCCACGACCGAGCCGGGGTCACCGGTCCAGTCGGTCACCACCCGGATCGCCGAGGCCATGGTGAACATGCCGTGCGCGATGACGTCGGGCAGGCCGACGTCCTTGGCGAACTTCTCGTTCCAGTGGATCGGGTTGAAGTCCCCCGAGGCGCCCGCGTACGCGACCAGCGTGGCGCGGTCCACGGTGAACGACTGCGCCGGCAGTTCGGCGCCGACCTCCACGTCGTCGTACGAGACCTTCGCTGTCATCCGTGTCACTCTCCCGCGGTCTCCGTGTTCGGAGACCCTTCCTCGGCGGCGCGGGCCACCAGCTTGGTGTGCGCCGTCACCACGTGCTCGCCGTTCTCGTCGTGCAGCTCGTTGCGGACGAGCAGCACGTCGTTGCCGGCGAGCGACTTGATGTCCTCGATGTGGGAGGTGACGCTGAGCCGGTCACCGGCCCGCACCGGGCGGGTGTAGCTGAACTTCTGGTCGCCGTGCACCACGCGCGTGTAGTCCAGTCCGAGTTCCGGGTCCTCGATGACCTGCTGCGCCACCTTGGTCGTGATCGCGAAAGGGAACGTCGGCGGGGCGATCACGTCCGGGTGGCCGAACTCCCTGGCCGCCTCCGGGTCCACGTACACCGGATTCGGGTCACCGATCGCCTCGGCGAATTCGCGGATCTTCTCCCGGCCGACCTCATAAGGCCGGGTAGGCGGATAGGACCGCCCGACGAAGGACTGGTCGAGCGCCATCGGCTCGGCACCTCCTGCAACGTGAATGGTGGACCGGTTGATCAATGGACCCGGCAACAGCACGAGGCCGCCCCCGTTGTGGGGACGGCCTCGTGAATGAGCCTGATTCAGCGCGTTTCGCGGTGCGCGGTGTGCGCGTTGCAGCGCGGGCAGTGCTTCTTCATCTCAAGACGGTCCGGGTCGTTGCGCCGGTTCTTCTTGGTGATGTAGTTCCGCTCCTTGCACTCCACGCAGGCCAGCGTGATCTTCGGGCGGACGTCGGTGGCAGCCACGTGAGTGCTCCTTGACCGTGGGGCCTCCCCAGGGTGCCAAACCCTTAGGGATGGATGGATGAACGCAGAAATAGTAGCCGACCGAAGGACCGACCCCGCAATCGGCTACTGTCAGTAGCGGTGACCGGACTTGAACCGGTGACACAGCGATTATGAGCCGCTTGCTCTACCGACTGAGCTACACCGCTGCGATGCGATCGGCTCCCGCCCGGCCGAAACCGAGCAGAAACCTCACACACCAGAGCCCCAATACGGAATCGAACCGTAGACCTTCTCCTTACCATGGAGACGCTCTGCCGACTGAGCTATTGGGGCGAGCGATGAAGACATTACACGCTTGGCCGCCGAAGGTGAAATCCGTATCCGGCCGCCCGCGCAAGACCGCCTCCGGCGGCCCTTCCGCCGCCCCGGGAACCCCTCGGGGCGCGCACCGGCCCACCCCGCCCGCACCACACCGGTACGACTATTCAGCTCCTCCGCGAAGCCGTCCCCGCCGCGCCCTAGGCTCGGACCACCTTGAGTGATCTTGGCCGCGTATGCCCGCCGGCGCCCCGCCCGCGCCCCCGCGTACGCCCGCGAACCCAGGAGCGCGATGCCCGACAGCCAGCCGCAGCCGCAGCAGCCGCGCCGGCCCTCCCCGCACGGCTCCGGCCCCGAGGCCACCGCGCTGGTACTCGGCGGCGCCCGGCTCGCCGACGGACGGGTCGTGGACGTCCGGCTCAGCGGCGGACGGATCGAGGCGGTCGGCACCGCGGGCAGCCTCACCGCCGCCACCGGCCGGGTCGACCTCACCGGCTACCTGCTGCTGCCCGCACCCGCCGAGCCGCACGCGCACTGCGACACGGCCCTCACCGCCGACGCCGACGGCCCGCTCAGCGAGACCACCGAGGACATCCAGCGGCGCACCACCGAGGCCGCGCTGCTCCACCTCGGACACGGCGCGACGGCCCTGCGCAGCCATGTCCGGGTCGGCGGGGTCCACGGGCTGCGTCCCCTCGAAGCCGTACTCAGGGCGCGGCAGGCGCTGCACGGCCTCACCGACCTCACCGCCGTCGCGGTGCCCCGGGTGCTGACCGGAGTGGCCGGCGCCGAAGGGCTCGCCGTCCTGCGGGACGCGGTCCGGGCCGGCCCGGTCGTCGTCGGCGGCTGTCCCGACCTCGACCCCGACCCGACCGGCCACGTGGAGGCCGTCCTCGGCATCGCCGCCGAACACGGCTGCCCCGTCGACCTGCACACCGACGGCGCCGACCCGGCCCGGCTCGCCCGGCTCGCGGCGATGTCCGGCGGCCTGCGGCCCGGCGTCAGCATCGGCCCCTGCGGCGGCCTGGCCCGCCTGCCGCACGCGATCGCGGCCCGCGCCGCGGACCAGCTGGCCGCGGCCGGGGTCACGGTCGTCTGCCTGCCGCAGGGCGACTGCGGCGGCCTGGAGCAGCCCGGACGGCACGGCAGCCACGGCGCGCCGGGCGCCCCGGTACGGCTGCTGCGCGCCGCCGGGGTACGGGTGACGGCGGGCAGCGGGGCGCTGCGGGACACCGCCAACCCGGTGGGCCGCGGCGACCCGCTGGAGTCCGCGTTCCTGCTCGCCTCGCAGGGCGGGCTGCGCCCGGAGGAGGCGTACCGGGTGGTGTCCGCCGAGGCGCGCGCCGCGATGGGGCTCGCCGAGGTGCGGGTGGAGGCCGGTTTCCCGGCGGAGCTGCTGGCGGTGCGCGGCTCCGGCGTGGCGGCCGTGCTGTCGCTCGCCTACAGCCGGATCGTGGTGCACCGGGGCCGGGTGGTGGCCCGCACCAGCGCGGTCCGCGAGTACTGCGACTCGGCGGTCGCGGTGGCGCTGGACCTGCCGCGGCAGCTGCGGTCGCCGGGCGGCGAAGGGCAGCAGCCCCCGGCGTGACCGCCCGGCCGGGCCGGGCGGCCCGGTGGCCCGCCCGGTGGCGGCGGCGCTAGAGCTGGTCGGCGTCGATCCGCAGGCCGGAGATGCCTTCGTCGCCGGTCTCCAGGTCCCCGTACTGTTCGAACCCGGTCCCGTCGAGGGTGTCCGCCTCCACCGTGAAGTTGTCACCGGAGATGCTGTCCACCGCCAGCGCGCTCAGCCCGGCCAGCAGATCCGCGAAGTCGACCTCGGTGGCCCCGGCCGGGGCCTTGACCGGCCCGGCTTCGCCGAACTCCAGTGCCAGCGGCAGCTTCTCACCCTCCTTCAGGCCCTCGACGGCCGGCGCGAGGTCGGCGGTGACGCGGGACAGCTTCCCGTCCCGGATCGCGAAGTCGACGCTCAGCTTCTCGTCCGGCACGTCCCCGAGGTCCTCGGCGGTCGGCAGGTCGCCGCCGCCGGGGAGGCCCTCGGTGAACGGCCGCAGCGAGCCGACGATGCCGGTGAGCAGCCTCCGCGCGGAGCCGGTGGCCACCACGTGGTCCGCCCCGTCCCGGGTCCCCGCGTCGGCCAGCACCACACCCTTGACCGCCGTGAGCTCCCGCTTCAGGGCGCCGAGGTCGAAGCCCGGCCGGGGCCGGCCCGCGTCGGCGCCGGACTCCTTCCCCGCCCCGGCCCCGAGTTCGTCGAGCGCCGGGCCCATCCCGGCGGTGTCGATCTTGATCCACTTCCCTTCGAGGGCGCGCCTGATGCCGTCCCCGGCCTCCGGGAACAGCTCGTCCGCCTCGGTCGCGTCGGGCAGCGGAACGTCCGTCAGCCCGCCGATGGCGTCCGGGTCGACGCGGTAGTACGCGGTGTCGCCGATCAGCCGGTACTCGACGAGTTCGCCGTCCGCGCCGGAGACCGTGACCGCGGAGCCGACCACGTCCTTCTCGGCCGCCTCGGCGACCGGCTTCCGGGTCTGCACCGACAGCGTGACCCGCAGGCCGGCCAGGACCTCGGCCGTCTTCTCGGGCATCGGGTCCGCGCCCGGCCCGCTGCCGGTCAGCCTCACCAGCTGCTCGGGCGTCGCGTCGACGGCGAAGCTCACCGACAGTGACGTCCGGCGGCCCAGTTCGTCGGTCGCGTCCGCCAGCCGGTCACCCGGCGACGCGGTCTTCTCGTCGGGCCCGCAGGCACCGACGCCCAGGGCCAGGAGCGCCGCGCAGCCGGCGGCGGTCAGGGAGCGGCGAAGTGCGGGTACGGCGGAAATGGGGACTCCTCGGGTCGTCTCTTCGACGGTAGAGACCGCCCACGGCCGGTCAGGGTTGCACCGTGCGGCACACGGCGTACGGTCGGGATCATGCGCATTGTCATCGCTGGAGGACACGGCCGGATCGCGCTGCGGCTGGAGCGGCTGCTCGCCGGGCGCGGGGACGAGGTGGCGGGCATCATCCGCAAGCCGGGGCAGGCGGGCGACCTGCTCGCCGCGGGCGCCGAGCCGGTGGTGTGCGATCTGGAGTCCGCGTCGGTGGGCGACGTGGCCCGGCACCTGGAGAGCGCCGACGCGGTGGTCTTCGCGGCGGGCGCCGGGCCGGGCAGCGGCGCGGCCCGGAAGGAGACGGTGGACCGGGCCGCCGCGGTGCTCCTCGCCGACGCCGCCGAGCAGGCAGGGGTGCGCCGGTACCTCATGGTGTCCTCGATGGGCGCCGACCCCGAGGCACCGGACGGCGCCGACCCGGTGTTCACCGCCTACCTCCGGGCCAAGGGCGCCGCCGACGAGGCGATCCGCACCCGGCCGGGGCTGGACTGGACCATCCTCCGGCCGGGCAGGCTCACCGACGACCCCGGCACCGGCCGGGTCACCCTCGCCGGGCGCACCGGCCGCGGCGAGGTCAGCCGGGACGACGTGGCCGCGGCCCTGGTGGCGCTGCTGGACGAGGAGCGCACCACCGGCCTCACGCTGGAGCTGATCGGGGGCGACCAGCCGGTGGCGGACGCGGCCCGGGCACTCGCCACGGCCTCCTGAGCCGTCCCCGCGGGGCCCCGCCCCCGTGCCGGGACCCGACCCGCGCGGGTCCACTCGGGCCCACCGCCCCGGGCACGGTCCAGCCAGGCCCTGGCCTCCCGCACGGGTCCGCTAAGGCCCTCGACCTCGGCACCGGTCCACTCGGGCCCCTCCCGGGCCCCCTCGGGTTCGGAAGTGCGCCCGGGACCGGGGGCCGCCGGCTCCCGGCCGAACGGCCGCCCGCGGCCGTCCGCGACGCTCTCGGTCCGCGAGCCGTGCGCCCGGGCCCCGGCCGCCGGGTGGCGTGAGGTCGGCTCGGAGGAGCGTTCACGCTCGACGGCGCCGGGCCGCCCCGCTGCTGCCCGTGCCCCTCCGGGAGAGCGAGCCCGGCACCCTCCGCCCAGCCCCGCCGCCCACCGCTCCGCCACCGCCCGGCGGCCGGCCCGCAGCCCGGGGCCGCGCCCCGGAGGAGGTACCCGGCCGGCGATTCGCCCCCGGACACGGCCCTGCGGCAGAATCTGACCACGCCCGCGCAAGTGCCCTGTGTCGCAACCGCGTTGAGGCGACCACCATGGGGGGAGCGGCAGCAGTTGCACGGCGGACCCATCCCGATTCCGGGCCATCTGAAGCTACCGCCGGGACGCCGGCGTCTCCTCCAGCGACTGCGCCGGGTCTGGCGTTCCCGGAAGGCCCTCACCGGCGTCACCCAGTGGATACTGGACTGGGGCCTCCCGCTGTCCGCGGGCATGGGCCTGCTGTACTTCTTCGCCGCGCGGGCGGAGAGCCCCAGCGACGTCTACGGGGCCTTCACCCTGATCGACGCGCCCGAGCACGTGCTGCTGTGGATCGCGTCGATCGTGGGCTGGCTGCTGGTGCCCGCCATCATCGGTGGCTTCGCCGGGCACGTCATCGCCCAGCGGATCAGCCGGGTGAAGTCCATCTCGACGCACACCCTCTTCCGGCAGCGCACCCTGCGCCGGCGGATCCGGCCACCGGGGCTCATCGACGACCTGGCCCCCTACTTCCACGGGACGCACGCCCAGCAGGACTTCGCCGACGCCTGGGTCCGGGTGGCCCACCGCAACGACTGGTCCCGGGCCCAGGACCACTGGGAGGTCTTCGTCCGGGACACCATGTCGACCCAGCAGTACGCTCATCTGGACCGCCACGAGTGCCTGCGCCAGGCGCAGAACACCGGCCGGATGACTCTGCGGGTCACCGCTCGCTTCGGGCTCTGCATCGTCTGTGAAAGGAGGCGGTGAACAGTGCGCTCCGAGGATGCCGTCGAGATCGTGCGGGCCTCGCTGGCCCTGGCCTTCCCCACGGCCAGCGCCGAAGGGCTCGCCAGGGCCGCGGAGACCGTGATCCGGTGGGGGTCGGAGGACGTCGAGGAGCACCTCGACCAGCCGCTGACGGCCAGGATGCTGCTGGACCTGGCGAAGATCGCCGGGGTGGCCCTCGAGGAGCTCCGGCCGGCGGAGCGCACCTGGGACCCGGGGATGCTGCGGGAGACCGCGGCGCCGTACCGCACCTGGTCGCACAGCGAGGACATGGAGCCGCTGCCCTTCCTGCCCCGCCCCCCGGACGACCCCATGCCCCCGCGCGGTCCGGACGACCCCAACCGGTGGCCCCCACGCGGGCCGGGCGCGGCCGGCTGAAGCCCGCCGGTCCCGCCCGGCCCCGGCACCCCGCCCACCGGTCCCGCCGGGCGGGTGACCTCTCCGGCACCGATCACGCCGGCCGCCCCGGCGCCGCCAGGCGGCCCGGACCGGCCGCCCCGGGTCGCGGGCAGGGCTTCCCGGCGGACGTCACGCTCGGCGGCGCAGCGCACGAGAAAATGGCCCGTGCGCAGCGTTTCCGCTGTTCACGGGCCATCTTCTTCCTGTGGCGGCGCCAGGATTCGAACCTGGGTAGGCTAAGCCGACGGATTTACAGTCCGCTCCCATTGGCCACTCGGGCACACCGCCTGGGATGCCACCAGGATCTCCGTTCTTGCGTCGGGACTCCCTGGCAACGACGTAAACAATACCCGATGCCCCGGGGTGCTTCGCCACCGGGTTGATCTCCACTCGATCATGGCCGGGGTGGCTAGGCTGACCGGTGCGGTCCTCCCCCGGCCGGCGCGCCGGGGCCGTCGGGACCGCATCCCTGACCGATCTACGTACGAGGAGCCAACTCAATATGGCCGACTCCAGTTTCGACATCGTCTCGAAGGTCGAGCGGCAGGAGGTCGACAACGCGCTCAACCAGGCGGACCGGGAGATCTCCCAGCGTTACGACTTCAAGAACGTCGGCGCTTCGATCGCGTGGTCGGGCGACAAGATCGAGATGCGGGCCAACTCCGAGGAGCGGGTCAAGGCGATCCTCGACGTCTTCCAGTCCAAGCTGGTCAAGCGCGGGATCTCGCTGAAGGCGCTGGACGCGGGTGAGCCGCAGGCGTCCGGCAAGGAGTACAAGATCTCCGCCTCGCTGCAGGAGGGGATCTCGCAGGAGAACGCGAAGAAGGTCGCCAAGATCATCCGCGATGAGGGCCCGAAGGGCGTCAAGGCGCAGGTGCAGGGCGACGAGCTGCGGGTGTCCTCCAAGAGCCGGGACGACCTGCAGGCCATCATCGCGCTGCTCAAGGGCAAGGACCTCGACTTCGCGCTGCAGTTCGTGAACTACCGCTGACCCGCGGTCCGGTCCGCACGTCCGCCGGCCGGCGGACGTGGCGGCCACAGCGGCCCGGCGGGCCCCGGCGGTCGTCCGGGGCCCGCCGGGCCGCTGTGTGCGGCCGGGGCGGACGCGGGCCCGGCGGCCTCCGGCTCAGGACTGCCGCAGGGCCGCCGACAGCTGGGCCCGGGACCGCACGTCCAGCTTCTGGTAGATGCGGGTGAGCCGGGCCTCCACGGTCTTCACACTGAGGAACATCTTCGCCGCGGCCTCCTGGTTGCTGGCGCCCTGGCAGACCAGCCGGGCCAGCCGCAGCTCGGCCTCGGTGAGCGGGCCGGCGGTCCCCGGCACGGCGGGGGCGCGGTCGCCGCGCGGCGCCGCGACCGGCTCGGCGGTGAGCGCCAGCCACGGCCGGGCGCCGAGGCGGGTGAACACCTCGGCCGCGGCCTGCAGCGCCGTCTGGGCGGGCGCCCGGCGCCGGCGGCGGCGCTCCACCCGGGCGATGTGGATGAGGGTCCGGCCCTGGTCCAGCGGCAGGTCCCGCTCGGCGTAGCGGTGGGCGATCTCCTCCAGCCGCGCGATGGCCTCCCCGGGGTCCCCCTGGGCGGCCAGGCACATGGCCTGGGCCCGGTCCAGGCCCAGCAGCACGGTGTCCCGGCCGAGCCGCTCGGCGGTGGGGCGGGTGGCGGCGATCAGTTCGGCGGCCCGTCCGGGTTCGTCGGTGGCCACCAGCGCGAGCGCCAGTTCCTCGTGCCAGCGCACCATGGAGGGGTCGACGACCTGCTGGGCCGTCTCCAGGTCCTGCACCGAGCGCAGGGTGCGTACCGCGGCGGCGACGTCGCCGGTGATCAGCTGGATGCGGCCGAGGGCGTAGCGGTTGCGGGCCAGGAAGATCTGGTCCCGCTCCTCCTCGGACGCCTGGACCCCGCGCCGGGCGTAGCTGGCGGCCCGCTGGAAGGAGCCCCCGGCGGTCTCGGCGACGGCCGCGGCGAACCAGGCGGGCCCGGGGGACAGCCCGGCCTCCAGGGTGAGTTCCAGGGACCGCCGGGCGTGGCCGAGGGCGGCGGTGCACTGGCCGAGGCGGACCTGCACCTCGGCCAGGGTGCGGCAGACCTCGATGACGTCCTCGGCGGTCCCCCGGCGCTCCACCACCGGCAGCAGGGCGATGAGCTGGGCCCTGGCCTCGGTGAGCCGGTCGTCGAAGAGGGCGTGCCGGATGGTCAGTATCTGGGCCGGGTTGAGCGCCCCGGCGGGCCCTTCGGCGATCTCCAGGGCCCGGGCCTCGGCGAGGCTCCGCTCGGCCTCCTCGATGCCGAGGGAACGTTCCACCCGGGCGCGTACCGCGAGCGCCTTGGCCGCCGTGGAGCGGTCGCCGGCCTCCTCGGCGAGGGACGCGGCGGCGATGGCCGCCTGCCGGGACCGGCCGGGGTCGCCGTCGGCGAGCAGGTACTTCCAGGCGAGCCGGAGCTGGACGGCGGCGCGCAGCTCCAGGTCGCCGCCGGCGTCCTGGAGGGCGTGCGCGTACTCCTCGTCCAGGTCGGCCAGGCCCTGCCCGGCGGTGTCGAAGACGGCGAGCCGGGCCCGGACCCGGTCCGCCGGTGTGGCGTCGCGGGCGAGGATCGCGTTCGCCGCACGGCGGGCCAGGTCGGCCCGGCCGGCCCGGCCGGCGTCCTCGGCCGCGGTGACCAACCGGACCAGTTCGGGCCCGGGCCGGTCGCCGGGGGTGCGCTCGGTGGCGAGCAGGGCGAGTTCGGCGGCGAGGGCCCGGTTGCCGCGCAGCCGGGAGGCGGCGGCCGCGCCGGCGAGCGCGGCGGCCAGCTCCTCGTCGGCGGTGTCGCACGCCAGCGCCCGGTGGCGTACCGCGTGCACCGCGTCGTACACCGCTTCGGCGAGGGCCGCGTGACCCGCCGCGCGGGCGTGCTGGTCGGCCTCGGCGACCAGGGTGGCGCGCAGGACGTCGGCGGTGAAGGCCACCGCGCCGTCCTCGCTGAGGCTGATCAGGCCCGCCTGTTCGGCGTCGGCGAGTTCGGCGTCGGCGGCCGGCCGGCCCGCCCGGCGCAGCAGCGCGGCGGTGGGCTGGTGGGCGAGCGCGGCGAGGAACAGCGTCTCGCGCACCGGCTCGGTCACCCGGTCCAGCATGCGCCGGGCGGCCAGCCGCACCTGACCGGTGAGCGGCAGGCCGTCGGCGTGGTGGACGGACGGCCGGGCGACCTTGAGGGAGCGGCCGACGGTCAGGGCCAGCCGGGCGTTGCCGCCGCTGGCCCGGTGGATGCGGCCCGCCAGCCGGTACGGCAGGCCGTGCCGGACCAGCAGTTCGGCGACCTCGTCGGCGTCCAGCGGGGGCACCACGATGACGTCCGGGCCGCCGAGGCCGGCGACGACGTCGGTGCCCGCGTCGACCCCCGGTCCGGTGCCGTGCAGCTGCTCGACCAGGATCACCCGGAGCCGGGACGGGGCGAGGTGCAGGGCGAAGCGGAGGACGGCGGCGCTCTCCGGGTCCAGCCAGTGCGCGTTGTCCACCACCAGCAGGGCGGGGCTCGCGGCGCTGAGCGAGCGCAGCAGCCCGGCGACGGCCATCCGCAGCGCGATCGGGTCCCGGACGCCATCGGGGGGCGGCAGCTGGCGCAGGGCCACCGCGACCGCCTCGCGCTGCGGGTCCGGCAGGTCGGCGACGAGTCCGGCGGGGGTGGCGGCGAGCAGGGTCGCGGCCACCGCGCCCGGTATGTGCCGGTCGGCCTCCTCCGGGACCAGGGAGAGCACGGTCTCCCCGCGGTGCTCGGCGCGGGCCGCGGCGGCCGCGGCGAGGGTGGTCTTGCCCACCCCGGCGGCGCCGGTGAGGACGACCCGGCCGCGTTCGCCCAGGACGCGCTCCAGCCGGGCCAGCAGGTCCGCCCGGCCCACGGGCGCCTCCAGGTACGGGTTCAACGGCATGTCCACCATCCCTCGGGCCGGTGTGGTTCCTGCCGGAGAGGATACGGACCGGGCCGGCCGGGTCCGTGGCCGCGGCCGCAGGTCACCGGCGGTCACCGGGCGGTGGCGGGCCCTTCGGGTCCCGCGGGGCCCTCGGTGGTGCCGGGGGACGGTGGGGGTGGTGGGGGTGCTGGGGTGGCGGGAGGACGGTGGTGGTGTCCGGGTGACGGCCCCGCGGCCGGGGCGGGCGGGGCCGCCTAGGGTGGACGGACGGCGCCGGGCCCGGTCGGGGGGTACCCGGCCGGGCCCGGCGGTCGTCGGGGTCGGTGACGCCTCGGGCGCGTCCCGCCGGGCCCCCCGTCGGGGTCGCCGTCCGGGCTCGCGCCGTCAGCGCTGCTCAGGGTTGCCGTCAGGCGAAGGTGAGGCTCCAGGCGTCCAGGTAGCCGGTGTCGCCCGCCACCCGGTCGGTGACCTTCAGCTTCCACGTCCCGTTGGCCGCCTCGGAGGAGGCGTCGACGGTGTAGACGGTGTTCAGGTCGTCCGCGCTGTCGTTGCTGACGCCCTTGAGGTTGCGCACCGTCCCGTCCGGTGCGATCAGGTCGATCGCCAGGTCGCCCCGGTAGGTGTGCTTGATGTCGACGGCGACCTTGAGGGCGGCCGGGGCGTTGCCGGTCCGGCCGGTGACGCTGATCGACGAGGTGACCCCGGTGGTGTTGCTGTCCGGGATGTTCAGGTTGTCGGTGTTGCCGAAGGTGGCGCCACCGGGCGGGGTGGTGCCGCCGCTCACCGCGGCCACGGTCTTGGTGGCGTCCGCGATACCGGCGCCGCAGCCCTCGGTGCAGGTACCGGGCAGCGCGCGGGCGTTGTCCTTCAGCGCCTGCTCGACCTGGGCCGGGGTCAGGTCCGGCTTGGCGGAGATCATCAGCGCGGCGAGGCCGGCGATGTGCGGGGCGGCCATGCTGGTGCCCTGGTACGGCTTGTAGTTCTCACCGGCCGGCGTGGAGGTGCCGGCGTTCAGGGTGGAGAGGATGCCGTTCTCGGGGGTGGTGACGGTGCCCGGGGTGTCGGTCGCCCGGCGGGTCTCACCGCCCGGCGCGGAGACGTCGACGGTGCTGCCCCAGTTGGAGTAGAACGCCTTGTCCCCGGTGCGGTTGGTGGACGCCACGTTGATGACGTTGGCGCATCCGGCCGGCTGGAACCCGGCGGCGTCCTTGTTGCTGTTGCCCGCGGACACCACGACCGACGTCCCGCGCTTCACCGCGGCGTTGATGGCGTTCTGGTACGTGCTGGAGCAGACGCTCGCGCCGCCCAGGCTCATGTTGATGACCTTGGCGGGGGTGGGGTTGGCGGGAACGCCGGGGACCGAGCCTCCGGACGCCCAGGTGATGGCGTCGGCGATGTCGATGGAGCTGCCACCGCACTTGCCGAGCACCCGCACCGGCTGGATCTTCGCCCCGTAGGCGACGCCGGCGACGCCCTTGCCGTTGTGGGTCACCGCGCCGATGGTGCCCGCGACGTGGGTGCCGTGCCAGGAGGAGGTGCTCGCCTTGGAGTCGGTGCCGCACTCGCCGGCCGCGCTCCAGTCGCCCTGGTCGGCGGGGTTGCTGTCGCGTCCGTTGTTGTCGCGGGCCCGGGCGGCGTCGGAGATGAAGTCGTAGCCGGGCACGATGTTCGCGGCCAGGTCGGAGTGGGCGACGTACCCGGTGTCGAGCACCGCGACGGTGGTGTTGGCACCGGTGCTGGTGGTCCAGGCGCCGGGGACGTTCATGCCGCCGGTGGGCTCGAAGAGGTCCCACTGCTTGGCGTATTCGGTGTCGTCCGGGGTCGCCATCGCGTAGGCGAAGGTCTCGGGCTCGACGTAGGCCACGTCGGAGTCGGCCTTGAACGTCTCGATGACATCGGCGAGTTCGGCCTTGGAGGTCTTGCCGCCCAGGTCGATCACGGCGGCACCGGTGCCCAGGCGGCGCTCGAACGTCAGCTCCTCGCCCGCCTTGCGGCCCTTGGCCGCCGCGTCGGAGGTGACGGCCTTGTCGGACCGCGCCTCCTCGGACTTCGCCTGGTAGCCGACCACCAGGCGCTCGGCCGGGCGGTTGGCGGGCGCGTCGCCGGCCACCGACTGCGAGACGGGCGCCGGCTTGGGCGCGGGGGCCGACGGCGCGGCCAGGGCCACGGAGGAGGCGGCCGTGACACCCGCGAGGGTGGCGCAGGCGGCCGCGATGGATATGAGTCTTCGCCTTGATTCGGTCAAGGGAGTCCCTTTCGAGAACTGCTCCGGGGTGGGGGAAGCAGCGAAAAATGGGGGGTGAAGGGTGCTCATCGGCAGGCGGCGTTGCCGGCCCTGACCGGTGGTCTCCGCATTGCTCATGAACCTGACAGGAGGAGACATCTCCGGCGCCCGTCGTGGGGGACGGAGGCGGAGGCTTCCCCGGTGCCAGAAGCGGAGACCACCGGTGGGCAGACAGTAGGCAGCGCGAAGATGACGCCGATACGGGGAAAACCCTCGCGGGTCACGAGGGTCGGGCGTCAGGGCGCCTGGACCGGCCCGAACCGCGGGCGGCGGTCATCGTTCGCGCCGGGGCGCTCGCTCACCGTGACCGGAACGGACCGGCCGGCCGTGACGGCGGACGCGGGGACGTCCGGAATGCGGGGATCATAGTCCGGAAGCCGGAGTCCGAGAAGAGCCTGCCCCGCCGCGCCACGGACGCGGCCGAGGGCGCCAGGACGGCGGAACGGCTGGGCAGCGGGGTGGCGCGCCGGGAAGCGGGGCCCGCCCGCGGCGGGAAAGGGTGCGGGCCCACCCGGGAGGCTCCGGAAGAGCGCACGTGCCCCGGGGCACCGCCCGTCGCGCCGACGGCCCGGCCGCCCGGCCCGAAAGGGGCGCCCGGGCCGCCGCCCGGGAAGGGGGCGCGGGGCGCGGGTCCGCCGGCCGGCTACCAGCCTCGCTGCGCGAACGGCGTGTCCGAGCGGACGATCTCGTGCCCCAGCGGGGTCAGCGAGATCGGGATGAGCTTGAAGTTCGCCAGCCCCAGCGGGATACCGATGATCGTGATGCACAGCAGCAGCCCGGTGACCACATGGCCCAGCGCGAGCCACCAGCCGGCCAGCACCAGCCAGAGCACATTGCCGACACAGGACGGCGCTCCGGCGTCCAGCCGGGGGATCGCCATACGCCCGAAGGGCCACAGGGCGAACAGGGCGATACGGAACGACGCGATGCCGAACGGGATGCCGATGATCGTGATGCACAGCAGCAGCCCGGCGACCACATAGGCGCAGGCCAGCCAGAAGCCGGAGAGCACCAGCCAGATCAGGTTGAGAAGTGTCCTCATTGTCGCGGCCCCGCCATCTGTTCGAGCCGGGCGATGCGCTCGGCCATCGGTGGATGGGTGGAGAAGAGCTTGGCCATGCCCGCGCCCCGACGGAACGGGTTGGCGATCATCATGTGGCTGGCCGTCTCCAGCCGCGGCTCCGGGGGCAGCGGCCGTGCCTGGGTACCCGCCTCCAGCTTCCGCAGCGCACTGGCGAGGGCGAGCGGATCACCGGTGAGCTGGGCGCCGGAGGCGTCGGCCTCGTACTCGCGGGACCGGCTCACGGCCAGTTGGATCAGCGAGGCGGCGAGCGGGCCGAGGATCATGATCAGCAGCATGCCGAGGAGGCCCGGCCCCTCGTCGTCGTCGGAGCGGCCTATCGGAATCAGCCAGGCGAAGTTGACCAGGAACATCACCACGGAGGCGAGGGCGCCGGCCACCGAGGAGATCAGGATGTCCCGGTTGTACACATGGCTGAGCTCATGGCCGATGACCCCGCGCAGCTCGCGCTCGTCGAGCAGGCGGAGGATCCCCTCGGTGCAGCAGACCGCCGCGTTCCGCGGGTTGCGGCCGGTGGCGAAGGCGTTCGGCGCGTCGGTCGGGGAGATGTAGAGCCGGGGCATCGGCTGCCGGGCGGCGGTGGAGAGCTCTCGCACCATCCGGTAGAGCTCCGGTGCCTGGAACTCGCTCACCGGCCGTGCGCGCATGGCCCGAAGTGCCAGTTTGTCGCTGTTCCAGTAGGCGTACGCGTTGGTGGCCAGGGCCACGAAGACCGCGATGATCAGGCCGACGCGCCCGAAGAGGCTGCCGATCACGATGATGAGGGCGGACAGTCCCCCGAGGAGTACGGCGGTCTTGAGCCCGTTGTGCCGACGGTGCACGGTACGCCCTCCAATTGACGCGGCAGGGGAACCCTTTGCCTGGTATGCCCACCTTCCAGTGGACCCTCCTGATCTGGACAACGCCAGATGGAAGGCGCGGGTTCCCTGACGCGGACCGGGCGCGATTAGGCCATCGGGGTGAGCCGGAGGACCGCCGGCTCACCCCCTGCCGGACGGTGACCGGCGCGGCTCCACCGGCCCGCGGCGGGCCGGTGGAGGGGCGCGGCACGCGGGTCCGGTGGGGGCGGGGGCGTCTTCCTAGAAGAGCGTGCCGGAGGCGAAGTGCAGCACCAGCTGCGGCGCCCCGGACAGCGCCACCGCGAGCAGCGCGGCGAGGCCGATGGCGGCGGCCAGCGGCGCCGGCACCCGCGCCCCGGCGTCCGGCACCGCACCGGCGGGAGCGGCGGACGGCTCGGGGGCCGCCGCGCCCCGGGCGCCGACGGGCACCGCCGCCGGTTCCGGCACCACGGCCGGTTCCGGGGCGACCGCCGGTTCCGGGGCCATCGCCGGTTCCGGACGGCCGCGGAAGAGGACCGCCGTCCACTGCAGGTAGTAGTAGAGCGCGATCACCACGTTGGCGGCCATCACCACCGCGAGCCAGCCCAGTCCCGCGTCGACCGCCGTGGAGAAGACCGCCACCTTGGCGAAGAGCCCCACGATGCCCGGCGGCAGGCCGGCCAGGCAGAGCAGGAAGAAGCCGAGGCAGAGCGCGGCCAGCGGGCGGGAGGCGTACAGCCCCCGGTAGTCGTCGATCCGGTTGGCCGGACGGGACCGGGCGACCAGCGCGGCGACCCCGAAGGCACCCAGGTTCACCGCCGCGTACATCAGGCCGTACGCCACGGTGGCACCGACGGCGTGCGCCGCGTCCCGGCCGGTGTCGGCGTACCCCGCGGCGGCCACCGGGACCAGCAGGTAGCCGGCCTGCCCCACGGACGACCAGGCGAGCAGCCGCACCGCACTGTGCGCGCGGTCCGGGCGCTGCCGGAGCGCGGCGACGTTGCCCGCGGTCATGGTGAGCGCCGCGAGCACGGCCAGGGCGGGGCCCCAGACCTCGTCGTAGGCGGGGAAGGCGAGCACCGTCACCAGGATGATGCCGGTGAAACCGACCGCCTTGCCGACCACGGACAGGTAGCCGGCCACCGGGAGCGGGGCTCCCACATAGGTGTCCGGCACCCAGAAGTGGAACGGGACGGCGGCCGTCTTGAAGGCGAAGCCGACCAGGGTCAGCGCGACCCCGGTCTGCGCCAGCGTCTCCAGCCGGGGGTCGACCCCGGCCAGTCCGTCGGCGACGGCGGCCAGGTGCATGGTGCCGGTCGCGGCGTAGACGAAGCTCACGCCGAGCAGGGTGACGGCGGTGGCGGTGACCGAGGAGAGGAAGAACTTCAGCGCCGCCTCGGCCGAGAGCCGGTCCCCGCGCCGCAGCCCGACCAGCGCGAAGGACGGCAGCGAGGCCACTTCGAGGGCGACGATCAGGGTGGCGAGATCCCGGGACGCGGGCAGCAGCAGCGCGCCCGCGACCGCGGCGAGCAGCAGGAACCAGAACTCTCCCGCGGGCAGTCGCAGATCCGCCACCGGGTCGATCGACAGCAGCGCCGCGAGCAGGGCGCCGCCGATCACCAGCAGCTGGACGGCGATGGTGAAGTCGTCGGCGACATAGCTGCACAGGCCCTCGTCGCCGGGGGTGGTGAGGCAGAACGTGCTGCGGTCGCCGTCGAGCAGGGGCAGCAGCGACAGGCCGGCCAGCACGATCCCGGCCACCGAGACCCAGCCCAGTACCGGCTTGCGCCGCTCGGGCAGGAACAGGTCGGCGACCAGCACGGCGATGGCCGCGACGGCGGCGATGGTGGGCGGGGCGATCGCGGCCCAGTCGACCGACTGGACGAGGTTCGCGGCACTGACGGTCATCAGTTGCCTCCTGCGAGGAGCTGCTGCACTGCCGGGTCGGAGAGGCCGAGGAGGACCGCGGGCCAGAGCCCGGCGACCAGGGTGAGGGCCACCAGCGGGGTCCAGGCCGCGAACTCGTGCCCGCGGACGTCGACCGGGTCGGAGGGAGCCGTGGCACCGGCGGGGCCCGTACCGGACGGGCCGCCTGCACCGCCACCGGACGGGCCGTCCGGCAGGGCGGCCGCGGCGGCCGGTCCGCCGTCCGGCAGGCCGGCGATCGGTGCCGCCGCGCTCCGGCCGCCCGGCTCCCCCATGCACACCCGGCGCACCACGACCAGCAGGTACGCGGCGGTGAGGAAGGTGCCGAAGGCCGCGAGGGCGAGATAGGTGAGGTACGCGGGGCGGCTGAGCCCGGCCGCCGGTTCGTACGCCCCGAACATGGCCAGCATCTCGCCCCAGAACCCGGCGAGCCCGGGCAGTCCGAGGGAGGCGACCGCCCCGAAGGCGATCAGCCCGCCCAGGCGCGGTGCCCGGCCGTACAGCGCGGCGCCGGTACGGCCCGCGAGCTGGTCGAGGTCGGTGGTGCCGTAGCGGTCCTTCACCGCGCCGACCAGGAAGAACAGCAGGCCGGTGATGAGACCGTGGGCGATGTTGGCGAACAGCGCGCCGTTCACCCCGGTCGGCGTGAGGGTGGCGATGCCCAGCAGCACGAAGCCCATGTGGCCGACGGACGAGTAGGCGACCAGTCGCTTGAGATCACCCTTGGCGCCGGGGCGGGCGAGCGCGAGGCAGGCCAGCGACCCGTAGATGATCCCGACGACCGCGAACGCCGCCAGGTACGGCGCGAAGGTGTGGGCGCCCTCCGGGGCCATGGGCAGCACGATCCGCACGAACCCGTAGGTGCCCATCTTCAGCAGCACGCCGGCGAGCAGCACCGAGCCGACCGTGGGAGCGGCCGTGTGGGCGTCCGGCAGCCAGCTGTGCAGCGGCCACATCGGGGCCTTCACGGCGAGTCCGATGCCGATCGCGAGGACCGCGACGAGCTGGGTGGTGTGGCTCAGCCGGTCCCCGTTGTCGGCGGCGAGCGCCACCATGTCGAAGGTGCCGCCCTTGAGCCCGATGAGCAGCAGGCCCAGCAGCATCACGACCGAGCCGAGCAGCGTGTACAGGATGAACCGCCAGGCGGCCCGCTCCCGGTCGGCGCCTCCCCACCGGTTGATGAGGAAGTACATCGGGATCAGCACCATCTCGAACGCCAGGAAGAACAGCATCAGGTCCAGCACGGCGAAGCTGGCCAGGGTGCCGCACTCCAGGAGCAGCAGCAGCGCCACGAAGGCCTTCGGGGACGGGCCGGCGGGCATGGACCGGTAGCTGTAGACCGCGCACAGGAAGGTCAGCAGCGCGGTCAGCACCAGCAGCGGCAGCGAGACGCCGTCCACGCCGAGGTGGATGCGGATGTCCAGGGCCGGGATCCAGCTGAGGTCGGTCTGCGCCTGCATCCGGGCCGGGTCGTCGTGGTCGAACCCGGCGGCCAGCGCGACGGCGGCGGCCAGCACGGCACCGGTGACGGTGACCCCGTGCCGCAGGACGGCCTGGTCCGGGTCGCGGCCGCGCAGCCCGGGCGGGGCCGGGAAGAGGGCGGCGACCGAGCCGAGCAGCGGGAGCACGACGACCGCCGCGAGGAGGAGCTGCAAGGTGGTGTGGTTCACGGGTCAGGCTCCGGCTGCGACGAGGACGGCGGCGACGGCCAGGACGAGGGACCCCGCGAGCAGTGCGCCGAGGTAGGTCTGCACATTGCCGGTCTGGGCCCGGCGGACGGCCGCGCCCAGCCAGCGGGGTGCGGTGCCCGCGCCGCGTACGTAGGTCTCCACGACCTCGCGGTCGAGGAAGCGGACGAGCCGGGCGGCGGCCCGGACCGGCCGGACGAACAGCGCGCCGTACACGGCGTCGAGGTGGAAGCCGGCGGCCGCGTGGCGGTGCAGCGGGCCGAGGAGGAGACGGCCGGGGTCCGCCGGGTCGCGGGCCGCGGCGATGTCGCCGTACACCTCGTCGTGCGTCGCGATGGCCTCCGCCTCGGAGGCGGCCGGCTCGGCGTGCGGGTGCGCGAGCACCGCGCCCAGCGGCACCCCGGCGGCCAGGGCGGTGGTGTGCCGCCAGGCCGCGTAGGTGACGAGGGCGCCGACCACGGCGAGGCCGGTGCCCAGCAGCGAGGTGGCCGCGGTCGGGTCGAGCGAGCGGCCGTCGAACCAGTCCGGCAGCACGCCGAAGAGCAGGCCGGAGGCGAGGGCGGGCACCGCCAGGACCCACAGCACCACGTTCATCACGGCCGGGATCCGCACCGGGTACGTCCGGTCCGGGGCACTCGCCGCGCCCGCCGGCAGGGGGGCCTTCCCGGCCCGCCCGGGCGAGCCGGTCAGCAGCCACAGCCGGGTCGCGTACCCGGCGGTGAGCAGCGCGGTGGCGAGTCCGGCGATCAGCACGGTCCAGCCGACCGCGGCGGGCACGCCCGCCTCGTGGCCGAGCGCGGTGTGCTCGGCGGCGCCGAGCACCGCCTCCTTGGAGAAGAACCCGCTGAACGGCGGCAGCGCGGCGAGCGCGAGCAGGCCGATGGTCAGCGTCCAGAAGGCGTCCGGGGCCTTCTTGGCGATGCCGCCCATCCGGGTCATCGCGGCGAGCGAGTTCGTCCCGGCGGCGTGGATGATCACCCCCGCGGCCAGGAACAGCAGCGCCTTGAACGCGCCGTGGCTGATCAGGTGGAACACCGCCGCGTCGCGGTCGCCGACGGCCAGCGCGCCGGTCATGTAGCCGAGCTGGCCGATGGTCGAGTACGCGAGGACCCGTTTGATGTCGTCCTGGGCGAGCGCCGCCAGCGCCGAGCCGATCATGGTGACCGCGGCCATCACCGCGAGCACCGCCAGCGCGGCCGCGGAGGCGGTGAAGACCGGCAGCAGCCGGGCGATGAAGTAGACGCCGGCCGCCACCATCGTGGCGGCGTGGATCAGCGCGGAGACCGGGGTGGGGCCGGCCATCGCGTCCGGCAGCCAGGTGTGCAGCGGGAACTGGGCGGACTTGCCCGCCACCCCGGCCAGCAGCAGCAGCGCGATCAGCGTGGGGTGGTCGAGCTGGAAGTCGGAGGCGGTGGACGTCAGCCGGGTGTGGATCACGCTGATCCGGAAGGTGCCGACCTCGGTGGCGAGCGCGAAGATGCCGATCAGGAACGGCACGTCACCGAGCTTGGTCACCAGGAACGCCTTGAGCGAGGCGGACCGGGCGGCGGCGGTCTCCCAGTAGTGCCCGACCAGGAAGTACGAGCAGATGCCCATGACCTCCCAGCCGACCAGCAGCACGATCAGGTCGTCGGAGTAGACGACCAGCAGCATCGCGGAGGTGAACAGGGAGACGAAGGCGGTGTACGAGGCGTAGCGCGGGTCGTCCCGCAGATAGCCGGTGGAGTAGACCTGCACGGCGGTGGCCACCACGCCGACGAGCACCGCGACCAGTGCGGCGAACCCGTCGACGTGGAACGCCAGGTCGACCGGGATGGAGCCGGTGTCCGCGAGCCGGGTGGACGCGTTCACCGGGTCTCCCCCGCCCTGCCGGGCGGCGACGATCACCGCGAGCACCGCGGCGGCCGCGGTGGGCAGGACCGCCAGCGGCCGGGCGAAGCCGGGGGCGCGGCGGCCCAGCAGCAGGCTCGCGAACGCGCCGAGGAACGGCAGCAGCGGGACGAGGACGGCGGTGGTCGTGATCGTCACGCGGTGGCCTCCGCCTTCTGCTCGCCGCGGCCCCCGTCCGCCGCACCGGCGGCTTCGGGCCTCTCGGCGAGGTCGGTGAGCTTGTCGACGTCGGAGGTGCCGCGGTTGCGGTACACCAGCAGCACGATGGCCAGGCCGATGCCGATCTCGGCGGCGGCGATGGCGATGATGAACAGGGTGAGCGCCTGGCCCGCGTGGAGGGTGTCGCGCAGCCAGACGTCGAAGGCGACCAGGTTGAGGTTGACGGCGTTGAGCATCAGCTCCACCGACATCAGCACCAGGATCGCGTTGCGCCGGGCGAGGACGCCGTACAGGCCGGTGCAGAACAGCAGCACGGCCAGCACGGCCGGATAGGCGAGATGCATCAGCGCTTCTCCTTGCCCGGGGCGCGGCCGGCACCGCCGGGCCGCGCGGCCGGACCGTCGTCTTCGGGGGAGCCCTGCGCGCCGGAGCGGCGGGAGAGGACGATGGCGCCCACCAGCGCGGCCAGCAGCAGCACCGACAGCGCCTCGAACGGCAGCACCCAGTGCCGGAACAGGCTCACGCCGGTCACCTCGGTGGAGCCCTGGACGGCCTCATCGACGTCGATCCAGGTGGCGCGGAACGCGTCCACCACGACCCACACCAGGGTGCCGGCGGCGGCCAGGGCCACCGCGAGCGCCACCCAGCGGTTGCCCGAGTCGGCGTCCGGTGACCGGCCGATGGGCGCCTTGGTGAGCATCAGGCCGAAGAGCAGCAGGACGACCACCGAACCGACGTAGATCAGCACCTGGACCCAGGCGATGAACTCGGCGGTCAGCAGCAGGTACTCCACCGCCAGCCCGCCGAGCGTCACCACCAGCCAGAGCGCGGCGTGCACCAGCTGCTTGGTGGTGACGGTGATGACGGCGGCGCCGAGGGTGGCGACCGCGACCAGCAGGAAGACGATCTCCACGCCGGTCGGGGAGAGGAAGCCGTGGGATGCGGCGGCGAGGGTCACGCGTCGCCCTCCTGGGGTCGCCCGTTCTCGGTGCCGCCGTGCTCCGCCGGCCCATCGGCGCCGGATCCGGCCCCGGCGGCCGCCTCGGCCTCCGCGGCGGCGGCCAGCTTCTCCGCGGTCTTGCGGGCCGCGGCGATCTCCTTCGGCTCCTCCGCGGCCGGATCGAGCGCGGGCGGCGCCGGCACCGTCCACATCCACTCGCGGAGCTTGTCGCGCTCGTGGGTGAGGTCGCGGATGTCGGTCTCGGCGTACTCGAACTCCGGCGACCAGAACAGCGCGTCGAACGGGCACACCTCGATGCAGATGCCGCAGTACATGCAGAGCGAGAAGTCGATGGCGAACCGGTCGAGCACATTGCGGCTGCGCTCCCGGCCACCCGGCGCGGCGGGCGGCATCGTCTCCTTGTGGGAGTCGATGTAGATGCACCAGTCCGGGCACTCCCGGGCGCACAGCATGCAGACCGTGCAGTTCTCCTCGAACAGCCCGATCACCCCGCGGGTGCGCGGCGGCAGCTCGGGCAGCACCTCGGGGTACTGCGCGGTCTGGGTCTTCTGCGTCATCGTGCGCAGCGTGACGGCCAGCCCCTTGGCCAGCCCGGAGCCGGGGATCGAGAAGCGGGACATCAGGAGATCACCACCTTGATCACACCGGTGAGCGCGATCTGGGCCAGGGCGAGCGGAATCAGTACGGTCCAGGCGAGCTTCTGCAGCTGGTCCTCGCGGAGCCGGGGGTAGGTCACCCGCAGCCAGATGACCACGAAGGCGAGCGCGCCGGTCTTCAGCAGGGTCCACAGCCAGCCCAGGCCGTCGGGGTCCGGGCCGTGCCAGCCGCCCAGGAAGAGCACCGTGGTCAGCGCGCACAGCACGACGATGCCGGCGTACTCGGCGAGCAGGAACAGCGCGAAGCGCAGCCCGGTGTACTCGGTGTACGCGCCGAAGATGATCTCCGAGTCGGCGACCGGGGCGTCGAACGGCGGGCGCTGCAGCTCGGCGAGTCCGGCGGTGAAGAACACCAGGCCGCCGACGATCTGCCAGGGCACCCACCACCACTCGAAGGCCTCGACGATGCCGGGCAGCGAGACCGTGCCGGCCGCCATCGCCACCGAGGCGGCGGTGAGCAGCATCGGCAGCTCGTACGCCATCAGCTGCGCGGCCGTCCGCAGACCGCCGAGCAGCGAGAACTTGTTGGCCGAGGCCCAGCCCGCCATCAGCGAACCGAGCACGCCGATGCCCATCACGGCGAGCACGAAGAAGATGCCCGCGTCCACGAACCGGCCGACCGCGTTGTCCGGGCCGATCGGGATGGCGACGAGCACCAGCAGGTACGGCAGCAGCGCCACGGCGGGCGCCAGCTGGAAGATCCGGCGGTCCGCCCCCGCCGGGACCACGTCCTCCTTCTGCGCGAACTTCACCCCGTCGGCGACCAGCTGCGCCCAGCCGTGGAAGCCGCCGGCGTACATCGGGCCGAGACGGCCCTGCATATGGGCCATGACCTTGTGCTCGGTCTGCCCGATGACGAGCGGGAACACCAGGAAGACGAGGAAGACGGCGAGCAGTCGCAGGGCGACGTCGAGGACGTCGTTCGTCACGTGCCGCCTCCTTCGGTGCTGTCGGTGCTGTCGGCGCTGTCGGCGCTGCGGGGGCTTTCGGGGCCGTTGGGGCTCTCGGGGCCGTTGGTGCTGCCGGGGCCGTGGGGGCTCTCGGGGCCGGTTTCCGGGCCCACCGGCTTTTCCGGCGACTTCTCCGGTTCCCGCGCCGGTTCCGATGTCGCTTCCGGTGCCGGTGCCGGTGCCGGTGCCGGTTCTGGTGCCGGTTTGCGCGTCGGTCGTTCCGCCGCCGGTTCGTCGAAGGACGGGCGGGCGTGGTGCCAGGGGGCGTCCGTGGAGCGGCCGCCGGGACCGGCCGGGCGCTCCCCGGCGGACGGTCCGGCCGGCGCCCCGGCCGCGCCACCGCGCCGCGCTGCGCCGTCGCCGGAGGTGTCGGCGGTGGGCCGCGCCTCCTCGGAGCCGCCCGGTTCGCGTCGCTGGCTGGCCGACCCTTCCCCGGCGCTGCGCGTACGCCGCGCCGGGCGGCCCGCCGCGGTGCCGGGCGGCCCGCCTGCCTCGGGCGGGGTGGCCGCGCCGGGTGACCCGGCGGCCTGGGGTGACGTGGCTGCGTCAGGCGTGCCGGGGCCCGCCGCGGCGCCCTCGGGACGCTGGCTGGCCGAACCGGCGCCGGCCGTCCGCATCCTGCGCGCCGGACGTTCACCCGCCGCGGCACCGGCCGCGCGGGCGCCCCGTGCCGGCCGGGCGGGGGCGGGCGGCAGCTGGCCCTTGAGTGGCCCCCAGTCGTTGGGGTCGGGTACGCCGGGCGGCAGCATCTGGCGCCGCTTGGGGCCGTGCGCCCCCGCCGCGGGCTCCCCGGGCTCCTTGGCGCCCGGCCATGCCTTGGCGACCCGCGCGGCCAGCACGAAGTCCTTGCGCAGCGGATGGCCTTCGAAGCTCTCCGGCAGCAGCAGCGGCGCGAGGTGCGGGTGCCCGGTGAAGTCGACCCCGAACATCTCGTGCGTCTCGCGCTCGTGCCAGGCGGCGCCGGCGTACACGCCGGTGGCGGTGGGCAGCGCCGGGGCCTGGTGCGGCACGGTGGTCCGCACCAGCAGCCTGCGGACGGCCGGACCCGGCTCGCCCGGCCGGGCGAGCGCCACGACGTGCGCGGCGACCCGGAACCCGGTGCCGGGCTCGTCGACCGCGCTCAGCCAGTCGAAGTAGGTGCACTGGAGCGTGTCCCGGGCGGTCTCCAGCGCGGTGAGCCAGGCGTCCGCGGGCACGTCGACCGTGAGCAGGTCGTACGCCTCCTCGGCGGTGGCCCCCGGGCCGAAGATCGCGTCGGCGGCGGCGGGCAGCCAGCCCACCGGCGACGCGGCCGGGGCGTCCGGGCCCGCCGTGGACCCGTCGCCGACGGGACGTTCGTCGGGCGAGGTCATCGCCGGTCCTCCCGCTCGGGCCGGGGCTGGTCCCCGGCTGCGGACGGGGCGCCGGTGCCCGTGCCGGTCCCCGGGGCCGGCGGCGGGGCGACCAGGCCGCTGCGGAGGGCGGCGGTGGACGGCCGGGCCGCGTCGCCGCCCGTCCGGTACCGCTCGGCGAGCGACTCGTCCGCGATCTTCTCCTGGAGTTTGAGGATGCCCTGCAGCAGTGCCTCCGGGCGGGGCGGGCAGCCCGGCACGTACACGTCCACCGGGATGATCTGGTCGACGCCCTTGGTGACCGCGTAGGAGTCCCAGTACGGGCCGCCGCAGTTGGAGCAGGCGCCGAAGGAGATCACGTACTTCGGCTCGGGCATCTGCTCGTACAGCCGCTTCACCGCGGGCGCCATCTTGTCGGTCACCGTGCCGGAGACGATCATCAGATCCGCCTGGCGCGGTCCGGGCGCGAACGGGATCACGCCGAGCCGGATGAAGTCGTGGCGGGCCATCGAGGCGGCGATGAACTCGATCGCGCAGCAGGCCAGACCGAAGTTGAAGACCCACAGGCTGTAACGGCGTCCCCAGTTGAGGACGACCTTCATGGGCTCCGGCGCGAGGCGGGAGAGCACGCCCAGCCGCTTGGGTTCGGGCAGCAGTTCCGGCGCCGCGGGGAGCGCGGGGTCCCCGGCGGCGGGAGTCACGGGGTTCGAGCGGGTCACGTCCATTCGAGGACGCCCTTCTTCCATGCGTAGAGGAGACCGACGGCGAGGAAGCCGAGGAAGAGGAACATCTCTACCAGTGTCGTCCCGCCGAAGCCCGGTGCGGCGAACACGGTCGCCCAGGGGAACAGGAAGATCGCGTCCACCGCGAAGATCACGTAGAGGAACGCGTAGACGTAGTAGCGGATCTGGGTGTGCGCCCAGCCCTCGCCGACCGGGTCCACTCCGCACTCGTAGGTGAGCATCTTCTCCTGCGTCGGCACCACCGGCCGCAGCAGCCGCCCTCCGACGAACGCCACCGCCACGAAGAGCACACCGATGACGCCCAGCAGGCCGACCACCGAGTAGTCCCGGAAGTAGTCGGCCGCCAACTGGACGTGGTGGGCACCCGTGATGCGCGCGCTCGTCGCCTCCGGCACGTCCGCCCCTCGCTCCCTGTCCTGCCTGTCTGGCCTGCGGTTCGTCGAGGTCAGGTGCTCGACGATCGGTACGCACGGGAGTCTAGGCCCTGCCGCTGAAGGCCGAGAGGGCTGTCCGGCATGCGGAGCGGCCTGTCTGCCATGCGGAGCGCGGTGTCCGGAAGACGACGGCGCCGGGGCCGCGGAAGGACGACGCCGGAGCCGGGAAGGGGCAGGAAAGAGAGAGGGCGGGAGGAGGGCGAGGGGAGGAGAAGGAGGGAGAGGAGGGGCGGGGGGAAGGGAAGGCGCACGGGGGAGGGGGCACGGGGGTGGGGGCAACCCCACCGGCACCGTCCGAGGAACCCCATGGCGCCCGGTCGGACGGACGGGCAGGCTTGCCCTCATGAACGCGCCCGTATCCCCTGGTCACACCGCCGCCGCCGGAGCCCGCCGGGCAGCCGGCCCGGACGACGAGGCCGACCGGCTGCCGCGGCCCACCCTCGGCTTCCCCGCCCCGACCTGGCGGGAGATCGGCTATCTGCTGGCGAACCTGCCGGTGTCCGTACTGACCTTCACCTATGTCTCGGTGTGGCTGTACGCGGGCGTGCTGACCTCGATCACGGTCATCGGGCTGCCGCTGCTCGCCCTCGGGCTGAGCGGCAGCCGGGTCGTCGGGCGGTACGAACGCCTCCGTGCCCGCCGCATGCTGGCGGTGCACGTGGACGAGCCGAGCCCGCTCCCCCGCCGCAAGAGCGGCGGCCTGCTGGGCCGGCTGTGGACGAGCCTGAAGGACCCGGTCGCCTGGCGGGCCACCCTGTACTCCGTCATCCGGCTGCCGTGGGGCGTGCTGACCTTCACCGTCGTCATCACCGCGCTGTTCGTCGCGTGGCCGCTGCTCGGGTGGATCGCCCGCGGCCTGGGGAACGTGGACCGGGCCATGGTGCGCTGGCTGCTCTCCCCGTCCGACGAGCTGGAGCGGCGGATCGCCGAGCTGGAGTCGGACCGGGGCACCGTGGTGGACACCGCCGCCGCCGACCTGCGGCGCATCGAGCGCGACCTGCACGACGGCGCGCAGGCCCGGCTGGTGGCCCTCGCCATGGGCCTGGGGCTGGCGAAGGAGAAGCTGCTGGAGGACCCGGAGGCGGCGGCCCGGATGGTCGACGAGGCGCACGGCGAGGTGAAGCTCGCCCTCCAGGAACTCCGCGACCTGGCCCGCGGCATCCACCCCGCGATCCTCACCGACCGGGGCCTGGGCCCCGCCCTGTCGTCGGTGGCCGGCCGGTGCACGGTGCCGGTGCGGGTCGCGGTGGAACTGCCGGAGCGGCCCGCCGCGGCCATCGAGGGCATCGCCTACTTCACCGTCTCCGAGCTGCTGCAGAACATCAGCAAGCACAGCGGGGCCCGCCGGGCGGAGGTCGAGCTGTGGCGGTCGGAGGACCGGCTGCTGATCCAGGTCCGGGACGACGGCCAGGGCGGGGCGGCGACCAGCGGCGGCAGCGGGCTGGCCGGCCTCTCCGAACGGCTGGGCTCCGTCGACGGGCTGTTCGTCATCGACTCCCCGCCGGGCGGCGGCACATCGGTCACCGCCGAACTGCCCTGGCGCGACCGCAGCACCGACGACCGTCCGGTACGGAGCTGACCGGCACCGGAGACCACCCGCAGCCGAGCCCGCCCGGCACCGACGACCACCCGGTACGGAACCGACCCGACGCCGGAGACCACCCGCAGCCGAGCCCGCCCGGCACCGACGACCACCCGCAGCCGAGCCCGCCCGACGCCGACGACCACCCGGTACGGAACCGACCCGGCACCGACGACCACCCGGAGCCGGGCCCGCCCGGAGCCGGCGCCCAGGCCGCCCCGCCGTGCCTCGCACCGCCCCGCCATGCCCCACCGGGGCGCGGCGGGGCACGCCCCTGTCCGGGCCCGGGATCCCGAGCCCGGACAAGGCCCGGGATCCCGCCGGCCCGGGCACCGGACGCCGCCCCGGCCACCGCGCCCCGCCCGGACCCACTCGGCCCCCGCCACCGCGGACCGGCCCCGCGGGGCATGGCGCCGGCACGCCGGGGTCGTGGCGGAGGTACGCCGGGGTCACGGCGGAGGCGCCCAGGGCTCGTGCCAGAGGCACCCGGGACTCACGGCAGAGGTACCCCGGAGTCGTGCCAGAGGTACCCCGGGGGGCGTGCCCTGGTACCCCCGGGGGTAGGGCTAGCCCCCCTATGAAGACGCCTACCGGCCATATGGTTCCGCCCGGCCGTTTCCCGGAGCCTGGTGGTACGAACAGCGGATCCCCATGCGGAGGACGGACGGAGACAATGGCCAGCGCATCAACCGGATACGGCTCGGAGCCGCGCAGACACGTGGTGCCCGCAGGGCTGCGCGCTCCGTTCGAGGCCCGCGCCTGGCGCGAGCTGCTCTACATCCTCATCAGCCTCCCGATGGCCGTGCTGTCCTTCAGCTACGCGATCACCATGCTGGCCCTCGGGGTCGGCCTGCTGGTGACCTTCCTCGGCATCCCGGTGCTGGGCGCGGCGCTGGCGGGCTGCCGGGCGCTGGGAGCGGTGGAGCGGGCCCGGGCCCGGGCGCTGCTCCGGCTGGACGTCGCCGCCCCCGAGCCGGTGCTCGTCCGCAAGGGGAAGGACGGCAGCCGCGGACCGATCGCCTGGATGGGCGCGATACTCCGCAGCGGCACCTCCTGGCGGCACGCGCTGTACTCCGTCATCAGCTTCCCGTGGGCCGTCTTCAGCTTCGTGGTGGCCGTGGCCGTCTGGACGTACGGCTGGGCGATGCTCACGTACCCGCTGTGGCACTGGGTCTTCCCCCGGTACACCGACACCCCGGGGTTGCAGCTGTACGGCGACGGGAACGGCGACGGCTTCTACCTCGACTCGTCCCTGGAGCTGGCCGCCACCTGCGTCGTCGGGGCACTGCTCGTGCTGGCCGGCCCGTGGATCAACCGGTTGCTCACCCAGGTGGACCGGCTGCTGGTGTCCGGGCTGCTCGGCCCCTCGCGGCTGGCGACCCGGGTCTCGGAGCTGGAGTCGGACCGGGGCACCGTGGTGGACACCGCCGCCGCCGACCTGCGGCGCATCGAGCGCGACCTGCACGACGGCGCGCAGGCCCGGCTGGTGGCCCTCGCCATGGACCTCGGGCTGGCGAAGGAGAAGCTGCTGGAGGACCCGGAGGCGGCGGCCCGGATGGTCGACGAGGCACACGGCGAGGTGAAGCTCGCCCTCCAGGAACTCCGCGACCTGGCCCGCGGCATCCACCCCGCCATCCTCACCGACCGCGGCCTGGGCCCCGCGCTGTCCGCCCTCGCGGCCCGCTGCTCGGTTCCGGTGCACGTGGTGGTGGACATACCGGAGCGGCCCGTCCCGGCCATCGAGGGCATCGCCTATTTCACCGTCTCCGAGCTGCTGCAGAACATCAGCAAGCACAGCGGGGCCCGCCGGGCCGGGGTGGATGTGTGGCGGTCCGACGGCCGGATCATGCTCCAGGTCACCGACGACGGCCACGGCGGCGCGGACACCACGTCGGGGTCCGGGCTGGCCGGCCTGGCCGAGCGGCTGGACGCGGTGGACGGGATCCTCGTGGTCGACTCGCCGCCGGGCGGGCCGACGACGATCACCGCCGAGCTGCCGTGGCGGGTCTGAGCGGCCGGTGACCGAGGGGGTGGCCCGGTGGCATGATCGCCCGGCCGCCGGGCCGACCGGGCGACGCCATGGTGCGGAGCGCCACGATCGCCCTCGCCTCGCACCACGTACGTCCAAATCCTGGAATGCTGTTCCCCACGAATCGAAAACTGGGGGGGAACGCAAACCGTGGAGGACAAGGTGCGGGTGGTCATCGCCGAGGATTCGGTACTGCTCCGGGAAGGACTGACCCGGCTGCTCACCGATCGCGGCCATGACGTGGTCGCGGGTGTCGGGGACGGCGAGGCGCTGCTGAAGGTGGTGCGGGAGTTCGCCGACCAGGGACAGCTGCCGGACGTGGTGGTGGCGGACGTGCGGATGCCGCCGACGCACACCGACGAGGGCGTGCGGGCGGCGGTCCGGCTCCGGCAGGACCACCCGGGGCTGGGCGTCCTGGTGCTGTCTCAGTATGTGGAGGAGCAGTACGCCACCGAGCTGCTGGCCGGCAGCAGCCGCGGTGTCGGGTACCTGCTCAAGGACCGGGTCGCTGAAGTGCGGGAATTCGTGGACGCGGTGGTGCGGGTGGCGGATGGCGGCACGGCTCTGGACCCGGAGGTGGTGGCGCAGCTGCTGGGCCGCAGCCGGAAGCAGGACGTGCTGGCCGGTCTCACTCCCCGGGAACGGGAAGTCCTCGGTCTGATGGCCGAGGGACGCACGAATTCCGCTATTGCCAAACAGCTGGTGGTCAGCCACGGCGCGGTCGAAAAGCACGTCAGCAACATCTTCCTCAAGCTGGGCCTGTCACCCAGTGACGGGGACCACCGCCGGGTGCTCGCGGTGCTGACCTATCTGAATTCCTGACTTCCGGCACGAACCGAGCCGCGATCGGTCATCGTTCGGTGGAGGGCAGGTCGTAGTACCGAAGACCGATCGAGCAGTGTCGGTGGAGTGGTGACCGGGGGGAAGCGCAGAGCATGGCAAACCGTGACATATGGGTAGCCGACCGCGTCGTCCATCATGTGATCTGCCCAGGGAAGGTCACCCTTACCGACGTACGATGGCGGCGGGACAACCGGTCGGCACCGATGTCCACGAATCGCCGCCTCTAGGAGGTCCGAAGCAGTGACCAGCCAGGTCAGTAGCCCGGCCGAGCAGGCCGAACCAACCGAGCAGCAGGGCGGGCGATCGCTCGCGGGGGGACAGCGGCCGGACGGCGGGGTGAAGGAGGTCCGTCGGCTGGACCGGGTGATCATCCGGTTCGCGGGGGACTCGGGTGACGGTATGCAGCTCACGGGTGACCGGTTCACCTCGGAGACGGCGTCGTTCGGTAATGACTTGTCGACGCTGCCGAATTTCCCGGCGGAGATCCGGGCGCCTGCCGGGACGTTGCCGGGTGTGTCGAGTTTCCAGTTGCATTTCGCCGATCACGACATTCTCACTCCCGGTGACGCGCCGGATGTGCTGGTGGCGATGAACCCGGCGGCGTTGAAGGCGAATCTGGGCGATGTGCCGCCGGGTGCGGAGATCATCGTGAACACCGATGAGTTCACCAAGCGTCCGATGGCGAAGGTGGGCTATGACAGCAGTCCGCTGGAGGACGGGTCGCTGGCGGCGTGGCGGGTGCATCCGGTACCGCTGACGACGCTGACGGTGGAGGCGCTGAAGGACTTCGGTCTGAGTCGGAAGGAGGCCGAGCGGAGCAAGAACATGTTCGCGCTGGGCCTGCTGTCGTGGATGTACCACCGTCCGACGGAGGGGACCGAGGCGTTCCTGCGGAAGAAGTTCGCGAAGAAGCCGCAGATCGCTGAGGCGAACGTGGCGGCGTTCCGGGCGGGGTGGAACTTCGGTGAGACGACCGAGGATTTCGCGGTGTCGTATCAGGTGGCGCCGGCGAAGTCGGCGTTCGCCGCGGGGACGTACCGCAACATCTCGGGGAACCTCGCGTTGTCGTACGGGTTGATCGCGGCGGCGCGGCAGGCGGATCTGCCGTTGTATCTGGGGTCGTATCCGATCACTCCGGCTTCGGACATCCTGCACGAGTTGTCGCGGCACAAGAACTTCGGGGTGCGGACCTTCCAGGCGGAGGACGAGATCGCGGGGATCGGGGCGGCGCTGGGTGCGGCGTTCGGCGGGTCGCTGGCGGTGACGACGACGTCGGGGCCGGGGGTGGCGCTGAAGTCGGAGACGATCGGGCTGGCGGTGTCGCTGGAGCTGCCGCTTTTGGTGGTGGACATCCAGCGTGGCGGGCCGTCCACGGGGCTGCCGACCAAGACCGAGCAGGCGGATCTGCTGCAGGCGATGTACGGGCGCAACGGTGAGGCGCCGGTGCCGGTGGTGGCTCCGTGCACCCCGGGTGACTGTTTCGACGCCGCGCTGGAGGCGGCGCGGATCGCGCTGGTCTACCGCACTCCGGTGTTCTTGCTGTCTGACGGGTACCTGGCCAACGGTTCGGAACCGTGGCGGGTGCCGGAGGTGGAGGAACTTCCGGATCTGCGGGTGCGGTTCGCCACCGGGCCCAACCACACCCTCCCGGACGGGGTGGAGGTGTTCTGGCCCTACAAGCGGGACCCGCAGACCCTGGCCCGGCCGTGGGCGGTGCCGGGCACCCCGGGGCTGGAGCACCGGATCGGCGGGATCGAGAAGCAGGACGGCAGCGGGAACATCTCCTACGACCCGGCCAACCACGAGCACATGGTCCGCACCCGCCAGGCCAAGATCGACAACATCGCGGTACCGGACGTGGTGGTCGACGACCCGGACCGGGCCCGGACCCTGGTGCTGGGCTGGGGCTCCACCTACGGGCCCGTCACCGCCGCGGTCCGGCGGCTGCGCGCGCAAGGGGTGGCGGTGGCCCAGGCCCATCTGCGGCACCTCAACCCCTTCCCCGCCAACCTGCCCACCGTGCTGGCCGGCTTTGACAAGGTCGTCATCCCGGAGATGAACCTCGGCCAGCTGGCCACCTTGATCCGCGCGAAGTACCTGATCGACGCCCGCAGCTACACCCAGGTCAACGGCATGCCGTTCAAGGCCGAACAGCTCGCCACGGCTCTGAAGGAGGCCATCGATGACTGAGGCCACGACCACCCCCACCACACCCACCGCCCCCACCGTCCCTGTCACTCCTGTGGCCCCCGAGGACACCACCGCCACCACCGCCACCAGCGCCGCCGCCGCGGCCGCCGGCGTGGCGACCGGCGTGGCGACCGGAACGCCCGCGGTGACCGGTGTGACGGCGGGTGCGGGTGCGGGTGCTGGGGGTGGGGGGCTGTTGTCGCTGGTGCCCAAGGCCGAGGCGAAGCAGTCGATGAAGGACTTCAAGTCCGACCAGGAGGTGCGCTGGTGCCCGGGCTGCGGTGACTACGCCATCCTCGCCGCCGTGCAGGGGTTCATGCCCGAGCTGGGCCTGGCGAAGGAGAACATCGTCTTCGTCTCTGGGATCGGCTGCTCCTCCCGGTTCCCGTACTACATGAACACCTACGGGATGCACTCCATCCACGGGCGGGCTCCGGCCATCGCCACCGGACTGGCCTCCTCCCGGCGGGACTTGAGCGTGTGGGTGGTCACCGGCGACGGTGACGCGCTGTCCATCGGCGGCAACCATCTCATCCACGCCCTGCGGCGGAACGTGAACCTGAAGATCCTGCTGTTCAACAACCGGATCTACGGGCTGACCAAGGGCCAGTACTCGCCCACTTCCGAGGTCGGGAAGATCACCAAGTCCACCCCGATGGGATCGCTGGACGCCCCGTTCAACCCGGTGTCCCTGGCGATCGGGGCCGAGGCCGGTTTCGTGGCCCGCACCATCGACTCCGACCGCAAGCACCTCACCTCCGTGCTCCGGCAGGCCGCCGACCACCCCGGCACCGCGCTGGTGGAGATCTACCAGAACTGCAACATCTTCAACGACGGGGCCTTCGAGGCACTGAAGGACACCGAACAGGCCAAGGAAGCGGTCATCCGGCTGGAACACGGCCGGCCCATCCGCTTCGGAACCGACCAGGACAAGGGCGTCGTCCGGGACCGGACCACCGGCGACCTGAAGGTCGTCACCGTCACCCCGGACAACATCTCCGACCTGGTGGTCCACGACGCCCACAACCCCTCCCCCACCAACGCCTTCGCCCTCTCCCGCCTCGCCGACCCCGACACCCTCCACCACACCCCGATCGGCGTCTTCCGCGACGTCGAACGCCCCGTCTACGACACCCTCATGGCCGACCAGCTCGACGCCGCCGTCGAACAACACGGCAAGGGCGACCTCGCCGCCCTCCTCGCCGGCAACGACACCTGGACCGTCGTCGGCTGAGCCGAGCCGGTCCTGGTGGACCGGGATATGACACCGCGCCCGGCCGGGAACTCCCCCGGCCGGGCGCGGTGTTCTCCGCCGTCCGCCGGCGCGCACGGCCGCGTCACCCGCCGGCGGAGGCCGGGTCCGGCCTTCGGCCGCCGCTCCGGCCGGTCCGCCCCTCCCGGCCGGGTCAGGCCGCGGCGCCCTTCCTGAAGACCTCGAAAAGGCTGGTGAAGCTGGAGTCGGCGTGGCCGGCCGCCACTCCCCGCCGGAAGATGTCCAGCACCGCGGCCGGCAGGGCGGCGTCCACCCCGGACGCCCGGGCGGTGTGCTCGACGTGCTCGACGCTGGCCACGCCCATGGCGAGCCGGTCCACGTCGCCCGGGTGCTCCCCCGCGTCGATCCGGGACGTGTAGAACTCCAGGAACTGCGGCATGCTCGTCATGGTCGCCACCGCATGCGGCAGGAGTTCCGCGGCCTTGATGCCGTTGGCGTCGGCCACCGCGAGCGCGTGCAGCCAGCTGAGCATCGAGGTCCAGAACATGTCCATGCCGAGCTGGTAGTACAGAGCCGCCAGGCCCGGGTCCGCGCCGCGGTAGTCGGCACCGGTCAGCACCTCCAGCGTCCGCCGGTGCGCGTCGAACACCTCCCGGGGGCCGCTGTAGAAGGTGGCGGACGCCGCGTCGCCGATGCCGGACGGCGGCACCTGCACTCCCCCGGTCAGATGCCGGGCGCCTCGCTCGGCGAACCAGGCCGCCGCTTCGCGGGCCCGGTCCGGGGTGTCCGAGCTGAGGTTGACGATCACCCGCCCGGCCAGGCTCTCCTGGACCGGCTCCAGAAGCGCGTACATCGCGGCGTAGTCGGTCAGGCTGAGGACCACCAGCTCCCCCGCGCCGAGCGCCTCCCGCACCGTGGCGGCACGTATGGCGCCCTTCGCCACCAGGTCGTCCGCCTTGCTCGCGGTCCGGTTCCACACCGTCACCCGGTAGCCCTCGCCGAGAAACGCGTTCACCATCGCCTGACCCATCGGGCCCAGTCCGATCACCGTCACTGCCTGCGCACCCATGGCGCACCCCTCTCTAGAACGAACGCTCTATCCAGTCTCGCGGGAACAACGTAGCACAGCGCTGTAACGAACGTTCTACTCGGTACACTCAGAGGGTGGAGAAGATCGCAGAGCAGGAGACGGCCCCGGACCAGGCCCCGGAGAGCAACCTCGGCACCCGGGAGCGGGTGGTCCGCGCGGCTTCCCGACTGATGCAGCGGCAGGGCTACGACGGCACCGGGATCAAGCAGATCTCCAAGGAGGCCGGAGCCACCCTCGGCTCCGTCTACCACTTCTTCCCCGGCGGGAAGCAGGAGCTGGCGGTCGCCGCGATCCGCCACGGCGAACGGGAGTTCGCCGAGGAACTGGCCGGGAACCTGCGGAGCGAGGACGATCCGGCCCAGGCGGTCCTCGCCTGCACCCGCCGGCTCGCCGAGAGCCTGCGGGCATCCGACTGGGTCGACGGCTGCCCCGTCACCTCCACCGCACTGGGGACGGCGGGCCGCCTCCCGGACATCCAGCAGGCCGCCGCCGAGGCGTTCGCCCACTGGCGGCACCTGGTCTTCGAGAAGCTCCACCAGGCGGGTATCGCCGAACCCGACGCCCATGAACTGGCCCACACGGTGATCAGCACCCTGGAGGGGGCCGAGCTGGCCGCCCAGGTCTCCCGGGACGAGCAGCCGCTGCTCACGGCCGGCCGCCATCTGGCGCGGCTCATCGACCTCTACCGCGCCCCTGCCCCCACCGCCTGACCCGCAGCCCGGTATGCGGCTCTTTCGCCGCCCCCACCGCCTGAGCCGCCACCCGGTATCCGCCGCGCCGCCGCCTGACCCGCAGCCCGGTTTCCGATCTCTTCGCCACACCCACCGCTTGACCCGCAGCCCGGTATCCGCCGCGCCGCCGCCTGTCCCCCAGCCGGCATCCGGCACCCCTCCGCCGCCGCCGACGGGAAGGCACGTTCCCCCGGCGCGGCGCCGGAAGGGCACGTTCCCGGCGCGGCCGGCACCGTCCCACCGAACCGCACTCCTCCACGTCACGGAAGGAGTACGCTCCGTCGCGACGCCGGAGCAGGGGCGGTTCCACAGGAGGCATGGTGCGGGCCACGGCAGTCGGCGACGTGATCGCCGACCGGTACGTTCTGCATGAGCTCATCGGCCGGGGCGGCATGGGCAGCGTATGGCGGGCGGAGGACACCGGGCTGAACCGCCCGGCCGCCCTGAAGTGCGCGCGGACCGAGGACCCGCGCTCCACCAGACGACTGCGCAGAGAGGCGAGCATCGCCGCCCAGTTGCACCACCCGCACATCGTCACGGTCTTCGACATCCTGGCGGCCGGACCGGAGTGCTGGCTGGTCATGGAGTACGTACCGTCCCGCAGCCTGGCCCAGCTGATGAAGGACGAGGGCCGGTTGGCACCGGAGCGGGTCGCGGCGGTCGGCCGGCAGATCGCCGACGCGCTGGCCCATTCCCACGCCCGGGGCGTGGTGCACGGCGACATCACCCCGGAGAACATCCTGATCACCGAGGAACACGTCGCCAAGCTGACCGACTTCGGCATCTCCCGCGCGCTGCGCCAGGACCTCGCCCACAGCTTCACCGGAGGACTGCGCGGCAAGCCGCGGTATCTCCCCCCCGAGGTGGCGAACGGCGCGGAGGCGACGTTCCGCTCCGACATGTTCGGACTGGGCGCGTCGTTGTACGCGGCGGTCGAGGGCCGGTCCCCCTACGGTGAGGCCGACGATCCGGTGGCCTATGTGTGCCGGGCCGCCCAGGGCGACGTGGCCCCGCCGGAACGGGCCGGTCCGCTCACCGAGCCGCTGCGGGCGCTGCTGTCACCGGACCCCGGGGAGCGTCCCGACGCCGTGGCGACGCGGAGCGCCCTGGCGCGGATCACCCCGCCCGCGCCGCGGATGCCGAAGCCGCCCACCGGCCTCGCGCCCGCGGCGCCACGGGCGGCCGGCCGGCCGTCCCGGCTGCTCGGCCCGCGCCGCCGCGCCCCGCACACCGGCTCACCGTCCACCACCTCCCAGATGGCGGGCCGCCCGAACACCCCCGCCGACGCGCCGGCCCCCGCCGACGGGCCGGCCCCCGCCACGGGAGCGGCCTCCGGCGGGGAACCGGCCCGGGACGGAGTGTCTGCCGGCCGCCGTCCGGCCGCCGCCCGGCGCCGGCTGATGCTCGCCACCGCCGCCCTCACCGCCACCGCGCTCGCCGCGGTGACCACGATCGTGTTACTCGACCGCGACCGGCCGGACGGCGGGGGCACCCCCGGGGCGTCCGGGGCGGCACGCCACCCGGCATCGCCGCCCGCGTCACCGGGCGGCGGACCGGAGGCGCCCGGGGTCACGGGCGCGGCTGCCACCCTGGGCGACCCCGGCACCGCCGACCCCTGCGGCCTGCTCGACGTGCCGGTGCTGGAGCGCTTCGGGGACGCCGAACTCGTCACCGACTTCGGGGCGTTCGACAGGTGCGACGTCCTGATCACGGTCGGCGGCGAGACGGTCGCGGACGTCCGGCTCAACTTCGCCAACGACCCGGTCGAGCCGGGCTCCCAGGTGCGCGTCCGGCGGGTCGGCAAGGTCACGGTCGCCGAACCACCGCGGAACGGCGACTCCTGCGACCGCAACCTCGGCCTCCGCGACGGCCGGCAGATCTGGATCACCGCGGAGCGGGAGGGCCGCCCGGCTCCCGACGTGTGCGAGCTGGCCGGTGCCGCCGCCGACCACGCGGTGCGGAAACTCAACCGCGGCCCGGTTCCCCGGCGCCCCTCGCCCCTCCCCGCCGGTTCGCTGGCCCATCTGGACGCCTGCGGGCTGCTGGACGCCGCCGCGCTGCGGAAGGCGACCGGCCACCACCCGGGGCGTCCGGACCCGGGCATCGCCGACTGGGACTGCACCTGGCACCTGGGCTCCGCACACCGCACCGTCGAGCTGGACTTCGACCGCGACGCCGGGCTGGGGCCGGAGGACGGCCGGCCCACGACGCTGGCGGGCCGCAGGAGCTACGTGGAACCGGAGGACGGCGGCCAGAACCTCTGCGTCGTCCGCACCGAGCACCGGACGTACCAGAACATCGAGGACCGGCGCACCACCGAGCTGGTGATGCTCACCCTGTCCGGCCCCGCCTCCCCCGAGCGCCTCTGCGAGCAGGCGGAAGCCCTCGGCGCCACGGTCGCCGCCCACCTGCCGCAACGCTGACCCCGGACGCGCAACCCTGACACCGGCCGGGAACCGGCGGCGGGCGGGAACCCGGGCGCCGGGCGGCGGGCCGGTCAGCGGGGCCGGAGGGCGGGCCGGACCGGGGATCCGAGTGCGGGCCGGAACGTGGATCGGACCGGGGCCGGGAGGCGGGCCGGGGCCGGGAGGCGGGCGGCGGGCCGGGGCCGGGAGGCGGGCGGCGGGCCGGGGCCGGGAGGCGGGCGGCGGGCCGGGCGGTGGGCGGGCCGACCCGGGAACCTCCGCGGCCCCGGGGTTCCGCCGACCCACACATCGTCATGACCGTCTTTGCCATACGGAAATGACATCCGGCTGGTCCGGCGCTACCGTCGACAAATCGCCGACATGCGGCGCGCCGCCGCCGGCCCAAGGGGAGGTCCACCACGTGCAGCCGAAGGACGAAGCACGCTCCGGTCTCGCGTACGGCTTCGCCGCCTACGGGCTGTGGGGCCTCTTCCCGCTGTACTGGCCGCTGCTGGAACCGGCCGGTGCCGGCGAGATCCTCGCCCACCGCATGGTCTGGTCCCTCGTCGTCGCGGTCTGCGTGCTGGTGGCGCTCCGCCGCTGGGCATGGATACGACCGCTGCTCCGGCAGCCACGCCGACTGGCCGCGATCGCCCTCGCCGCCACCGTGATCTCGATCAACTGGGGCATGTACATCTGGGCGGTCAACTCCGGCTATGTGGTGGAGACGGCCCTGGGCTACTTCATCAACCCGCTGGTGAGCATCGCGTTCGGCGTGGTGCTGCTCCGCGAGCGGCTGCGCCCGGTGCAGTGGGCGGCGGTCGGGGTCGGCGCGGCGGCCGTGGTGGTGCTCGCCGTGGGGTACGGCCGGCTCCCCTGGATCGCGCTCACCCTCGCCTTCAGCTTCGGCACCTACAGCCTGGTCAAGAAGCAGGTCGGGCTGGACGGGCTGGAGTCCTTCGCAGCCGAGACCTCGGTGCAGTTCCTGCCCGCGCTCGCCTTCCTGCTCTTCACCGGCGCCCAGGGCGACGCCACCTTCGTCGGCGAGGGCGTCGGGCACACGCTGCTGCTCGTCACCACCGGGGCCGTCACCGCGATCCCGCTGATCTGCTTCGGCGCGTCCGCGGTCCGGCTGCCGCTGTCGACGCTCGGGCTGATGCAGTACCTCGCGCCCACCTTCCAGTTCGTCCTCGGACTGGTGGTCTTCCACGAGTCCATGCCGCCCGAGCGGTGGGCCGGCTTCGTTCTCGTCTGGCTCGCGCTGGCCCTGCTCACCTGGGACGCGCTGCGCCACGCCCGGCTCGGCAGGCTGGCCAGGGCGAGCGCCCGGGCCGCCGCCGCACAGGCGGCGGCCATCCCGCCGGCGGCCCCGGCGGCCCCGGCTCCCGACGCCTCCCGCTGAGCCCCGGCCCGGACGGCCTCGGCGCCGGGTACGCCGCCGGCCGCGGCGGCGCGCCACACGGGCGGAGGCACCCCCGCCCCTCGCCCTCCGGGCCCGCGCGGTCTCACCGGCCCGCGCGGCCGCTCCGGCCCCCGCGGCCGCTCCGGCCGACTCAGCCGGATATCGCGTCGGCGACCGCGGACAGCACCGACCGCCAGTGCTCGCGGCGGTCGGCCCGTTCCGCGGCGTCCACCAGGTGCTCCTGATGGAAGCGGAGCACCGTACGGCCGCCGGAAGCGTCCCCTCCGGCGGGTGCGACCGCCACCTGGACGGTGGTGGTGTGCTCCTGGCCGCGGGGGTGGTGGGTGACCCGGATGCGATCCCGCGAGCGGTAGCCGCGGACCTCCCCGACGGTGCCGTCCGCCGTGGTGTACCGAGCCCCCTTGGCGGCTTCGAGCGTGGCGCCGGGGCCGAGCCACAGCGCCAGCCCCTCGGGGCCGGAGACGAAGTCCCACACGACGGACAGCGGAGCGTCCAGCGTCCTGGAGACCCCGATCTGCCAGCCGGCGTCCTTGGTGAGTCCGGTGGGCATCACATCACGTCCTCTCGTCGTCACGGTCATCACTCCGCTCCCCTCTCGCCACCCGGCGCGCCGCCCCGCCCGCCGGCCGGCTCCTCCGGCCCCGGGGCGCCGTCGGCCTGGCGGGCCCGCAGGGCACGCACCTTGTGCCGGTTGCCGCAGCGCTGCATGGAGCACCAGCGGCGCCGGCCGGGCCGTGAGGTGTCGACGAACAGCAGGTAGCAGTCGTCGGCGCCGCATTCGCGGATCCGGTCGGCGTACGGCCCGGAGAACAGCTCCACGGCGTCCCGCGCCACCGTGGAGAGCAGCTGCGAGGCGGTGGCCGGCCAGTGCCAGCCCCGCTCGCCGCCGGCGGTCAGCACGGGCGCCAGCGGGGGTGCCGCGGCCGCCTCGTTGACCACCGCCAGGTCCGCGGGGCGCGGCGGACGGCCATGCGCCCGGTCGGCCGCCAGTCGCCACAGGGCGTCCCGCAGCCGCCGCGCGCCGGCCACGTCCTCCTCGCTCACCACGATCTCCGGGGGCGGCTGGAGGCGGCAGCTGCCGACCCAGGCGGCGAGGTCGGCGGGGGCGCGCATGATCTCGTACCGCGCGTAGGCGCCCGGGCCGCCGGTCGGCAGCAGCTCCAGGCACAGCGCCCCGGGGTCGAAGCGGTAGGCCACCCCTTCGGGTGAATGAAGGATCAGGCCGGTTGTGGACTCCATCACGTAACCACTATAACTGGTGTCGCGAGCTCGACCACGCGTTCGACGCGAGTGGCTCGCGGAGACGGATCCGAACCGAGGACATGGGGGAACAGTGATGGCGCTGGAGTGGAAGCTGGTGGTCGACGCGTCCGACCCGCACCCGCAGGCGGCGTTCTGGGCGGCGGCTCTCGGCTACGTGGTGGAGGACAACAGCGCGCTGATCGAGAGCCTGCTGGGCCATGGTGCGATCGGGGCCGAGGCGGTGACCGGGGCCGGGGGCCGGCGCGCCTGGCGGGACCTCGCCGCGGTGCGGCACCCGGACGACCCCTTCGACGGCCACAGCGGCACGGGCCTGGGCAGACGGCTGCTGTTCCAGCGGGTTCCCGAGCCGAAGGCCGCGAAGAACAGACTCCACATCGATGTGCGGGCGGCGCCGGGAGAGCGGGACGCCGAGGTCGCCAGGATGGTGGAGCTCGGAGCCACGGTGGTGCGCCGGGCCAAGGAGCCCGCCGGTGAGTGGGTGGTGCTGGCGGACCCCGAGGGCAACGAGTTCTGTGTGCAGTGAACCCGTCCTGCCCGCGCGGGCGCGGGCAGGACCATCCACACGTTCCAGCCCGGACTGGCCCTGGCGTCCTGCCCGCGCGGGCGCGGGCAGGACCGGTCAGGCGGTGATGTCCCTAGAGGTGAAGCGCGCCCAGGCGGCCGAACCGAACACCGCCAGATACAGGCCCTGCAGACCGAGGTTCTTGAGCACTTCGTCCCAGTAGACGGGATCGCGGAGGAGGTCGGAGAAGCTCAGCCAGTAGTGCGTGAAGAGATAGGGATGCACCACGTGCAGCTGGGGGATCGTGTCGATGATCTGCACGGTGATCAGCAGCCCGACGGTGGCGGCCATGGCGGCGATGCCGCTGTTGCTGAGCGTGGAGATGAACAGTCCCACCGCGGCCAGGCCCACCAGCGAGAGGGTGACCACTCCCGCGATCATCGCGGCGCGCATCAGACCGTCGGTGAAGGACACCGTGGTACCCGAGATCAGGGTGACGTCGCCGACCGGGAAGAGCATCGCGCCGACGGCCAGCGCGGTGGCCGCCACCACGAGGGTGGCCGCCAGACAGAAGGCCAGGACGGCGGTGAACTTGGCGAGCAGCAGCCTGGTGCGGCCGGCCGGGGCGACCAGCAGATAGCGGAGGGTTCCGGCACTCGCCTCGCCCGCGATGGAGTCGCCGGAGACGACACTGATGGCCATCGGGAGGAAGATCGGCAGTATCGCCGCGAGTGAGGCGAAGACCAGGAAGATCCCGTTGTTGGTGATCTGGGTGAGGAACGCCGGGCCGTCTCCTTCCCCTCCCCCGCCGTCGCCGACGGTGCCGCCGTTACTCGTCTCGATCTTGACGGCGATACCGATGAGCACCGGCACCAGCGCCAGTACCCCCAGCAGGGCGACGGTGCGCCAGCGCCGGAAGGCGATGCCGAGTTCATTGCGGAACAGCGCGAGTGTCCACAACGGATTGCGGCCGCGCCGGGCGGCCTGCGCCGGCGGCGCGTCCCGCACTTCAGCCTGCGACATCGAAGCCCTCCCCGGTCAGCGAAACGAACACATCCTCCAGCGACGCCCGTTCGGTACCGAAGGAACGCACCCGGACCCCGGCCCGCACCAGGGCGGCGTTGAGGTCCGCCAGATCCCAGTCGGGAGCCGCGGGCGGCGCCCCGGCCGAGGACTCGGCGGTGGGCAGCTCTCCGGTGACCCGGTCGTCCACCACGACGAGGTCCGTCACTCCGTACTCCTTGAGGACGCGGACCGCGTCGGCCGGGTCGGGGGTGGTGACGGCCAGCCTGCCTCGGCTGGCCGCCACCAGGTCGGCCACGGTGCCCTGGGTGATGAGCCTGCCCTGGGTCATCACCGCGGCGTGGGTGCAGACCTGTTCGATCTCGTCGAGGAGATGAGAGGAGAGGAAGACGGTGATGCCGTCATCAGCGAGTTCACGCACCAGGGTGCGGATCTCCCGCATGCCCTGCGGATCGAGGCCATTGGTCGGCTCGTCGAGAACCAGCAGGTCACGCGGTTGGAGCAGGGCTGCGGCAAGCCCCAGCCGTTGCTTCATACCGAGCGAGTAGGCGCGCGCCTTCTTCCGCGCCGCGGCCGCGAGACCCACTCGCTCCAGCGCCGCCGCCACTCGGGTGGCCCGGGTACGGGGATCGGCGGTGGGGTCGGCGGAGTCGAAACGGATGAGGTTGTCCCGGCCGCTGAGAAAGCCGTAGAGAGCCGGCCCCTCGATCAGGGCACCGACTCGGGGCAGCACGGTACGAGCGGCGCGGGGCATCGGTTCGCCGAGGACGCGGATCCTGCCGGCGGTGGGTTCGATGAGCCCCATCAGCATCCGGATGGTGGTGGTCTTGCCCGAGCCGTTGGGACCGAGGAACCCGAAGACGCTGCCACGGGGCACGGTGAGGTCGAGCGAGGCGACCGCCAGGTGCCCGCCCCGGTAGCGCTTGGCCAGTCCCCGGGTCTCGATCGCGGCCCAGTCGCGCCCGCCGGCCGGTCCCGTGGCCGGGCCCCGCCCCTTCCCGAGCGAAGCCCGGTGTCCCTCCTCGGGCGAAGTCCCGTCCTCGCCCGACCGGCCCCGCTCGCCTTCGGGCCCGCCCTCGTCCTCCGCCGACGCCTGCCGGTCATCGCCGGACCGGGCCTCGACCACGGCGGCCTCGACCCCGGAGTCGTCGCCCCCAGAGTCGTCGCCCTCGGAGTCGTCGCCCCCGGAGTCGTCACCCCCGGCGGACGGCGACGACCGCCGGCCATCCGCAGGCCGGTCCTCGGCCGCGGCGGCCTCGGCCGCGGCGGCCTCGGCCCCGGGGCCGTCCTCCCCGGTGGGCTGCGGCTCGGCGGCGGGAGGCGGGGCCGCGGGCTGGTCCTGCGGCGGGGCGGGGGCGTGCTGGGACCCGGCGGGCGGGGCCGCTGGCACCGTGCCCGGAGCGGCCGTTGCCGATGCTGCCGCGGCGGTGTCCTCGGCGGACGGCTTCTCCAACGAGCTCCCCTTCATCGGTGGTCGTGCCTGGTCGTTCAGGTGGTGCGCGGCCGGCCGGTGGTGCCCGGTCGCTCGACGGCGCACGGCCGTTCGGTGGTGCGCGGTCGTTCGGGTGCCCGGCCGGTCGGTGGTTCACGCCCATTCAGGGCGCCCTGCCGTTCGGTGGTGCGCGGTTGTTCCGAGGGCGTGCGGTTGTTCGGTCGTACGCGGTTCGTCGGTGGCCGCGCGGTCGATCGGTGGTACGCGGTCGGTCGGTGGTACGCGGTTGTTCGGTGGTACGCGGTTGTTCGGTGGTGCGCGGTCGGTCGGTGGTGCGCGTCGGTCGCGGGGGCCGGTTCGGCCGCCCGGTGGTGTGTGGCGTGCCGGCACCGGGCGGCCGGAGCGGGCCGGCGGTAGGACCGCCGGCCCGTCCGTCCGGTGCTACTTCGCCTCGTTGGCGGCCTTGATCAGGGCGTCCTTGTCGACGGCGCCGACGAAGACCTTGCCGTCGTCGGTGAGCAGGGCGTTGACCAGGCGGGTGCTGAACACCGTGCCGGAGCCGAAGTCGCCCTTGACCTGGTCACCCAGGCTGCCGAGCAGATCGGCCGCGGCGCCCTCGCCCTCCGCGGACGGGTGCTGACCGGACGGCACGCCGCCGGGCAGCTCGAACTGGCCGATCGAGCCCCAGCTCTCGCCGATCACCTTGAGGCCGGACAGCTCCTCGACCGGGTTCTTCCCCTTGGACTCGCCCTCGAGCTTCCCGGCCTCGCGCTCCAGGTCGCTCTGCTCGGTGACCTTGGTGCCCTTGGGCGGGGTGAACTCGAAGCCGCTCGCCGACGGCGCACCAAAGTCGATCTTGGTGAAGCCGGCCTCGACCACGGCCTTGCCGCCGCTCTTCGGGCTGAGGGTGAACTTCAGCGGCACGCCGCTGTCCGCGTCCACCGCGATCCGGACCGCTCCGATCGTCGAGTCACCCTGCTTGGGGGTGATCTTCAGCTGGTAGGCGTCCCGACCGGCGACCTTCGCGGTGCCGTCGACCGTGACCTCGGTGCTGTCGTCCACCGCGGAGAGCGCCTGTTCGGCGAGGTCCTGCGGGGTGGCGTCGCGCAGCTCCGCCGGGAGTTCGGGCTTCTTCCGCTCCGCCTCGGCCGCCGCGCCCCGGGGGGCCTTGGCGTGGAAGGCGGTGTTACTGGCGCTGTCGTACGCCCACACCTCGTCGCCGTTGTGGATCACGCTGTACTCGGCGGCGTCCTCGATGATCGAGATCCGGTGCTTGTCCGGCCCGTCCACCGCGAAGCGCAGGGTGTGCGTACCGGACGCCAGTTCGGGCAGCTTGGATTCGGGTGAGGCGGTCGCCTCGCCGTCCTCACCCGCACCGCCGCCGAGGGTGAGGCCCCCCGGCATCGAGGGGAAGCCCAGGTCCGTGCTGATCTTCACCGTTCCGGACAGCTGCTGCGCGTCGGCCTCGGCGATCTTGCTGATGAGTTCCTGCGCCGAGATCTTCGGCAGCTCGGGGTCACCGGAGTCGGCGAGCGCCGGGACGAGCCCGATGGTCGCCGCCGCCATCCCGGCCACCGCGACGGGAACCGCGTACCGGACCGTCTTGCGGCGTCGTACGGGGCTCTCGTCGCCCCAGTCGTCGTCGGCGACCTGTGTCGGTCGGATCCGTGCCATGTGTGCTCTACCTCCGTCGTTGGCGGCGGTTGTCAACCTCGCACTCGTCCACCTCTCGGGCCATTGTCACCCGAGCCGCCGTGCGGTGGTGATTCCATCCCACCAAAGCGGGCTCGACGACGCGTCAGCCCCCGGGATCAAGTTGCCCTACTGCTCGGGTATGACACGCCCCCGCCTTCCGACTGCCCCGGGAGCATCCGCCGCCGCCCCGCCGCGCCCCGGCCCGAGGCACGCCCCGGCCCGCCGCACGCCCCGGCCCGCTCCCACCGCACGTCCGGCCCACCGCAGGCCCCGGACCCGAGGCGCACTCCGTCCCGCCCCGCCGCACGTCCCGCTTCCGCGGCCGCCGGTCCGGCGCCGCGGGCCCCGCCTGGGGGTCAGCCGGCCCGGTGCACGACGGCGTCGCAGAGCCCTTCCAGCGCCGTCCTGGCGGGTCCGGCGGGCAGCGGCGCCAGCATGGCCCGGGCCTCGCCGGCGCGGCGGACGGTGTCCTGGCGCGCCTGCTCCAGCGCCGGGTGCTCGCGCAGCCTGCGCAGCACCTCCGCGTGCCGTCCGTCGTCCGTGAGGTCGCCGTCCAGCAGTTCGCACAGCTCCCGGTCCTCCGGCGAGCCGGTCGCCTCGGCCTGGGCCCGCAGCCGCAGCACCGGCAGGGTCGGGATGCCCTCGCGCAGGTCGGTGCCGGGCGTCTTGCCCGACTCATGGCTGTCGCTGGCGATGTCGAGGACGTCGTCGGCGAGCTGGAAGGCGGTGCCGAGCCGCTCGCCGTACTGGGTGAGGATGTCGATCACGGACTCGTCGGCGCCCGCCATCATGGCGCCGAACCGTCCGGACACGGCGATCAGCGAGCCCGTCTTGCCGGCGATCACGTCCAGGTAGTGCTCGATCGGGTCCCGGCCGTCCCGGGGGCCGGCGGTCTCCAGGATCTGCCCGGTGACCAGTCGCTCGAACGCCTCGGCCTGGACGCGTACCGCCTCCGGGCCCAGGTCGGCCAGGATGTGCGAGGCGCGGGCGAAGAGGAAGTCACCGGTGAGCACGGCCACCGAGTTGCCCCAGCGGGCGTTGGCACTGGGCACGCCGCGGCGCACCGCGGCCTCGTCCATGACGTCGTCGTGGTACAGGGTCGCCAGGTGGGTGAGTTCCACGACCACGGCCGAGGGCACGATCCCCGGCGCGTGCGGGTCGCCGAACTGCGCGGCCAGCATCACCAGCAGCGGCCGGAATCGCTTGCCGCCGGCCCGCACCAAGTGCTGCGCGGCTTCCGTGATGAACGGCACGTCGCTCTTGGTGGCCCCGAGGAGGCCCTCTTCCACGGCCACCAAACCGGCCTGGATGTCGGCTTCCAGAGTCTGGTCCCGCACGCTCAGCCCGAAGGGCCCTACGACGGTCACGAGAGGTACTCCTGTCTGCCTGCGATCACGGGGGGTTGTTGGGGGCACCTCCCAGCGGTAGCTGGGGGAGTGTCGCTGTCTCCACCGAAAGTCAGCGTATCCGGTCGGGTCTCGATCACTGTGGGCGCCTTCCCGGGGTGTGTGCGCTCTCACCTCCGGCACCGCCCGGCCCGGCTTCCTGCCCGTATGTCCACCCTCGCTCCGTAGCGCTCCCGCGTACGCTCCGTAACCGCGCCGGCCGTCACCTCTCCCCCACCTCCCCCGTCTCCCCCATCCCCCCGTCTCCCCGCCTCCCCGCCGCCCCGCCGCCCCGTATCTCCGTATCCCCCGTCGCGCCCGCACGTCGCGGGAGCGGGGTCCGGGCCGTCCGGAGCGGCCACGGTGACCTCCCCCTCTTCTCCCCTTCTCTCCTTCTCTCCCCCGGGGGCCGTGGCCGTTTCGCCACGCCGGGCCGCCGGTGCCACGCCCGCGCCGGGCCGCCGGGCCGCCGGTGCCACGGCCGCGCCGGGCCGCCGGTGCCACGCCCGCGCCGCCCGCCGGTGATTGCCCGTTTATCGATCAGGGGTCACCGGTCAGCGGTGACGGCATACGCTGTGCCCGGCCACGAGTACGGCCAACCCAGTGACGAGGAGAAGGCGAGGCAGCACCCCATGCCGCAGCAGAGCCCGCTCGACCTGCCAGAAGACGACCCCTTCGGGCCGCACAACCTCCCCTACGGCGTCTTCACCACGACCGACGCCCCCCGGCACCGGCGGATCGGAGTGCGGTACGGAGACCATGTGCTGGACACCGCCGCCGCGGCGGCGGCACTCGGCTCCGCGCACACCGAGGTGCTCGGCGCACCGCTGCTCAACCCGCTGCTGGCCGCGGGCCGCCCCGTCTGGGAAGCGGTACGCGCCGAGGTGCGCGGCTGGCTCACCGACCCGGCGCACCGGGCCGCGATCGAGCCGCTGCTGTTCCCGCTGGCCGACGTCACCCTGCACCTTCCCTTCGAGGTGGCCGACTACGTCGACTTCTACGCGAGCGAGCACCACGCCACCAACGTCGGGCAGATGTTCCGTCCGAACGAGGCGGCGCTCCCGCCCAACTGGAAGCACCTGCCCATCGGCTACCACGGCCGCGCCGGCACCGTCGTGGTGTCCGGCACGCCCGTGGTGCGTCCGCTCGGCCAGCGGCTGCCGGCCGGCGGCGGCAGTCCGGAGTTCGGCCCGACCCGCCGGCTGGACATCGAGGCCGAGGTGGGCTTCGTGGTGGGCACCCCCACCGCGCTCGGCGAGCGGGTCCCGCTGGACTCCTTCCGCGACCACGTCTTCGGGGTGACCCTGCTCAACGACTGGTCCGCGCGGGACGTCCAGAGCTGGGAGTACCGTCCGCTGGGCCCGTTCCTGGGCAAGTCGTTCGCCACCTCCGTCTCGGCGTGGATCACCCCGCTGGAGGCCTTCGACGCGGCACGCACCAGCCCCCCGGCCCGTGACCTGCCGCTGCTGGACTACCTGGACGACTCGGCCGCCGAGCCGGGCGGTCTGGACATCCGCATCGAGGTGGCGGTCAACGGGCACACCGTCTCCCGTCCGCCGTTCTCCGCCATGTACTGGACCGCCGCCCAGCAGCTGGCGCACATGACGGTCAACGGCGCCTCGCTGCGCACCGGCGACCTGTTCGCCTCCGGCACGGTCAGCGGCCCGGAGCGGGAGCAGCGCGGCTGCCTGCTGGAGCTGACCTGGGCCGGCCGGGACCCGCTGGAACTCCCCGACGGCGAGCGGACGTTCCTGGCGGACGGCGACGAGGTGACGCTGACCGCGTGGGCGCCCGGTCCGGACGGCAGGCGGGTCGGGCTGGGCGAGGTGAGCGGCCGGATCGCGGCGGCGACCGGCTGAACCACCGTCCCGGCAGGGGCGCGTGACGGAGCGGCGGCCCCGTCACGCGCCCCTGCTAGTTTGACGGGTTCCTGCTCATCGACCGAGGGAGACGCAGGTGCGCCAAGCGGCACGGATCACGGGGGCGGCGCTCTTCGCCGCCGTGCTGATGACCGGTTGTTCCAGCAGTGACGACGACGGCAAGGGGGAGGGCACCGCGTCGAAGGCGCCGGCGGCCGACGTCCCGGCGAGCGGGGACGCCGGGAAGGGCGTCGGCGCCTCGGACCTGGAAGGCGGCTGGGCGACCGACGCCACCCACACCGACCAGGGCCTGCTGATCCTCTCCGTGCAGGGCGGCACCGCCACCCTCCTGGGCAAGACCTCCTGCACCGGCAAGGTCGAGGACTCCCGGCCGGTGAAACTCACCCTGGCCTGCAAGGACGGGTCGTCCGACCGCTCCGACGGCTCGGTGGTGCGCGGTGACGCCGAGTCCCTCACCATCTCCTGGGGGTCGGGGAAGGAGAGCACCTTCAAGCGGACCGTGACGCCGGACGGGAAGCCGAAGCTGCCGAGCGGCCTGCCCACCGACCTGCCGACGGACCTCGACCTGCCGACGGGCTTGCCCACCGACCTCGACCTGCCGACGGATCTCCAGGTGCCGGCCTACCCGCCGGTGGACCGCCCGGCCGGCTGACCGGCCGGCCGCCGGACACCGCACAGCACGAAGCCCGGCTCCGCACGTGGCAGGTGCGGGGCCGGGCCCGGCTTGCGGTGTCCGTGCGACCCTCAGCGCACGAACACCCCGGCGTCTCCCGCCAGTTCGAGGAAGTACTGCGGCGCGACGCCCAGTACCAGGGTCACCGCGACGCCGATCGCGATGGCCGAGGAGGTCAGTGCGCTGGGCACCGCGACGGACGGGCCGTCGGCCTTCGGCTCGCTGAAGAACATCAGCACGATGACGCGGATGTAGAAGAACGCCGCGACGGCCGAGGAGAGTACGCCGACCACCACCAGCGCGCCCGCGCCGCCTTCGGCCGCCGCCTTGAACACCGCGAACTTGCCCGCGAAGCCGGAGGTCAGTGGGATGCCGGCGAAGGCGAGCAGGAAGACCGCGAACACCGCCGCGACCAGCGGCGAACGGCGGCCCAGCCCGGCCCACTTGGACAGGTGGGTGGCCTCGCCCCCGGCGTCCCGGACCAGGGTGACCACGGCGAACGCGCCGAGCGTCACGAAGGAGTAGGCGGCCAGGTAGAACAGCACCGAGGAGACGCCGTTCTCGTTGGTCGCGATGACACCGGCCAGGATGAAGCCCGCGTGGGCGATCGAGGAGTAGGCCAGCAGCCGCTTCACGTCGGTCTGGGTCACCGCGACGATCGCGCCGCCCAGCATGGTGGCGATCGCCACGCCCCACATCACCGGGCGCCAGTCCCACCGCAGGCCGGGCAGCACCACGTACAGCAGGCGGAGCAGCGCGCCGAACGCGGCGACCTTGGTGGCGGCCGCCATGAAGCCGGTGACCGGGGTCGGCGCGCCCTGGTAGACGTCCGGCGTCCACATGTGGAACGGCACCGCCCCGATCTTGAACAGCAGCCCCACCAGCAGCAGCGCGCCGCCGATCAGCAGCAGCGCGTCGTTGCCCATGGTCTGCGCGAGCGCCGGGTCCATCCGGGCCACCTCGCCGTCGACGACGTCGGCGATCCCGGCGTAGCGGATGGTGCCCGAGTAGCCGTACAGCAGCGCGATGCCGAACAGCAGGAAGGCGGAGGAGAACGCGCCGAGCAGGAAGTACTTGACGGCGGCCTCCTGCGAGAGCAGCCGGTGGCGGCGGGCCAGCGCGCACAGGATGTACAGCGGGAGGGAGAAGACCTCCAGCGCCACGAAGAGGGTCAGCAGGTCGTTCGCGGCCGGGAAGACGAGCAGTCCGGCGACGGCGAACAGCAGCAGCGGGTAGACCTCGGTGGTGGTGAACCCGGCCTTCACGGCGGCCTTCTCGGCGTCGCCGCCGGGCACCGCCGCGGCCTGCGCGGCGAACGCGTCCACGTCGCCGCCGTGGCCCGCGGGGCGCTCCCCGGCGGCCCCGGGTACCGGGTCCAGGCGCCGTTCGGCGAAGGTGAGCACGGCGACGATGGAGACCAGCAGGATGGTGCCCTGGAGGAAGAGCGCCGGGCCGTCGACCGCGATCGCCCCCATCGCGGCGATGCCCGCCTTGGTGGTGCCGTAGTCCCCGGCGGCCAGGGCGATGACCGCGGCGAACGCGGACGCCAGGGCGACCACGGAGACGAACAGCTGTGCCGCGTAGCGGCTGCGGCGGGGCAGCAGCGCCTCGATCAGGATGCCGACGATGGCGGCACCCAGCACGATCAGCACCGGGGACAGCTGGCCGTACTCGATGTGCGGTGACGGGATCTTGTCCTGCGCCGGAGCGGCGGTCGTCCACAGGTTGTGGACGAGTGGGGCGCTGGTCACTTGGCACCTCCGGGAGCGTGGTGGTCGCCCTTGGGGCTGTAGTCGAACCAGCCCGCGTCGGTGACGGGGTGATCCGGTGCGGGGTCCTTCTTGTCGACCACCGACAACGTGTGGTCGACGGCCGGGTCGAGGATCTCGGTCACCGGCTTGGGATAGACGCCGAGGAAGATCAGCAGGGCGATCAGCGGCGTCACCACCACCAGTTCCCGGACCCTGAGGTCGGGCATCCCCCGCACCTCGGCCTTGACCGGGCCGGTCATGGTGCGCTGGTAGAGGACCAGCACGTACAGCGCGGCGAGCACGATGCCGACGGTGGCGACGATCCCGAGCGCCGGATAGCGGCTGAAGGTGCCCACCAGCACCAGGAACTCACTGACGAACGGGGCCAGTCCGGGCAGCGACAGGGTGGCCAGCCCGCCGATCAGGAAGGTGCCGGCGAGCACCGGGGCGACCTTCTGCACCCCGCCGTAGTCGGCGATCAGCCGCGAGCCGCGGCGGGTGATCAGGAACCCGGCGACCAGCATCAGCGCGGCGGTGGAGATGCCGTGGTTGACCATGTAGAGGGTGGCGCCGCTCTGGCCCTGCGAGGTCATCGCGAAGATGCCGAGGATGATGAAGCCGAAGTGGGAGATCGAGGCGTAGGCGATCAGCCGTTTGATGTCCCGCTGGCCGACCGCGAGCAGCGCCCCGTAGATGATGCTGATCACCGCGAGCACCAGGATCGCGGGGGTGGCCCACTTGCTCGCCTCGGGGAACAGCTGGAGGCAGAAGCGGAGCATCGCGAAGGTGCCGACCTTGTCGACCACCGCGGTGATCAGCACCGCCACCGGGGCGGTGGCCTCGCCCATGGCGTTGGGCAGCCAGGTGTGCAGCGGCCACAGCGGCGCCTTGACCGCGAAGGCGAAGAAGAAGCCGAGGAACAGCAGCCGCTCGGTGCCGGTGGCGATGTCCAGCTCACCGGCGGCCCGGGCCTCGGTGATCCGCTGCAGCGAGAAGGTGCCGGCGCCCAGGTCGTCGGCGGTGACGACGTACAGCCCGACCACCGCGGCCAGCATGATCAGCCCGCCGGCCAGGTTGTAGAGCAGGAACTTCACCGCCGCGTAGGAGCGCTGGGTGGCCGACTCCTCCGCGGTCCGGCCGCCGGCCCGGTCCCCGAAGCCCCCGATGAGGAAGTACATCGGGATGAGCATGGCCTCGAAGAAGATGTAGAAGAGGAACACGTCGGTGGCCTCGAAGGAGAGCACCACCATCGCCTCGACCATCAGGATCAGCGCGAAGAACCCCTGGGTGGGCCGCCACCTGCGGTTGGGGCGGGCGTCCTCCAGGTGGTCCGCGTCATGCCAGCCGGCCAGCACGATGAACGGGACCAGCAGCGCGGTCAGGGCGACCAGCACCACCCCGATGCCGTCCACGCCGAGTTCGTACCGGACCCCGAAGTCCTCGATCCAGGCGTGTGACTCGGTGAGCTGGTACCGGTCGCCGTCCGGGTCGAAGCGCGCCAGCGCCACCGCGGCCAGGGCGAGGGTGGCGAGCGAGAACGCCAGCGCCACCCACTTCGCCGCGACGCTCCCCCGGAGCTTCCCGGAGGTGCCCCCGGTGGCCGGCAGGGCGGCGACGACGATCGCGCCGATCGCCGGTACCGCGGCCGTTGCTGTCAGCAGAGGAAATGACATCGATCAGACCGCCCTCATCAGCAGGGTCGCGGCGATGAGCACCGCCGTACCGCCGAACATCGAGACCGCGTACGTCCGGGCGTAGCCGGTCTGCAGTTTCCGCAGCCGTCCGGACAGCCCGCCGACCGAGGCCGCGGTGCCGTTGACCACCCCGTCGACGAGCGTGTGGTCGACGTAGACCAGGCCGCGGGTGAGGTACTCGCCCGGCTTGACCAGCACCACGTGGTTGAAGTCGTCCTGCAGCAGGTCGCGGCGGGCGGCCCGGGTCAGCAGGCTGCCGCGCGGCGCCCGCACCGGGACCGGCCGGCGGCCGTACTGCGCCCAGGCGAGCGCGACACCGATCACCAGCACCACCACGGTCCCGGTGGTGACGGCCGCCGCGCTCAGCGGCGAATCGCCGTGGTCGTGCCCGGTGACCGGCTCCAGCCATTTCAGGAAGGAGTCGTTGAGGCTGAACAGGCCGCCCGCGAACACCGAGCCGAAAGCCAGCACGATCATCGGGATGGTCATGGACTTCGGCGACTCGTGCGGGTGCGGCAGCTCACCGGGGCGCGCCTGGCCGCCGGGCTCGACGTCGGCGGCCGTGGCCGGGTCGGGCGCGGGCTGCCAGCGCTTCTCGCCGAAGAACGTCAGCAGCATCACCCGGGTCATGTAGTACGCGGTGATGGCCGCGCCCAGCAGGGCCACGCCGCCCAGGATCCAGCCCTCGGTGCCGCCCTTGGCGAACGCCGCCTCGATGATCTTGTCCTTGGACCAGAAGCCGGACAGCCCGGGGAAGCCGATGATGGCGAGGTAGCCGAGCCCGAAGGTGACGAAGGTGACCGGCATGTACTTCCGCAGCCCGCCGTACTTGCGCATGTCGACCTCGTCGTTCATGGCGTGCATGACCGATCCGGCCCCGAGGAACAGCCCGGCCTTGAAGAAGCCGTGGGTGACCAGGTGCATGATGGCGAAGACGTAGCCGATCGGGCCCAGCCCGGCCGCCAGGATCATGTAGCCGATCTGCGACATGGTCGAGCCGGCCAGCGCCTTCTTGATGTCGTCCTTCGCGCAACCGACGATCGCACCGAACAGCAGCGTGACCGCGCCCACCGTGACCACCACGAGCTGCGCGTCCGGCGCGGCGTCGAAGATCGCGCCGGAGCGGGTGATGAGGTACACGCCCGCGGTCACCATGGTGGCCGCGTGGATCAGGGCCGAGACCGGGGTGGGACCCTCCATCGCGTCGCCCAGCCAGGACTGGAGCGGGACCTGCGCCGACTTGCCGCAGGCGGCCAGCAGCAGCATCAGGCCGATCGCGGTCAGCTTGCCCTCGCCCGCCTCCTCCGCGCCGGACAGCACCGGGGCGAAGGCGAAGGAGCCGAAGGTGGTGAACATCAGCATGATCGCGATGGACAGGCCGACGTCACCGACGCGGTTGACGAGGAACGCCTTCTTCGCCGCGGTGGCCGCGCTCGGCTTGTGCTGCCAGAAGCCGATCAGCAGGTACGAGGCGAGACCGACGCCCTCCCAGCCGACGTACAGCAGCAGGTAGTTGTCGGCGAGGACCAGCAGCAGCATCGCCGCCAGGAAGAGGTTGAGATAGCCGAAGAAACGGCGGCGGCGCTCGTCGTGCTCCATGTAGCCGATCGAGTAGATGTGGATCAGCGTGCCCACACCGGTGATCAGCAGCACGAAGGTCATCGACAGCTGGTCCAGCTGGAAGGCGACGTCGGCCTGGAAGCCGTCCACCGGGATCCAGCTGAACAGATGGCTGTGCATGGCCCGGTCGTGCTCGTCCGCGCCCAGCATGTCGGCGAAGAGCACCGCGCCGATGACGAACGAGGCCGCGGCGAGCGCGGTGCCCAGCCAGTGGCCCGTACGGTCCATACGACGCCCGCCGCAGAGCAGCACCGCGGCGCCGAGCAGCGGCGCCGCGACGAGCAATCCGATGAGGTTCTCCACTTGAACGCGACCCCTTCTAGAGCTTCATCAGGCTGGCGTCGTCGACCGAGGCCGAGTGGCGGGAGCGGAAGATCATCACGATGATCGCGAGGCCCACCACGACCTCGGCCGCGGCGACCACCATCGTGAAGAAGGCCACGATCTGCCCGTCGAGGTTGCCGTGCATCCGGGAGAAGGCGACGAACGCCAGGTTGCAGGCGTTGAGCATCAGCTCCACGCACATGAACACCACGATGGCGTTCCGCCGGATCAGCACCCCGGCCGCGCCGATGGTGAACAACAGCGACGCGAGATACAGGTAGTTGACCGGGTTCACCGGGCACCCCCCTTGGATACGTGGTCGTCCGCGCCGCCGTGCGCGCCGCCGTCGGTGGTTCCGGCGGCGTCCGCCCCCTCCTCGGCGTCCGGGCGGTAGGCGGCGGAGCCGGCGTGCTCGGGGCGGTACAGGGTGGACCCGCTGCCGCCGCGCTGGGCCCGCCACTCCCCGGCGCGCTGCTCCAGGGCGGCGAGGTCGGCCAGCGCCTCGCCGGAGACGTCGCGGATCTGGCCGCGGGCCCGCAGCGTGGCGTTGACGGTGAGGTCGGAGGAGCTGCCGTCGGGCAGCAGGCCCGGCAGGTCCACCGCGTTGTGCCGGGCGTACACGCCGGGCGCGGGGGCCGGGGTCGGCAGCGGCCAGGCGATGTCGCCGCGCTCCGGGCGGGGACCGGACGGCGGCCCGGCCTGCGCCCCGGTGCGGACCCGGTGCACGGACAGCTCCCGCTGGGTGCGGCGGCCCTCGGTGCGCTCCCGGTGGGTGAGCACCATCGCGCCGACCGCGGCGGTGATCAGCAACGCGCCGGTGACCTCGAACGCGAAGACGTAGTCGGTGAAGAGGAGTTCGGCCAGGCCCTGCACGTTTCCGCCGGCGTTGGCCTCACCGGTGCCGTTCCAGGACGTCAGCGAGGCGTTGGCGATCCCGGCGCTGAGCAGGATGCCGAAGCCGAGGCCGCACAGCGCGGCCATCCACCGCTGCCCCTTCAGCGTCTCCTTCAGCGAGTCGGCCGCGGTGACCCCGACCAGCATGACCACGAAGAGGAAGAGCATCATGACCGCGCCGGTGTAGACGACGATCTGCACCACGCCGAGGAAGTACGCGCCGTTGGCGAGGTAGAACACGGCCAGGATGATCATGGTGCCGGCGAGGCTGAGCGCCGAGTGCACGGCCTTCTTCATCAGGACCGTGGCCAGCGCCCCGGCCACGGCGACCACGCCCAGCACCCAGAACTGCACGGCCTCGCCCGTGGAGGTGCTGGACGCCGCCAGCAGCGTGCCGCTCATGCCCGCACCTCCTTGCCGGTGCCGGTGCCGGTGCCGGTGCCGCCGGTGCCGCCGGAGGTGCCCGGGGAGGTGCCCGAGAGGTCGGCCGGCCCGGCCGGCTCGGCGTCGACCGGCGGCTCCTCCCCCTTGCTGCGGGCGACCTGGCGGACGGTGCCGGGCGCGGCCTCGGTGACCAGGCCGCGGTAGTAGTCCTGCTCGTCCATGCCCGGGAAGATCGCGTGCGGGCTGTCGACCATGCCCTCGGTCAGCCCGGCCAGCAGCTCTTCCTTGGTGTAGATGAGCGACTCGCGGGACCGGTCGGCGAGTTCGTAGTCGTTGGTCATGGTCAGCGCCCGGGTCGGGCACGCCTCGACGCACAGCCCGCACAGGATGCAGCGCAGGTAGTTGATCTGGTAGACGCGGCCGTACCGCTCACCCGGGGAGTAGCGCTCCTCCTCGGTGTTGTCCGCGCCCTCCACGTAGATGGCGTCCGCCGGGCAGGCCCAGGCGCACAGCTCGCAGCCGATGCACTTCTCCAGCCCGTCCGGGTGCCGGTTGAGCTGGTGACGGCCGTGGAAGCGGGGAGCCGTGGGCTTCTTCTGCTCCGGGTACTGCTCGGTGATCCGCTTCTTGAACATGTTCCCGAAGGTCACACCGAAGCCCGCGAGCGGGTTCTGCCAGGGGGTCCGGGAGGACTCCTGGCCGGGATTGCTGTCAGGCACCGTCGGCCTCCTCACCATGGGTGTTCTCCGCCGGGCCGTTGCCGACCAGCTGGCGCTCGTGGCGCGGCCGCCGGCGGGGTACGGGCGGCAGGGTCTGTCCGGGCAGCGGCGGGACGGGGAAGCCGCCGGTCAGCGGGTCGAAGGGCGGCTCGCCGGCCGCTTCGGCCTCGGTGGCGGCCCGCTTCTCCTCCCGGTCCCGGAAGATGTCGAAGACGACGGAGACCAGCAGGAGCGCGATCACCCCGCCGCCGACGTAGAGCACGATCTGCTGGAAGTCGTAGTCCTCGTTGCGCAGCGCCCGCACCGTGGCGACGAGCATCAGCCACACCATGGAGACCGGGATGAGGACCTTCCAGCCCAGCTTCATGAACTGGTCGTAGCGCACCCGGGGGACCGAGGCGCGGACCCAGATGAAGACGAACAGGGTGGTGCTGACCTTGACGAGGAACCACAGCAGTGGCCACCAGCCGTGGTTGGCGCCTTCCCAGAAGGTGCTGACCGGCCAGGGCGCCCGCCAGCCGCCGAGGAAGAGGGTGACCGCGACCATCGAGACGGTGACCATGTTGATGTACTCGGCGAGCATGAACATCGCGAACTTGATCGACGAGTACTCGGTGTTGAAGCCGCCGACCAGGTCGCCCTCGGACTCCGGCATGTCGAACGGGGCCCGGTTGGTCTCGCCGATCATGGCGATGATGTAGATCAGGAACGAGACCGGCAGCAGCACCGCGTACCAGCGTTCCTGCTGCGACTCCACGATCGCCGAGGTCGACATGGACCCGGAGTAGATGAACACCGCCGCGAAGGACAGGCCCATCGCGATCTCGTAGCTGATCATCTGGGCGCACGAGCGCAGACCGCCGAGCAGCGGATACGTGGAGCCGGAGGACCAGCCGGCCAGCACGATGCCGTAGATCCCGACCGAGGCGGTGGCCAGGATGTACAGCACCGCGATCGGCAGGTCGGTCAGCTGCATCGCGGTGCGCTCGCCGAACACCGAGATCTCGTTGCCGGCCGGCCCGAACGGGATGACGGCGACGGCCATGAAGGCCGGCACGGCGGCCACGATCGGCGCCAGGACGTACACGGCCTTGTCGGCGCGTTTGACGACCACGTCCTCCTTGAGCATCAGCTTCACGCCGTCCGCGAGGGACTGCAGCATGCCCCAGGGGCCGTGCCGGTTGGGGCCGATGCGCTGCTGCATCCAGCCGAGGATCTTGCGCTCGAAGACGATGGCGATGAGCACGGTCACCATCAGCATCGCGAAGCAGAAGACGACCTTGATCAGGACCAGCCACCAGGGGTCGCCCCCGAACATGGACAGGTCCTCGACCGCCAGCACCGCGGGCCGGTGCTGCTCGATGTGGGTGAGGGCAGTCACGCTCGCACCTCCGGTTCGGTGGCTGCGGTGGCGGCCGGGCCGATGCGGACGAGTTCGCCCGGGCGGGCGCCCGTGTCGTGCTGCACGGTGCTCGATCCGCCGGTGGCGGGCGAGTTCAGCGGCAGCCACACCACCCGGTCCGGCATCGGGGTGACGCACAGCGGCAGGACCACCGAGCCCGCCGGGCCGGTGACGGCCAGCGGGTCGCCGTCCCGGACGCCGGTCTCGGCGGCGGTGGTGGCGGACAGCCGGGCCACCGCCGCGTGCCGGGTGCCGGCCAGCGCGTCGTCGCCCTGCTGGAGCCGGCCCTGGTCGAGCAGCAGCCGGTGGCCGGCGAGCACCGCTTCGCCCTGCTGCGGGCGGGGCAGCGGCTGCCCGACCGCTGCCGGGCCGGCCGGCCGCGGGCCGGTCCAGGGGCCGAGCCGGGTGAGTTCCCGGTGGACCGCCGCCGCGTCCGGCAGCCCCAGGTGCACGTCGAGGGCGTCCGCGAGCATGTGCAGCACCCGGGCGTCCGACGGCACGTGCGGCCGGGTGGCCTGGGCCGGTTTGACCGCCGTCTCGAACGGCCGGGCCCGGCCCTCCCAGTTGAGGAAGGTGCCCGTCTTCTCGGCGACCGCGGCGACCGGGAGGACCACGTCGGCCCGCGCGGTGACCTCGCTGGGCCGCTGCTCCACGCTGACCACGAAGCCCACCGCGGCCAGCGCCTCGGCGGCGCGCGCCGGGTCCGGCAGGTCCGCGACCTCGACGCCCGCGACGAGCAGCGCCCCGAGCTCGCCGCTCGCCGCCGCCTCGATGATCTGGCCGGTGTCCCGCCCGTAGGCGTGCGGCAGCGCGGCCACTCCCCACACCTCCGCGACCTCCTGGCGGGCGCGCGGGTCGCCCGCCGGACGGCCGCCGGGCAGCAGCGCGGGCAGCGCCCCGGCCTCCACCGCCCCGCGCTCCCCGGCCCGGCGCGGGATCCACACCAGGCCGGCGCCGGTGGCGGTGGCCAGCCGGACGGCCGCGGTGAACGCGCCGGGGACGGCGGCCAGCCGCTCGCCGACCAGGATCAGCGCCCCGTCGGCGCGCAGCGCCTCGGCCGCCGCCCGGCCGGTGTCGCCCAGCGTCGCGGGCGCGCCGCCGCCGTCGGCGGTGGCGGGGTCGCCGGCCAGCGCGTCGAGCCACTCGGTCTCGGTGCCGGGGGCGGCGGGCAGCAGCGTGCCGCCGGCCTTGACCAGGCCCCGGCTGGCGTGGGTGGCCAGGCCGAAGGTGCGCTGGCCGTGCTTGCGGTGGGCCTTGCGCAGCCGCAGGAAGACGCCGGGCGCCTCCTCCTCCGCCTCCAGGCCGGCCAGCAGCACCGCCGGGGCCTGCTCCAGCAGCGTGTGGCTGACCCCGGTACCGTCCACGTCCAGGCCGCGCCCGGCCACCCGCGCGGCGAGGAAGTCGGCCTCCTCGGCGCTGTGCGCGCGGGCCCGGAAGTCGACGTCGTTGGTGTTCAGCGCCACCCGGGCGAACTTGGCGTAGGCGTAGGCGTCCTCGACGGTGAGCCGGCCGCCGGTGAGGACGGCGACACCGGTGCCTTCACCGCCGGCGGCGCGGCCGCGGGCCGCGGCCAGCCCCTCGGCGGCGGCGCTCAGCGCCTCCGGCCAGCTCGCCCGCTCCAGCTCACCGGTGGTGCGGTTGCGCACCAGGGGGGTGGTGAGCCGGTCCGGGAGCTGGGCGTAGCGGAAGCCGAAGCGGCCCTTGTCGCAGATCCACTCCTCGTTGACCTCGGGGTCGTCGGCGGCCAGCCGCCGCAGCACCTTGCCGCGCCGGTGGTCGGTGCGGGTGGCGCAGCCGCCGGCGCAGTGCTCGCACACGCTCGGCGAGGAGACCAGGTCGAAGGGGCGGGAGCGGAACCGGTAGGCGGCCGAGGTGAGCGCCCCGACCGGGCAGATCTGGATGGTGTTGCCGGAGAAGTAGCTCTCGAAGGGGTCGCCCTCGCCGGTGCCGACCTGCTGGAGGGCGCCGCGCTCCAGCAGCTCGATCATGGGGTCGCCCGCGATCTGGGTGGAGAAGCGGGTGCAGCGGGCGCACAGCACGCAGCGTTCGCGGTCCAGCAGCACCTGGGTGGAGATCGGGACGGGCTTGGCGAAGGTCCGCTTCCGGCCCTCGAAGCGGGTGTCGGGGTCACCGGTGGACATCGCCTGGTTCTGCAGCGGGCACTCGCCGCCCTTGTCGCAGACCGGGCAGTCCAGCGGGTGGTTGATGAGCAGCAGCTCCATCACCCCGCGCTGCGCCTTCTCGGCGACCGGCGAGGTCAGCTGCGACTTCACCACCATGCCGTCGGTGCAGGTGATGGTGCAGGAGGCCATCGGTTTGCGCTGGCCCTCCACCTCGACGATGCACTGCCGGCAGGCGCCGGCCGGGTCGAGCAGCGGATGGTCGCAGAAGCGCGGGATCTCGATGCCCAGCAGTTCCGCGGCACGGATGACCAGGGTCCCCTTGGGTACGGAGATCTCGGCCCCGTCGATGGTGAGGGTGACCAGGTCCTCCGGCGGGACGGGTGCCTGACCGCCTCCGGAGGGAGCATCGGCCGTCACTGTCATGCGTTCACCTCCAGGTGAGGGGTCGTCGGGCCGTCGGCCCAGGCGGTGGACCGGGCCGGGTCGAACGGGCAGCCCCGGCCGTCGAGGTGCTGCTCGTACTCCTCGCGGAAGTACTGCAGGGAGGAGAAGATCGGCGAGGCGGCGCCGTCACCGAGGGCGCAGAACGACTTGCCGTTGATGTTGTCGGCGATGTCGGCGAGCTTGTCGAGGTCCGCGCGCTGTCCGCGGCCCTGCTCGATGTCCCGCAGCAACTGCACGAGCCAGTAGGTGCCTTCGCGGCAGGGGGTGCACTTGCCGCAGGACTCGTGGGCGTAGAACTCGGTCCACCGGGTGACCGCCCGGACCACGCAGGTCGTCTCGTCGAAGCACTGCAGGGCCTTGGTGCCGAGCATCGAGCCGGCCGCGCCCACGCCCTCGTAGTCGAGCGGTACGTCCAGGTGCTCGGCGGTGAGCAGCGGGGTGGAGGAGCCGCCGGGGGTCCAGAACTTGAGCCGGTGGCCGGGCCGCATGCCGCCGCTCATGTCGAGCAGCTGGCGCAGCGTGATGCCCAGCGGCGCCTCGTACTGGCCGGGGCTGGCGACGTGTCCGGACAGCGAGTAGAGCGTGAAGCCCGGGGACTTCTCGCTGCCCATCGACCGGAACCATTCCTTGCCCTTGTTGAGGATGGCGGGAACGGAGGCGATGGACTCGACGTTGTTCACCACGGTGGGGCACGCGTACAGACCGGCGACCGCGGGGAAAGGGGGCCGGAGCCGGGGCTGGCCGCGGCGTCCTTCCAGGGAGTCCAGCAGCGCGGTCTCCTCACCGCAGATGTACGCGCCGGCGCCGGCGTGCACGGTGATGTCCAGGGCGGGGAGATCACCGAGGCCCAGGGCGCGGCTGCGGTCCTCGGCGGTGCCGAGGTAGCCGGCCTCGTACGCCTCCCGGACGGCCTCGTGCAGCCGCCGCAGTACGGGGACCACCTCGCCGCGCAGATAGATGAAGGCGTGGGTGGAGCGGATGGCGTGGCAGGCGATCGCCATGCCCTCGATCAGCGAGTGCGGGTTGGCGAAGAGAAGGGGGATGTCCTTGCAGGTGCCGGGTTCGGATTCGTCGGCGTTGACCACCAGATAGTGCGGCTTGCCGTCGCCCTGCGGAATGAACTGCCACTTCATGCCGGTGGGGAATCCCGCGCCGCCGCGGCCGCGCAGGCCGGAGTCCTTGACCAGCGCGATGACGTCGTCGGGTGCCATGGCGAGGGCCTTGCGCATGCCCTCGTAGCCCTCGTGGCGCCGGTACGTCTCCAGGGTCCAGGCGTCCGGCTGGTCCCAGAAGGCCGACAGCACGGGCACGAGCAGCTTCTCCGGGCTGGTCTCCCCGCCGGCTTCGGGCTGGGGGATCCCGCCGCTCTGGGTCGCCACGCTCATCACTCCCCCTCCTCGGTGACCGGGCCGGACGGGTGGTGCGGGTCGGACGCGGAGGTCCGCCGGGGCGCGTCGTGGGAGCTGGGGTGGCCGGCCGGGGACTCGCCCGGCGCGGCCGGCCGGTCCTGCGGCCCGGCGCCGGACGGGCCGCGCTCGGCCGGCGGGTGCGCCTCACCGGCGGCGGGTCCCGCGCCGCGCTGGGAGACCACCCGGCCGGGGGCGGCCTCGCCCTTGGCCAGCTTGAGCCCGATGAGCGAGGCGTGCCCGGCACCGCCGGTCGCCTCGACGGCGCCCGGCCGGGCGTCGGGGAAGCCGGCGAGGATGCGCGCGGTCTCCTTGTAGGTGCACAGCGGGGCGCCGCGGGTGGGCTCGACGGTGCGTCCGGCCCGCAGGTCGTCGACGAGCCGCCTGGCGGTCTCCGGCGTCTGGTTGTCGAAGAACTCCCAGTTCACCATCACCACGGGCGCGAAGTCGCAGGCCGCGTTGCACTCGATGTGCTCGAGGGTGACCTTGCCGTCGTCGGTGGTCTCGCCGCCGGCGATGCGCAGGTGCTCCTGGAGCGCCTCGTAGATCTCGTCGCCGCCCATCACCGCGCACAGGGTGTTGGTGCACACCCCGACCTGGTAGTCGCCGGAGGGCTTGCGGCGGTACATGGTGTAGAAGGTGGCGACGGCGGTGACCTCCGCCGTGGTGAGGTCGAGCATCTCGGCGCAGAAGCGGATGCCGGTGCGGGTGACGTGGCCCTCCTCGGACTGCACCAGGTGCAGCAGCGGCAGCAGCGCGCTCCGGCTGCCGGGGTAGCGGGCGATCACCTCCCGGGCGTCGGCCTCCAGCCGGGTCCGCACCTCGGCCGGGTAGTCCGGAGCGGGAAGCTGGGGCATCCCCAAGCTGACGTCACTCACAGCGTCTCCCTGGTCGCTTCTCGGCCCGCCGGGCCCCTGCCGCCCGGTGCCGGGCGCGGAGGGAGGACGGGCACGGCCGTCGTGTTCGTCCGCGGCGCGGTGGCCCGTCCCGTGCCGGCCGCCTCCCTGGGACTCCGCGCCGGGGCGCCGCCGGGGAGGGGCCCGCGGCCCGCCGCCGCGCTCCCGGGGCCGCGCCGCGGGGCGGCGTCTTCGATGCGTGCGACGCTCACCGGTCGACGCCTCCCATCACGGGGTCGATGGACGCGACGGCCACGATGACGTCGGCGACCTGGCCGCCTTCGCACATCGCCGCCACGGCCTGCAGGTTGGTGAAGGACGGGTCCCGGAAGTGGACCCGGTACGGGCGGGTACCGCCGTCGCTGACCACGTGCACGCCCAGCTCGCCCTTGGGCGATTCGATCGCCGCGTACGCCTGGCCGGGCGGCACCCGGAAGCCCTCGGTGACCAGCTTGAAGTGGTGGATCAGGGCCTCCATCGAGGTGCCCATGATCTTCTTGATGTGGTCCAGGGAGTTGCCCAGCCCGTCCGGGCCCAGGGCCAGCTGGGCGGGCCAGGCGATCTTCTTGTCGGCGACCATCACCGGGCCGGGCCGGAGCCGGTCCAGGCACTGCTCGACGATCCGCAGCGACTGGTGCATCTCCTCGACCCGGATGAGGAAACGGCCGTAGGCGTCGCAGGTGTCGGCGGTGGGCACGTCGAACTCGTAGGTCTCGTAGCCGCAGTAGGGCTGCGACTTGCGCAGGTCGTGCGGCAGCCCGGTGGCGCGCAGTATCGGCCCGGTGATGCCCAGGGACATGCAGCCGGCCAGGTCCAGGTAGCCGACGTTCTGGGTGCGGCCCTTGAAGATGGGGTTGCCGCTGGCGAGCTTGTCGTACTCGGCCAGGTTCTTGCGCATCTTCTTCACGAAGGCCCGCACCTGCTCCACCGCGCCCGGCGGCAGGTCCTGGGCGAGGCCGCCGGGCCGCACGAAGGCGTGGTTCATCCGCAGCCCGGTGATCAGCTCGAACAGGTCCAGGACCATCTCCCGGTCCCGGAAACCGGTGAACATCACCGTGATCGCGCCCAGTTCCATACCGCCGGTGGCGGCGTAGACCAGGTGCGAGGAGATCCGGTTGAGCTCCATGAGCATCACCCGGATGACGGAGGCGCGGTCCGGAATCTGGTCCTCGATGCCCAGCAGCCGCTCCACCCCGAGGCAGTACGCCACCTCGTTGAAGAACGGCGTGAGGTAGTCCATGCGCGTGACGAACGTGGTTCCCTGCGTCCAGTTCCGGTACTCGAGGTTCTTCTCGATGCCGGTGTGCAGGTAGCCGATCCCACAGCGGGCCTCGGTGACCGTCTCGCCGTCGATCTCCAGGATGAGCCGGAGCACCCCGTGGGTGGACGGGTGCTGGGGGCCCATGTTGACGACGATCCGCTCGTCGTCGGTCTTGGCCGCGGCGGTGACGATCTCGTCCCAGTCGCCGCCGGTGACGGTGTAGACGGTGCCCTCGGTGGTCTCGCGGGCCGGCGAGGGTGACGGGTGGGAAGACATCAGCTGTACGACCTCCGCTGGTCGGGAGCCGGGATCTCGGCGCCCTTGTACTCGACGGGGATGCCGCCGAGTGAGTAGTCCTTGCGCTGCGGGTGGCCCTGCCAGTCGTCGGGCATCATGATCCGGGTGAGCGCGGGATGGCCGTCGAAGACCAGGCCGAAGAAGTCGTAGGTCTCGCGCTCGTGCCAGTCGTTGGTCGGATAGATCTCGACGATCGACGGGATGTGCGGGTCGCTGTCCGGGGCGGTCACCTCCAGCCTGATCAGCCGGTTGTGGGTGATCGAGCGCAGGTGGTAGACGGCGTGCAGTTCCCGGCCGGTGTCGCCGGGGAAGTGCACCCCGCTCACCCCGGTGCAGATCTCGAAGCGCAGCGCGGGGTCGTCGCGCAGGGTGCGGGCGACCCGCGGCAGGTGCTCGCGGGCGATGTGGAAGGTCAGCTCACCGCGGTCCACCACGGTCTTCTCGATGGCGTTCCCGGGGACCAGGCCCTGCTCCTCCAGCGCGCCCTCGAGTTCGTCGGCGATGTCGTCGAACTCCCCGTAGCCGGCCTGGCCGCGCGGCCCCCCGTAGGGGCGGGTGGCGGCACCGGGCATCCGCACCGGGCGGACCAGGCCGCCGTAGCCGGAGGTGTCCGCGCCGGCGCCGGCGCCGAACATGCCGCGCTGGACCCGGACCGTCTCGCCGTGCTCGCCCCGCTGCCCGGGGAGGTTCTGCGCGTTGAGGTCCTGGTCGGGGTTGGTCCCGCCGGGCGCGCCGTGCGCGCCGCCGGTGCTGGAGTCGCTCACCGTGTCACCTCGTTCGCTTCTCCGCCCACGCGGCGCAGCGGCGCGGGCACCCTCATCGGCTGCGGCCCGGCGGCCGCGCGTGCGACGCTCACCGCACCCTCGTTCGCTTCTCCGCCCACGCGGCGCAGCGGCGCGGGCACCCTCATCGGCTGCGGCCCGGCGGCCGCACGTGCGACGCTCACCGAAGCAGCCCCTTCATCTCGATGGTCGGGAGCGCCTTGAGCGCCGCTTCCTCCGCCTCGCGGGCCGCCTCGACACGGTTGACGCCGAGCTTCTCGTGGCGGATCTTCTCGTGCAGCTTGATGATCGCGTCGAGGAGCATCTCGGGCCTGGGCGGACAACCGGGCAGGTAGATGTCGACCGGCACGATGTGGTCCACGCCCTGCACGATCGCGTAGTTGTTGAACATGCCGCCGGACGAGGCGCAGACACCCATGGAGATCACCCACTTGGGGTTCGGCATCTGGTCGTAGACCTGGCGCAGCACCGGGGCCATCTTCTGGCTCACCCGGCCGGCGACGATCATCAGGTCCGCCTGGCGCGGGGATCCGCGCCAGACCTCCATGCCCCAGCGCGCCATGTCGTAGCGCCCGGCGCCGGTGGCCATCATCTCGATCGCGCAGCAGGCGAGACCGAAGGTGGCGCCGAAGACCGAGGACTTGCGTGCCAGCCCGGCCGCGTTCTCCACCGTGGTGAGCAGGAACCCGCTCGGCAGTTTCTCTTCGATACCCATGCGATGTGCCCTCTCTCCCTTTAGCTCCGCTCGGGCCGCCGGCCCCTAGTCCCACTCCAGGCCGCCGCGGCGCCAGACGTAGGCGTAGGCGACGAAGACGGTGAGCACGAAGAGGAGCATCTCCACGAGTCCGAACAGCCCGAGGGCGTCGAAGGTGACGGCCCACGGGTAGAGGAAGACGATCTCGATGTCGAAGACGATGAAGAGCATCGCCGTCAGGTAGTACTTGATCGGGAAGCGCCCGCCGCCGGCCGGCTGCGGGGTCGGCTCGATGCCGCATTCATAGGCTTCGAGCTTTGCCCGGTTGTACCGCCTGGGGCCGACGATCGACGCCATGAAGACGGAGAAGATCGCGAAACCGGCCCCGAGGGCTCCCAGTACGAGGATGGGCGCATATGCGTTCACCGTCCTCGCTCCCTTCGTCGACGATGACTGTGGGGTCCCCCGGCCCGAGGCGGGGGTGGACTGCACCGGGCCGGCTCGCCGCCGCACGAAGATCGCGTTTATGTGAGGCAGTTCACAAGCCCGATTCGCCTGCATCCTATGCCTGTCGTCCTGTGATCTGCGACACGGCTACACGAACGACTTTGTGATCTCCACCACCTGACGAAGGATCATGAAGTCGGATGAGCGGTGATCTACGTACGCGAAGCGTCCGAGCGATCACGAGAGGTGACATTCCGCGCCGAAGGCGCTGGTCAGCGCGGTCTGGCTTTATCAAGGAACGCCTGCTACCGCAAATTGGCACTGGACATCGTCAACTGATAAAGGACCGCCACCCTCGCGAGGGAACGTTCCGCCGCTCCGCCGCGCACCCGAGGTGATCGCCCGCTCGTGAAGCGGCGCACGGAGCGGCCCGGCACCCGGACGGACGCGGGGCGCCGGGGCGGCGGGGCGGCCGGCGTTCGCGAACAAGCCGAGGGGGCCACCGTGAGCGATCGGCGGTGGCCGTCGGTCACGGGCCGGCGGGGCGGGCCCCCCGGTGCGGCGCACACCAGGCCCCGGGGGCGGGTCGGAGGCGACGGGGGGCCATGAGTACCGGGCGGCCGCGGCGGGCCGGGGCGGCGGGAGGGCCCCGGCGGGCGGGGGCGCCGGGAGGGCCCCGGCGGGTGGGCGCGGCGAGAGGGCCCCGGCGGGCGGGCGCGGCGGGAGGCCCCGTAAGCACCGGGGCGGCAGCGGGCCGGGGGCGGCGGGAGATCGCGGCGGGCCGCGAGCCGCGGCCGGGGCGAGGGCGCCGGCTCCGCGGCCGGTCGTCCGGCAGGTGTCCCGGCGGCGTGACGTATCCCACGCTCACACTACTTGTAGATCTCGATTCTTCGGGAAACCTTGGTGCGCGGCATCAGAAGGTGATAAGGACCCGGAGGACCCACCCGAGCCCGTAAATGCCATGCGTATGTACATGATCGAGGATTCCGGACATGCCGTGACCGGCCCCTCGCAAGATCAAAAACGGAGAATTCTAGGCGCGTACACGCCAAGTGTGATGCACGCCACGTTTGTTGATCTCAACCAACGGCCCCTGATAGCCGTTTACCCATGTCCCCGATCGCACACATACCCAGCCACCGGAAGCCCCGCCGTGCCGCGTCCTCGACGCGGGCACTCCGCGCCGGGGTGACCGGTGGCATCCTCAGCCTCGCAGTGGCCGGCACCACGATGCAGGCGACCGCCGCCGAGCCGGCTGCCGCCGAGTCCACGCTGGAGATGCCGACCGTCAGTGACGCGCTGACGGACACGGCCGCGCAGACCGCCGCAGCCACCGAGGAAGCAGCGTTCGGCTACGAGCTGCAGGCACAGCAGGACGAGGCGGCCGAGCAGGCCCGCGTGGACGCCAAGAAGGCCAAGGCCAAGGCGGACGCCAAGGCCAAGGCCGAGCGGGAGGCCGCCCGCAAGGCCGCCGCCGAGCGGGCCGCGAAGGCCAAGGCGGAGGCGGAGGCCGAGCGGGAGCGGGCGTCCCGTTCCGAGGAGCGCACCTCGCTGAACGCGCCCTCCACCAGCACCTCCACCCCCGCGCCGTCCTCGACCGGTTCCGGCAGCGTCTCCACGCTGCTGAACTTCCTGCACGCGCAGGTCGGCAAGGCGTACGTGTCCGGCGCCACCGGCCCGTCCGCGTACGACTGCTCCGGGCTGACCCAGACCGCGTTCCGGCAGATCAACATCAGCCTGCCGCGCGTCTCGCAGGACCAGTCCACGGTGGGCACCCAGGTGTCACTCAACGCCCTCCAGCCGGGCGACATCCTCTACTGGGGCAGCTCCGGCAGCGCCTACCACGTCGCCGTCTACATCGGTGGCGGCCAGTTCATCGGCGCCCAGAACTCCGGCACCGGCGTGGTCATCCGGGACATGGACTACGACATGCCCACCGGGGCCGTGCGGGTTCTGTAACCCCCGCCCCGAGCCCGCCCGCGTGCGCCGACCGGCACGCGGGCGGGCACCAGGCGCGCCGCGAGGGGCCCGCCGCCTCCGGAGACGTCCACGACGTCCGGGGCGGCGGGCCCCTCGCCCGTCCGTCTCCTCGCCCTGTCCGGCCGTCCCCGGCCGTCCCCGGCCGTACGGAGGCATCGCCGGGGCCGCCAAGCGGACCGTCACGCCCGCGGCGTCGCGCGGCTCACGCCTACGACGTCGCGTAGATGCTGTGCGCGAACTCCGCCACCTGCTCGTCGGAGAGGTGCCGGGCCAGGTCCGCTTCACTGATCATGCCGACCAGCCGCTTGTTCTCGATCACGGGCAGCCGGCGGATGCGGTGACTCTCCATCTCGCTCAGGACTTCACTGATGTCGGCGTCCGCGCTGATCCAGCGCGGCGTGCCCTTCGCCAGGTCCCCGGCCGTCATCGCCGACGGGTCCTGGCCCCGCGCCACACACCCGACCACGATGTCGCGGTCGGTGAGGATGCCGCACAGCCGCTCGTTCTCGTCGCTGATCGGCAGGGCTCCGACGTCCAGTTCCCGCATCACCTGAGCCGCCCGGTCCAGCGTCTCCGTCCGCGGGATCCACTGAGCGCCCGGGTGCATGATGTCTGCGGCGGTGGTCATGGTCTGCCTCCTCCAGGGCCCACCGGCACGAGCACGTGGCCCGCAGGCCCTTCTCCGGTGTCGCCGCGGCTGACGCCCACGACGCCCCTTTCCCATCATCACCGTCCCGGCAGGGGCACGCGACCGCTGCCGCCTGCCCCGGCCCGCGGCGGGCCGGGGCGCAGGGCGGGCCGGGCGGGGGTGGCGCCGGGCCCGGACGGGCCGGGTGGAGCGGGGGCGGTAAGCCGGGTGGGCCGGGTGGGCCGGGCGGAGCGCCCCGTGACCCGGGCGGACCGGGCCGGCGCGGGTCCGGCTCAGGAGCGCGGCGCCACCTTGGACAGACCGTTGATGATCCGGTCCATCGCGTCCCCGCCCTGCGGGTCGGTGAGGTTCGCCAGCAGCTTCAGCGTGAAGCGCATCAGCATCGGGTGGGTGAGGCCGCGCTGCGCGGCGAGCTTCATGACCTTCGGATTGCCGATCAGCTTCACGAACGCCCGGCCCAGCGTGTAGTAGCCGCCGTAGGTCTCCTTGATGACCCTGGGGTAGCGCTGCAGGGCCAGTTCCCGCTGGGCCGCGGTGGTCCGGGCGTGCGCCTGCACGATCACGTCCGCCGCGATCTGGCCGGATTCCATGGCGTACGCGATGCCCTCGCCGTTGAACGGGTTCACCATGCCGCCCGCGTCACCGACCAGCAGCAGGCCCCGGGTGTAGTGCGGCTGCCGGTTGAAGGCCATCGGCAGCGCCGCGCCGCGGATCGGACCGGTCATGTTCTCCGGCGTGTAGCCCCAGTCCTCCGGCATGGAGGCGCACCAGGCCTTCAGGATCTCCCGCCAGTCCAGCTCCTTGAACGAGCTGGAGGTGTTGAGCACGCCCAGCCCGACGTTGGAGGTGCCGTCGCCCATCCCGAACACCCAGCCGTAACCGGGCAGCAGCCGCGGCTGGTCGCCGCGCCGGTCCCACAGCTCCAGCCAGGACTCCAGGTAGTCGTCCTTGTGCCGGGGCGAGGTGAAGTACGTCCGGACCGCCACACCCATCGGGCGGTCGTCCCGCCGGTGCAGCCCCATCGCCAGCGAGAGGCGGGTGGAGTTGCCGTCCGCCGCCACCACCAGCGGCGCGTGGAAGGTGACCGGGGTCTTCTCCTCGCCGAGCCGGGCGTGCACGCCGGTGATCCGGCCGGTGCGGTCGTCGATCACCGGGGCGCCGACGTTGCACCGCTCGTACAGCCGGGCTCCGGCCTTCTGCGCCTGCCGCGCCAGCTGCTCGTCGAAGTCGTCGCGCTTGCGGACCAGACCGAAGTCCGGGAACGAGGCGAGTTCCGGCCAGTCGAGTTCGAGCCGGACGCCGCCGGCGATGATGCGCAGGCCCTTGTTCCGCAGCCAGCCCGCCTCTTCGGAGATGTCGATGCCCATCGCCACCAACTGCTTGGTGGCGCGCGGGGTCAGACCGTCACCGCACACCTTCTCGCGCGGGAAGGCGGTCTTCTCCAGCAGCAGTACGTCGAGTCCGGCCTTGGCCAGGTGGTACGCCGTGGCGGAACCGGCCGGCCCGGCCCCGACGACGATCACATCGGCGCTCCGCTCGGAGGCGAAACTCTCGACCGGAGAGGTCTCGGCGGCTGCGGTCTCGCTCACGGAGGACTCCCGGAGATTCGGTAGGAGGTACGACGCGCCCGTCGCGCCCGGGCATGGGACATGTGCAGTCTAGGGGGACGTACTCGCACAACAGAGAAGGGTTGCCACTCCATGAGCAGCGGCCACTCCAGTGACCGGTCCGGCACCCCGGCCGGCGACCCCTCCGGCCCGCGGCGGTCGGTACGGCTCCGGGTCCCCACGGACGGGGACGCGGCCGCCTGGCACCGGGTCTTCGACCACCCGGAGGTGATGGAGTTCCACGGCGGTACCGCCCAGGACCTGGCGTACTACGAGGAACTCACCGCCGGGCAGCGGGCGCACGCCGAGCGGCTCGGCTACTGCCTCTACTCCCTGCTGGACGACGGCGGCCGGGTGATGGGGTTCACCGGCGCGCAGCCGTGGCCGCACGCCTGGGGCCCGTCCGGCGAGATCGAGATCGGCTGGCGGCTCGGGCGGGACTTCTGGGGCAGGGGCTATGCCACGCTCGCCGCCGAGGCCACCCTGGAGCGGCTGCGGGCCGCCGGCGTCACGCGGGTGGTCGCCATGGTCGACGCGCGCAACGAGCGGTCCCTGGCGGTGACCCGGCGGCTGGGCATGGCACCGGCCGAGACCTACGTCTCGCCGGTGTCCGGGGCGACCGGGATCTGCCACCGCCTGGAGCTGTGAGGCGCGGCGGCCGGCCGGGGACGCGGGGCCCCGGCCGGCCGCCCGGGACCCCGCGGCGGATCAGGCCTTGAAGCCGCGGTGCAGCGCCACGACCCCGCCGCTGAGGTTCCGCCAGGCGGCCTTCGACCAGCCGGCCTCCCGCAGCCGCGCGGCCAGCCCGGCCTGGTCGGGCCAGGCCCGGATCGACTCGGCGAGGTACACGTACGCCTCCGGGTTGCTGCTCACCGCCTTCGCCACCGGCGGCAGCGCCCGCATCAGGTACTCGGTGTAGACGGTGCGGAACGGCGCCCAGGTGGGGCGGCTGAACTCGCACACCACCACCCGGCCGCCGGGCCGGGTCACCCGGAGCATCTCGCGCAGCGCGGCGTCGATGTCCTGGACGTTGCGCAGCCCGAAGGAGATCGTGACCGCGTCGAAGACGTCGTCGGCGAACGGCAGCCGGGTCGCGTCCCCCGCGGTCAGCGGCAGCTGCGGGTGGCGCCGCTTGCCCTCCCGCAGCATGCCCAGCGAGAAGTCGCAGGGGACCACGGTGGCGCCGTCGGCGGCGAACGGCAGCGAGGAGGTGCCGGTCCCGGCGGCGAGGTCCAGCACCCGCTGCCCGGCCCGGGCGTCGACGGCCCGCGCGACGGCGCCGCGCCACAGACGGGCCTGTCCCAGTGAGAGCACGTCGTTCATCAGGTCGTATCTGGCTGCCACGTCATCGAACATCGCGGCGACTTCATGCGGCTGCTTGTCCAGCGTTGCTCGGGTCACGCCCCCATTGTTCACCCCCGCCCGGCACGGACCGCGTGGGGGCCACGGAACCCGCCGCACCCGGCCGCCGGGCCGCCCGGCCCCGGCGCGGCGGCGTCAGCGCTCCCGGTACACCAGTCGGCCGGCCAGCACCGTGGCCACGCAGGTCCCCGCGCCGGCCCGGCTCAGGGCCCGCTCGTCCGGTACGTCGAAGGCGGCGAGGTCCGCGCGTCCGCCGACGGTCAGCGGGCCGGGCACCGCGTCGGTCAGCCCGGGGGCGTTCCGGAACGGGTCGAGCGAGACGCCGGCGCCGATCCCCGGCGCGCCGGCCGCCGGCACCTCGGTCAGCCCGGAGCGGGCCACCGCGGTCCGCACCGGGGGCAGGTCGAACGTCCCCGCCACCGCCGTGGTCCCGTACCGGAGCATCCGCTGCAGGCCGCGGCGGGCGCTGGCGCCCCAGCGGGCGTCGGTCATCCCCAGGCCGGCCAGCCGCTCCTCGGGCAGCGGCTCGGTGCCCAGCTCCGCCGCCTCGCGCGGGTCGGGGTGGTAGGTGTGCTGGAGCAGCCGGCGGCCGTGCCACTGGCGCAGGCCCGGGGTGATCACACCGGGCCAGCGGCGGACCCGGGCGGCCGGGTGGGCCGCCGCCAGCTCCGCGTACCGGCCGACGGCCGCGATCCGGTCGCGGTCGACGAGGACCGCGCCGTCCGGCACCGCCCCGGGCACCGGTGCCGGGCCGGCGCCCGCCGGAGGGACGGCGGTCAGGACGAGGGGGGCGGTGTGCAGGGTCAGCATGGTGGCGTCGGCCGGCGGTCGCGGGCGGTCTCGGGTGCGGGTGAGCGGGTCAGCTCGCCCCGACGACCTTCAGCTCGGGGTGCGCGACCCCTCCCCCTTCGATGGCGATCGAGGACAGGTGCGAGACGACGCGGTCGTCGACCGGGTCGTTCGCCGGGTCGTCGTGCACCACCAGGTGCTCGTAGGTCGTGGCCCGCTGCGCCGGGACCCGGTCCGCCTTGCGGATCAGGTCGATCAGCTCCATCCGGTTGGAGCGGTGCCTGGCGCCCGCCGAGGAGACCACGTTCTCCTCCAGCATCACCGAGCCGAGGTCGTCGGCGCCGTAGTGCAGCGACAGCTGACCGGCCTCCTTGCCGACGGTCAGCCAGGAGCCCTGGATGTGGGCGACGTTGTCGAGGAACAGCCGGGCGATGGCGATCATCCGCAGGTACTCGAAGACGGTGGCCTGCGTCTGCCCCTTCAGGTGGTTGTTCTCCGGCTGGTAGGTGTACGGGATGAAGGCGCGGAAGCCACCGGTCCGGTCCTGCACGTCGCGGATCATGCGGATGTGCTCGATGCGCTCGGCGTTGGTCTCGCCGGTGCCCATGAGCATGGTCGAGGTGGACTCCACGCCCAGCCGGTGCGCGGCCTCCATGATCTCCAGCCACCGCTCGCCGGACTCCTTGAGCGGCGCGATCGCCGTGCGCGGCCGTGCCGGGAGCAGTTCGGCGCCCGCCCCCGCGAAGGAGTCCAGGCCGGCCGCGTGGATGCGCTGGATGGCCTCCTCGACCGACACCTTGGAGATCCGCGCCATGTGCTCGACCTCGGAGGCGCCCAGCGAGTGGATCACCAGCTGGGGGAACTCCTTCTTGATGGCCGAGAAGTGCTTCTCGTAGTACTCCACGCCGAAGTCGGGGTGGTGGCCGCCCTGGAACATGATCTGGGTGCCGCCGAGCTCGACCGTCTCGGCGCAGCGCCGCAGGATGTCGTCGAGGTCGCGCGTCCAGCCCTTGGCGGTGTCCTTCGGCGCGGCGTAGAAGGCGCAGAACCTGCACGCCGTCACACACACGTTGGTGTAGTTGATGTTCCGCTCGATGATGTACGTCGCGATGTGCTCGGTGCCCGCGTAGCGGCGCCGGCGGGCCGCGTCGGCGGCGGCCCCCAGGGCGTACAGGGGCGCCGAACGGTACAGGTCGAGCGCCTCCTCCGCGGTGATCCGGCCACCGGCGGCAGCGCGGTCGAGGACGGACTGCAGGTCTGCGCTCTCGTTCACCGGGGCGTCCCTTTCGGAGGGGTTGCGGACGGACTGATCCAGCCTACGCCAGGGCCTGACGCCTCCGATGGCGGGCTCGTCGACCGTCCGTCAGCCGCCCCGCGGGCCCTCCGCTCGGGGCGTTCACGGGGGCGTTCCCGGGGGTGTTCACGGGTGGGGCGGGTGGCGAGGGACGCGGGGGCGTGGCAGCCGGGCGGGGGCGGCGGGCGCGGGGCGGCGGGCGCGGGCGGGCGCGGGGGCGCGCGGACCCACGGGGTGCGCGCGGGCGCCGGGGGATGGGGGGCGCGGGGCGCGGAGGCCCCCGCGCGAGGGGGTCGGCCCCGCCGGGGGCCCGGTGGCGTCCCTCAGTCCCGGTCGGTCCGGGTGAGCCGGGCCGACGGCTTGCCGCCCCGGGTGTCCTCGGAGGTGAAGAGCAGCCCGTCGCCGTCCCGGGTGAAGGTCACTTCGGCCTCGGCGCCGGTACAGCCCAGATCGCCCTCCCGGCCCGTGTCGGGACGTTCCAGGGCGGTGATCCGCTCCCGGTCGGCCGAGATCAGCCTGGCCTCGCTGTAGCAGTGCAGGGCGAGGGACCCCGCCTTCACCTCGTACCGGATGCGCACCACGTACTCGCCCGGCTTCCCCGCGCCGATGGTCGCCGCCATGCTGCCGTTCGGGGTGCCGCCCGTCGTCCGCACGTCCCCCTCCCAGGAACCGGTGAAGTCCGCGGGGACCGAGGACGACGGGTGCGGGGTGCCGGTGGCCGCGGGCGGGTCGCTGTCCTTCTGCGAACCCTTGTCGCCCTCGTCGCCGCCCGGCAGCACCCGGAAGACCACCAGCGCGGTGGTCGCCATGGCCAGCGCCCCGGCGACCGAGAGCACCAGCGAGCAGCTGAGCAGCCGGGGCCGCTTGCGGCCGCCCACCGAGGCGGCCAGGGATATCCGCCGGCCGCCGGACTCCTCGCCGGGCCGGGCCGCGGGGTCGCCGGCGGCGGGCGGCGGGACGGCGCCGGGGTGCGGCGGGCGGCCGGTGCCGCCGGGGTCGCTGTGGTAGGCCGGGTCCGGCGGGCCGAAGGAACCCAGCACCGGGGCGAGGTCCGGGTCGAGCGGGCGGGCGGTGCCGGGCGGCTGGGTGAGGTCCACCGCGGCCGGGCCGGGCGCCGGGGCGGGGCCCCGGGCCGGGCCGGGGACGGGCGGCCGGGCGGGCGCCGCGGCCTCCAGGTCGAGGAGCGCGACGGCCTGCCGGCTGACCTGCTCCACCAGCGGGCCGGGCAGCCAGCCGGGCCCCATCAGCCGGGCGGCGCCGCCCGGTGCCAGATGGCGGGCGATCTGCTCCGGGGTGGGGCGGGCGGCCGGTTCCTTCGCCAGGCAGGCGGCGACCAGGTCGCGCAGGTCCTCGGTGAGCCCGGCCGCCAGCACCGCCTCCTCGTGCACCACCTTGTACAGCAGGGCGGCGGAGCTGTCCCCGGGGAACGGGCCGGCCCCGGTCGCCGCGTACGCCAGCACGGCGCCCAGCGAGAACACGTCCGCGGCGCCGTCGACGGTCCGGCCGAGGATCTGCTCGGGCGACATGTAGCCGGGTGAGCCGATCGAGGCGCCGGTGGAGGTGAGCGAGACGGTGCCCTCGGTGGCGCGGGCGATCCCGAAGTCGATCAGGCGCGGGCCGTCCAGGGTGAGCAGCACGTTGGACGGTTTGACGTCGCGGTGGACCAGCCCCAGCCGGTGCACGGCGGCCAGCGCCTCGGCGAGTCCGGCGGCCAGGGCCCGGACGGCGGCGGCGGGCAGCGGACCGGTGTCCAGCACGGCCTGGCCCAGCGGCGGCCCGGCCACATAACCGGTGGCCACCCAGGGCACCCGGGCCTCCGGGTCGGCGTCCAGCACCGGGGCGGTCCACTCCCCGCCGACCCGGCGGGCCGCGCTCACCTCGCGCCGGAAGCGGGCCCGGAACTGCTCGTCCAGCGCGAAGTGCGGGTGCACGGCCTTGACCGCGACGGTCCGGCCGCCGCTGGTCCGCCCCACGTAGACGCTGCCCATGCCCCCGGCGCCGAGGCGCCCCAGGAGCCGGTACGGCCCGATCGACTGCGGGTCTTCCGCTCCCAGCGGCTGCATGGCGATGGCCTCCCCCTCGACTGCGCCGATCCAGCTTAGGGGGCGCCCCGCGCGGCGGGCCGGGACGTGCGCCGCGCGGGCGCCGCGCACCACCGCCCGCCGCGCGGGCGGCACCCGGCCGGTGTCCGGCGCCTCAGCCGGCCGGGAGCAACTCCACCCGCACGTCCTCGGGGTAGCCCATCCGGTCCCCGGTACGGCGGGCGAACTCCGCGATGCCCTTCAGCTGGTCGTCGCCGAGGCTGAAGTCGAGGGTGGTGAAGTACTGCTCCAGCACCGGCGCGGTCAGCGCCTCCCAGCGGGCGGCCTGTTCCGCGACCTTGGTCACCTCCTGCAACGACAGGTCGCGGGAGGCGAGGAACGCCTCGTGCACGGCGTGCACGATCCCGGGTTCCTGCGCCAGGTAGTCGCGGCGGGCGGCCCAGACGGCGAAGACGAACGGCAGGCCGGTCCACTCCTTCCACATCTGGCCGAGGTCGTGGACCTGGAGGCCGAGCATGGGCGCGTAGTGGAGGTTGGCGCGGAGCGCGGCGTCGCCGATGAGCACCGCGGCGTCCGCCTCCTGCATCATCAGGCTGAGGTCGGGGGGGCACACGTAGTAGTCGGGCTGGACGCCGTGCCGCTCGCCCAGCAGCAGCTGGGCCAGGCAGACGGCGGTGCGGGACTGGGAGCCCAGGGCGACCCGGGCCCGGTGCAGCTGTTCCAGCGGCACCTGGGAGACGATCACGCAGGACATCACCGGACCGTCGCAGCCGACGGCGATGTCGGGCAGCGCGACCAGGTCGTCGGCGTGGCGCAGGTACTCGACCAGGCTCACCGGGCCGATGTCCAGGTCGCCGCGGACGACGAGATCGTTGAGGGCGTCGGGGGTGTCCTTGGTGAGTTCGAAGTCGAGCAGGCTGCCCGTCCGGGCCAGGCCCCAGTAAAGGGGCAGACAATTGAGGTACTGGATGTGACCGACCCGCGGCCGACTCCGGCGGTGACCGGCGGCGGTGGCGGCGGCAGGGGCTGAATTGTCCACAAACGGAGGCTAAGCCCCGGAGGCGGAGCGACCCTCGCCGGGGTCGGTCCGGGCGTGTCCATGTCGCGCCGGACCTGCGGGCTTTCCCGCGCCGGGAACAAAGGAAACCCCCGGATATCGTGATCTTCGGCTCTTTCCCCGTGGAGAGCCAGCGTGCTAGGCTCGCCGCAAGTTGCAGTTTGGTTTCCCTTGCAGTACAGAGCCTGCGGAGCATGTGACCCGCGGGCTTTTGTAATTTTCAGACTTCTTGCAGGTTCTGGAGCAGGGCAACCCTTTGGCCCAAGGAGGGCTTATGGCTACCGGAACCGTTAAGTGGTTCAACGCTGAAAAGGGCTTCGGCTTCATCGCCCAGGACGGCGGCGGCCCGGATGTCTTCGTCCACTACTCCGCGATCAACGCCTCTGGCTTCCGCTCCCTGGAGGAGAACCAGCAGGTGAACTTCGACGTCACCCAGGGCCCGAAGGGCCCGCAGGCGGAGAACGTCACCCCGGTCTGATCGACTGGGGTCGGCCGATCGCGGCCGACGTTTCGCAGTACCCAAGGAGCCCTGCCCACCGCTTCGGCGGCGGGCAGGGCTCCTGCCTTTTCCCGGACCCCCGCCGCCCGGGGGTGCGGCGGGGGTCGGCGCGCGGGTGCCGCGCCCCCGGCGGGGCGGCACGCCCCCCGTACGCGGCAGCCCGGCGGGCGCGCACGCCCCCGTACGCGGCAGCCCCGCGGGCCCGGCGCCCTCGCCCGCGGCGGCCCGCCCGGCCCCGCACGCCCTCCAGGCGCCGCAGCCCGCCCGGCCGGCCCACGCCCGCGCGCCCGGCAGCCCGCCCGGCCCGCACGCCCCCACACGCCGTGCCCGGCCCGCACGCGCGCCCCCACACGCCGTGCCCGGCCCGCCCGCGCCCCCGCGCGCCCCCGCGCGGGACCGTCGCTACCGCGCGTACAGCGCCTCGATCTCGGCCGCGAAATCCCGCACGATCGCGCCGCGCCGGAGTTTGAGCGAGGGCGTCAGATGGCCGGACCGGTCCGTCCAGGACACCGGGAGCACCCGGAAGCGGCGGATCGACTCCGCCCTGGACACCAGGGCGTTGGCGTCGTCGACGGCCCGCTGAACCTCCGTCAGCAGGTCCTCGTCCAGGACCAGCGCGCGCAGCGGCACGTCCTGCTTCTTCCGCATCTGCCGCCAGTGCCGCAGGCCGTCCGGCTCCAGGGTGATCAGCGCCGAGACGTACGGCCGGTCGTCGCCGACCACCATGCACTGGTCGACCAGCGGATGGGCGCGCAGCCGGTCCTCCAGCGGGGCGGGGGCCACGTTCTTCCCCGCCGAGGTGATGATGATCTCCTTCTTGCGGCCGGTGATGGTCAGATAGCCCTCCGCGTCCAGGGCGCCGATGTCACCGGAGGCGAACCAGCCCGCCTCCCCCGCCCCGGTGCCGTTCGGCTGCCCGTGCGCGCCGAGGGCGGCCGGCCCGCCGTGCCGCGCGTCCCAGTAGCCGGAGAACACCTGGCCGCCGCGGAGCAGTACCTCGCCGTCCTCGGCGATCCGCACCGCGCTCCCCGGCAGCGGCCAGCCCACCGTCCCCAGGCGGGGTTTGAGCGGCGGGGTCACGGTGATCGCCGCGGTGGTCTCGGTCAGCCCGTAGCCCTCGAAGACGTCGATGCCCACCCCGGCGTAGAACGCCGCGAGCCGCCGGCCGAGCGGTGAGCCGCCGCAGATGACGTGCCGGACCCGGCCGCCGAGCGCCGCCCGGATCCGCCGGTAGACCAGCGGGTCGTACAGGGCGCGGGCGGCGCGCAGCCCTAAGCCCGGGCCCGGGCCGGTGCCGTCCAGGGCGGCCTCCCGGGCCTCGGCGTACCGGGTGGCGACGGACGCGGCCCGGTCGAAGGAGGCGGCGCGGCCCATCTTCTCGGCGGTGGCCCGCCCGGTGTTGTGGACCTTCTCCAGTACGTACGGGATGGCCAGCAGGAACGTCGGCCGGAAGCCGGCGAGGTCGGCGAGCAGGTCCTCGGTCTGGATGCTGGGCGCGTGGCCGAGCCGGACCCGGGCCCGCAGGCAGCCGACCGCGACCATCCGCCCGAACACGTGCGACAGCGGCAGGAAGAGCAGGGTGGACGCCGGTTCCCTGCTGACCGACCGGAAGATCGGATGGAGCAGCTCGCGGGCGTTGTCCACCTCGGCGAAGAAGTTGGCGTGGGTGAGCACGCAGCCCTTGGGCCGGCCGGTGGTGCCGGAGGTGTAGACGAGGGTGGCGATGTCCTGCGGGCCGCGCTCGGCGCGCCGCCGCTCCACCAGTTCGCCGGGCACCCCGCGGCCCGACGCCACGATCTGCCCGACGGCCCCGGCGTCGAACTGCCACAGATGGGCCAGGGCCGGCAGCTCGCCCCGGACCCCGGTGATCAGCCGGGTCTGCTCGACCCCCTCCACCGCGCAGGCGACGGCGCCCGAGTCGTGCAGGATCCAGCGCGCCTGGTGGGCCGAGGACGTCGGGTAGATGGGCACGGTGACCAGGCCGGCGGCCCAGGCCGCGAAGTCCAGCAGGGTCCACTCGTAGGTGGTCCGGGCCATGATGGCGAGCCGGTCGCCCGGCCGCAGCCCGTGCGCGATCAGGCCCTTGGCGGTGGTGGTCACCTCGTGGGCGAACTCGGCGGCCGTGACGTCCCGCCAGCCGCCGTCCGGCTGTTCCCGGCCGAGGACCACCGCGCCGGGGTCTTCGGCGGCGTTGTCGAAGGGTATGTCGCCGAGTGAGCCCCGGACGACGACCGGCGCGAGCGGCGGCACGGCCGCCTGGCGGGCGGTCCCGCCGACGGCGTGCACCTCGGGCGGCACCGGAGCGGGGGTGGGCGGTGCTGGCTGCTTCGGCATGGCAACTCCTGACCCGTCAGTAACCTTACTGAAAAGTACGGCTGTTGAGGGCTCAAGGGGAAGCCCCGCGACAGCGGGAGTCCGGAGGACGGCCCCGGCCGGCACACGTACCGGACCCCACCGGGCGCGAGGACGGGGCCGCGCCCGGCGCATGTACGGGCCGCACCAGCCGGACGTGCCCGGTCCCGCCGGGCGCGGGACGGCCCCCGACAGGCCCACGGACACCAGGCCCCGCCAGGGGGCTGCGCACCGGGCCGCACCAGCCGGGCGCGCCGGGTTCCACCGGGCGCGAGGACGGGGCCGCGCCCTTGCGCATGTACGGGCCCCCAGCAGCCGGGCGCGCCCGGTCCCGCCGGGTGCGGGAACGGGCCCCACCGGGCCCCATCGGGCGGGGACGGGCCGCACCCAGCGCGGGGACGGCCTCCACAGGCAGGCGGACGGCGGGCACCGCCAGGGGCGCTCACCGGGCGCGGGGACGGCCTCCCGACGGGCGCATGGACACCGGGCCCCGCCAGGGGCTGCGCACCGGGCCCCACCGGGCGCACGCACGGGGCCGCTCGGGACGCGCGGAGCGGAACCACCAGCCGCACGCACCGGACCCCGCCGGGGGTGCGTGCCGGGCCCCGCCAGGGGGGGCACCGGCCCCGCCAGGGGTGCGCACCGGCCGCACCAGCCGGGCGCCCGGGACCCCGCCAGGCCCGCGTGCCGGGGCGCCGGGCGCGCGCATCGGGACGACCGTGACCCCGCCGCCCCGAGCCGCCTTCCCGTCACCGCCCTGGGCCGCCCCCGCCGCCGCGTCCGGGCGCCGGGCGCCGGGGTCAGCCCAGCGCCCACCCCCGGCCGCGCATCAGGTTGCCCAGGCCCGCCCAGGCGAAGTTCATCAACGTGGCCGCGGTCTCCTTCGCCGAAGGGCCCTCCGCGCCCTCGGCACCCGCCCAGTCCGCGAGCGACTCCGCGGCGCCCACCAGCGCCTCCGCCAGCGCCGACGCCTCCTGCCCGGCGGGCTCCGGCACACAGCCGGCCTCCCGGGTCGCCACCGCGATCTGCCGGGTGACCAGTTCCACGATCTCCGCGCGCATGGCGGCGACTTCGAGCGCGAACGGCTCCCCCTGGGTCCGCGCCTGGACGTGCAGCACCGCCCACCCGTCGGGGTGCGCGGCCGTGTGGGCGAAGAAGCCGTTCAGCCCCTCCCACATCTGCCGGTCCGCCGCCGCCCCCGGTTCGATGGCCCCGCGGATCGCCGTCACCAGCGCCGCCGCCTCCCGCCGGATGCAGGCGGTGAAGAGTTCCTCCTTGGAATGGAGGTAGAGGTAGACCAACGGTTTGGAGACCCCGGCCAGTTCGGCGATCTCGTCCATCGACGCCGCCCGGTAGCCGCGCCGGGCGAAGATCCGTACCGCAGCGTCGAGCATCTGCTGTTCCCGGACCGCCCGCGGCACCCGCTTGCCCTTCACCGCTCCCACCTGAAGTCCCTCCCGTCCCCCGCTTCCCCGTCACTCTCCGCCCAGCGTACGGGCACCACGTGCGACAGCGGACACGGTCGGTCGGACCGCGGATCACCGGGTTCCGGGCACTCGCGCCTTAGATTCCTGAGGCGACGGACAAGCGGCTGACGTGCTGACAGGAGGCGTACGGGACGTGTGCGGCGTGGCGGGATGGGTGGATTTCGGGCGGGACCTGACGGACCAGCGGGACGTCCTGCGGGGCATGACGGCGACCATGGCCTGCCGGGGGCCGGACGCCGAGGGGGTGTGGGGCGACCGCCACGCGCTGCTGGGCCACCGAAGACTCGCGGTCATCGACCTCACCACCGGCCGGCAGCCGATGCGTTCGGCGGCCACCGCCGACGGCGGCCGCCCGGCCGCCGTCCTCACCTTCAGCGGGGAGGTCTACAACTACCGCGAGCTGCGCGCCGCGCTGGCCGCCCGCGGCCAGGTCTTCCGCACCGAAAGCGACACCGAGGTGGTGCTCTGCGCCTACCTGGAGTGGGGGCCGGGCTTCGTGGAGCGGCTCGACGGCATGTACGGCTTCGCGCTGTGGGACACCCGCACCGAGGAACTGCTGCTGGTGCGCGACCGGCTGGGCGTCAAGCCGCTCTTCTACCACCCCACCCCGCGCGGCGTGCTCTTCGGCTCCGAACCCAAGGCGGTGCTGGCCCACCCGGGGGCCGGGGCGGTGGTCGACCTGGACGGCATGCGGGAGATGTTCGCCCTGGCCAAGACGCCGGGACACGCCGTCTACCGGGGCCTGCGGGAGGTGGCGCCGGGCCATGTGGTGCGGCTGGGCCGGACCGGGCTGCGCAGCCGCGCCTACTGGACGCTGCCCACCACCGAGCACACCGACCCGCCGGCCGACACCGTCGGCACGGTGCGGGAACTCCTCGACGACGCGGTGGGCCGGCAGCTCGTGGCGGACGTGCCGCGCTGCTCGCTGCTCTCCGGCGGGCTGGACTCCAGCGCGGTCACCGCGCTCGCCGCGCGCCGGCTGGCCGCCCGGGACGAGGGCCCGCTCGCCACCTTCGCGGTGGACTTCGCCGGCGACGAGCGGGAGACGACGACGGCGTACCTGCCGCCGGCCGGCCGGGCCGGGGGGACCGGCGCCGCACCCGACGGCAGCCCCGACCGCCCCTACGCGCACGCCGTCGCCGCGCACACCGGGACCCGGCACACCGACATCGTGCTGCCGGTCACCGCGCCGGCCGACCCGCTGCACCGCACCACCGCGCTCACCGCCCGCGATCTGCCGGTCGGCCGCGGGGAACGCGACACCTCGCTCTACCTGCTGTTCAAGGCGGTGCGCCGGCACTCCACGGTCGCGCTCTCCGGCGAGGCCGCGGACGAGCTGTTCGGCGGCTACGGCTGGTTCCACGACCCCCGCGCGGTGGCCGCCGGCACCTTCCCCTGGCTCGGCACCGGGGGCCCCGGCTTCGCCGACACCCTCGACCGGCTCCTCGACCCGGGCCTGCGCAAGCGGCTCGACCTGGACACCTACCGGCGCGACCGGTACCGGGACGCGATCGCCGAGGTGGAGCACCTGCCGGGGGTCACCGACGCCCGGGAGCGGCGGATGCGGGAGGTGGGACACCTCGCCCTGACCCGTTTCCTGCCGCGCCTGCTGGATCGCAAGGACCGTATGTCGATGGCCACCGGGCTGGAGGCGCGGGTGCCGTTCTGCGACCACCGACTGGTCGGCTACGTGTACAACACGCCCTGGGCGATGAAGACCCAGGACGGGCGCGAGAAGAGCCTGCTGCGCGCCGCCACCCGGGACCTGCTCCCCGCCGCCGTCGCCGACCGGCGCAAGAGCCCCTATCCCTCCACCCCGCACCGCGGCTACACCGAGGCGGTGCGGGGGCAGTTCGCGGAGCTCCTCGCCGACCCCGGCCGGCCGGTGCACGGACTGCTGGACGCGGAGTGGGCCCGGCGGACCGCCCGGGCGGGCGCCGCCTCCGCCCTCGACGACTACCTCGCCCGCTACGGGATGGAGACGGCGCTGCTGCTCGACGCCTGGCTGCGGCGGTACCCGGTGCGGCTGGAGCTGTGACCGGCCGGGCGCCGGTCAGCCCAGTGCCCCGCGCACCGCGCCGACCAGCGCCGCCGCCTCCGGGCCGGCCTGGGCCGCCTCGTCGAGGGCCGCGCCGAGGGTCTCCTCGTAGGTGGTGCGCGCCTCGTCGTAGCGGGCCCGGCCGGAGTCCCTGAGCACGGTGTAGACGCCGCGCTTGTCGTCCGGGCACAGGTCGCGGAAGGTCAGGTCGGCCGCGTTGAGCCGGCCGACCAGCCGGGTCACCGAACTCTGGTTGAGTCCGAGCCGGTCGGCCAGTTCCTGCATCCGCAGCTCGTGCTTGGGCCCGGCGGCCGCCAGGTGCCCGAGCGCCCGGTACTCGGACAGGCCCAGGCCGTGCCGGCGCTGGAGCGCGGCGCTCAGCCGGTGCTCCACATGCGCGTGCAGGGCCAGCAGGTGGTTCCACATCTCCGGGTCCGCCGGGGCGGGTTGCCGCTGGTTGGCCGGTGACATCGACTCTCCCTCGGATCCGGCGGTCCGGGCGGTTCCCGGGCCGGCTGAAGCGATTGACATGAGCTTACTTGTACATGCATGATTCTTCTCGTCGCAAGGAACTTGCACGTACATACATAGAGTGAGGAGTTCACCCCCATGGCCTGGATCTATCTGCTCATCGCCTCCGTCTTCGAGGTCGTCTTCGCCCTCGCCACCAACGCCACCGACGGCTTCACCAGGCTCGGTCCGTCACTGCTGACCGCCGGGGCCGCGGCGGGCGGCATCTTCTTCCTCAGCCTGGCGCTGCGCACCCTCGACGTCGGCGTCGGCTACACCGTCTGGACCGGCATCGGATCGGTCGGCACCGTCGTCCTGGGGACGGTGATCTTCGACGAGGCGCTCAACGGCTGGAAGGTGCTGGCCTTCGTCCTGATCATCGGCGGCGTCCTCGGGCTCAAGCTCGCCGACAAGCTCGCCCAGCAGTCCTCCGAGCCCCGCGCGCCGCAGGCGTCGCCGGACCAGCGGCCCGCCCCGGGGGCGTTCGCCGCCTGACCCCGGCCCCGCCCCGGCTCGCCCCGCCCCACCCGCCCCGATCCGCCCCCGGCACACCGGATCCGTACGCCGCCGCGCACCCCGATCCGTATCCCCATCGCCGCACGGCCCGGACCCGTACGCCCGCCCCGCACACCCTCCCCGCACATCCCGGACCCGCGCGCCCGCCCCCGTGCGCCCCTTTCGAAAGGACCCCGTCATGGCCTGGATCTTCCTCGCGATCGCCATCGTCTTCGAGATCGCCTTCGCGCTCGGCACCAACGCCACCAAGGGCTTCACCAAGCTCTGGCCCTCGGTCTTCACGCTGCTCGCCGCGGCCGGCGGCATCTTCACGCTGAGCCTGGCGCTGCGCACCCTCGACGTCGGCGTCGGCTACACCATCTGGACCGGCATCGGCTCGATCGGCACGGTCATCCTGGGCGCGGTGATCTACAAGGAGAAGATCACCCTGCCCAAGGTGGTGTCCTTCCTCGCCATCATCGCCGGAGTGGCCACCCTCAAGATCGCCGCCGGGGTCTGAGCACCCCCGGGCGGGGGCGGCGAGCGCCCGCCGCACGACGACCGGACCGCCGGCGCCGCACCTCGGGCGCCGGCCCGCGTCATGTCGGGAGCATGGCGCGTTCGTAACGCCATAAGTCCGCACCTTTCAGGGGCTGTTCGCCACATAGCGGACAGAAAGCGATGCTCATCGGACAACGGATGGTCAAATTCTTGTTACCGATCTGTTCGCGCCAGGCAATTGATGCAACTCTCTGGTCGGCCGCACCGGCGCCACTCCCCTGGCGCAGGAGTCGCCCGCGTCCCGTACGCGTCCTGAGCGCCACCAGCACCACCGCACCTAACCCGCACATCGGCGCAACTGCACCATCGGCCCCACCTGTGCAGCACCGGACGGCCTCACCCAGCCGCCCGTCCCCCACACGGCCGCCAACGGCGGCCCCGTGCAAGGAGATCGAGTGAGACGTATCGTTTCCTCCCCTCGCAAGAACGTCATCCGCGGCGCGGCCCTGGTCGCCTCCGCCGCGATGGTCGTGATCGGCGTCCAGACCGGTTCGGCCAGCGCACAGCCCGACCGTGAGGCCGGCGCCTCGGCCGTCCTGCTCTCCGCCGACCAGCGCGCCACCGCCATCAAGGCGGCCCAGGCCGACGCCGCGGCCGAGGCCGACGCCCTCGGGCTCGGCGGCCAGGAGAAGCTCGTCGTCCGGGACGTCGTCAAGGACGCGGACGGCACGGTCCACACCCGCTACGAGCGCACCTACGCCGGACTCCCGGTCCTCGGCGGCGACCTCGTGGTGCACGAGAAGAAGAGCGGCGCGCGCAGCGTCACCAAGGCGGTCAAGACCCGCATATCGGTGGCCAGCACCAAGGCCGGCGTCAGCGCGGCCGGTGCCGAGAAGTCCGCGCTGAAGGCCGCGACCGCGGAGAAGAACGGCAAGGCCGACGCCCAGGCCCCGCGCAAGGTGATCTGGGCCGCCGGCGGCAAGCCCGTGCTGGCCTGGGAGACCGTCGTCACCGGGCTGCAGCACGACGGCACCCCGAGCGAACTGCACGTGGTGACCGACGCCGCCACCGGCAAGCAGCTCTTCGCCGACGAGCGCATCGAGACCGGCACCGGCACCGGTGACTACAACGGCACCGTGCCGCTCAGCACCACCCAGAGCGGCGGCTCGTACAACCTGACCGACCCCACGCACGGCGGTCACAAGACGTACGACCTGAACGCCGGCACCTCCGGCACCGGCACGCTGTTCACCGACGCCGACGACGTGTGGGGCGGCGGCCGGCAGAACCCCGCCGTGGACGCGGCCTACGGCCACGCCACCACCTGGGACTTCTACAAGACCGTGCTGGGCCGCAACGGCATCAAGAACGACGGCAAGGCCGCGTACAGCCGGGTCCACTACGGCAACCAGTACGTCAACGCGTTCTGGTCCGACAGCTGCTTCTGCATGACCTACGGCGACGGCCAGGGCAACACCAACCCGCTCACCTCGCTGGACGTGGCCGCCCACGAGCTGACCCACGGCGTCACCTCCAACACCGCGGGCCTGCGCTACAGCGGCGAGTCCGGTGGCCTGAACGAGGCGACCTCCGACATCTTCGCCACCGCCACGGAGTTCTACGCCGGCAACTCCGCCGACGCCGGCGACTACCTCATCGGCGAGAAGATCGACATCAACGGCGACGGCACCCCGCTGCGCTACCAGGACAAGCCGAGCCGCGACGGCGCCTCGAAGGACTACTGGTACCGGGGTCTCGGCCGGGTGGACGTGCACTACTCGTCCGGCCCCGCCAACCACTGGTACTACCTGCTGAGCGAGGGCAGCGGCGCCAAGACCATCAACGGCGTCAGCTACAACAGCCCGACCTACGACGGCTCCACGGTCGCCGGCATCGGCCGGGACAAGGCCACCAAGATCTGGTACAAGGCGCTGACCACGTACTTCACCTCCACCACCGACTACGCGGGCGCGCGGGCCGGCACCCTGAAGGCGGCGACCGACCTGTACGGCGCCACCAGCACCGAGTACAAGGCGGTCGCGGCCGCGTGGACCGCGATCAACGTCAAGTGACCCACTGACCCGAGTCACCCCAGACGCGGCGGGCCGCACCGGTCACCCCCCGGTGCGGCCCGTTCTGTTCTCCGTGCCGCACGCCTACGCTGATCACATGACTCAACAGGTACGCGGTGTGGTGGCGCGCGGCAAGGGCGAGCCGGTCAAGGTCGAGACGATCGTCATCCCCGACCCCGGGCCCGGCGAGGCGGTGGTACGGGTACAGGCCTGCGGCGTGTGCCACACCGACCTGCACTACCGGGAGGGCGGCATCAACGACGACTTCCCGTTCCTGCTCGGGCACGAGGCCGCCGGCGTCGTGGAATCCGTCGGCCCGGGCGTCGAGGACGTGGCCCCCGGCGACTTCGTCGTCCTCAACTGGCGTGCGGTGTGCGGCCGGTGCCGGGCCTGCCTGCGCGGCCGCCCGTGGTACTGCTTCGACACCCACAACGCCGCCCAGCCCATGACGCTGACCGACGGCACGCCGCTCTCCCCGGCGCTGGGCATCGGCGCCTTCGCCGAGAAGACCCTGGTGGCGGCGGGGCAGTGCACCAAGGTCGACCCGGCGGCGTCCCCGGCGGCGGCCGGGCTGCTCGGCTGCGGCGTGATGGCGGGGCTGGGCGCCGCCATCAACACCGGCGGGGTGGGCCGTGGTGACTCGGTGGCCGTCATCGGCTGCGGCGGCGTGGGCTGCGCCGCGGTCGCCGGGGCGCGGCTGGCCGGCGCCGCGAAGATCATCGCCGTGGACCTGGACGACCGGAAGCTGGAGTGGGCCCGCTCGCTGGGCGCCACCCACACCGTCAACGGCACGGACGCCGACGTGGTGGCCGAGATCCAGCGGCTCACCGGCGGCCACGGGGCCGACGTGGTGATCGAGGCGGTCGGCCGCCCGGAGACCTACCGGCAGGCGTTCTACGCCCGCGACCTGGCCGGCACCGTGGTGCTGGTCGGCGTCCCCACCCCGGAGATGAAGCTGGAGCTGCCGCTGCTGGACGTCTTCGGACGCGGTGGCGCGCTGAAGTCCTCCTGGTACGGCGACTGCCTGCCGTCCCGGGACTTCCCGATGCTGATCGACCTGTACCGGCAGGGACGGCTCGATCTCGACGCGTTCGTCAGCGAGACGATCGGCCTGGACGACATCGAGGAGGCGTTCGCCAGGATGGGGCGCGGCGAGGTGCTGCGCTCGGTGGTCATGCTCTGAGCGGCGGACGTCCGGCGGCGGGGCGCGGCCCGGCCGCCGGACGGACGGCGACCGGGCCGGGCGCCGCACCGGTGCCGCCGGCGGGCGCGCCGGGCCGGCCGCGGCAGGCTCGCGCCGCCTCGTCCCGCCCGCGCGCCCGGCGCGCCGGGGAGGCCCGCTGTCCGGCGGGGGCCCGGAAGGCCCCGTCGCGGGTGTCCGGGCGTCCCCGTCCGCAGCTGTCCGGGAGGCCCGTCCGGCGGGTGTCCACGGCGGCTGCGCCGGGCCCCGCGGCGGCCGTGACACCATCGGTGCGTGATCGACCTCGGCTACTCCCTCTCCCGGCGCTTCCCGGACCCCCCGCAGACCGACTACCGCACGGCGGACGTGCGCGCCCTGCGGCACGACCTGTTCTGCGGCGACGTCTACCTGGCCGACACCGAGCAGGACCGCGAGCTGTCCACAGCCTGGGGATGGGTGCCGGTGCTCGACTTCGCCTGGGCCCTGTGCGACATCGTGGAACGGCTCGACCGCGACCCGCAGGGCAGCCGTTCGGCACGCCGCCACCACGCCGAGCTGGACTTCACCGAGTCGACCGACCGGATGCTCTTCGAGCGCCGGTTCGGCTGGGTGGACGTCACCGCCGACTGGGTCCCGCTGGAGGAACCGCCGCTCACCTTCAACCACGGCGCCCTGCGCCGGGAGGCCCGCGACTTCCTGCACGACCTGATCGCGGACCTCGTCGACCTGCACGAGGGGCTCGGCGACAACCCCGTCGTCTGGGACCTGCAGTCCCGGTTCCCCCGGGTCTGAACGCTCCGCACGGGCCGCCCCGGCAGCCGTCGGACGGCCGGCGGACAGCGCGACGGCGGGCGGCCGGTGGGACGACAGGCTCCCGGTGGGACGGCGGGGAGGCCGGCGGGGACGGCGGGGGCCGGTGAGGCGGCCGGGAGGAGCGGGACAAGGGACTCCGCCGGCCGGCGGGGCGGCGCGGCGGGGGCGGGCGGCGCACGGTGGGCATGGACCTAGGTCCAATTGACTGGCCGCCCGGCCGGCACTGGGATGGCGTCAGTTGACACGTGCCGCCGCAGGATCCCGGACGCGGCGCGGCGGACGTCGAAGGAGCCCTGGCCGATGCCCGACACCGTGCCCCCGCCCGGAGCCCCGCAGGCCGCCGACAGCGCACCCGCCGAACCCGCCCCGTACGACCCGCCCGGCGCCCCCGTCGCACCCGCCCCGCAGGCCGCGGACAGCGCACCCACCGCATCCGCCCCGCACCCGCCGCTCCGGCTCGACGCGCTGGGCCCCGGCGGCCCGTACCGCACCCGGGAACGGCTGACGCTGCGGGACGTGGCGGGCCGCCCGGCGGGCGAACTCAGCCTGGTGCCGACGCTCTACGTCACCCGGGCCATGGCCGCGCTGCACAAGGCCGCGACACCCCCCACGGAGCGGCGGCTGGCGGCGCTGGCGCGGGCCGGCCGGCTGTTCGCCTCGGGCACCGTCGACGGGATGACCGCCGACGCGTACCTGACCACGGTCTGCCGGCTGTCCGGCACCCCGCTCGCCAACGTGCGGATCGCGGTCGAGGCCATCCGGCTCAGCGCCACCGGCGCGTACCGCAGCGTGCAGGCGGCCCGGCCGGTCGGCGCGGTGAACGACTGGCGGGACCCCGCGGCCCGTTCCGGGACCGCGGTGTGGGTCCGGCGCGGGGACGTCTTCGCGGTGCACGCGGCGGGCAACCACCCGGCGGTGCACGCGCTGTGGCTGGAGTCCCTGGCGCTCGGCTACCGGGTCGCGGTGCGCCCCTCACGCCGGGAACCGCTCACCCCGTACCGGCTGGTCAGCGCCCTGCGCACGGCCGGCTTCGGCCCGGACCAGGTGATGCTGCTGCCCACCGACCACGACGCGGCGGGGGAGATCCTGCGGGCCGCGGACCTCGGCATGGTCTACGGCGGGCAGGAGGTCATCGACCGGTACGGCGGCGACCCGCTGGTGCTGCCGAACGGGCCGGGCCGGTCCAAGATCCTGATCACCGCGGACTCCGACTGGCGGGACCACCTCGACACCGTCGTGGACTCCGTCGCCCGGCACGGCGGCACCGCCTGCGTCAACGCCACCGCGGTCTTCGTCGAGGGAGCCGACCCGGCGCCGCTGGCCCGCGCCCTGGCGGAGCGGCTGGCCGAACTGCCCGTCCTGCCGCCGGAGGACGAGCGGGCGGTGCTGCCGGTGCACCCGGTGGACGTGGCGCGGGGGATGGAGAGCCATCTGCACGCCGTCGCGGGCACCGCCACCGCCTGGCTCGGCGGCGCCGGCCAGGGGCCCGGGGGCGGCGGCGTGGTCGCCGAGCTGGGCGACGGCAGCGCGGTGCTGCGGCCCGCGGTGCACCAGCTCGACAGCCCGCACGCCGCCCAGGCCCGGGTCGAACTCCCCTTCCCGTGCGTCTGGGTGGCGCCGTGGACCCGGGAGGCCGGGGTCGAGGTGCTCGGGGACAGCCTGGTGCTCACCGCGATCACCGAGGACGAGGAGCTGCTGGACGCGCTGCTCGCCGAGCCGTCGATCAGGAACCTGTACATCGGCGACCACCCCACGCACTGGATCGCGCCCGGCATCCCGCACGACGCCTACCTCGGCGAGTTCCTGATGCGCAGCAAGGCCGTCATCCGCGGCTAGCCGACCCGGCAGGCGCCGCCCGCGACCGTGAGGAGAACCCACGCCATGCCCGATTCCGCCACCCGCTCCGCGACCCGGGCCGCCGCGGCGGCCGCCCCGCCGGTGCTGGACCTGCCGTTCGACCGGGCGCCGGACCCGGACGAGTTCATCCAGGCCGCTATGGACTGGCACTTCGCGCCGGAGACCGGCTCGCCGTTCTGGCTGGCGCGGGCGGCGTCCCTGGACTTCGATCCGCGCAAGGACATCCGGACCGTCGCCGATCTCGCCCGCTTCCCCGACGTCACCGGGGAGCTCCGGCAGGTCCCGGTCCGCGACCTGATCCCGCTCGGCTACGGGCCCGACCCGGACCTCGTCGGCGTCTTCGAGAGCGGCGGCACCACTGGCACCCCCAAGCGGATCGTGTGCCTCCGGGAGTGGATGGACCGGCTCACCCACGGCATGAGCGCGGACCTCGACACGCTCGGCATCCCCCGCGGGCTGGACTGGCTGGCGATCGCGCCCAGCGGGCCGCACATGGTCGGCGAGATGGTGGGCAACATAGCGGCGCGGCACGGCGGCACGATGTTCCGCGTCGACATGGACCCCCGCTGGGTGAAGAAGCTGATCGCCGCCGGCCGCGGCCGGGAGGCGGACGCCTATGTCGACCACCTCGTCGAGCAGGCGGCGGAGGTGCTGCGCAGCCAGGACGTCGGCGTGCTGATGACCACCCCGCCGATGCTGGAGCGGCTGGCCCGCCACGACGATCTGATCGAGCTGGTCCGGGAGAAGGTGCGGGGCATCATGTGGGGCGGCGCGCACATGACGGCCGACACCCGCGACCTGCTGCGCACCGAGGTGTTCCCCGGCGTGCGGCTCTACGGGACGTACGGCAACACGATGATGCTCGGCGGCGCCACCGAGCGGGTCGCCACCGCGGCCGGAACGGCGGGCCCGGCCGACGGCGCCGAGGAGGACCGCTGCGTCTTCGATCCGCAGACCCCGTTCGTCACCTTCTCGGTGGTCGACCCGGCCGACCCGGCGTCCCGCACGCCGGTGCCGTACGGGGCGCGCGGGCAGGTGGTGATGAGCCACGTCAGCAAGTCCTGTCTGCTGCCCAACAACCTGGAGCGCGACCTGGCGGTGCGGGTGCCGGGACCGGCCGGCTCGGTGGGCGACTCGGTCGCCGACGTGCGGCCGGTGGCGGTCTTCGACGACCAGACGGTCATCGAGGGCGTGTACTAGGCCGTTTCCGCCGATGCGGGGGGTGGCGGCCGGGCGGCCGCGGGCGGTCGCGCGCCCGGACGCCCGTCGGGGGGCGCCGCCTCACCGCCGTTCCGCCGCGGGGGCGGCTAGGATCGCGGGCATGGCCCTGACCATGAGTGACGTGGACCGGTTCGAGGCTGCCCGGCCCCGGCTGGAGGCCATCGCCTACCGGCTGCTCGGCTCGGCGAGCGAGGCGGAGGACGCCGTGCAGGAGACGTTCCTGCGCTGGCAGGCGGCTGATGTCGCGCGGATCGAGGTGCCGGAGGCCTGGCTGACCAAGGCCCTCACCAACCTCTGCCTCACCATGCTCACTTCGGCCCGTGCCCGGCGCGAGACCTACGTGGGGCGGTGGCTGCCCGAGCCGCTGCTCGCCGGGGACCCGATGCTCGGCCCGGCCGACACCGCCGAGCAGCGCGACTCGGTGTCGTACGCCGTGCTGGTCCTGCTGGAGCGCCTGTCGCCCGGCGAGCGGGCGGTGTACGTGCTGCGGGAGGCCTTCGGCTACCCGCACCGGGAGATCGCCGAGATCCTGGACATCTCCCAGGCCGCCAGCCAGCAGATCCTCCACCGGGCCAGGAAGCACGTCGCGGACGGCCGGGCGCGCACCGAGATCGACGAGGCCGCGGCCCGGCGGATCGTCGAGGAGTTCCTGGCCGCGGCGGTCAGCGGCCGTACCGAACCGCTGGTGCGCCTGCTCACCGAGGACGCCGTCTCGGTCGGCGACGGCGGCGGGAAGGTCCCGGCCCGCGCGAAGGCGTTCGAGGGTGCGCGCGCGGTCGCCACGTTCCTGCGCGGCCTGTTCAAGCCCAGCCCGGCCAAGCGGGCCCATGTCGGCGGGGTGCCCGAGATCTACGCCGCGACCGCCAACGGCGGGCCCGCCATCGTGGCGGTCGTGGACGGCCGGGTCGTCGGCATCACGTGCCTGGACGTCACCACGGAGGGCATCGTCGCGATCCGCAGCCAGGTCAACCCCGACAAGCTCGTCCGCGCCACCGGGCGGTGGGCCGCCGAGGACCACGGGGACGCCCTCCACACCCTCTGAGCGACCCCCTGAGCACCCCCTGAGCGCATGTGACGCGCATCACAATCGAATCCTGTCAGGAAACGTCGGGCTGCCCGGTTCAAGAGGCGAAACCGCGCACCACAGCGGCGGAACCCGCGCAGACAGGAGCAGGGCCATGCAGCACCGCATCGTCGTCCTCGGAGCCGGCTACACCGGAGCCGTCGCCGCCGGCCGCCTCGCCAAGCGGCTGCACCGCGAGGACGTCACCATCACCCTCGTCAACCCCGAGCCCGACTTCGTCGAGCGGGTCCGGCTGCACCAGCTCGCGGCCGGCCAGGACCTCAGGCCCCGGCCGTTCGCGGAGATGTTCGCGGGCACCGGCGTGGCACTGAAGCTCGCGAAGGTCACCGCCGTGGACGTGGAGCGCAAGACGGTGACGGTCACCGCCGCGAACAGCCCCGAGCGGGAGGAACTGGGGTACGACACCCTGGTCTACGCCCTCGGCAGCGGCTGGAACGACGGGGGCGTCCCCGGCACCGCCGAACACGCCCAGGAGATCTCCAGCCGCCCCGGCGCCCTCCGCCTCCGCGACCGCCTGGCCGCCCTGGAGGCCGGCCGGCCCGTGGTGGTGGTCGGCGGCGGCCTGACCGGCCTGGAGGCCGCGACCGAGATCGCCGAGTCCCGCCCGGACCTCGACGTCGCACTGGCCGCGCACGGCGCCCTCGGCGACTGGCTCTCCGAGAAGGGCCGCGCCCACCTGCGGAAGGTGGTGGACGGCCTCGGCATCACGGTCCACGAGCACACCGCGGTCAGCGCCGTGGCGGCGGACGGCGTGACGACCGCCGACGGCCGGACCCTTCCCGCCGGGGTCACGGTCTGGACCACCGGCTTCGCCGTCCACCCGATCGCCCGGGCCACCGCCCTGGAACTCACCGACGGCGGGCAGATCGTGGTCGACACCACGATGCGCTCGGTCTCCCACCCGGACGTCTACGCCGTGGGCGACGCGGCGATGGCGGTCGGCCCGGGCGGCAAGCCCCTCCGCATGTCCTGCGCCTCGGGCGTCCCCATGGCCTGGCAGGCCGCCGACGCCATCGCCGCACGCCTCGCCGGCACCAAGGTCCCCAGCGTCTCCATCCGCTACTTCCAGCAGTGCATCTCCCTCGGCCGCAAGGAGGGCCTGATCCAGTTCGTCACCGCCGACGACCGGGCGGTCGGCAAGGCGCTGACGGGCCGGACGGCCGCCCTCTACAAGGAACTGATCTGCAAGGGCGCGGCCTGGGGCGTCGCCAATCCGACAGCGGGCATGCCGTCCCGGCGCCGGCGTGTCGTACGGCGGGAGACCGCAGGCCACGTGCCGGCGGAGGCTGCGGCCTGACCCCGCGGCCCACCGTGCGCGACATCGCGGGCCTGCCGCGTTCGTGCGCGTACCCGGCGGCGGTGACCGGCCGACCGGAGCCCCGGCCCTTGGCGGGCCCCCGGTCTTGGCGGGCCCCGGTCTTGGCGGACGGGGCCGGACCCCTGCCGCCTGCCGGCCCCGGCGGACCCGGCCCCCGGCCGCCCGGTGCGCGCGCCGGCCGCAGTCGCCGCCTGACCTCGCCCCGACGGGGGTGCGGCGAGGTCAGGACGGCAACCCCCGGGCCGCCGGTCCGCCTCCCGCCGCGGGCCGCCGCACCAGCAGGCTGCCCAGCGGGGTGCGGCGGTGCGCCACCGCCCGCCCGGCGCGCACCGTGGTGATCAGGCCCGCGCCGCGGAGGGCGGCGGCGTGCGCGGAGGCGGTGGCGTTGCTGACTCCCAGCCGCCGGGCGAGCCCGCTGGTGGTGTGCTCCTCCGCGAGCAGGAGCAGCACCTCCAGGCGGGTCCGCCCGAGCACCCCGGCCAGCGCCTCCTCCGTGCCGTCGGCCGTCCCGGGGGCCGGCGGCAGCCCGGGACCGGCCGGGTAGGTCAGGAACAGCGGCCCGCCGGGCGGATCGGCGACCAGCGGCGGGCCCGTCCAGTGGAAGGTGGGCAGCAGCACCAGCCCCCGGCCGCGCAGCTCGATGTCCCGCGCCCCGGCCGCACCGGGCGCGCCGGCCGCCGCACCGAGATCCCACACGCCGCCCCGCAGCCGGGCCCCGGGGAGGAGCCCGTCGAGCGCGGCACCGGTGCCGTGTTCGGCGGCGAGCAGCGCGTGGCGGGTGAACTCCGCCTGGTGCAGGTCCTGGACCTGGTGCCACACCGGAGCCAGCACCGTCTCGAAGGCCGCGTGCTGGGCACGGCGGAGCAGCCGCCAGGCGCCCGCGTCACCCGCGTGCAGGCCGCGCAGCCACCGCGGGGCCGACGCCGGATGGTGCGCGTACACCCGCTCGATCTCGGAGCGCACCAGGTCCGGCGGGGTGGCCCGGACGGTGTCCAGACCCTCCGCCAGATCCTCGCTGAACACGTCGAGGAAGGCGGGGGCGCGCGCCCCGGGGGCCAGGTCCCCGAAGGGCTGCGCGGTGTCCGGCAGGGAGCGCAGCAGCCGGCGCCGCCAGCGCCCGAACAGCAGGGCCTCGCCCGGGTGGCACATCATGGTGAGCGCCGCGTTCAGCTCCTGCAGCGGCGCCGGGCGCGGCGCGAACCTGATCCGCGTGAAGTCCGCGGCGGTGAAGTGGATCCGCATCCTCTGGCTCCCCCCGTGGCGGTCCGGTCCGGTCGGTGGCGGCGCGCCGGCCGCACGGCCCGGGCCCGGACCCCAGCCCGCGCTTCCCCTCGCCGCCGGCGTGCCCGCGGGCCCCGCGGCGCCGGCCCGGGGTGCGCCGGCAGGCACCCGAGGGCGGCGGCCCGGCCGCGGCGACGAGCGGAGGAGGGCCCGCCCCCGGTCCCCCGGCCGGTCAGCCCGCCGCCACCCGCACCCCCAGCTGGGCCGCGAACACCGGAGCCAGCTCCAGCAGTTGACCCGGGCTGATCACCGCACCGGCCAGGCCCGTGGCGCCCCGGGCGATCTCCAGCGGCCCGGCCGACCGCAGGTCCACGTCCGTCATCCTCGCACCGCTGAAGTCCGCCCCGCGCAGCGCGCCGCCGAGGAACGCCACCCGCTCCAGCCGCGCCCCGCCGAAGTCGGGCTCGGCCAGCACGCAGTCCTCGAAGACCACGTCCCGCAGCTCCGCGCCGCGCAGATTGAGGTAGTCGATCTTGCCACCGCGGACCGTGACCCGTTCCAGCACCGCCCCGTGCAGCTGGACCCCGCCCAGCCGCGCGTCGTGGACCTCCACGTCGCGCAGCGTCGCGCCGGCCAGTTCGGTACCCACCCCGCGCACCTCGGCCAGCAGGCTGTCGATGAACCGCGCCCCGCCCAGCGCCGACTCGTCGAACACGCAGCGGCGCAGCGCGCAGTCGAGGAAGCGGGCCCCCGGCGCCCGCTGCCCGCCGAAGTCCGCGTCGGTGAACTCCACCCCGTCGTAGTCGCCCTCCGGCTCCAGCGACCCCCCGCCGAACCCCCGGAGGGCCGGCAGGGTGACCGCCGACCGCCGGGGCGCCCGCACCACCTCGCCGCGCTCGCCGCGCTCGCCGTCCGCCCCGCTCCGCCGCGCCATCACGCCCCCGGTCCGTCGTCCGCCGCCCTCGCCGTCACCTCCCCATGGTGAGCCACACCACTGACAACGGCCCGGTGTCACATCCGCGGCCGCCCGTTACGTCGTACCCGTGCCGGCGCCCGGACGGGAGCGCGCCGCCATTCCGCGCCACCGGTCGGCGCCCGGCATCGCCCACCCAGCACCACCAGCACGGATCAGCACCACCAGCACACACCCATGGAGAGGAAAGGGAACGGCAGATGCGGCACATCACCGTGATCGGCGGCGGGTTCGCCGGGCTCACCGCGGCCATCAGCTGCGCCGAGGCGGGCGCGGAGGTGACCCTGTACGAGGCCCACCACACGCTCGGCGGACGGGCGCGCACCGCCGACGGCGCGTACGCCACCAACGAGGGACCGCACGCCCTCTACAACGGCGGGCCGCACTGGCCCTGGCTGGCGGCCCGGGACCTGATCGGCCCACTGGCGCGGATCCCGCTGCGCGAAGGCGCCCGGTTCCGCTTCTACCAGGACGGCGCGCTGCGCCGCACGCCGCCGGCGGCCCTGCTCAGGCTGGCGCGCCACCGGGACGCACCGGTCGACGCGCCGTTCGCCGACTGGGCGGCCGCCCGGGTGGGTGAGGCGGGGATGCGAACGGCGGCGACCTATCTCGCGGTCGTCCTCTTCCACCACGACCCGGGGCAGCTCTCGGCGGCGTTCGTACAGGAGCGGCTGCGGCGCAATGTGAAGCTGCGGCCGGAGGCCCGTTACGTGCGGGGCGGCTGGGGCGCGTTCATCGGCCGGATGACCCGCTACGCCCGCACCCTGGGCGTCCGCGTCGAGACCGCGACCCGGGTGGACTCGCTCGACGCACTGCCGGCCGGCCACGGCCCGGTCATCGTGGCGACCTCGCTGGCCGCCGCCCGGAAGCTGCTCGGCGACGACTCGCTGGTCTGGGACAGCGGGCGGACGGTGCTGCTGGACCTGGCCCTGCGGTCCCGGCGGGGCGACCCGTTCATCGTCTCCGGCCTCGACGTACCGGCCTGGGTGGAACGGTTCACCGCGCAGGACCGCGGTCTCGCCCCGGCCGGCGAGGAACTCGTGCAGGCCCAGCTGCCGGTCGCCCCCGACGAGGGCAAGGCCGACGGCCTCGAGCGGGCCGAGCGGCTGCTGGACGTGGCGTTCCCGGACTGGCGGGACCGTACGCTGTTCCGCCGGGCGGCGCTGGCCGGCGGCCGCACCGGGGCGCTGGACCGGCCCGGCACGACCTGGCGGGACCGGCCGGCGGTCCGCCGCGGGGACGGGCTGTATCTCGCCGGGGACCAGGTGGCGGCACCCGGGGTGCTGTGCGAGGTGTCGTTCACCAGTGCGCTGGAGGCGAGCGCCCTGGCCCTGGGTGACGGCCGTCACGTCGGCTCGGAACGATCACCCCTTGACCTCAACCATAGTTGAAGTCCGAGAGTGGGGGGCATGACGACGACGGCAGTACGGCAGCAGCCCGCCCCCGGCGCCACCGGCCGGCGGCGCCCCGGCCCGCCGGCGATCGGTGTCTTCCTCCCCACCCCGGGCCCGGAACCCGGCGGGCGGGCCGCCGAGATCAAGGCGGCCGCCCGCCGCGCCGAACAGCTGGGGTTCGAATCGGTGTGGACCGGGGACCACCTGATCGGCCGGACCCAGGTGGTCGACGGCGGGCTGGCGCTGGCCACCGCCGCCGCCGTCACCGACACCATCCGGATCGGCTTCGGCGTGCTGCACCTGCCGCTGCTGCCGGTCGCCCAGGCCGCCCGTGGGGGTCACCCGAGCAGTTGCTGACCCTGGCGGACGCCGGAGCGGACCGGATCGTGCTCAGCACCGGTGCCGACGACTGGCGGCGCCAGTACGAACTCCTCGCCGCCGCCCGGGCGCTGCTCTGAGCCGCGCCCCCGGCCCCGGTCTCCCCCATCCCCGACCTCGCCCTTCCCCCACTTCCCCCTCCCCGCCTCGGCCTTCCCTGACCACTCCGTTCCGCCGTCCCGAACACCAGGAGCAGCCATGCACGCCATCCGACTCCACGCCTTCGGCCCCGCCGAGAACCTCGGCTACGAGCAGGTCGACACCCCCGAGCCGGCCCCCGGCCAGGTACGGATCGCGGTCGCCGCCGCCGGGGTCCACCTGCTCGACACGGTGCTGCGCCTCGGCGACACCAACGGCCCCTACCCGCCCCCGGAGTTGCCGACCATCCCCGGGCGGGAGGTGGCCGGCACCGTCGACGCGCTCGGCGCGGGGGTCGACGCCCGGTGGCTCGGCCGCCGCGTCGTCGCCCACCTGGGCATGGCCCCCGGCGGCTACGCGGAACACGCCGTCGTCGCCGCCGAGAGACTCCACGAACTCCCCGACGGCGTGCGCGAGGACCACGCGGTGGCGATGATCGGGACCGGGCGCACCACCATGGCCATGCTCCGCTTCTCCGGCCTGTCCGCGGACGACGTGGTCGTGGTGACCGCCGCCGCCGGGGGCATCGGCTCACTGCTGGTGCAGCACGCCAAGAACGTCGGCGCGACCGTGCTCGCCCTGGCCGGCGGCCCGGCCAAGACCGCCCGCACCCGGGAGCTGGGCGCCGACCACGCCGTCGACTACAACGCCGACGGATGGGTCGACCAGGCGCGGGCCGCGCTGGGCGGCGCCCGGGCCACCGTCGTGCTGGACTCGGTGGGCGGTGAACTCGCCCGCGGGGCCGTCGACCTGCTCGCCCCGGGCGGCCGCCACCTCGTGCTCAGCTGGTCCTCCGGCACCCCCCTGGAACTCACCGAGGACGAGCAGGCGGCCCGGGGCATCGTCTCCAGGCCCGTGCTGGGCGGCGCCGAGTGGCGGGCGGTGGTCGGCGACCCGGAGCAGCTCCGGGCGCTGGAGGACGAGGCGCTGGCGGCGGTGGCCACCGGCCGCCTGGTACCGGCGGTCCAGTCCTTCCCGCTGGCGGACGCGGCGGCGGCGCACCGGGCGCTGGAGAGCCGCGGCACCATGGGGAAGGTCGTGCTCGTCCCGTGACGGCGGCACCGCGGGGGGCCGGGCCGACCCGGCCCCCCGCGGTGCCCAGCCCGGCGGCCGGATCGGCGGCGGCCGGTCAGACCTCGCCGGCGTCGTGCACCAGCAGCGCGATCTGCACCCGGTTGTTGAGGTCGAGCTTGGTCAGGATGCGGGAGACATACGTCTTGACCGTCGGCAGCCCCATGTACAGGGCCGCCGCGATCTCCGCGTTCGACTTCCCCTGGCCCACCGCGACGGCCACCTCGCGCTCCCGGCCGGCGAGCGCCGCGAGCTGCCCGCGCGCCCGGGCCGCCCGCCGGTGCTCGCCGCCGCCGGACACCTGGTCGATGAGCTGCCGGGTGACGGTCGGGGAGAGCACCGGCTCGCCCGCGGCCACCCGCCGCACCGCCTCGACGATCTGCTGCGGCGGGGTGTGCTTCAGCACGAAGCCGGCGGCGCCCGCGCGCAGCGCGCGCAGCACGTGCTCATCGGTGTTGAAGGTGGTCAGCACGACGACCTCGGGCGCCGACGGACGGCCGCGCAGCGCCTCGGTGGCCGCGAGGCCGTCCACCGTGGGCATCCGGATGTCCATCAGCACCACGTCCGGCGAGCAGGCCGCGACCATCGGCTCCACCTCCGCCCCGTCCGCCGCCTCGCCGACCACCTCCAGGTCGGGCGCGCCGCCGAGCATCAGCCGCAGTCCGGCGCGTACCAGCGGATCGTCGTCGACGAGGAGTACGCGGATGGCCGCGGGCTCGTTCACCAGGGGCGCCAAGGGTTCCTCGCAGGTAGGGCCGGGTCAGTCGGCCGGCCGGTCCGCCCGGAGGGCCCGGCCCGGCTCCGCGCCCCCTTCCGGGGCCGGGCCGGCACCCGGGGCCCGGGGCGGAACGCGGCCGGACATCACCACGGCATCGGGCTGTTCGGGTCGCGGGGTCCACGGTAGCCAGGCGGACAACCGGAAGTCACCGCCGCCGGTCCTGCCGTGCTCCAGCCGGCCCCCGGCGAGCTTCACCCGCTCGGCCAGCCCGGCCAGCCCCTGACCGGCGCCCGGTATGCCGCCGCCCGGCCGCCCGGCAGGCTCCGACGGGCCCCGTGGCGCCGCGTTGCGCACCTCCACCGCCAGGCCCTCCCCGGCGGCGCCGCTGACAGTGACGGTGACCCGTTCGTCCGGGGCGTGCTTGCGCGCGTTGGTCAGGCCCTCCTGCACGATGCGGTAGGCCGTGCGGCCGACCGCGCCCGGGGCGCCGGCGGTCCCGCCGACCCGCACGTCCAGCCCCACCCGCATCCCCGCGCCGCGCGACTCCGCGACCAGTCGCGGCAGTTCGTCCAGGGTGGGCTGCGGACGCTCCGGTGCGCCGACGCCACCGGCCGGCCGCAGCACCCCGATGACCTCCCGCAGGTCCTCCAGCGCCTGGTGCGCGCTCAGCCGGATCACCTCCGCGGCCCGCTGGATCTCGGCGGGCGGCGCCCCGGGGTGGTACTCCAGCGCGCCCGCGTGCACGCTCAGCAGCGACAGCCGGTGCGCGAGCACGTCGTGCATCTCCCGGGCGATCTCCTCCCGCACCTGCCGCTGCGCCTCCGCCTCCGCCCGCTCGGCCCGGTCCCGCAGCTCGGCGATGAGCCCGCGCCGGGAACGCAGGTACAGGCCCCAGCCGAACGACCCGGTGATCAGGGCGGCGTAGACGATCGCCGACACGGTGGCGGGCAGCCCGGGGTCGGGCCGCCGGATCAGGAACAGCGGGAGCGGGGAGACCGCCACCACCGCCACCCACCGGGTGGTGGCGGGCGGCCGGTGCGCCGCGACGGTGAACACCGCCACCATGGCCGCCCCGGTGACGAAGTGCGAGAAGCTGCCCGCCGGCAGCAGCACCACCGCCAGCGGTACCGGCCACCGCCGCCGGACGAAGAGCGCGGTACAGGCCGCGACCCCGATCAGCTGGTCGACGAAGAAGGCGTTCTCCGACATCTCCCGGCCCGCCAGCGCCTCCTCCGCGGTGAGCACCGAGAAGGTGACCGCGAAGAGGAAGAAGCCGACGTCCGCGAACCGGGCACGAACGGTGTGGCGCGTCATGATGCGCAAGGTACGCGGCGCCGGGCCGGTCCGGGCGGCCCGGCGCACGGGCCGATACCTCGGTACGACGGCGGGCCGGGCGGACGGCTACTTTGGTCGACAACCCACGTTCCTACGGCCGGTGCCCGCCCCGGCCGGCGCTGCCTAGCGTGGCGGCATGAAGAGTCTGCACGGTTTCCTCTGCTTCATGCTGGTCGCCGGAGGCGCCAGCGGTCTGCTGCACGAACGGTTCGGCTGGATCCGCCTCTTCGGGTTCCTCCGCTACCTCAGCCCGGACGGCTACGAGGTCTACACCTACCTCGTGCTCATCGTGCTCGGCGTCGCCGTGGCGGGCGCCGGCCGCGCGATCAGGCGCTGAGCCGTCCCGGCCGGCCGCCCCGGGCACCCCCGCCGTCCGCCGCCAGGGCCTGGTGCGCGGCCCAGGCGTCCAGCAGCGGCGGAGCCACCGAGTTCCGCCGGCGGGCGGCGGCGCGGGTGACCGCGTACCGCACCTCGGCCGCGCCGGCCGCCGGGAACAGCGACCACAGCAGCGCGATCGCGCCGGTGACGAACGGTGCCGCGGCGCTGGTGCCGCTGAGCGTCACGGCGGCCCCGTCGGCGCCCAGGCTGGTGATGCCGTCCCCCGGCGCGCCCATCCCGTTCCGCCCGATCGCCGCGCCCAGATTCGTCAGCCCCAGCGGCCGGCCGTCCCGGCCGCACGCGGCCACCGGGATCGTCCACGGGTGCCGGGTGAGGGTCGAGGTGCCGAGGGTGCCCTGGTTGCCGGCGGCCACCACGATGATCACCCCCCGGGCCGCGGCGTGGTCCAGGGCCTGCGCCAGTCCGCGGTGGGCGGAACTGGTCGGCTGGGCACGGGCCAGGCTCAGGTTGAGCACCCGGGCCCCGGCGTCCACCACCTCGACGACGGCGGCGGCCAGTTCCTCGGGTTCGGCGGCCGGGGGACCCGGCGCGGTGCCGCCGGGTCCGTCCCGGGCGGTGCCGCGGCAGGCCGAGAACAGCGGACGGGCCAGCAGCGTGCAGTGCGGGCAGATGCCCGGCGCCGCCGAGCCGCGCCGGGCGCTGAGGATGCCCGCGACGAACGTCCCGTGCCGGCAGGCCGGGTCGTCCGGGCCGCAGCCGGACCCCCGGTCCCCCGGGCGCAGGTGCCGCACCGGGTGGCCGGCGAGGTCCGGATGGTCCACCGCCACGCCGCCGTCGATCAGCCCGACCACGATCTCGGCGCGGCCCGGCGTGCGCCGCATCAGCGGCGCGAGCCGCACCAGGTCCAGTGGGTCCATCGGGTCAGCCGCGGCTCTGCAGCATCATGTCGCCCGCGCAGAACTCCCGGATGCACGTGCTGAAACAGGCCCGGGGGTTCCAGGAGCGCCGGCACTTGTTCCGGCACACCGGACCGAGCTCTTCCTCACAGGTGAACTGCTGCGGGACGACCCGGCCCGCGGCCGGATCCGTTCCCGCACGTGGCGACGGGCCGGCGCTCGCGGTCCCGCCCCGGTCGGTTGCTGTCGTCACCGTCACATCGGCGGTGAATCCGGGAATCCGCATCCCCGCTCACCTCTTCGTCTCTTCGGCTGTTCGGCTGTTCGGCTGTTCGGCTGTTCGGCTCGCCGCGGTCTCCGGCGCGTGCCGTGCCGCACCGGGGCCGCGGTCAGCAGTACGGGTAGGGCGCATCGCACAGCGCCAGGCACTTCGTCATGCAGCTCTCGCGGCACCCTGCCGGGTCGCTCGACGTACTGCAGGCGAAACCGCATTCCGCGCGGCACTCCATCTGGCAGTACGACTTCAACTGCTGGAGCACCAGCGGTGCGCCGTTCACCGCGGCCGCGCGCCGGCCGCCCCCGTCATACGCTCCGGTACGGTGCACGGTGCACGCCGCGGTAAATCCGGGAAGTGCCATGTCGGATCACCTCCGTTCTCCCTCTCGGTTTCCTTGCCTCCGTCTCCGTCCATGGCTCCGTCCATGGCTCCGTCTCCGTCCATGACTCCGGCTCCGGCTTCCTGTCCCGGGCCGGCCGGCACCGGTCACCGGTCGTAATAGGGCGACCAGCGGGTCACCATGAACGGGAACTCCTCCGTGACGTCGACCCGGACGAACGACTTCTCGGTCACGTCCGAACTGCGGCCGGTGTACGAGAAGACGACGTCCAGGACCTTGCGGGTGCCGCTCAACCGGGAGACGCCCACGTCCACGGCGGTGAGTGCGTTCCCCTCGGCATAGGCGCTGACCGTGTTCCGGTAGATGTCCGGGTTGCGCACCGCCAGGTAGTTGAGGGCGCGATGCTCGTCGGCGGTGCCGGCGTTGTCGCCCACCTGCATGATCCGCTCCAGCAGTTTCGCGGACGCCTTCTCGAACCCCTTGGCGGGTATCTTCTCCGGCCGCTTCACGGCCTTGACGAGTTCCGATCCGGAGAAGGAGTAGATGGTGTCGAACGCGACCACCGGAACGGCGAGTCCGTTGCACACCTCGGGGGGCGCGACGGGCCCGCGCAACCCGATGACCACGTCGATGTCGAGCGGGCTGCTCACCGGGCGGATCGCGTCGACGAGCAGGCCGAAGTCCACCGGATCACGCGGGCGCAGCAGATAGGTGTCGAGCCCCTGGACGGTCAGCACGTAGCACATCTGCCGTGCCAGATAGCGGTTCTGCGGGGCCGACAGCACCCGGTGGAGGGTCTCGTCGTCGGTCAGCTCCGTCACCTCGTCCCGGGCCACGACCTGTGTGAACTCCTTCTCCACCGCGAGGCTCGGGAACCGGGCCTCGATACGGCCCAGCGCGTACACATAGGACGGGGCCGCCGGTTCCGCCTGGCCCGCGTCGCCCGGCGGGCCCCCCGCGCCCTGCTCGGCCAGGCAGTCGCATCCGGCGGACTGGGGGAAGGAGGCGTCGGCCGTGGCCACTTCCGGCGGGCGGTCCGTCCCGGTCCGCGGCTCGGCCGCGGGCTCGTCCGGCGGCGCGCCCGCCGGACGCACCTGAGGTACCTCTGTCTGCTCCGGCTCCATGGGAATCTCCTCACCCGGACTCGGACCCGGGCCCCGGACCGGGCGGCGGTTCCGCTCGCCGGCCCGGTTCAGCCGCGGCCACCGCGGCGCGAGAACGCCACCCAGCGGTTGAGGGCCGCGGCGCGCCGCTCGCAGCCGCCGCACGGCCGCCGGAGTCCCGCCGCGTACGTCACACGCTTGACGGCGTCGCCGAGTCCGATGTCCGAATCTCCGTCATCGCCGCCGATGAACCCCGGAATGCGCACCCGGGCGGAACGCTCCGGGCGGGTGCTCCGGCGGTCCTCGGCCGGCTCGCTCCTGGCGTCGCGGTCCTCGCCGCTCGCCCCGGCCTGTCCCATCGCCATCACTTCTCCGGCTCATCGGGAAAGGTGCCACTTCCATCGTCCACGACGATGACCGGGCCCGCATCCCGGTGCCCCGGTGGCCGCGCGGCCACCGGGGCACCGTCCGGCGGACGCGGCGGTCAGGCGACGATGCGCAGGCCCCGGTCGGAGTTGTTCAGCCGGCGACCACCGGTCTCGGTGCAGGTCACGATGTCCTCGATGCGGACCCCGAAACGCCCCGGCAGGTAGATGCCGGGTTCGACGGAGAAGCACATCCCGGGCACCAGCGGCAGGTGCTCGCCCTCGACCAGGTACGGCGGCTCGTGCGTGGTGACGCCGATGCCGTGACCGGTGCGGTGGATGAAGTACTCGCCGTACCCGGCCTCGGTGATCACCGCGCGGGCGACCCGGTCGATGTCCTGGCAGGCGGCCCCGGGCCGGACCGCGTCGAACGCGGCCTGCTGGGCGTCGCGCACCACCGAGTGCACCTTGCGCTCCTCCGGCGTGGGGTCCCCGACGTGCACGGTACGGGTGGTGTCGGAGCCGTAGCCGTCCATGAGCCCGCCGAAGTCGAGGACGACCATGTCGCCGTCCTCGATGATCCGGTCCGCCGCCTCGTGGTGCGGGTTGGCCCCGTTGGGGCCCGAGCCGACGATGGTGAAGTCCACCTGGCTGTGCCCGTTCTCCAGGAGCAGGGCGTGCAGGTCGGCCGCGATCTCCCGCTCCCGGCGGCCCGCGAAGCGCACCTCGGTGATCTTCTCGAAGCAGGCGTCGGCGGCGGCTCCGGCGGCGGCCAGCCGCTCCACCTCGAAGGCGTCCTTGACGGCGCGCAGCATGGGCAGGGCCTCGCTCAGCGCGCTGTAGGTGGTGTCCGGAAGGGTGCGCTGGAGACCCAGCAGATGCATCGCCCAGGCGTTGTCGGAGACCCCGAACCGGCCGCCCGGCGGCAGCAGCTCGGCGAGCGTCAGATACGGGTCGCTGCCGTCCGGCCAGCCGCTGACCTCGGTCGCCGCGGTGCCCAGCGCGGCCTGGGCGTCGGGCCGTTCCAGGATGGGCACCAGCAGCCTGGGCGTGCTGCCGGGGACCAGGACCAAAGCGGTCAGCCGCTCGGTCGTCGCGGGCTGGTAGCCGCAGAGATGGACCAGGTCGGGACCGGGGGTGACGACGAGTCCGGCCAGTCCGGCGTCCACCGCGGCCCTGCTCGCCCTGGCCATGCGCTCGGCGTAGTCCACGTGGGTCATGCGGCAAGCATCGCTCAGCGCCGCCCCGGCCGCGACAGGAACGGCGCATTCCGGCGCCCCTCGGCGGGTTGCCGCCGCACCCGCCCGGGGCAGTCGCCGGTCAGCGCTGGATGCCGCCGCTGAGCCGTACCGCCGCGTCGATCACCACGCTGCCGTACAGCCGCCCCGGGGTGCTCGTCAGACTCGTCACCGGGCCGGATATGGACAGGGCCGCCATCACCCGGCCGCCCGGCCCGCGCACCGGCGCCGCCACCGCGGCGATGCCGTGCTCCCGCCCGCCGATGCTCTGCGCCCAGCCCTGCCGGCGCACCCCGGAGAGGGTGGCGGCGGTGAACTGCGCCCCGCGCAGGCCGTCGTGCAGGTCCTCCGGGCGTTCCCAGGCGAGCAGCACCTGGGAGACCGGTCCGGCGTTCAGCGGTAAGGCGGCACCGACCGGGACCCGGTCCCGCAGCCCCGGGTTGCCGGTGACGGCGGCCTCGGCCACGCAGACCCGCATGTTGCCGCGCCGCCGGTACAGCCGGGCGCTGGCGCCGGTGAGTTCGCGCAGGTCGCTGAGGACCGGATCGGCGGAGAGCACCAGATGGTCCCGGCACGCCTCCATGGCCATCATGCCCAGCCGTGGCCCCAGGATGAACCGGCCCTGCGCGTCGCGCGCGAGCAGCCGCAGCCGCTCCAGGGCGAGGACCAGCCGGTGCACGGTCGGGCGCTTCAGACCGGTGTCCGAAACCAGCCGCGACAGCGTGGCCGGGCCCCCTTCCAGAACACCCAGCAGGAGAGACGCCTTGTCGAGAACACCGACCCCGCTCAGCGCTGACTGTTCGGGAGTGGAGGTAGTCATGGATGTGTCTCCTCGTCGGACGGGCGGAGGCCCGGAGCGGCCGGCAAGGTCCGCCGAACCTCCGCTTCCGGCGGCTCACTCGGGGGGATGAGCACAGCCGGAGGAATTGGTCATCCATTCCTGGAGTGGATTCGAATTCCTACGCTCATGTCTATCCGCGCCGCCGACACAGCCGCAACGACGGCTACAGGAAGCTGCCAGCCACACACCACGGGCCGACGCCTTCCGGCCTTCCCGGAATCTCGATGGAATCGGCATGTAAGTCACCGTCGCGGTTGCGGCGGCTCCTGTGGCGGCGTGATGGGCAGCAGACCCAACTCGGCCGCCCGGACGCCGGCCTGGAATCGGGAGTTGGCGCCGAGCAGCGCCATGATCTCCGCCACGTACCGGCGATAGGTGCGGACCGACACCGACAGTTCACGGGCGGCGACCTCGTCGGTCACCCCCAGGCGCAGCCACTCCAGGATGGGCCGCACCATGTCGGTGCGGGCCCCGTCGCCGAACTCGATGCGCTCGGTCACCTGGAGGGCGTTCCGCCAGATCCCCTCGAAGAGGGTCTGCAGGGTTTCGATGACACCCGGGTCGCGGATGGCCGAGGCCCGCCGGCCGACCGCCGAGTCGGCGCAGACCAGCGCGGTCCGGCCGTCCACGATGAGTGCCGCCAGCAGCGGGATACGGGCGGCCCGCACCTCCAGCGGCCGGCCGTCCCCGGAATGGCGCTGCACGAATTGCCAGTCCAGGGAGTTCTGGGCACACAGCATCCGGGTTTTGACGTCGACGCCGTCCGTGCCCAGCCATTCGTCCAGTGCCGAATAGATCACCCGGGCATGGGCGGCCTCCGCGGCGAGCACCACGTCGACGCTTTCCGTGGCCTCGTCCACGAATTCTCGTGCGGCGGCGAGTATTTCCGCGTCATCCGACGCGATCGCGGCGACCCAGGAATTTCGGGACTGACGGTCCCGGTGTTTGACCACGGTGGATTCGATGAGCGCGCGGACCGCCAGGAGTTCCTGCGCGATGTCATCCTCTACGTGGGCATGATCCGTTTCGGTTTCGGTTTCGTCTTCGTGATGCGCCCGTTCGGCACCCGCCCCGGACAGCGCGGGATCGCTCAACCTTCTCACCCCGTGACTTGTATGCGCCGGTCAACTGGACTCCGCGACGATCGAACCCCCGTCGTCGCCGAACTCAGTCACACGGCGACAGGAGCCCCAGTTCGACGGCGCGCACGCCGGCCTGGAAACGGGAGTTCGCCCCGACGTCGCGCATGATCGCCGCCACGTGGCGGCGGTAGGTGCGCAGACTGACCTGGATCTCCTTGGCGGCGACGTCGTCGGTGTGACCGGCCCGCAGCCGCTCCAGGATGAGCCGGACCGAGTCGGTCCGGAGCCGCTCGACCAGCCGGGCGTGCTCGGCGAGCGGGATCGCGCTCCCCCAGGCACCGGCGAACATCAGGTCCAGCGCCCGCACCGAGGCCGGGTCCTCGATGACGGAGAGGTAGTGCCCGTTGCGGTCGGGCCCGGTGCGGCCGAACGCCTGCCGCCCGTCCACGATGATCATGCCGTGCAGGTCGACCTCGCTGACCCTGATGTCGTAGCTCTGCGCCCCCCTGCGCGTGGTGTTGAGCAGCCCGAGCGGCGTCACGACCTCCGGCGAGCACAGGGCCCGCACCGTGATGCCCGCCGCGCGCAGCGCCGCCAGCTTGCCCAGCAGCGGGGCGAACGGCTTCGACCGCTCGTAGGTGCCGGGCATGATCACGCTGACGCTGTGCCGCGCCCCCTTCATCAGCTGGGTGAGCTCCCGACGTACCGCCGGCCCGTCGGAGGCCAGGACCATCGGGGCCCGTCGGCCCGGTGTGCTCCGGTGCATGGACACGGCGGACTCGATCAGCTCACACACCTGCATGAGCGCGTGCTCCATCCCGTCCGAACCCTCAGTTGCCTTCGACAGCTCTGCCATGACTCCCCCATGCAGTGCGCGTCGTCATGATCGCGCACCTGTCGATATACCGCCGAACAGTCAAGATGGACCGGATCCGCCACCGGATGCGGCAGAGCAAATCCATTAATTGAACCTGCAATGACACGAGCGTCCGCCTCGACACTCATGTCCACCTGCGCTCCACCGGCGCTTAACGCGCGAGTAAGAACTCGGTGGGGCCGGTCGTGCATTGCGATCGAAACTCTCGCAAGCACCTGACGCGCGAGATTAGTTCGCTGGCTGCAACCCAGTCAACGTACAACCTCAGGTAAAGATCAAGTAAAACACCCCTTGCGTGCAACGTGTCCTATTAACAGGCCCCACGGCGTCCGCGGGATTGTCAGCAAGTTGCACTCCCCGGCCGAAACTCGCGGCACGTGACCACCCTCCGCATGCACAACGCCCCCCGGAAGCGACACTCGGCTATCGAACCGGTCCCGGGTGGCCGCTTGTTGACAGCTGCGTGTCCGCTCTCCGGCTACTTAACCGATGGTGCCGTCCAGGTCTCGTCAGCGTGTCCGAACCGTGTCACCAAACAGCCACCGGGAACGCGCGGCCCACCCGGCCTACCTGAGCACCCGTCACCCGGTCAAGCCGCCCCGGACCGGCGCCGTCCGGCCCCCGCACGCGCCGTCCGCGGCCCACCCGTCCACATACTGAACGCTTCCTGCGGCCTCCGGGAGGGCCTTCGGCGGGGGGTCGCGGAGCACCCGGCAGGCCCGCCCCGCCCCACCCCACCTGCCGCTGGCCCGTCCGTCAGGAAGCGCCCGGCACGGCCGCGCACCCGGCCCCGGAACACCACCACCGCCCCCGCCGGGCCGCGCCCCCCCACCACCCCCGCGCCCGGCCCTCGAACCCCGGTCCCCTCCCCGCCACGGCCCGGCGGACGCCGCGGCTCCTGCCACACCACGGCCCGGCGGACGCCGCGGCCCCCGCCGCCGCCACGACGGCGGGCAGGCGGGCACGGCGTGCTCTACGGGCAGCGCGGGCACGCGGGCACGCGGACGCCATGGGCGTCGCCCCGGTCCGGCCGGCGCCCCTGGCCCCCACCGGGCCGAGCCCGGCGCCGGTATGAGCGCGGAGCCCGGCCGCTTCCGGCGTCCGGTCGGGACCGGCCGGCGCGGAGTCCCGGGTGCGGGGTGGGGCCCGGGCAGCGCGACGCCGAGAACGGGCCCGGCGCCGGTACGGCCCACGGGAGCCGGCGCGGGTCCAGGACCAGGACGGGAGTGCCGGGGTGGGGCGGGGTTCCGGGGCCGGGCGCGGCGCCGGTACGAGGCCCGGGGCCGGGTGGAAGCCGGGGCCGAGCGGAAGGCCGAGCGGGCGTGGAGCCGGGGGCTGGGCGGAAGACCGAGCCGGCACGAGGCCCGGGGCCGGGGCGGAGCCGATGCGGGGAGGGGTTCGAGGGCCGGGCACGGCACCGGCGCGAGGGCGGGCGCCAGGCCGGGGCGGGACCGGACCCGGGGGCCGGAGCGGGAAGCCGGGGTCGGGGCCCCGGGCTCGGCCCCGGTACCCGGAGGCACACGGTACGGGCCCGGACCGGGCCGCCTTGGGCATAAGAAAACCGCAGGTCACCAAGGGTGTCCTGCGGTTCCCGCGGAGCCGACTGTCGGGTTCGAACCGACGACCTTCGCTTTACAAGAGCGGTGCTCTACCAGCTGAGCTAAGTCGGCGAGTCACCAGCAGTGTACCCACCGGCCGGGCATGCCCTGGTCGAAAACTTCACCGGTGTCCGGCTGCTGACATCCGTGCCCGGCCCAGGTAGCGTCACGGCAGGTCCACGCGGTGGGCCGACCTCACTCCTTTACTCGGATCGTCCGGCACGTTCCTGCCGGTGAAGGGATTCATCACCATGGCCACGGTCACGTACGACAAGGCTTCCCGGGTCTACCCGGGCAGCACCAAGCCCGCCGTCGACCAGCTCGACATCGCGATCGAGGACGGCGAGTTCCTCGTCCTCGTCGGCCCCTCCGGCTGCGGCAAGTCCACCTCGCTGCGGATGCTCGCCGGCCTGGAGGACGTCGACGGCGGCGCGATCCGCATCGGCGACCGGGACGTCACGCACCTGCCGCCCAAGGACCGGGACATCGCCATGGTGTTCCAGAACTACGCGCTGTACCCGCACATGACCGTCGCGCAGAACATGGGGTTCGCGCTCAAGATCGCGGGCGTGAACAAGACCGAGATCCGGCAGAAGGTCGAGGAGGCCGCCCGGATCCTCGACCTCACCGAGTACCTGGACCGCAAGCCCAAGGCGCTCTCCGGCGGTCAGCGCCAGCGGGTCGCGATGGGCCGGGCCATCGTGCGTGAGCCCCAGGTCTTCCTGATGGACGAGCCGCTGTCGAACCTCGACGCCAAGCTCCGGGTGCAGACCCGTACCCAGATCGCCGGACTGCAGCGCCGGCTGGGGATCACCACCGTCTACGTCACCCACGACCAGGTCGAGGCCATGACCATGGGCGACCGGGTGGCGGTCCTCAAGGACGGCCTGTTGCAGCAGGTCGACTCGCCGCGCAACATGTACGACCGTCCGGCGAACCTCTTCGTCGCGGGCTTCATCGGCTCCCCGGCCATGAACCTGGTCGAGGTGCCGATCACCGACGGCGGCGTGAAGTTCGGCAACAGCGTGGTGCCGGTGTCCCGCGAGGCGCTGGGCGCCGCCGCCGACAACGGCGACACCACGGTCACCGTCGGCATCCGCCCCGAGCACTTCGACGTGGTGGAGCAGAACGGCGAGGTGGCGCAGACCCTCTCCAAGCAGAGCAAGGACGCCCCGGCCGGCCTCGCCGTCACCGTCAACGTGGTCGAGGAACTGGGCGCGGACGGCTACGTGTACGGCCACGCCGAGGTCGGCGGGACGACCAAGGACCTGGTGGTCCGGGTCAACGGCCGCCAGGTGCCCGCCAAGGGCGCGGTGCTGCACGTGGTCCCGCGCCCCGGCGAGACCCACGTCTTCTCCACCTCCTCCGGTGAGCGGCTCAGCGACTGATCCGGTACCGGACGGCGTCCGGCGGCGCCGCCCACCGCTTCGAGCGGGGGCGGCGCCGTCGCCTTGCCGGGTGCCAGGGCACCGCCGCGACCCTCGCACGCTGTCGACAAATGGCCGGACATAAAGGGCTTTTCGATTCTCGACGTCAACTCGGGCGTCGGTAAATCACCAATTCGATCCCTCATCAGGGTGACTAAATGTCGCCAAATCATCACTCCTCGCTACGATCGCGGGCGTAATCGCAGTCCCTCCCCGAACTTCCGCGAGGAACCCCGTGAACACCGCTACGCGCCGCATCGGCCGAACTCTCGCGCTCGTCCTCCCCGTCGTCCTGGTGCTCTCCGGGACGCTCGCCGTGACCCGCGTGCCGTGGGCCGACCCCCGCTCGGAGTCGCAGGTCCTCACCGCGTCCTCGGACCGGGTCTCCACCCAGGCCGCCCGGAAGGCCCCCCACCAGGTGCTGCGCGACCGGCTGATCGCCGAGCTCCAGGAGAAGGACCCCGGCGTCGCGCTCACCCACCTCCAGGTGGCGACCGACCGCCGTCCGTCGCTGGCCGAGCACTGCGCCTCCATCGCCCGGGCGCTCGGCCGGGCCGCGGTCGCCAAGTACGGCGCCCAGCACGCCCAGCGGTACTCCCGGCCGGTCTGCGACACCTCGTTCGCGTCCGGGGTGACGCACGCCCGCGGCTGAGCCGCCCCGGGCCCGCCCCGCGCACCAGCCGGCCGCCCACCGGCCCCGGGCGCCCCGCCCACCGGACCCGGCGCACGGACCCGGCGCCCCGCCCGCCGGCCCGTGGCCCGGTAGCCGCGGGCGGTCGGCAGGCGGGCCCGGACCGCGGCCGTGCCGGGTCGGCCGGGACCGCGGCGCCGGGGCCGCCGGCCGCACCGCATAGGGTGCCGCCCATGACAGGTGACGCCCGTACCGCCACTCAGCCGCCAGCGCAGCCCGCACGGCCCGGACAGCCCGGCCGGCCCACCCAGGCCGTCGTCCTCGCCGGAGGCCAGGGCTCGCGGCTGCGCCCGTACACCGACGACCGGCCCAAGCCGATGGTCGAGATCCCCGGCACCGGAACGCCGATCATCGGGCACCAACTGGCCTGGCTGGCCGCCGAGGGCGTCACCGACGTCGTCATCTCCTGCGGTCACCTCGCCGACGTCCTGCGGGACTGGCTCGACTCGGCGGACCTCCCGCTGCGGGTCAGCACGGTGGTCGAGACCGAGCCGCTGGGCCGTGGCGGCGGCCTGAAGTACGCGGCCGCCTCGCTCCCCCACCCCGATCAGCCCTGGTACGCCACGAACGGCGACATCTGGACCCGCTTCTCGCTCCGCGACATGGCGGACTTCCACCATGAGCGCGACGCCGCGGCCACCCTCGCCCTGGCCCGGCCGCGGATCCCCTGGGGCGCGGTGGAGACCGACGAGTTCGGTCATGTGCTGGACTTCATCGAGTCCCCGCCGTCGCCGTATCTGATCAACGCGGGTGTCTACGTCTTCTCCGCGGACTTCACGGCCCTGCTGCCGGACCGGGGCGACCACGAGCGCACCACCTTCCCCCGGCTGGCCCGGGAGCGCCGGCTGGCCGGCTTCCCGCTGCCGCACGGCGCGTACTGGCGGGCCATCGACACCGCCAAGGACCTCACCGAGGCCGCCAAGGAGCTCGCCGGCCACCGGGCGGCCCACAGCTGAACCACGCGCCCGGACAGCGGCGGCCGCGGGCGCGTCCCGACGGACGTGGCGAGCGCCGACGCGTCCCGGCGGACGGTGGCGGAGCCGCCGAACGGCGGCGACCCGGCACGTCCCGACGGGCAGTGGCGGGGCCCGGCGGACGCCCGGCGCGCGCCGACGGACGGTAGCGGGCGCCGGCGCGTCCCAGCGGACGGTGGCGGAGCCGCCGAACGGCGGCGGGCCACGACGAACAGTGGCGGAGCCGCCCAACCGTGGCGGAGCCGCCGAACCGTGGCGGGGGGCCGGTCAGGCCGGGGCGCCGACCGCCCGCTCCAGCAGCCCGGCCGTCTCGTCGAGCGCCGCGGCCAGCGCCTCGGGCCCGGGTCGCAGGGCACCGAGGATCCGGTCCACGTCCCGCAGCCCGGCCCGGGTCAGCAGCGTCTTCTCGTTGGTCACCCACTCGCCGCGGGCCGCCAGCACCGCGTGGGCCGTCTGGCAGGCGGCCGTGGCGATGGCTCCGGCGCAGTCGGTCAGCCCGCCGCGCCCGGCGTGCGCGGCGCGGGCGTAGCCGAGGGTCAGCCGGGCGTCCCCCCACCACTGCTCGGCGGCGCTGCGGCGCAGCGCCTCGGGGTAGGCCGGGCGCGGCAGTTCACCCCGCAGCACCCGGTTGACGGCCAGCTCGGCGACGACCAGGTAGGTCGGCACGCCCGCCAGGTGGAACAGCAGCCGCTCGACCCGGTACCGGCCCGCGCGCGCCTCGGCGAGGTGGTGCTCCACCTCGTCCAGGTCGCGGTAGTGCACATCGACGCGCCGGCCCTCGACCTGGAGCCACGCGCCGCCGTTGAACACCCCGCCGCCCCAGGCGCCGATCCCGGAGATCTCACCGGGCCAGCCCAGGCCGCGCAGGCTCTCCGGGGAGAACGCGCCGCGGTAGTAGACGGCGAAGTCCCAGTCGCTGTCCGGCCGGTGCGTCCCGGCGGCCCGGGACCCGCCCAGTGCCACCGCCCGTACCCCCGGCAGCGAGCCGAGCCCGTCCGCCACCCGCTCCGGGAATTCCTCGTCGGCGCTGTCGGTCCGCATGGCACGAGCCTAGAGGCCGGGCGGCGGGGCACGGCACGCCCCGGCCATCCGCTCCCGGCGGGTGACGGTGCGGGCTCAGCCGAGCAGGCCGCCGAGCGCGCCGCCGCTCCCGCTGCCGGTCGAGGCGCCCCCGGAGGAGGCGGTTCCGGCTCCCTCGCCGGTGACACCGGCGGTGCCGCCGGTGGCCGCGCCGGCGCCGCCGGACGCGGAGGGGCCCGCGGTGGCCTCCGGCAGGGCGGGCCGGGGCGGCGGCTGCCGCCGGGTGCCCTGGGTGGCGCCCTGCGTCCGGCTGGGCAGGGTGCCGGGGTCCGCGGTGCTGCCCGCGGTGGCCGATTCCCGCACCGCGCCGGGTGAGGCGGGCGTGGTCGGTGCCGTCGGGCGGGCCGAGCGGGCGCCCGGCGCGGCCGGCCCGCCCGGGCGCCCGCTCCCCGTGGTGGGACGCTCGGTGCCGCCGCCGGAGGTGCGGGGCAGCGGGGAGCCGGGCAGGTGGTTGGAGGGCAGCTCCTCGTGGCCGGGTGAGTTGACGGTCTGCGAGGACCGCACCGCGCCGCCCAGCATCGAGCCGAACAGCAGCGTGACCCCGGCCACCACGGCCGCCAAGGTGGCGCCCCGGCGCAGCACCCTGCGCCGCAGGTCCCACAGTCCGACCCGGGGGCCCAGCCGCCGCCACGCCTCGCCCGCCAGCCGGGCGTCCATCGAGTACACCGGCGCGCCCGCGATGATCAGCGGGCTCCAGGCGGCGAGGTAGATGATGTCGGGCGCGTCGTAGGCCGGCACGGTGCGCCAGCTGACGGTCACGATCAGCGCGGCCGACAGCAGCGCGCCGATCGCCGCGGCGACCCGCTGCCACAGCCCCATGACGGTCAGCACGCCGACCACGACCTGGAGGAACGCCACGGTCAGCCCGGCGCCCACCGGGTGCCCGAGGGCGAAGTCGCGCAGCGGTTCGGCGACCGGCCAGGGGTCGAGCGACTGGAGCCAGGTGACCATCGAGCCGCGCTCGCCGCCGTCGAAGTAGACCGGGTCGGAGAGTTTCCCCATCCCGGCGTAGACGGAGATCAGGCCGAGGAAGATGCGCATCGGCAGCAGCACGATGCCCAGGTTCATCCGGCGGCCGGGGTAGTAGGCGTGGCGCACCCCGGCCGGGGCCGGGGCGCCGCGCCGCGGCCGGCGGCCGGTCCCCTGCTCGGCGTCGGCGCGGTCGTGGGCCGCGGCCACGCCCGGCCGCTCGGCGGAACGGTCACCGCCGCGGGGCGCGTCCGGCCGGCCGCCGGGGCCGGGTCCGCCGTCCCACGCCCCGCCCGGCCCGTACCCGCCGTACGGCTGCCCGGCCCGGCCGGATCCGCCGCGCGCCGCCGGCAGCCGGCCGGGCGGGGGGTGCCCGGCCGCCCGGTCCGGTCCCGGGCGGGGGGCGATGACGGTGGTCGGCGGGTCGTCGAGGGTCACCCGGGGCAGCACCTGGGTGGTCCCGGTCTCGTCGTCCGGCCCGGGGCCGGCGCCCCAGGTACGGCCCGACTGCCGCACCGCCTGCAGGAGTTGGGCGGCGGGGTCGCCGCCCGGGACGGTGCGCCCACTCCACACCACGGGGGCCCGGCGGCGCCGGGCCCCCGGTACGGCGTCCAGCCGCACCGCGTCCGCCACCACGCGGCTCGGGACCGGGCGGGCGAGCTGCACACGGAAGCTCGCGTGACTGACGACGACCTGCGCCGGATCACACGGCACCTTGGCCATGGTCAGCAGCGGCTCGTCGTCGAATCCCGGTGAGCGTCCCCCGGTAGGCGTGCGGGGTGTTTGGGTGTCCACACTCCTCTAACCGAGTGACGCGCGCATAGGACACTGCCTGGACGGCCTTTGGCTGTCGGAGGCCCGTCAAGTCAAGATCATCGGTGGTGCGGCGGAGCGCCCGGCGCCGTCCGGGACCGGGCCGGGTCCGCCCGGCCGGACGGGGACCGCGGCCGGGGCGCCGCCGGGGCCTCCGGCGGACCGCACCCGCGCTCCGGGCGCCCGGTGGCGCCGGCCGCCGGACCGGCTCAGGCCCGGCGGCGGGCCGCCTCGTACAGCACCACGCCCGCCGCGACACCCGCGTTCAGCGACTCCGCGCCGCCCGGCATCGGGATCCGCACCCGCACGTCGCAGGTCTCGCCGACGAGCCGGGACAGGCCCTTGCCCTCGCTGCCCACGACGATGACCACCGGCCCGTCCAGCGCGTCCAGTTCGTGCAGCTCCGTCTCGCCGTCGGCGGCCAGCCCCACCACCGTCAGCCCGGCCTTCTGGTACGTCTCCAGGGCCCGGGTGAGGTTGGTGGCCCGGGCCACCGGGGTGCGGGCCGCGGTGCCCGCCGAGGTCTTCCACGCACCGGCCGTCATACCGGCCGCGCGCCGCTCCGGCACGACCACGCCGTGGCCGCCGAACGCGGACACCGAACGGACCACGGCGCCCAGGTTGCGCGGGTCGGTGACCCCGTCCAGCGCGACGATCAGCGGGTCCTGCCCCTCGTCGGCGGCGCCGTCCAGCAGGTCCTCGGGGTGCGCGTAGTCGTACGGCGGGACCTGGAGCACCAGGCCCTGGTGGTTGAGCCCGTTGGTCATCCGGTCCAGCTCCGGGCGCGGCGCCTCCATGAGGTTGATGCCGCCGCGCTCGGCGCACAGCTGCAGCGCCTCGCGCACCCGCTCGTCGTTGTCGATGAACTGCTGGACGTACAGGGTGTTGGCCGGGACCCCCTCGCGCAGCGCCTCCACCACCGGGTTACGGCCGACCACCAGCTCGTTGGTGCCCTTGGGGCCGCCGCGGCGGGGTGCCGGGCGGCGCGCCGAGGCCCGGGCCTTGGCGTTCGCGGCGCGCTGCTTGACGTGCCCCTTGCGCATCTCGGCGGGCGGCGTCGGGCCCTTGCCCTCCAGCGCGCGGCGGCGCTTGCCGCCGCTGCCGACGGTGGCGCCCTTCTTGTTGCTGGTACGACGGTTCCTGCGCTGGCTGTTGCCGGCCATGAATGTCACCCGATTTCTTCACTGCTCAGCACTGCTCAGCAAAACGAACGTATGTCATCAGTGTGCCGCCCGGTGGGGCCGGGCGGCACAGGGGTCGTGCGCGGCGGGGTCAGCGGGAACCGAGTTCCCAGCGCGGACCGGACGGGGTGTCCTCGATGACCAGCCCGGACTGCTGGAGCTGGTCGCGGATGGCGTCCGCGGTGCCGTAGTCCTTGCGGGCGCGGGCCGCCTGCCGCTGCTCCAGCACCAGCTGGACCAGCGAGTCGACCACGCCGTGCAGGTCCTCGCCGCGGTCGCCGCCGGCCGACCACTGCTCGTCGAGCGGGTCCAGGCCCAGCACCCCGAGCATGGCGCGCACCTCGGCGAGCCGGGCCACCGCCGACTCCTTGTCGTCGGCGGTGAGGGCGGAGTTGCCCTGCCGCACGGTGGTGTGCACGATCGCCAGCGCCTGCGGGACGCCGAGGTCGTCGTCCATCGCCTCGGCGAACGCCGGCGGCACCTCGGAGGCCGGCTCGACGGTCTTCCCCGCCTTCTCGGTGACCCGCTGCACGAAGCCCTCGATGCGCGCGAACGCCGACTCCGCCTCCCGCAGGGCCTCCTCGCTGTACTCGATGGTCGACCGGTAGTGCGGGGTGCCCAGGTAGTAGCGGAGCACGATGGGCCGCCACTTCTTGACCATCTCGGAGACCAGCACCGAGTTGCCGAGCGACTTCGACATCTTCTCGCCGCTCATGGTGACCCAGTGGTTGTGCACCCAGAACGCCGCGAAGTCGTCGCCGAACGCCTTGGCCTGGGCGATCTCGTTCTCGTGGTGCGGGAAGATCAGGTCGATGCCGCCGCCGTGGATGTCGAAGGCGCGCCCGAGGTACTTGTGCGCCATCGCCGAGCACTCCAGGTGCCAGCCGGGGCGCCCGCGGCCCCACGGGGTCTCCCAGCTGGGCTCGCCGGGCTTGGTCGCCTTCCACATGGCGAAGTCGCGCGGGTCGCGCTTGCCGGTGTCGACGTCCCCCGCCTCCTGGAGGTTGTCCAGCGACTGGTTGGACAGCGCCAGGTACTCCGGGAAGGAGCGCACGTCGAAGTAGACGTTCCCGTCGGCCGCGTACGCGTGGCCCCGCTCGATGAGGCCGCGCATCATCTCGATCATCTCGGGGACGTGCCCGGTGGCGCGCGGTTCGTAGGTGGGGCGCAGGCAGCCCAGCGCGTCGTACGCGGCGTTGAACGCGCGCTCGTTCTCGTAGCCGATCGCCCACCAGGGCCGGCCCTGCTCGGCGGACTTGTAGATGATCTTGTCGTCGATGTCGGTGACGTTGCGGACGAACGTCACCGAGTAGCCGCGGTAGTCGAACCAGCGGCGCATGATGTCGAAGTTCAGCCCCGACCTGATGTGCCCGATGTGCGGGGCGGCCTGCACGGTCGCGCCACACAGGTAGATCGAGACACAGCCCGGATTGAGCGGGGTGAATTCACGGATCTGCCGGGCGCTGGTGTCGTACAGGCGAATAGTCACGCATCAAGGGTAGACGGAACCCGGCGGTGTCCGGCGACCGAACGGCCGTCGGACACCGAAGCGTGACGAAGTCCCGGCCGCCGGGCCGGGAGCGGGCTCCGCGCTACAGGCTGCCGACCACCTTCCTCGGCGTCACCCGGACCACGATGCGCTCGGCGTCCTGGGCGGCGGCGGGGTTGAAGTCAGGGTAGTCCTTGCCGGTGTACTTGTGCGACAACTCGTTGATCAACTCCTGGCCGCCCTCGGTGCCGTACGTGGCGGTGCCGCGGATCTCGGCGTAGGTGTACGGCGAGTCGGCCGGCTGCACCAGCACGGTCACCCGCGGGTCCCGGGCCATGTTCCGCTGCTTGCGCCGCCCCATCGTGGTGGAGATCAGCACGTCGTCACCGTCCCGCTTGGTCCACACCGGGGACAGCTGGGGGCTGCCGTCGGGCTGGACGGTGGCCAGGATGACGAAGACGGGGGAGTCGAGGAGCTCCTTGAGCTTGTCGGAGAGTGTGGCGGCCATGGGTCCTCCCGGACGGGGGTCGTGGTGCGGATACGAGACCCCCCTCGGTTGGTCCGTACCACGCGGGCCGCCCCGGTTATGCCTCCATGCCGCCGGGTGGGTGCCGTACCGGGCATCCGGGGGCGCGGCGGGCGGCCGCGCGCCCCGGTGGCGGAGCGCCGCTCAGCCGGCCGTGCGGTACACCAGGGCGGTGGCGACGGCGGTGACGCCCTCGGCCCGGCCGGGGAAGCCGAGCCCGTCGGTGGTGGCCCCGGAGAGTGAGACCGGCGCGCCGATGGTGGCGGACAGCAGCCGCTGGGCCTCCTCGCGGCGCTTGCCGATCTTCGGCCGGGAGCCGATGACCTGGACCGCCACGTTGCCGATCCCGAAGCCCGCCGCGCGCACGATCCGGGCCGCCTCGGTGAGCAGGGTCACCCCGGAGGCGCCGGCCCACTGCGGGCGGCCGGTGCCGAAGTGGGCGCCGAGGTCCCCGAGTCCGGCCGCGGAGAACAGCGCGTTGCACGCGGCGTGCGCGACCACGTCGGCGTCGGAGTGCCCGGCCAGCCCGTGTCCGGCGTTCTCCGGGTCGTCCCAGAGCAGGCCCGCGCACCACAGGTCGCGGCCTTCCTCGAAGGCGTGGGTGTCGGTGCCGATCCCGACCAGCGGGAGCACCGGGCCGTCAGAAGCCATCGGTGGCCCTCCGGCGGGCGAGGACCGCCTCGGCCAGCACCAGGTCCAGCGGCCGGGTCACCTTGAACGCCTCCTCGTGGCCGGGGACGACCACCACCTCGACGCCCAGCCGCTCCACCAGGCCGGCGTCGTCGGTGGCCCCGTCGCCCGGCAGGGTGATCTTCTCGTGCGCCGTCAGCAGCGTGTCGCGGTCGAAGCCCTGCGGGGTCTGCACCGCCCGCAGCAGGGCGCGTTCGGGGGTGGCGACGACCGGCTCCGGCTCACCGGCCCGGTCGCCGGTGCGCGGCTCGACCTGCTTGACGGTGTCGGCCACCGGCAGCGCGGGGACCACGGCGGGCGCCCCGTCACGGACCGCCGCGATCACCGTGTCGACCGTGTCGACCGGGACCAGCGGGCGGGCCGCGTCGTGCACCAGCACGATGCCGACGTCGTCCGGCAGGGCGGCGAGCCCGAGCCGCACCGACTCCTGGCGGGTGGCGCCGCCGGGCACCACCACCAGGTCGGTGGAGCCGGGCAGCGGGTGCTCGTCGAGCAGCCTGCGGACCTCGACGGCGCCGTCCGGCGGGGCGACCACGACCACCAGCGAGACGGCACGGGATCCGGCCATCGCGCGGACCGCGTGCACCAGCATCGGGACGCCGCTCAGGCTCCGCAGCGCCTTGGGGGCTCCGGGGCCCAGTCGGACGCCGCGACCCGCCGCGGGGATGACCACGGCGGTACGGGAAGGCCGCCCGGGGCGCTCCGCGCTCTCCGGGGCGGACATTGCGTTCGCGTTCAGGTTTGTTTCCTCGGCCGAAATGGGTATGGCTGGGGTGCCCCCCGCTCCTGGAGCCGGGGGGAGTGCCGGGCGCGACGCCTTGACCGGACCCTTCCGTGACCCTGGTCTGGGGGCACCTCCCAGCGGTGGCTGGGAGACAGCTGCCCGGGCCCGGCACGCCATCGCCACACGATGAGGTGTGGGAGCCGTCGTGGACGCGACGGCCGGCGACGGCGCCGCCTGACGTCGGCGGCGCGTCCGTCGGCGGACGCGTCCACCGCGTCGAGCGTGATGCGATGCACAGATGCCGCAGCGCCCGGCGACGACCGGAACGGATCTCGGATCCGGATCAGGTCACGCGGGCACCGCGGCATTCGTACGTCTCAGGACGCGAGGACCTCGTCGAGCAGGGCCTCGGCCTTGTCCTCGTTCGTGCTCTCGGCGAGAGCCAGCTCGCTCACCAGGATCTGCCGTGCCTTGGCCAGCATGCGCTTCTCACCTGCGGAGAGGCCCCGCTCGCGCTCACGGCGCCACAGGTCGCGGACGACCTCGGCGACCTTGATCACGTCGCCGGAGGCGAGCTTCTCGAGATTTGCCTTGTAGCGACGGGACCAGTTCGTCGGCTCTTCCGCGTAGGGTGCACGCAGCACCTCGAAGACCCGGTCCAGCCCGTCCTGGCCGACCACATCGCGGACGCCGACGAACTCCGCATTGTCCGCCGGCACACGAACCGTGAGGTCGCCCTGAGCGACCTTCAGCACCAAGTAGGTCTTGTCCACGCCTTTGATCTGGCGAGTTTCGATGGCCTCGATCAGCGCGGCCCCGTGATGGGGATAGACCACGGTGTCGCCAACCTTGAACGTCATGTGACAGGTACCCCTTCCGTGGCTATCCAGGGTAACACGGCAACGCTGCGTTCTGAATGGCGTTTTCGCAGGTCAGGGCATATCTCGGGGCTTGACAACAGCGGCCGTGACGTGCTGCGAGGGGGGTGCGGAACGGGGTATTCGCAGGTCGGAGGTACTGTCCGGGCGAAGTGAAACGGGCACGTTACAGCCCTCGGGACCGCCACGCGAGTGGCCGTACGTCCCGGTTTGCCGGAGTCCTTCGACCGCACTTCCGGTACTCCGTTCGGACCCGCGGGGCCGGCTCCGGGGCGATTCACGAATTGATCACGCCACAGATGATCAACATCGTGATCAATTCCCCCGGAGGTTCCATGCATTCCTTACCGATAATCCGCCGGGCGGACACCAGGTCGATATTCCGACGTGCCGGAGATCGTCCTGAGGCGGGTCGGGTGCGGCCCGCTGACGGCGGCTCGGTAACCTAAGCCCGCTGATCCAACCTTTACTTCGTCCTAGGAGATGCCGCCGCCGTGAGCAGCGACCTTCGACGCGGCGCCCTTGCCGCCACCGCCCTCGTGCTCTCGATCGCCCCGCTCTCCGCCTGCGCGGCCGGGAACGATCCGCAGACGCTGGAGATCAAGCCGGACAACGCCGCGACCTCGGTCGGTACGGTCAAGATCCAGAACGTCAACGTCGTGACCCAGCCGGAGCTCAACGCCAAGGGCCCGGCCGTGGTCACCGGACGGATCTTCAACACCGGCCGGTCGGCGCAGACGCTGGAGAGCATCACCGTCGGCGACACCACCGCCAAGCTGCGGCCCGCCAAGGGCAGCTCCGGCAAGCTGGTGATCCCGGCCGGCGGCGCGCTCACCCTGGGCGGCGAGGGGAACCCCGCCGCCGTGGTCGAGAACGGCCGGGAGGCCGCCCGCGACGGCGACGCGCAGAAGGTCACCTTCGACCTCAGCTCCACCGGGGAGGTCACCCTCCAGGCGTTCGTCGTCCCGGCGACCGGCTACTTCGACCAGTGGGGCCCCGAGACGCCGCCGGCCCCGGCCGAGCCGGCCAAGCCCACCGGGTCCGCGAAGCCGACCGGCGAGGAGGGCGAGGAGGGCGAGCACGGCGCCCCCGCCGGCACCACCAAGCCGGGCGGGCACGCCGGCGACGACCAGGGCGCCGAGCACGGCACCACCGAGCCGGGCGGCGCGACGAACTCGCAGGGCATCGCGTCGGGTGAGCCGGACCCGAACGGCCAGGCCGGGCACTGAGACGCCGAAGGGCGGCTCCGGAACCCTCCGGAGCCGCCCTTCACGTTTCACCGCGGCCGGCGCCTTGCACGGTCGGCCGCGGGCGTCCGTCACGGCTCGAACTTGTAGCCCAGGCCACGGACGGTGACCAGGTAGCGCGGCGCGCCCGGGTCCGGCTCGATCTTCGCGCGCAGCCGCTTGACGTGGACGTCCAGCGTCTTGGTGTCGCCGACGTAGTCCGCGCCCCAGACGCGGTCGATGAGCTGCATCCGGGTCAGCACCCGGCCGGCGTTCCGCAGCAGCATCTCCAGCAGGTCGAACTCCTTCAGCGGCAGGTCCACCTTGCCGCCGCCGACCGTCACCACGTGCCGGTCGACGTCCATCCGGACCGGGCCGGCCTCCAGCGCGGCCGGGGTGACCTCCTCCGGCTCGCCGCGGCGGCGCAGCACCGCGCGGATCCGGGCCACCAGCTCGCGCGAGGAGAAGGGCTTGGTCACGTAGTCGTCGGCTCCTATCTCCAGGCCGACGACCTTGTCGATCTCGCTGTCCTTGGCGGTCACCATGATGACCGGGACATTGGAACGGCCGCGGAGCTGGCGACAGACCTCGGTACCGGGCAGCCCCGGCAGCATCAGGTCGAGGAGCACCAGGTCGGCGCCGTTCCGCTCGAACTCGTCCAGCCCCTCGGGCCCCGTTGTCGCGATCGCGACCTCGAAGCCCTCCTTGCGGAGCATGTACGACAACGCGTCGCTGAACGACTCTTCGTCCTCGACGACGAGCACTCGGGTCACGGAAGGACCTCCGGGGAAAGTGGATCGTTGGTGAAGGTCTCGTACGCCCGGTCCGGGTCCTCGCCGTCGAGTTCCTCGGGGCCGAGCAGTGAGCGGTCGCCACGGCGGCGCTCGCGCTCCGCCTCGGCTTCGGCGCGGTCCCGGACACTGCCGGCCTCCGGGAGCCGCAAGGTGAAGGTGGAGCCTTGGCCTTCGGCGCTCCACACCGTGACCTCCCCGCCGTGGGAGGCGGCCACGTGCTTGACGATGGCGAGGCCGAGGCCGGTCCCGCCGGTCTGCCGCGAGCGGGCGGGGTCGACGCGGTAGAACCGCTCGAAGATCCGCTCGCGGTCCTTCTCGGAGATGCCGATCCCCTGGTCGGTGACGGCTATCTCGATGAGGTCGCCGCCGGGCGCGCTGACGCGGCGGGCGGCGATCCCGACCCGGGTGCGGGCGGGGCTGTAGTTGACCGCGTTCTCCACCAGGTTGCCCAGGGCCGCCGCGAGCTGGCCGCGGTTGCCCCACACATGCAGGTCGAAGGTGGTGCCGGCGGGCCGGTCGGTGTCCCCGTCGGGCGCGGTGCCCGCGGGCGCGCCCACGTTGGTGGCCATCGTGATCTGCTTGGTGCCCGCCTGGTGCCGGCAGCGGTCGATGGCCTCCGCCACCAGTTCGTCCACCCGGACCGGCTCGGCGTCCTCCAGCGGGTCGTCGTTCTGCACCCGGGAGAGGTCGATCAGCTCCTGCACCAGGTTGGTCAGCCGGGTCGCCTCGATCTGCATCCGGCCGGCGAAGCGGTTGACCGCCTCCGGGTCGTCCGCGGCGTCCATGACGGCTTCGGAGAGCAGGGACAGCGCCCCGACCGGCGTCTTCAGCTCATGGCTGACGTTCGCCACGAAGTCGCGGCGCACCGCCTCGATGCGACGGGCCTCGGTGAGGTCCTCGACCAGCAGCAGCACCAGCCGGGAGCCGAGCGGGGCGACCCGGGCGGAGACCGCCAGCGCGTCGCCGCGGCCGGTGCCGCGGCGCGGGAGGTCGAGTTCGATCTGGCGTATCTCGCCGTCCCGGCGGGTGTCCCGCGCCATCGCCAGCATGGGTTCCACCGCGAGCCGCCCACCGCGCACCAGCCCGAGGGCGTAGGCGGCGGAGCTCGCCTTGACCACGGCGTCCGCTTCGTCGAGCACCACGGCCGAGGAGCGCAGCACCGACAGCACGGTGTCCACGCCGGGCGGCAGCGCCGCTTCGGTGTGCAGTGAGGACCGCGTGGGCCTGGCCTGGTCGCGTTCGCTCCAGCGGAACGCCAGCATGGCGATGACACCGGTGCACAGACCGGCGATCGCTGCCAGTGCGGCGACCGCCGCGTCCACGTTCATGCATCCAGGTTATGCACGGATTGAGACAGCTCCACAGTCGCTCTCGGGATCGCTCGAACAGACGTTGCCGAGAGTTCACCGGAGAGTCGTGGCTGGTTCACTCGGTACCACCGGTACCCGGCCGCCGCCGCCCGGTGCGACCAGTCGCATGGCGCGGATGTGACGACTGCCTCAGTTCCGCTTATATGGAAAACATAGGTTGCTTAGAGTTCATCGAGGGGACCCTCTGGGTTCACATGAGATGTCGAAACCGGACGTGTTCTGACCGGACCTTGGGGGCGTGGGGGATGCCTCCCCCACTCCTTCCCCCCACCGACGTGCCTCAACGCCGGAACACGCGGGACACGACACGCCACCACCCGAAGAACCGCAAGCGAGAGAAGGTCACTGATGCGGGACGCTTACCACGAGGAGCTGGACTCGATAGGCGAGGGCCTGGTCGAGATGGCCCGGCTCGTCGGCTCCGCGATCGGCCGCGCCACCACCGCGATGCTCGACGCCGACCTCAAGCTCGCCGAGAGCGTGATCGCCGCCGACGAGAAGGTCGACGATCTCCAGCGCGACCTGGAGCAGCGCGCCATCACCCTGCTGGCCCGGCAGCAGCCGGTCGCCACCGATCTGCGGATCGTGGTCACCAGCCTGCGGATGAGCGCCGACCTGGAGCGCTCCGGTGACCTCGCCCAGCACGTCGCCAAGCTCGCCCGGCTCCGCTTCCCCGCCTCGGCCGTGCCGCGCGACCTGCACGCCACCATCCTGGAGATGGGCCAGCTCGCCCAGCGGCTGATGGCCAAGGCCGCCGAGGTCATCATCACCAAGGACGTCGACCTGGCGCTCCAGCTGGAGCAGGACGACGACGCGATGGACCTGCTGCACCGGGCGCTGTTCCAGCACCTGATGGACGACCGCTGGAAGCACGGCATCGAGACCGCCGTGGACGTGACCCTGCTCGGCCGCTACTACGAGCGCTTCGCCGACCACGCGGTCTCGGTCGCCAAGCGCGTCGTCTACCTGGTCACCGGCGAGCACGCGGACGAGATCGTCTCCGTGGAACCGGTGGAAGGCGCCTGACCGCACCCGCGAGCGGCGGGCCCCCGGCCGCCCCGCGGCACGCCCCCGGGGGCGTGCCAGGTGCCTCCGCGCGCCGTTGATGCGCCGCCACGGCGCGCGGTGCAATGGACGCCGGGTCCCACCGGCCCTCCACCGCTCCGGCCCGCCCGACGGCGGCCCGCCGGTGACCCTGCCGGAGTGGGGACCCGGACCGTCCACCGACCGAGGCGCTCGTCGAGGAGGCACCTGATGACCGAAACCTCCAGCACTCCCAGCCCGGCCCCGCACCCCGCCCCGTCCGCGCTCAGCGGCTGTTCCTGCGGCTCCGGATGCAGCTGCGGCTGCCAGTCCGGCGGCTCGTGCTCCTGTGGGGGCGGCTGCGGAAGCTGAACCGCGCGCCCTCGCGTGCGGAGGGCCCCCGCCCCGGGACCGTCGGATCCGGGGCGGGGGCCCTGCCACGCACCCGGCCCGTACGCACCGCGCCCCGGCGCGCGGCGGAGCCCGGGCGTGCGCCCGGCGTGAGGCAGTGGCCCGGCCGGAGCGCGCCCCGGCGCGCGGAGCCCCCACCCGGCGCCTGCGGTGCTCGACGAGCCCGCCCGCAGCGGGCCCCGGCGCGTGGACCTGCGGCATCCCGGGCGCGGTGCAGCGGCGCACGGCCCGGGAGCGGCCCGGCACCCGTTTCGGGGCAGCGGCCGGGGACTGCCCCGGCACAGCGGCAAGCCCCCGTCTGCGGGGGCACCGCGGGCGGGGGGCTTGCTCGGCTCGGTCTACTTCTTCTTGCCCTGGGTCTGGCAGGCCCGATTTTTGGCCCCGGTCAGAGGGGTGGCCACCCCAACTGACCAGCAGTCGGGTGGTCGTTAGTGGTCGTTGTCTGTCGTCGTTGGTCGTCCTCGGAGGGCCCAGAGTGGGCCCGGAGGCGCCGCCCTGGGTCTCATTGACGAAGAGGAGCAGCGGCCGCGGCCGGCCTGCGAGCGCAGTTGTCATGCGCAGGCAGGTCCGGCACCAGCGCCTCTGCGTCAATAGTTGCGGTCCACAGCAAGGTCACGCTTGTCGTTGGTCTCTCCCTGGATAGTTAGGAAGACTGCCGGCGGCTCGTCGTCTTCGCTCCGAGCCGTCTCTTCCAGAAGCGTTAGCAATCGCTCTGCCGCGTTCAGCTCGAACCACTCGCTAGTACCTGTGGCGACGGTCAACCACCTATCAGCAGTGGACAGACCAGGAACGAAAACCTCTAGGACGAACTGTCCATCCGCATCGTCGTCAGCCTCGCGCACGCGGGCGCTCACGATGTCCTCGCCCCGAACCCATGTGCTGACTGACGAGCCTCGCGTGTCCAACCAGACACGCGGCCTCTGGGCCAAGAATGCGCCCCGTAGCACTGCGTACGTCACGGCAGCGAGGCCCTCTCCAACCGCGTCTGTCAACTGGCCTTCGCCCGTCCGGTTCTCGGCCCGCTCGGCCTGCGCTGCAGCCTTTTGCTCCCATGCCGACACGAATCGTCCCCTCCGTTGTTTGCCTGCCGGTCCTGCTCTCCCCACCGACACAACCGACACACCTGCCGGGGACGGCGATTCCCCAGAGACCCGACACCACAGCGGTTTTCAAGACCGGTTTCTCTGTATCGCTGGGAGAGCTCTGAGCTGGGGTTTCGGTGATCCACTCAGGTTCATGCGCACCCTATTGGCCGCAGGTTGGCCAGGAGGAGCGAGACGACGAGGCACTTGAGGTGACACCCGGAGGAACCGGAACGTCTCCGACAGGCTGGTGCAGTCGCGCCTCCCTGGCCATGCTCAGCCTGTGTAGGTCCTGAGCCCAGCCCCTCGACGCTCCAGTCGCTCGACACGCTCAGTTATCGCCATGAGCACCGCTTCGAATTGCTCCGAGGAATCGGCCTCCCGTAGCAACTCTGCATATAGGACTCCACTCTCAAGGTCGTCTGGGTCTTGTTGCCATCGAGTGGCCAATAGTTCCAGCGCCTCCCCACCTTTGCCCAATGCCATCAACACTTGGGCGAGAGCACGGTCCCTGCTTGCGGAAGGCTTCGAGACGGATCTAAGAATAACCTCCGCCTCGGAGAAATCACCTTGCAGCGCCAACACATTCCCTGCAAGAAGCTGAAGGTGCGAGTTATTCCGGATCACCCTAAGCGCCTCGCGGGCCACGAAGCCGGCTCGCGTCAAATCAGAGCGATCCACCAGGGATTCAATGTAACTCTCGACATGATTAAATACCGTTGGATCTAGAGAGTAGGCAACTTCATAGTAAACGTGCGCCTCGTCATCCATATCAGCAGACGCGAGGTAAGATCCGGTATACCACGCATAAATCGCATTATTGGGGTCTAGTCGAAGTGCAACTTTTTCATGTCGGGCGCACTCGACAAACTCCTCCAGCGGGTCGAATGCAGAGGCAACCGAGTGGGCGGCTGACGCGGAACTCATGCTAATACCCCTCAAGCGCGGCATATTTTCTGCGATCTTGTCGTGCCGCTTACTCTCTTCGAGAAGTGACAGATAATCACCCACGAGGGTGGATGTCCACCGCCCATTTATCCGACTTTCGAGGAAAGCTAGAGCCGCATCAGTTCCGTTACTCTCCTTGATTTTGCGCGCTTGCTCCGAGGATAGGTAATCTTGGACACTCACTCCGTAGGAATCTACACGCTCCATCCTGAAGCGATAGTCAGTCACGGCACCGGCAGACGATGCCGACTCCACAGCTATTCCACGAGCTTCCGCTCGTACTTCCTTCCACAGGCTGTGGAAATTTTCCGGGTCCCCACCAAGCGCCTCGATGATCAGCTCTAGCGCTCCCCAACGGGGAATTCTCTTGCCTGACAAAGCCTGGTGCACCGTGCTGTGACTGACGACGCCTCCCGTACGTGAAGCCACGAGACGCATGGAGGGCTCTCCTGCGTGCAGATGCAGGTCTCGGAGCCTCTCAGCCAGCGCACTAACCTTGCTCTCCCCAGCGCTTGCCACGTTCCCCCCTGATGTCCGTATCGCGGTGTAAAAATATACACCTTCCCCGGGTCGCGCAGTAGTGGTTTGTATGCGTTCACCTTTCTTTGTTGCAATGCGTATTCGTTACTTTTCCGGCCCCCAGGATGGACGTATGACATCCGAAAAGCACCAGCACTCCGACCCGCAAGTTCATCCCGGCCAGAGGAATCGGAAATTGCTTGACCGACTGCAAACAGCCTCAGTCCTTATGTCCCTACTGACGCTCGGCCTCAACTTTGGGGATAGGGTCCTTGCAATCCTGATGGGGTGAGGACAAATAGGTTGCCCCCTCTCCTCGGCTTCGCACCGCTGAGAGGGGGCAAGGTCTTGGCGATGCTAGAGCCTACCCACTCACATATCGCGGCGGCTCCCATTCCTGCCGTTGGCCACTCACTAACACCCGGTCGAAGGGGCTGAGCCGCCAGAGTTGCGCTCGAAAGGATGCGGAACGAGTCGGCTTGTGAAGCCACCGTCGCGCAGGCGGTCGTACGCTGTAGTCACGTCTCCGGGGATCGGTTGCTCAATCATGAAGCCGGGATGGATCATGAGACGCTGCTGCGCACCGACCAGCATGTCGACCACAAGGCGCGCATCTCCAATAGAGTCGACGTATTCAGTCAGGGTCATCGGTGCAGAGGTGCTGAGCCACTGGACTTCGGGCCACAGTTTGCATGCGGTTCCGAAAGCCCGTCGTTCCTCGTACGGCTTGCTGACCAGGAGGACGGATGAAACGGCCACCTGGTGTTTTTTCGAGAAGTGCGCGAGAGAAGCTGATGTTTTCCCCCGTGTTCCGGGCCCGCGGCTCAACAAGGATCGCGTCGGCCGGCACTCCCAACTCCATCGCGCGCCCGTGGTAGTGCTCCGCCTCTCCACGCGGCATACGGTCAGGCGTGGTGCGGCTGGTAGCTCCGGTAAAGACGATGAGCGGCATCATGCCCCGGTGGTAAAGATCAGCGGTTGTGTCCGCGACCCCGAGGTCATGACTGCCGAGTCCGATCGCGACAGAGCATGGGCGCAGTTCATGACCCATCTGCTGGAAGTCCCATAGCCGCTGAGCGTCGGCCCATGCCTGTGCTGAGATCACTGGCTCTCCCCCTCCACTTTCGCTGAGTCGGGAACTTTGAAGTCGTACGTCCATGCGAAGCGTGTCGCTGCGTGCACGCCGATCGCGAACTCCACCACGGTGCCGTCGGCCGTGTACGTCGTCCGATCCAGCTCCACTACCCATTCACCCGGTGCTAGCTGGAGGAGCTGGACTTCGTCTGCCGTGGGGATGCGCGCGAACAACGTCTCCTGCATGTGGTCAATGTCGTACCCGGCGTCATACAGGACACGGAAGCCACCGCCCCGGCCGGCGGGCCCCGGCGTCGGGTCGACGATGCGTGTCCCCTCCACGTGCTCAGGACGGTAGTAGCTCGTCAGCGTGTGCGTCGGCTGGGAGCCCTCCTTGACTACGCGCGCACGTGCGTAGACCTCCGAGCCTTCCGGCAATCCGTGCGCCTGAGCGACGGCGGCCGACGCCGTCACACGACTAACGGTCTGAGTCTGTTCGTTCCGCTTGTACGTACGTCCGGACGCCACGCGGTCGCGGCCGTGGCCGCAGGGTGGGTCACGGCGCTGGACAACCTCTCCCACATGACCCCGGACCTGTCCGACGCCATGTCCTGCATCGTCACCGGAGCCGAGAGCGTCAAGCGCGCCCTGTTCACCGACGGAGACGTCTTCCGCGCCCGCTACCGCCGCCCCCTGCTCCTGACCGGCATCGACGTCGGCGTCATCCGCCCCGACCTCGCCGAACGCCTCCTCCCGCTCCGCCTGGAACGCCCGAAGGTGCGGCGCACCGAAGCGGAGCTGTGGACGGAGTATGCGGAAGCTCTGCCCGTCATGCTCGGCTCCCTGCTGGACCTGACCGTCAAGGTCCGCGCCGCCACCGCTGAGACACCGACCGACCTGCGGATGGCGGACTTCGCCCACCTGTGCGCGCAGCTCGACGCGGCGATGGGTCTCGGGGCGCTGGCGGCCTACCGGGCCGGGCTGGACGACCTCAACGACGACGTCATCGAGGGCGACCTGCTCGCGCAGACCGTGCTCCAGTACGCGGCCGGCATGCAACCCGGGGCACAGGAGCGGATGAGGTCCGCGGAGTGGCTGCACCTCCTCACCCGGCTCTACAGCGGCGAGGACTGCCGCCCGCTGCCCAAGGGGTGGCCGACCACCGGCAAGGTCCTCTCCGACCGGCTTAAGCGCCTTCAGCCCACCCTCGCTGCCGCGGCCTGGTCGTGGACTGGGGACGCACCCGCGAGGCCCGCTACATCGAGCTCACCGAACCCGCGCCGGCACCCGGGGCGCAACAGGAGAGCGCGTTCTGAACGCGAGGTCACCGCACAACAGCAAGAAGAGCACCCGGTCCGACGCGGCGATGGGTGCTCTTCTTGCTGTTCGGTGCGCAGCACTGCCCGAGGACGTGCCGCGAAGCGGCTCCTTCTTCGCGCTATGAGCCGCGACAACAACAGACACCACCCCCCCTTCTTTCCTAAGTAGGGGAACGCTGCGTCACCTGCGTCACACACGACGGAAAACGGCCCCTGACCAGCCGGAAAGAGCGTGATGCAGAGCCGATCCGTCTGCGTCATCTTGCGTCACGCCACCGTGACGCAGGTGTGACGGGGCGGTGACGCACCCCTGCCGTGCTGTGTCACGGATTCCCCCAGGTCAGGACCCTGGATGACGCACGTGACGCTGTGACGCAGAAATCCCAACCTCGGACAGACGAGCCCTCCGGGCTCGCGCGCCCGCGATCGCAGAAGACCTCACCCCACCCCGCGACGGACATGAGGAGTCACCGAACCCATGGCCACCGAAGAGCCGACCGACCTGATTGGCGTCCTGCTCGCTCTCCTGCGCGGCGGCGTTCCGGACCGCTACCTGACCCCCGAGGACCTGGTCACCATGTTCAGCCTCCCGAGCGTCGAAACCGTCTACCAGTGGCGCCGCAAGCGCATCGGCCCGCCCGGCTTCCGCGTCGGCCGCTACCTCCGCTTCAAGTCGTTCGCCGACGGACAGAAGCGCCTCGCCGAGCAGTGACTGACCAAGAGGCGGCGGACGTGGCTCGCGGCGACTACATCGGCCGGAACGCGTCCCGGACGTCCTTTCAGGAGTTCGCGGAAGGGTGGTTGGCGGGCCAGAGCGGCGACCCGAACACGCGAGCGTCGATGCAATCTCAGCTCAGCCTGCACGCCTTTCCGCGCATCGGGTCACGCGCGCTGGGATCGTTCCAGCCGAGCCACATCCGCGAGTTCGTGACCCAACTCGAAGCCTCCGGCATGTCTGGCGCCTACGCCCGCGTGATTTCCTCCAACGTCCGCGCTGTCCTTTCCGCGGCAGTAGAGGACGGCTACCTGCGCCGGAACCCGTGCAACTCGCGCACGGTGACGCTCCCCGAGATGGGCACCCGCCGTGTCGTCCCCTGGCAGCCTGACCGCGTTTTCGCCGTACGTGACGCCATGGTCGAGCGCTTCCGGACCATGGTCGACATGGGCGCCGGTTGCGGACTGCGACAGGGCGAGATCCTGGGACTGTGCGTCGATGAGCTGGACTTCAACAGCGGCACGCTGCACGTCGTGCAGCAACTTAAGCTGAGCCTAAGCAAGCCGGTGTTCGCGCCCCCCAAGGGCGGCAAGCTCCGGGGCGTGCCTTTGCCCGAGCCCGTAGCGGAGGCGCTGAAAGAGCACATGAAGCGCTTCCCGCCAGTCGAAGTCACCCTGACGTGGATGCGCGCGAGCGGTCAGCCCGTGACCAAGCGACTCACCTTCAGCGGGCCGCGCGGCGGGCACGTCTGGCGTACGTCGCTGAACGAGGACCACTGGAAGCCCGCCCTCGCGAAAGCGGGCGTCATCCCGAAGGCCAAGAGCCGCGAGCATGAGGCTGCTCGCGAGCACGGCATGCACGCGCTCCGGCACTTCTACGCGTCCGTTCTCTTGGACGCCGGCGAGAGCATCAAGGCCGTCAGCGAGTACCTCGGACACTCCGACCCAGGGCTGACGCTGAAGGTGTACGCGCACCTCATGCCGAGCAGCCGGGACCGGGCCCGGAACGCCATCGGCCGCGCGCTCCGGCCGCACGATCCGCGGCACTGAGGGCCCCCAGTGGGCCCAGGCCATGAAAACGCCCCTGACTCGCGCCGTGTGCGCAGGTCAGGGGCATGATCACAAACTCTACTTCTTCTTGCCCTGGTTCTTGACGGCCTCGATGGCGGCCTTGGCGGCCTCCGGGTCGAGGTAGGTGCCGCCGGGGTTGACCGGGTTGAAGTCCGCGTCGAGCTCGTAGGCGAGCGGGATGCCGGTCGGGATGTTCAGGCCCGCGATGTCCTGGTCGGAGATCCCGTCCAGGTGCTTGACCAGGGCGCGCAGCGAGTTGCCGTGCGCGGCGACCAGGACCGTCCGGCCGGCCAGCAGGTCCGGGATGATCCCGTCGTACCAGTACGGCAGCATCCGGTGCACGACGTCCTTGAGGCACTCGGTGCGCGGGCGCAGCTCACTGGGGATGGTCGCGTACCGCGGGTCGTCGCTCTGCGACCACTCGGTGCCGTCCTCGAGCGGCGGCGGCGGGGTGTCGTAGGAGCGGCGCCACAGCATGAACTGCTCCTCGCCGAACTCGGCGAGGGTCTGCGCCTTGTCCTTGCCCTGGAGCGCACCGTAGTGGCGCTCGTTGAGGCGCCAGGAGCGGTGCACCGGGATCCAGTGGCGGTCGGCGGACTCCAGGGCCAGCTGCGCGGTGCGGATGGCGCGCTTCTGGAGGGAGGTGTGGACCACGTCGGGGAGCAGGCCGGCGTCCTTCAGCAGCTCACCGCCGCGGACCGCCTCCTTCTCGCCCTTCTCGTTGAGGTTGACGTCCACCCAGCCGGTGAACAGGTTCTTCGCGTTCCACTCGCTCTCGCCGTGGCGGAGGAGGATCAGCTTGTACGGTGCGTCGGCCATGCCACTGAGCGTAGAGGACGGCCGGGTGCGGCCCGTGCCCCGGGACCGGCATCGTCCACGGCACGGCCGCGCCAGTTCGGGCGGCGCCCGGCGCCGGGCGGACGGGGCCGCCGGGGGCGGCGCGGTGCGGGCCGGGCTCCCGTGGCCGAGGCGGTACGGGCGGGGTCGGCGGGGCGGCGCGGGGCGGGTCGTCGCCGCAGGCCCGGGGCGGTGCGGCGGTCCCTCACCGCAGCCGGGGGCGGCGCGCGGTGGAGGCCGTCGCCGCAGGCCCGGGGCCACGTTTGACGTGTCCCGTCAATTGAGTGGCGGCCCGCGAACCCCCGGGCGTAATGTACGGCTGCCGCGTTCACCACTTACACGCTCACTGCCGCACGGGCTGCCGCAGCCACTCACACCTCGGGGGAACACCTATGTCCGTTGCCGCCATGAGACGGGCCGCACGCGAGAGTGTCTCGGGGCTCCCCCGGGAGTTCTGGTGGCTGTGGACCAGCACCCTGGTCAACCGGCTCGGGTCGTTCGTGGCCACGTTCATGGCGCTGTACCTGAGCATGGAGCGCGGCTACTCCGCCACCTACGTCGGACTGGTCGCGGCGCTCCACGGGCTGGGCGGCGTGATCTCCTCGCTCGGCGCGGGGGTGATGACCGACCGCATGGGGCGGCGTCCGACGATGCTGATCGCCCAGTCGTCGACGGCGGTGTCGGTGGCCGTGCTGGGCTTCATGGAACATCCGGTGGCCATCGCCGGCGTCGCGTTCCTCGTCGGCATGGCGTCCAACGCCTCCCGCCCGGCCGTCCAGGCGATGATGGCCGACATCGTCCGCCCCGAGGACCGGGTCCGGGCGTTCTCCCTCAACTACTGGGCGATCAACCTCGGCTTCGCGGTCTCCTCGGCGGCCGCGGGCTTCATCGCCGAGTACAGCTACCTCGCCGGGTTCCTCGGCGAGGCCACGCTGACCATGGCGTGTGCGGTGCTGGTCTTCGTGAAGATCCCCGAGTCCCGCCCGGAACGCACCACCTCCGCGGCCGGGAAGGACGCCGGGGCCGTCACCGAGGACGGCGTCGGCCTCGGCACGGTGCTGCGGGACAGCCGCTTCATGGGCGTCGTCGGGCTGTCCTTCCTGATCTCGTTCATCTTCCAGCAGGGCTTCGTGGGGCTGCCCGTGGCAATGGGCGAGGCGGGCTTCTCCAGCAGCGACTACGGCCTGGTGGCAGCGGTCAACGGGGTGCTGATCGTGGCCCTGCAGATCCCGGTGACCCGGTTCATCGAGCACCGCGACCCGCGGCGGCTGCTGGTCGCCTCGGCCCTGCTGGCCGGGTACGGCTTCGGGCTCACCGCCTTCGCCGGATCGCTGGCGGTGTACGCGCTGACCGTGTTCGTGTGGACCCTCGGCGAGATCATCAACTCCCCCACCCAGATGAGCCTGGTGGTACGGCTCTCCCCGGCGCACAGCCGGGGCCGGTACCAGGGCGTCTACACCATGTCCTGGTCGGTGGCGGCGCTGGCCGCCCCGCTGATGGCTGGCGGCATCATCGACGAGCTGGGCGCCGAGTGGCTCTGGGCCACCTGCGCGGTGCTGGGCACGGTGGCGGCGGCCGGCTACTGGCTGCTGATGCGGAGCCTGCCGGCGACCGAGGGGGCGCAGGCCGGCGGCACCGTCACGGAGGGCCCGGGAACCGGCCCCGAGGACGGGCGGACGGCCCCGGACCTGGACCCGGGGGGCCGGGAGCGGGGCACGGCGCACCCGGAAGCCGACCCGGTGCCGGACGCGGTGGCGAACCCGATGGCGAACCCGGCGGCCGTGACGCCGGACGCGGTGGCCGTAATGCCGGAGGCGGTGGCAGGGGTGCCGGACGCGGTGGCGAAGGCGGAAGCCGCCCCGGCCCCGTGAGCGGCGGCCCGGGCCGGCACTCACGGGGCGGCCCGGGCCGTGGGCGCGGACTCCGGCCGCGGGCGCGCGGACCCGGGCCGTGGGCGCGGCCTCGGACTGTGGGCGCGGACTCGGGCTATGGGCGCGGACTCCGGCCGCGGGCGCGCGGCCTCGGGCCGTGGGCACGGACTCGGGCTATGGGCGCGGAACCGACGGGTGAACGCCGCTCCGGCCCGGGCGCTCGCGGCCGCGGTCCCGGGATCACGGTCCCGGGGCGGTCCGGGCCCGATCCTGGGATCCCGGCGGGGGGCCGTCCGGTCCCGGAGCGGTCCGGGGCCGGCGCGGTCCGGGGCCGGCGCGGTCCGGGGCCGGCGCGGTCCGGGGCCGGTCAGCGGGGCAGATGGCCGGTCAGCCGGGCAGGTCGCCGAAGGGCTGGGCAGGTGGCCGGTCAGCCGGACAGGTCGCCGGCCGGTCCGACAGGCGGCAGGTCAGTCGGGCGGGTCGCCGGCCGGCCGGGCAGGTGGCCGGTCAGTCGGGCAGGTCGCCGGTCAGCCGGGTGAAGGCGGCGAGGTTCCGGGTGGACTCCCCGCGCGAGGTGCGCCAGGCGTACTCCTTGCGGATGGCGGTGGCGAACCCCATCTCCAGCAGGGTGTTGAAGCTGCCGTCCGCGTTCTCCAGCACCGTGCCCAGCAGCCGGTCCACCTCCTCCGGGGTGACGGCCGCCAGCGGAAGCCGGCCGACGAGGTAGATGTCGCCGAGCTGGTCGATGGCGTAACTCATCCCGTACAGCCGGGTGTTGCGCTCCAGCAGCCAGCGGTGCACCGCCTCGTGGTTCTCGTCCGGGTGCCGGATCACGAAGGCGTTGACGGACAGCGAGTGCCGGCCGACCCGCAGCGAGCAGGTGGTGGACAGCTTGCGGGTGCCCGGCAGCGTCACCACGTAGCTGCCCTCGGACGGGCTCTCCCACTCCAGCTCGGCGTCGCGGAGGGTCCGCTCGATGACCGCGCCGGCGTCGCGGCCGGCGGTTCCGGCCGTGGCCGGGCCGGCGGCCGGGGCCGCGGGGGCGGAGGAGTGTGCGGCTGAGTCTGCGTCACCCATGGGCATGGACCGATCGTAGGCGACGGCGTTCCTGCATCGCGGCTTGGTACACCTCCGCCGTGGCGGCCGCGGCGGTGTCCCAGCCGAAGGACTGGGCGTGCCGGGCCGCGGCGGCACCCATCCGGGTCACCAGGTCACCGTCACCCGGTCGGCCGGTTCCGGCGGCCGCGCCGCGGTCGGCCGCGGGGGCGAAGCGGCGGAGCGCGCGGGCGTAGTCGGCCGGGTCGTGGCCCTGTACGAGGAAGCCGGTCTCGCCGTCCCGGACGGCCACCGGCAGCCCGCCGACCGCGGCCGCGACCACCGGCGTGCCGCACGCCTGGGCCTCGATCGCGACCAGCCCGAAGGACTCGCTGTAGGAGGGCATGACCAGCACCGACGCCGCCCGGTACCAGTCCGCCAGCTGCTCCTGCCCGACCGGCGGGCGGAACAGCACCACATCCGCGATGCCCAGGCGGGCGGCGAGCTTCTGGAGCCGTTCCGGCTTGGCCAGCCCGCTGCCGCTGGGGCCGCCGACCACCGGGACCACGACGCGGGAGCGGAGCGCCGGCTCCGCGTCGAGCATGATCGCGACGGCGTGCAGCAGGATGTCCGGGGCCTTCAGGGGCTGGATCCGGCCGGCGAAGAGCGGGATCAGCGCGTCCTGCGGCAGACCGAGCCGGGCCCGGGCGGCTGCTCTGCCATCCGCCGCGGCCACGGTGCCGGCGGCGCCGGGCGCGCCGTCGGGCCGGAACCGGTCGAGGTTCACGCCGGGGTGCACGACGGCGACCTTGTCCGGCTCCGCGTCGTAGTGCCGGACCAGCTCCGCGGCCTCTTCGGCGGTGTTGGCGATCAGCCGGTCGGCTGCGCGCACTATCTGGGTCTCGCCGATGACGCGGGCGGCGGGCTCCGGTGTGTCGCCCGCGGCGAGCGCGGCGTTCTTGACCTTCGCCATGGTGTGCATGGCGTGTACCAGCGGCACCCCCCAGCGCTCGGCCGCGAGCCAGCCGACGTGGCCGGAGAGCCAGTAGTGGGAGTGCACCAGGTCGTAGTGGCCGGGCCGGTGCCCCGCCCAGGCCCGCATCACACCGTGCGTGAAGGCGCACAGCTGGGCGGGCAGCTCCTCCTTGGCCAGCCCCTCGTACGGGCCGGCGTCGACGTGCCGGACCAGCACGCCGGGGGCGAGTTCGACGACCGGCGGCAGGCCGCCGGTGGTGGCCCGGGTGAAGATCTCCACCTCGATGCCGACGTCGGCGAGGCGTCTGGCCAGCTCGACGATGTAGACGTTCATGCCGCCGGCGTCGCCGGTGCCGGGCTGGTGGAGCGGTGAGGTGTGCACGCTGAGCATCGCGATGCGGCGGGGCTGCGCGAACCGGCCCGGCCGCAGGCTCTGCGGTAGTCCGTGCCGGCGGTGCCGCTGGTGCGGTGGGGCGGCTCCCGCCCCGGAGGTACGGCCTCGCAGGTTACCGAGCCGGGATAGATACTGGCTCACCGTACGGTCCTCCTTGCCGGGTCAAGCGCGCTTCTGCCGGGCGTACGTCTGCTCCACCCCTCAACACCGAAACCGGGTGTTCACATTTCCCCTTTTGCCAAAGCGTGACGTTGCGGCCGGGTGGAGGGCGCTCCGGGGTGCGAGACCCGGCGGGCGCGGCCGGCAGCGCGGAGCGGACGCGGTCCGCAGCGCGGAGCGGAGCACGGACCGGACGCGAGGGCATGGCGCCGGGGGCGCGGCCCTCGCCCGGGGCCGGGGCGCGGTACGGGTCCGGTACGGCCCGCCTCCTCGCCTGGGCGCCCACCAGGGCCGCCCGCGGTGGGCTACCTGCCCGGGTGCCCGGGAAGGGGCCCGGCCCCGGGGTGGAGGAGGCTCCAGTGCGCGGCGGCCCGGCGGGCGCGGCCCGCAACCCGCCACCGGAGCGCGGCGCGGAGCACTGAGCTGAGACGGTCCGGGGCGCGGTCCCTGGCGCGGCGGCACTACGCCCGGCGGCCCGCCCGCGGCCCTGTGCGGAGGACGGGCCGGGGGTGCGGCGGCACGACATCCGGGAGCACGGACCGGACGCGAGGGCATGGCGTGGGGGGTGCGGCGGCACGACGTCCGGGAGCACGGCGCGGCGCCCGGGGCCGGGCCGGGGCGCGGCACGGGTCCGGTACGGCCCGGCTCCTCGCCTGGGCGCCCACCGGGGCCGCCCGCGGTGGGCGGCCCGGTGGGCTACCCGCCCGGGTGCCCGGGCAGGGGCCCGCGGCGGCGGTCAGGCGCCGCTGCGGGCGGGGCTCCGTCGTGCCGCCCGGCTCCGGCCCGGGGCCGGGGTGCCGGTGCCGGCGGTGGTTCCGGCGCGGTCGGCGGACCGCTCCCGGTGGGCGCTCGGGCTCACCCCGCGGACGCGTTTGAACGCCGAGCTGAAGCCGAAGGCGTCCGCGTACCCGACCTGCCGGGCGACCGACGCCACCGTGGCGGCGGGCTCCGCCAGCAGGTCCGCGGCGAGCGCCATCCGCCACTCGGTGAGGTAGGCCAGCGGCGACTCGCCGACCAGGTCGTGGAACCGCTTGGCCAGCGTCGTACGGGAGACCCCGGCCTCGACGGCGAGCGAGGCCAGCGTCCACGGCCGGTCCGGGGCCTGGTGCATGGCCCGCAGCACGTGGCCCACCACCTCGTCGCCGAGCGCCAGGTACCAGCCGGGCGGGTCCGCCTCCGGCCGGTCGAACCAGTCCCGCAGGGTGCACACGAGCAGCCAGTCCAGCAGCCGGTCGAGCACGATCTGGCTGCCGGGCCGACCGGGCCCCGGGCACGTCCGCCCGTCGTCCCGGCCGGCCGCCCCGGGGCCGGCCGCCGCGCGCCGGCCAGCGGCGCCGCCGGTCAGCTGGGCCTCCAGGTAGTCGCGCATCGCCGTGCAGTCCTCGGTCTCCGGCACCACCAGCACCCGGGGCAGGACCCGCAGCAGCCGCCGCGGCACCTCCCCGGGCACGTGGTAGGCGCCCGCCATCAGCACGGTGCGTCCGACCGCGTGCCCGGCCAGCTCCCCGGCGACGTCCCGCCGGGCCCCCTCGCCCGGCCAGGCGTCGCCGCAGTTGACCTCGTGCAGCGGCGGCGCGGTGGCCGCCAGCGTCTCGGGCCGGTCCGTGAAGACGAACGGCTCCGGGCCGGTGACGACGGCCGCCTCACCGAGCCGGAGGCGGTGCGCCCGGCTGCCGTCGCCGCCCGCGCCGCCCGCCGTCCCCTCCGTCTCGTCCGTCTCGTCCGTCCCGTCCGTCACGATCCAGCCCTCGCCGCGGAGCGGTACGCACAGCGTCAGCGACGCCCCGTCGGTGAACCGCAGCGCCCACGGCGGTGACAGCACCGACCGGCCGAACACGGCGCCGTCGGCGCGGACTCCTCGCAGCAGATCGTCGAACGGGTCCATGGCGTCAGCCTAAGTGCCGTGCGGGAACCGGCGGTCGCGGCGTACGCGCCGGATCCGGTGGCCGCGTACGGATGGACATCCACCGCGGACGCGCGCCCATGTGCCCGGCCGCGGCCGGGCAGTTGACTGAACGGCATGACGACGGACACCACCACCCAGACCACCGCCACCACGACCCGGCAGGAGGACACCGGCCGCGAGATCCTGGTCCTGGCCGCGACCGGCAAGACCGGCCGCAGGCTGGTGCCCCGGCTGCGCCTCGCGGGCGCCACGGTGCGGGCGGCATCCCGCTCCGGCGCGGTGCGCTTCGACTGGACCGATCCGGCCACCTGGGGCCCGGCGCTGGCCGGTGCCTCCGCGGTGTACCTGGTCGCTCCCGACGACCCGGCCCCGGTGGCCGGGTTCGTGCGGCTGGCCACGGAGTCCGGGGTGTCGCGCTTCGTGGTGCTGTCGGGGCGCGGCCTGGACCACAGCGGTCCGGACTTCGGCCAGGGCATGGCCGCCGCCGAGCGCGCGGCCCGGGACTCGGGCGCCGAGTGGGCGGTCATCCGCGCCAACAACTTCAACCAGAACTTCGACGAGGACCTGTGGCTGAAGCCGCTGCGGGACGGCCGGCTGGCGCTGCCGATCGGCGCCGTCACCGAGGCGTTCGTCGACGCCGACGACGTGGCGGACGTCGCCGCCGCGCTGCTCACCACCGACGAGGCCCGGCTGCTGGGCGAGGTGTACGAGGTGTCCGGGCCGCGCGGCATCACCTTCGGCGAGGCGGTCACCACGATGGCGCGCGCCGCGGGCCGGTCCATCGACTACGTGGAGCTGACCCCGGAGGAGTACCGGGCGGAGCTGCTCGCCGAGGGCTACCCGGAGGTGGCGGCGGACGCGCTCGGCACCCTCTTCGCCCTGCACCGCGAGGGCCACACCGCCGAGCCGGCCGACGGGGTCCGGCAGGTGCTGGGCCGGGCGCCGGTGGACTTCGACACCTATGTGGCCAGGGCCGCGGCGACCGGCGTCTGGAACTGACCGGCCGCCGCGGCGGCGGCACCCGGAGCGATGCCCCCGGGGCCCGCGGACCCCGAAGCGATACCCCGGGCCCGCGGGCCCGCCAGTACCGCTGGGGCCGGCCTGCCCGCCAGTACCGCCGGAGCGGCCGGCCGGTACCGCCGGGGCGGCCGGCCGGTTCCGGGGCGCGCGGCGGCCGGGCCCGGCGACCCGTCCCAACCCCGGCGGTGCCGCCGCTCCCGCGATGCCGCCCCGGGGCCCGCGCGGGGGCCCGCAGCGCGGTGATCGCAAAATGAGTGGTCGGCGCGGCGCGCCCGGACCATCCTCGTGCCGTGGAAGAACCGAAGTACCGCATCCGCGCCCGCCACACGGCGGACACGGTCACCGTCTACCAGGCGTATCCGCCGGCCCTCGGCCTGCCCGCGGCGCGCGACGGCCGCTTCCCGGCCGCGTGGAAGCGGGACCGGATGACGTGGATCAAGCCGTCGTTCCTGTGGATGATGTACCGCTGCGGCTGGGCCGCCAAGGAGGGCCAGGAGACCGTCCTGGCGATCGAGATCACCCGGGACGGCTTCGCCTGGGCGCTGCGCCACGCCTGCCTGTCCCACTACGTGGCGGGCCTGCACGCCGACCAGGCCGCCTGGCAGCGGAAGCTGAAGCGCTCCCCGACCCGGGTCCAGTGGGACCCCGAGCGCGATCTGCGCCTCGCGCCGCTGCCCTACCGCTCGCTCCAGCTGGGCCTCTCCGGCGAGGCCGCGCGCCGGTACGCCGACGAGTGGACGGTCTCCATCACCGATGTGACACCGCTCACCCGGGAGATCCACGCCCTGGTCCGCGGCGGCGACCCGGACGCCGCCCGCCGGCTGCTGCCCCCGGAGCCGCCGTACCCGGTCGAGGACGGGCTGCTGGACCGCCTCCGCGCCTGACACCGGGCCCGGGGCCCCCGCGCGCCGGACACCGGGCCCGGGGGCGCGGGCTGCCCCGGGCCGTCCGCGGCCGGGCGCCCGGGCGGCGCACGCGCCCGGCCCCGGGCCCGCCCGGCGGCAGCTCGCCGGCCCGAGCGCTTACAGTCGAGCGCATGGCCGCCGCACGTATCCCTTCGCCGACCCGACCCGTCGGCTCGGCGACCCGCGGCACCACCAACCCCAACCGGCTGCGCCGCATGGACCGGTGGATCGCGGCGCAGCACCACCGCTCCCTGCTGCGCGCCCCGGCCCCGGTCGCGGTCGACCTCGGGTACGGCGCCGCGCCCTGGACCGCCGTCGAGCTGCTGCACCGGCTGCGGACCGCGGCGCCGCGGGTCAGCGTGGTGGGCATCGAGATCGACCCGGCCCGGGTCGCCGCCGCGAAGCCGTACGAGCGGGACGGGCTGGTCTTCGCGCACGGCGGGTTCGAGGTGCCACTGCCGCCCGGCACCGGTCCGCGCCCCGCGCTGATCCGGGCGGCCAATGTGCTGCGGCAGTACGACGAGGACGAGGTGGCGGCCGTGTGGCGGCGGCTGTGCGACCGGCTGGCGCCCGGCGGGCTGCTGGTCGAGGGCACCTGTGACGAGATCGGCCGCCGGCACGTCTGGGTGGCGCTCACCCCGGCCGGGCCGGCCACGGTCACCTTCGCCGCCCGCCTCGGTTCCCTGGACCGCCCCTCCGACCTGGCCGAACGGCTGCCGAAGGCGCTCATCCACCGCAATGTGCCGGGCGAGCCGGTGCACGCCTTCCTCCGCGACTTCGACCGGGCGTGGGCGGCCGCGGCCCCCTACGCCGCGCTCAGCGCCCGGCAGCGCTGGGTCAGGGCGTGCGCGAGCCTGCGCGCCGACTGGCCGCTGACGGACGGCCCGCGCCGGTGGCGGCAGGGCGAGGTCACGGTCCGCTGGGACGCGCTGGCGCCGCGCGGCCGCTGACCGCGCGGCCGCTGACCACCCGGGCCACGGCGGCCCCCGTCCACACCGGCCCCCGTCCACGCCGGCGCCCGCCCCCACCGGCCCGGTCACACCGGCGCCCGCCCCCACCGGCCGGCCCCCGTCCCCACCGACCCCGCCCACACCAGCGCCCGCCCCCACCGGCCCCGGTCCACACCGGTACCCAGCCGCACCAACACCTGTCCACGCCGGTGGACGTCCGCACCGGCGCCCGTCCACGCCGGGCGGCCGGTCCCAAGCCGGCCACCCCGCGTGGGGCCGCGGCCCCGCGCGGACGGCGTCCGGGCCGCCCGCCTCAGACGGCCGCGCCGGCCTGCGCGGCGCCTACCGCCGCCAGCTCGCGCAGCGCTCGTTCGGTGCGCGAGCCGGGCCGCGCGGTGTAGGTGCACAGCAGTTGGCCCTCGTCGGACGGCAGCGCCAGCACCTGATAGGTGATCTCCAATTCGCCGACCAGCGGGTTCCGGATGCGTTTGGTGCCGTGGGTGCGCTCGGTGACGGCCTGCGCCTCCCAGTGCCGCCGGAAGTCCTCGCTGTGCTCCTGGAGTTCGCGGATGCGACGGCCGGTCAGGTCGGGGCGGCGCCCGGCCTCGGCGCGCAGGCTCGCCACCGTCTCCCCGGCGAGCCGCTCCCAGTCCGGGTGCAGCGTCCTGGCGTCCGGGTGGAGGAAGACCAGGCGGGCGGCGTTGCGTTCCGGCTCCGGGACCGCGGCCAGGTCGAACGCGACCATGCCGCCGAGCCGGTTCCACGCCAGGACGTCCAGTCCCGGGCCGTAGACGAAGGCCGGCACGGTGCTGTCGAGGGCGTCCAGCAGCTGCCGCACCCCCGGCCGTATCCGGGGCCGGACCGGCGCCGGGTGCGCGGACCGGCGCCGTGGCTGGGCCACGTTCCGCAGGTAGGTGTGCTCGGCGGGGGTCAGCCGCAGCGCCCGCGCGACGGAGTCCAGGACCTCGTCGGAGATGGCGTTCGCCCGGCCCTGTTCGATACGGGTGTAGTAGTCGACGCTGATTCCGGCGAGTTGGGCGACCTCTTCGCGGCGCAGCCCGCGGACGCGTCGCCGGACCACCCCGTCGGGCAGTCCCACGGTCGCCGGGTCGAGCGCGGCGCGGCGGGTCTTGAGGAACGCGTTGATGTCCGATCGGGAGACGCCCATCGGTCCATTATCGGCCGGTGGCCCCTCCGGAGCCGGTCCCGGACAGCTCCGGGCGGTCCCGGACGGCCTGGGGCGGTCCCGGACGGCTCCGGACGGTCCCGCACGGCTCCGGACGGTCCCGCACGGCTCCGGGCGGCTCCGGGCGGTCCCGGACGGTCCCGGTGCCGTCCGGCCCGCGGGTCCTCCCCGGCCGCGCCGGCCCCGGGTACGCCGACAAGGTGGTTCCGGCAGTCCCAGGTTGGAGCGGGCCTGTCACCCCGGTCGCCGGGGCGCGAGGCTGGACCGCGAAGGCGGCGGGCGGCAGCCGCTCCCGCGGCCCGGCATCCCGTACCGAACCACCTCAGGAAGACGGCAACCATGCAGCGCAGAATCCTCGGCGGCACCGGCATCTCGGTCAGCGAATACGCGCTCGGCGCGATGATGTTCGGGGCCTGGGCCAACGCCGACCACGACGAGGGCGTACGGATCATCCACCGCGCCCTGGACGCCGGGATCAACTTCGTGGACACCGCGGACGTCTACTCCGCGGGCGAGTCGGAGGAGATCGTCGGGAAGGCGCTCAAGGGCCGCCGCGACGACGTGGTCCTGGCGACGAAGGTGCACGGCTCGATGGGCGACGACGCCAACCACAGCGGGAACTCCCGGCGGTGGATCACCCGGGCGGTCGAGAACAGCCTGCGCCGTCTCGGCACCGACTACATCGACCTGTACCAGGTCCACCGCCCGGACCCCGACACGGACATCGACGAGACGCTGTCCGTCCTGTCCGACCTGGTGCGCGCCGGAAAGGTGCGGGCGGTCGGCAGTTCCACCTTCCCGGCCGAGCAGATCGTCGAGGCGCAGTGGGTGGCCGAGCGGCGCGGCCATGTGCGGTTCCGCACCGAGCAGCCGCCGTACTCCATCCTGGCCCGCGGGGTGGAGGCGGCGGTGCTGCCGACCGCGCGGAAGTACGGGATGGGCGTGCTGACCTGGGGGCCGCTGTCCGCGGGCTGGCTCTCCGGCCGCTACACCAAGGCGTCCGACATCGACCTGACGGGCGGTCGGCACGCGATGGAGCAGCAGAAGTTCGACCCGGCGCTGCCGGGCAACGCGCGCAAGCTGGAGGCGGTGGGCAAGCTGGCGGAGCTGGCCTCGGAGGCCGGGCTGTCGCTGCCCCACCTGGCGACCGCGTTCGTACGGTCGCACCCGGCGGTCACCTCCGTGATCATCGGTCCGCGCACCCACGAGCAGCTGGAGGACCTGCTCGCCGGGGCGGACACGGTGCTGAGCGAGGACGTGCTGGACCGGATCGACGAGATCGTGCCGCCGGGCACCGACCTGAACCGCGCGGACAGCTACTACGTGCCGCCCGCGCTCGCCGACGCCTCGCTGCGCCGCCGCCGGTGACCGACCTGCCGGACGCCGGGGCCGGTTGGTGCGGGAACGGCCGGACGCCGGGGCCGGTGCCGGTGCCGGTCGGTGCGGGAACGGCCGGATGCCGGGGCCGGTGCCGGTCGGTGCGGGTGAACGGCCGGACGCCGGAGCCGGGTGGCGGGAGCGGTCACCGGCCCGGCGAGGGCCGGGTGACCGAGGGTCCGGCCGGCCCGGCCCCGGCCCCCCGTGACCGTTCCCGGGCCGCGGTCCGGCGCCCGTCAGGGCTGGTGGAGGACGGACAGCAGCGCGTCGACGAGTCCCCGGTCGTGGTCGTGGGTGAGGACCTCGCGGGCGGTGGCGGGCGGCAGCCACAGCATCCGGTCGACCTCCCGGTTGGGCACGAAGGTGTCCTCCGGGTCGGCCTCGGCCGCCCAGTAGCGGACCTCCTTGGGGCGGCCCCGCACCGGGTAGCGGACGGTGGGCAGCGGGGCGCCCGGCACACAGCCGATGCCGGTCTCCTCCAGCACCTCGCGCACGGCGCCGCGCAGCGCGTCCTCGCCCCGCTTGAGCTTGCCCTTCGGGTGCGACCAGTCGTCGTAGCGCGGCCGGTGGACCAGCGCGATCTCCAGCCGTCCCTCGTGCGGGGAGCGGCGCCACAGGACGCACCCGGCGGCCCGGACCGGCGCGGGTGCGCCGCCGCCCGCCGCGGGCCCGCTCCCGGCGCCCCCGGCCGGGTCCCCCGGGCCCGGGCCGGTGCCCTTGCCGGGTCCGCGGTCCGCGCCGGGGCTCCCGGGGCGGGTGCCCGGGGCCGCGCCGGGGCTCCCGGAGCGGCGGGCGCCCGTTCCGGTGCTCCCGGGGCGGGGGCCGGGCGCGCCGTGCCCGCCGCCCTGGGTCCCGTCGTCTCCCGTCCGGACCCGGGGGCCGCCCGCCGGACGGCCGGAGCGGCCGTCGCGGCGGTGGTCGGTTCCGCGCCCGGTGTCCCGGGGTCCCGTATCGGCCACTCGTCACCCACCTCCTTATGCCGGGTGCCCCGGCCCGGCCGCCCGATGCCGTGCCCCGCGGCGGCCGGCCGGACCGCCCGGGGACCCCGGGCCGCGGCCGGCGGCCCGGGTCAGGGCGTGCCTGCCGCCGACCGCTGCCAGACGCGGCCGAACGCGAACCGGGCCGCCTCGACCTCGTGCCGCTGGTCGGCGTGGAGCACGCCGAGCGCGTAGGCGGTGGCCGGGGCGATCCGCGGGGTCCGGGCGGCGGTGGCGGCGGCGGTGGCCGCCTCGGCCGCGTCCCGGTGCCGTTCCAGGGCCTGCGCGGCGGCCAGCAGGCGCACCGACAGCGACGGCTCGACCTCCAGCAGCCCGGTGGCCGCCGCCCGCTGCCCCTCGTCCAGCACCTCCAGCGCGTACCGCCGCATCCGCACCAGCCGGCGGACCTGGTGCCAGGGCGCGTCCTGCTGGTCGCTGGCGGGCGGGGCGTCGGCGGCCGGGGTCGCCGCCAGGCCGTGGACCAGCGCCTCGGCGTTGTACGGGTGGCCGGCCCGGCCCAGTGGCAGCGCCTCCACGGCCTCCACCAGCCGCCGGTGCGCCAGGTCCGCGAGCGGCGGCAGCACCTGCTCGGCCGGGTGCTCGGCGGCCGACGGGTCCAGCGGCACCTCGGAGGCGAGCAGCGCGACCGCGTCGGCGACCGCGTGGAAGCGGGAGGAGCCCAGGGCCTGGAGCGCGGCGGTGTGCGCCCGGGTCCGGGCGAGCGTGAGCTGGCGTTCCAGCAGCGCGCCGGCCCGGGCGGCGCCCACGGTGAGCGCTCCGGCCCGCTGCTCCTGGCGCCGCGGGGCGCGGGGCTCCCGGCCGCCGGTGCGGTCCCCGGGCGCGGCACCACCGAGCGTGCCGTCGCCGGCGGCGGGGGCACCGTTCAGGGGGCCGCCGCCGTCGGTCGGGTACGGGCCGTCGGCCCGGTCCGCCTGCGGCCGGCCGGAGCGCCGGCCGGCCGGTGCGGCGCCGCCGCGCCGGGCGGGCGTCTCGGCCGGTCCGGCCCGGTCGGGGAGGGCGCCGGGCAGCCCGGCACCGGTGGCCTGGTCCGGGGCTTCGTCGGCGGTGAGGGAGAGCGCTCGGCGGCTGCCCCGGCCACCGGCGCGGGCGCCGGGCACCTGGCTCCGGCCCGGTGCGGCACCGGACTCCGCGGGCCGTCCGTTCCCGGCGGCCGAGCCGCCGGCCGCGGGCGCGACCGGGTCGCCGGGCCGGCCGGTACGGCCCCGGGCGTCCACGCGGGCCGGGCCGGGCGCGCGCCCGGCCGTCGGCACGTCGGCCGGGGTGCCGGGTTCGGCGGCCTGGCCCGCGATGTCCGCGGTGACGCCGCGCCGGACTGTCCGCGCGGCGCTGGTGACCGGCCGCGCCGCGGTCCCGCCGGGCGCGCCGCCGGCGCCCGGTGCCGCCGCGGTGGCGGGCCCGGTCGCCGGGGCGCTGCCCGGGGTCGGCTCGTGGGCGGCCGGTACCCGTACGCCCCCCGCGGCGGACGGTTCGGCCGCGGTGTCCGGGCCGGCCGGCTCGCGGTCGCCGTCCCGGCCGCGGTCCGGCAGGTCGGTGGTGCGGAGGTCCCGCGTCCGGTCGTGCTCGGCGTCCGGGTGCGGCACGGACGCGCCGGAGAGCCGGTGCAGGGCGCCGCGCAGCCGGGCGAGGCGGGCGGCGTAGGCGTGCTCCCGGGCGAGGGTGCCGGACAGCCAGGCGAGTTCGGCGCGGAGCTGGTCCGCCCAGGCGGTGTCGGTCAGCGGACGGTAGACGTGCAGCGCGCCGCTGATCCGCCGGGCCGAGCGGCGCAGCAGCCGGGCCGCTTCGGCGGCCTCCTCCACGTCCGCCGCGCTCTCCCGGTGCAGGCGCAGGCTGCGCAGGAAGTCACCGGCCTGCCCGTGCAGGTAGAGCGCGAGCACCTCGCCCGCCGTGGCGGGCCGCGGGCCCGGTGCGGAGGTGGTGGTGCTGCCCGTCGCGTGTTCCGTCATGTCGTTCCCCCCGGGGCCGAGTGCGCCAGTCGGCGGGGTGCCGGACGACGACGGTGGCCCGGTCGTCCCCGTAACTTCGGCCGGCAGCAGGTCATGTCGCTGTACCACGCCGGCGCCTCCGGGCGTCGATGAGCATTTCCTGTACGTTGCGCAGCGGCTTCCCCTCGGCGTCGGTGGCGTGCCGGGTCCAGGTGCCGTCCGGGCCCAGGTGCCAGGAAGCGGTCGAGTCGGACATCCCGGTCTCCAGCAGGCGGTCGAGGGAAGCGCGGTGGGCGGGGTCGGTGACGCGCACCAGCGCCTCTATCCGACGGTCCAGATTGCGGTGCATCATGTCGGCGCTGCCGAGCCACACCTCGGGCTCGCCGCCGTTCCCGAAGGCGAACACCCGCGAGTGTTCGAGGAACCGGCCGAGGATGCTGCGCACCCGTATGTTCTCCGACAGGCCGGCCACTCCCGGCCGCAGCGCGCAGATGCCGCGCACCCACACGTCGACCGGCACGCCCGCCTGCGCGGCGCGGTAGAGCGCGTCGACGACGGCCTCGTCGACCATCGAGTTGACCTTGATGCGGACGTAGGCGGGGTGGCCGGCCCGCAGGTGGGCGATCTCCTGGTGGATCCGGGAGACCAGCCCGTCGCGCAGCGAGCGGGGGGCCACCAGCAGCCGCTCGTAGCTCTCCTGCCGCGAGTAGCCGCTCAGCCGGTTGAAGAGGTTGGACAGGTCGGCGCCGACGTCCGGGTCGGCCGTCAGCAGGCCGAGGTCCTCGTAGAGCCGGGCGGTCTTCGGGTGGTAGTTGCCGGTGCCCACGTGCGAGTAGCGGCGCAGGGTGTCGCCCTCCTGGCGCACCACCAGCGACAGCTTGCAGTGCGTCTTGAGGCCGACCAGGCCGTACACCACGTGGCAGCCGGCCTCCTCCAGTTTCCGCGCCCACTTGATGTTGGCCTGCTCGTCGAAGCGCGCCTTGATCTCGACCAGCACCAGCACCTGCTTGCCGGCCTCGGCGGCGTCGATCAGCGCGTCGACGATCGGGGACTTGCCGGACGTCCGGTAGAGCGTCTGCTTGATCGCGAGCACGTCCGGGTCGCCGGCGGCCTGCTCCAGGAACGCCTGGACGGAGGTGGAGAACGAGTCGTAGGGGTGGTGCAGCAGCACGTCCCGTTCGCGCAGCGCCGCGAAGATGTCCGGGGCGGACGCGGACTCGACCTCGGCGAGGTCCCGGTGGGTGCCGGCGATGAACTTGCGGTACTTCAGCTCCGGCCGGTCCTGGGCCGCGATGCCGAACAGTCCGGTGAGGTCCAGCGGGCCGGGCAGCGGGTAGACCTCGGCGTCGGTGATCTTCAGCTCGCGCACCAGCAGGTCCAGCACGTACGGGTCGATGGACTCCTCGACCTCCAGCCGCACCGGCGGCCCGAAGCGGCGTCGCAGCAGCTCCTTCTCCAGCGCCTGGAGGAGGTTCTCGGCGTCGTCCTCCTCGACCTCCAGGTCCTCGTTGCGGGTGACCCGGAACATGTGGTGCGCCAGCACGTCCATGCCGGGGAACAGCTGCTCCAGGTGCGCCGCGATCACGTCCTCCAGCGGCACGTACCGCTGCGGGGACGCCTCCAGGAACCGGGAGAGCAGCGGCGGGACCTTCACCCGCGCGAAGTGGTCGTGGCCGCTGACCGGGTTCCGGACGACCACCGCGAGGTTGAGGGACAGCCCCGAGATGTACGGGAACGGGTGCGCCGGGTCCACCGCCAGCGGGGTGAGCACCGGGAAGATCTGCTGCCGGAACAGCGTGGACAGGCGCGACTGCTCCTTCTCCGTGAGGTCCGGCCAGCGGATCAGGTGGATGCCCTGGTCGGCCAGCTCGGGGGCGACGTCCTGCTGGAAGCAGGCGGCGTGCCGCGCCATCAGCTCGCGGGACCGGGTCCAGATCAGGTCCAGCACCTCGCGGGGCTGGAGTCCGGACGCGGACCGGGTGGCCACTCCGGTGGCGATGCGCCGCTTGAGACCGGCGACCCGCACCATGAAGAACTCGTCGAGGTTGCTGGCGAAGATCGCCAGGAAGTTGGCCCGTTCGAGCAGCGGGGTGGCCGGGTCCTCGGCCAGCTCCAGCACCCGCTCGTTGAACGCCAGCCAGCTGCGCTCCCGGTCCAGGAAGCGGCCCTGCGGCAGCTCGCCGCCGTCCATGCCGGGGAGGCCGCCGTCCTGGTAGTCGTCCGCGTCGGCGTCCAGGTCCGGGTCCAGATCGAGCTCACTCACCGGGGGCGCCGCCACGGCGTTCGGACGGTGCGCGGCGATGGAGCCGACGGAAGGCTGCGGCTGCGGCTGCGGGGGGACGGGAGCCTGACCACTGGACTGGTTCATGACCTCATTCTTCCGCGCCCCGGGCAGGTCAGGCGCGTCGGACGACGGCGCCGGGGCGGCACGGAGCCTCCGGTGCAGGGGCTTGGACACAGCGGGCTGCATTCAGTGATGCTCGCAACCAAGATTGAATCGCCGGTAACGGAGACATGGCGCGTAGGAAATCGGGGCGCATCTCCCAGGGAGTCCCGCCGCGGGCCTGGTCCGGTGTCCGCAGCCCGGTGAGCCCCGGTGCGCACCGGCCGGCCGCCGCGTCACCGGTGCCCGGCCCCGGCACGGTGGGCGCGCGGCCGCGGGTTCCGCCCCCGCGGTGCCGCCGTACGCCGTGCGCGCTGCGTCTTCACGCGCCGCCCGGCTGGGGCCGTCACGCGCCGTGCGCCCCGGGCCCGCGCGGCACCCGCACGGGCCGCACCGCACCGCGCGCCCGGGGTCTGCGCGGCACCCGCACGGGCCGTCACGCGCTGTGCACCTCGTGGCCGCCGGCGGTCCGCCACGGTGACCGGTGGCCGCCGGGCGGCCCGTGGGGGCGGACGCGCTCCGCTGCGCGGCGGCACGGCCGCGGCGGGTGCCCGGGCCCGTCCCCGGCAGGTACGTCGTCACCGACCCCTACCGGCCGGGGGCCGGAGGCCGGGGGCCTGGGGCCGGGGGCCTGGGGGCCGGAGGGGCCGGGGGGCTACACCAGCTCGGGCTGCGGTTCCGGTTGCCGCGGTGCCGGCACGGTCTTCGGCTCCCACACCCTGGTGGTCCGTACATAGCCGTAGATCACCGAGGCCATCGCCAGGATGAGAAGGGGTCCGAACACCCAGGGATGTTCGGCCATCTCCATCGGCAGATAGCGATAGGACGCCAGAAGCGCGGCGAAGACCGCGGTGCCGTAGGCGACCAGCTGGATTCCCGACCGGTCCCAGCCACGTGCGGACGCGCGCAGACCTGCCTCGATCGTCAGCGTGAACACCACACCGGCCACGAGATCCGCGCCGTAGTGGTAACCGAACCCCAGCGTGACGCTGAGCGTGGCGATCAGCCAGAACGTTCCCGCGTGGCGCAGAATCCACGGGCCCCTGCGGGAATGAATGAAGATCGCGACAGCCCACGCCGTATGCAGGCTGGGCATGCAGTTGCGCGGCGTGACCTCGTTGAACGGCATCTGGTCCGGGGTGGTGATCGGCGGCGGCGTGTCCGGCCAGAGATCGGCCACCGCCCAGTGCCCGCCGTCGGCACCGTAGGCGAAGATCGGCCCGACCACCGGGTAGATCATGTAGATGCCCGGCCCGAGGAGCCCGATCACCAGGAAGGTGCGCACCAGATGGTGGCGCGGGAAGCGGCGCTCGACCGCCACGTTCCGCAGCTGGTACAGCGCGACGATGACGGCGGCAGCCGCGAGCTGGATGTAGACGTACTGCAGGACGTGGTCGCCGATCGAGCCGGTGGCCCGGACGATCCGGCCCGCCACCCACGACGGGTTGCCCAGCGCGTGATCGGCGACCGCCACGTACTGGTCGAGCACCACCGGGCGGGACTTGGACGTGATGAGCAGCCAGGTGTCGCCGATCTTGCGGCCGGCCACCAGCACCAGGCCCAGCCCGACGCCCTTCAGCAGCAGGACGCGCTCCCGGCCGGTGCGGCGCGTGACGGCGATGACCGCGCAGCCCAGCATCACCCACAACGCGCCGTTGCCGTACGGGTACCCGGCCCCCTCCGCCGTCTTGACGTCGGCCGCCCACCGCGCCAGCACGAAGACGACGTCGACGCCGATCGCGACACCGATCGCGATGAACCGTTGCCGCCAGGTGAGCACCACCATCATCAGCGCCATACCGGCGTACAGCAGCGTCCCTGACTTGGGGGCGAACACCACCTCGCGGGCCTGGTTGGTCATCGGCCCCGGTACGCCGTAGTCGCGGGCGGCTATCTCCAGCGCGACGGAGAGGCCGAGGGCCGCGACAGCCACCGCGGTCCACAGCATCGCCCGTGGCCGTCGCCACGCGGCGAGCACTTTTCTGCTGTCTATTCGCGCTATGGATATCAATTGTTTGACCGATTTGTTAGTTGCCGGGCAATTAAGTCACTCTTCGTGCTGGATCGCATGGTTTTCCGGTGAAGCGGCAGCCAATGAGGACGATCGTCGTGAGTTCGAACATGCTAACGGAGCCGTTCGGGTGACTTTCGTGCTCGTGAACGGCGCGGACGGCGCGAAGGGCATGCGCTCCCGCGCTCGGCGGCGCGGCGTCCCGACAGCCCGACGGCGCGGCGCCCCGACGGCGCGGCGCCCCGACGGCGCGGCGTCCCGACGGCGCGGCGTCCCTACGCCCCGGGGATCACGAGACTTTCGACACCCGGCGGCCATCGCGGGCATCACCAGGCGCCCGGTGGGTCCACAGCGTGTGCACCGGGTCGTCCACGGGCAGGCCGGGCGGGGATGCCGGCGCACCGCCGGGCCGCCGGCCCGGGGCGGCGACGTCCGGCACGACGGTCACACCGACCGGGCCGCCGGCGCCCTCGACCTCGACCTCGACCTCGGCCTCGGCCTCGTCCTCGGCCTCGACCGGGGCGCCTGGCTCCCTCGGCGCGCAACAGCGCACGAGCGCGGCGGCGGGCAACGGGCGCACCGGCATCACGCCGGGCAGCGGCGCGCGAGGGCACCGGCAGCACGCCGGGCAGCGGCGCGCGAGGGCACCGGCAGCACGGCGCGCAACGGCACACGAGCGCGACGGCGGGCAGCCGCGCGAGCGCACCGGCAGCACGGCGGGCGACGCACCGGCCGGCGCGGCCGCCGGGTACGGGGGCGTCGGCCCGGACCTCGGCCGACGGGCCGGCGCCGCCGGGGCCACTGACCGGTCCGGCCCCGGCGGGGCCGGCTCCCGGCAGGCGGCGTCCGCTCAGCTCTCCGTGCGGTACATCAGGTCCACCTCGTGGGTGGTGAAGCCCAGCCGCTCGTACACCGCGACGGCGGCGGCGTTGTCGGCGTCGACGTACAGCATCGCGGTGGGCAGGCCGAGCGCGGCCAGGTGGCGCAGGCCGACCGCGGTCAGCGCCTTGCCCAGGCCGCCGCCCTGCGCGTCCGGCCGGGCACCCAGGACGTACACCTCACCCAGCCGCTCCTCCCCGTGCACCTTGGTCCAGTGGAAGCCGACCAGGTCGCCGCCCCGCTCGGCGAGGAAGAAACCGGCCGGGTCGAACCACGGCTGGGCCTTGCGGTCGTCCAGGTCCCGCTGGGTGAGCGAGCCCTGTTCGGGGTGGTGGGCGAAGGCCGCGGCGTTCGTCGCGAGCCAGGCCGCGTCGTCCTCACCCGGCCGGAAGGCCCGCACCGTCACCCCCTCCGGCAGTACCGGCTCGGGCAGGGCCGGGGCGTCCGGGCCGGTCAGCGGCCGCCGCATCTGGCGCAGTTCACGGAAGAGCGACATGCCCAGCACCTGCGCCAGGTGCCGGGCGGAAGGGTGCCCGCCGTGCGCCCACACCCGCAGCCGCCGGCCGGACTCGCGCAGCAGCGCGTTGCCCAGCTCCCGCCCGTGGCCGCGCCCCCGGTGCGCCGGGTGCACCACCAGTTCGGCGGCGGGCGCCTCCACCGGGTCGGTGCCCTCCAGCTGCCCGTAGCCGACGAGTTCCCCGGTGCCGTCCCGCACCAGCAGGTGACGCACCCCCGGGCGGCGGCCGTGCATCTGCAACCGCCCCTGCTCCGACACGGCGGGCTGACCGTCGGTGCGCGCCGACTCGGTGACCAGTTCCAGCACCCGGTCCGCCAGACCCTCGGTCAGCTCGTCCAGGATCTCGATGCTCCGGCGGCCCGCGGTCTCACTCATCTCGCTCATGGTCACGAGCGTAGGCCAGCGGCGGCCGGCGGCCCGGGCAAACCCCTGCGACGGTCCCGCGGGGCCGCGCGCCGCCGCGGTGAGGGGAACCGGGCCCGCCGCGGCACTCCGCCCGGCCCCCCACGCGCAACCAGGTCGTAACCTCGTCCCCCCTGCCCCGCTACGCGCGTTGACCGTAAGCTTCCGCCGTCGTCCGACCAATGCACAAAGGGGACCAGATGCCAGCGACACCTCATCGACGGCGAAAGTTGCGACGTTCGGTCACGGGAGTGGCGGTGCTGGCGGCCACCGCCGGGGTGTTCGCCGCCGCGCTCCCGGCGGGCGCGAGCCCCACCGCGCCGGAGGCCGGGGACCGGGCCGAGTTCGGCCACGGCCGCACCGTCGACGTACAGCTGCTCTCGTTCAACGACCTGCACGGCAACCTGCAACCGCCGCAGGGCTCCTCGGGCAACGTCACCGAACTCCAGCCGGACGGCACCACCAAGGCCATTCCGGCGGGCGGTGTCGAGTACCTGGCCACCGCGCTGCGCAAGGCCCGGAAGGGCCACCCGTACTCCATCACCGCCGCGGGCGGTGACATGATCGGCGGCAGCCCGCTGCTCTCCGGCCTGTTCCACGACGAGCCGACCATCGAGGCGCTGAACAAGCTGGACCTGGACGTCACCGCGGTCGGCAACCACGAGTTCGACGAAGGCGCCGTCGAGCTGGGCCGGATGCAGAACGGCGGCTGCCACCCCAAGGAGGGCTGCTACGAGGAGGGCAAGACCTTCCCCGGCGCGGACTTCCCCTACCTCGCCGCCAACGTGACGGACGAGAAGACCGGCAAGCCCATACTCAAGCCGTACGTGGTGTGGGAGCGCAAGGGCGTGAAGATCGGCTTCATCGGCGTCACCCTGGAGGGCACCCCGGACATCGTCACCGCCGACGGCGTCAAGGGCCTGAAGTTCCACGACGAGGTCGAGACGATCAACAAGTACACCAAGGAGCTGAACCGCAAGGGCGTCAAGTCGGTCGTCGCGCTCATCCACGAGGGCGGCATGCCCACTGCCCCCTCGTACAACTACGACTGCGACAGCGCCGGCCCGGGCGCGGGGATCTCCGGCCCGATCGTCGACATCGCCAAGAACGTCAGCCCGCAGGTCGACGCGCTGGTCACCGGTCACACCCACCAGGCGTACGCGTGCAGCATCCCGGACCCGGCCGGCCAGCCGCGCACCGTCACCTCCGCCGCCTCCTTCGGCCGCCTCTACACCGACACCACGCTCACCTACGACCGTGACACCGACGACATCGTGCGGACCAGCGTCACGTCGGCCAACCACGTGGTGCACCGGGAGCAGCGCAAGGCCCGCGACATGACCAAGCTGATCAAGCGCTGGGACAAGCTCGCCGCGCCGATCGCCAACCGGCCGGTGGGCTACATCTCGGCCGACATCCCCGGCCGCGGCGCCACCTCCTACGAGACCCCGCTCGGCGACCTGATCACCGACGCGCAGCTGGAAGCGCTCGCCCCCGCCGACAAGGGCGGCGCGCGACTGGCCCTGATGAACCCCGGCGGCATCCGCTCCGACCTGGCGTTCAAGGCGTCCGGCGCCGAGGGCGACGGGGTGGTGACCTACGGCGAGTCGTTCACCGTGCAGCCGTTCACCAACATGATGACCGTCATCGACCTCACCGGCGAGCAGCTGCTGACCGCCCTGCGGCAGCAGGTCAGCGGCGCCAACGCGGCCCAGCCGAAGATCCTCCAGGTGTCCCGGGGCTTCACCTACACCCTGGACCTGACGAAGACCGGCGCCGACCGGATCGTCACCGACTCGGTCAGGCTCGACGGTGAGCCGATCGACCCGGCGAAGACCTACCGGGTGGCGATGAACGAGTTCCTCTCCGGCGGCGGCGACGGCTTCCCGGTCCTCAAGGAGGGCAAGAACAAGCTGGTCGGCGCGTCCGACCTGGACGTCCTCAACGCCTACCTGGGCGCCCACTCCTCCGCCCAGTCCCCGCTGGCCCCGCCGAAGGCCGACCGCATCACCATCGTGAAGTAACACCCGGTTCCGCCGACGGGCCGCCCGCACCCCGGTGCGCGGGCGGCCCGTCGTGCTCCCGCCGCCCGCTCCGGCCCGCGGCCGCCCGTGACTACCATGACGCGTATGCCCAGCGAATCCCCTGCGGGGGCGCTCCACCGCCGCGAGCAGCTCCGCGACTTCCTGCGCACCCGCCGGGCGCGGCTCACCCCCGCGGACGTCGGCATGGCGACGGCGGGCAGGCGCCGCACGCCGGGACTGCGGCGCGAGGAGGTCGCGGTCCTCGCCGGGGTCGGCGTGTCCTGGTACACGTGGCTGGAGCAGGGCCGCGACATCAACGTCTCGACCGAGGTGCTCGACGCGATCAGCAGGGCGCTGCACCTGACCGAGCCGGAACGCGCCCACCTCTACCTGCTCGCCGGCCTCAACCCGCCCCGGGCCGGCGGGTTCCGCGCCTCCCCGGTCACCCCGGAGCTGCGGCGGCTGCTCGACGCGTGGGCGCCGCGGCCCGCGGTGCTCCAGGACCGGTACCGGAACCTGCTCGCCGTCAACGACGCGGCGCGGACCGTGTTCGGCTACGGCGACACCGACCACAACTGCCTCGTCACGTTCTTCACCAACGCCCGGTACCGCGGCATGCAGCTGCACTGGGCCTCGGTCGCGCCGGACGTCGTCGCCTCCTTCCGCGCCGACGCGGCGCACCACCCCGACGACCCGGAGTTCCGGCGGCTGGTGGACGACCTCAGCGCGGTGAGCCCCGAGTTCGCCGAGCTGTGGGCCCGCCACGACGTGAGCGCGCCGATGCCGGCGGTGAAGGCGGTGCGCCACCCGGACGCCGGCGACCTGGTCTTCGACACCACCGTCCTGACCGTGGCCGGCCAGCCCGACCGGCAGCTGGTGCTGTACGACCCGCGGCCCGGGACCGGCACCGGGGAACGGCTCCGGGAGCTGGTCCCGCTCCGGCTCGCCGCCCCGGCCTGACCCGGCGGCCGGAGGCGGTGGCCCCGGCCCCCAGGGTGGTGGTGCCGGACCCCGGTTGACTGCGCCCTGTATGCCTGCCGCGCGGGTCGGCAGGGTGGTCGCCATGACGCACAGCACTCCCCGATTCACTGACAAGATCGCGCTGATCACCGGCGGCACCAGCGGCATGGGACTGGTCACCGCGCGCAGGCTGCTCGCCGAGGGCGCGCGGGTGGTCATCACCGGACGCGACGACGCCCGGCTGGACGCGGCGGTCGCCGAGCTGGCCGGCGGCGACCGGGTCCTCGCGGTGCGCGCCGACGCGGGCGACCTCGCCGACCTCGACGCGCTGACCGCGACGATCCGGGAGCGGTACGGGCGGCTGGACGTGGTCTTCGCCAACGCGGGCGTCGGCTCGTTCGACCCCTACGGCGAGATCACCGAAGCGGAGTTCGACCGGGTCGTCGGCATCAACTTCAAGGGCGTCTTCTTCACCGTCCAGAAGACCCTCCCGCTGCTGTCCGCCGGCGCCGCGATCGTGATCAACGCGTCCTGGACGCTCCACCGCGGCCTGCCGAACGCCACCCTGTACTCGGCGACGAAGGCGGCGGTGCACAACCTGTCGCACACCCTCGCGGCGGAGCTGGGGCCCCGGGGGATACGGGTCAACTCGGTGAGCCCCGGCTACATCGAGACCCCGATGTTCCACGCCGCGGTCACCCCGGACGCGAAGCCCGCCGTCGCCGCGGAGGTGGTCTCCGGCCGCCTCGGCACCTCGGAGGAGGTCGCCGCCGCGGTCGCCTTCCTCGCGTCCGACGAGGCGTCGTACGTCAACGGGCAGGACCTGATCATCGACGGCGGGCTGGTCGCGGCCATCCCCGGCTCGACGGTGTAGCCGGTCCGGCCACGGCGGTTCCACGGGGCCGGCCACCGCCAGGTGGCCGGCCCCGCCGGCGCGTCAGGGCCGCGGTGCGACGCGGTCGAAGTCCCCGCGCCGGGCCGCGCGTATGAACGCGCCCAGCACGGCGGGGGTGGTAGCGAGGACAGTCCCGGGTTCGTCGCTCTCCCGGAGCCGGACATCTCCCTGGCCGCCTGTCGCGATGTTCACGCAGTTCCCCGCATCAGCGCTGTAGGTAGATTTCCGCCACTCAGAGGTGGGCATGCCCTTCACCTTTCACATGGTGCGCAGCAGTCCGTGGATGAAGTCCCGGGACCTGACTGGGTCGAGCGCTGTCCCCTCCATCCGGTCAGCAACCGCCCGGTACTTCGCCAACTCAGTGTCCGCGTAAGCAAACTGGCACCCCGGCGCTGCGTCCAGCTGCACGGTATCGAGCTGCGGTACGGGTCCCAGGACATAGTCGAAGGACTGCCCCGTCCCCGGGAACGTACCGCCACCGGCAAAGGGGATCACCCGGATCGTCACATTGTCCATCTCGCTCATGGTGAGCAGATGCTTCAGTTGCCCCTGCATGGTCCCGGGTCCACCGAACTCCATGCGGAGTGCCGCCTCGTGAATGATCGCGGTGTACGGCACGGGCCGGTCGCCATGGAGCACAACCTGGCGTTTCAAACGATGCGACAGGCGATGCTCGACTTCGTACGGACGCAGCGGCGGGGCCGCTTCCGAGATCACAGCACGGGCGTGATCAAGCGTCTGGAGCAGCCCAGGAATGTGAATGACCAGGCAGACCCGGAGCCCACAGGCATGGTGTTCCAGTTCGGCCAGATCGGCGAAGCCCGCGGGAAGATGCTCCCTGTACCCGTCCCACCAACCCTTCGTGCGGCCACCGGTCATGTCGGCCAAGGCATCCACCAGCGCATCGTCCGCGCAGGCATAACTGCTCGCCATGGCGCGCACCTTGTCGGCGCCAACCGCGTAGCGGCCGGCCTCGATCATGCTCATGCGCGCCTGCTGAAACCCCAGTTGGGCCGCCGCAGCAGTAGAGGACAAGCCTGCCCGCTCGCGCAGTTTACGCAGTTCAGCGCCAAGGCGGCGCTGCCTCAGCGTCGGGAAGTTCATCGGAGACATCGATCCTCACTGTACGACCGCCCACAAACCGAGCCTGTCACCCACACGAGGGGAGTTCATAGCTATCTCATCAGTTCACTATTAGATCTATCACTCACGAGCCTATGGTGTGCGTAGGTCGACCACGGGACTCAACTTCCGTTGCCAGAGGAGACGTTCATGGAACACGCACGCCACCCAGACCCGGACCTCGAAGAACCCTGGGCCTACACCCTCCACCTCCCGCACGACCCCCGTTCCTCCGGCGTCGCGCGGTCCACCCTGCGCGCCGTCCTCGCCGGACACGGGCTCGGCACGTACACCGAGACCGCGACCCTGCTCACCAGCGAGATGGTCGCCAACGCCTTTCTGCACTCCGACGGTCCCGCCCGGCTCCGCATCCGCTGCCTGGAGGAGAAGCGGCTGCGGGTGTGCGTGATGGACACCAACCCCGACATCCCGCCACCGTTCGACGCACCGCCCGGTCCCGGCGAGCAGGCCGGAGCCTTCCTTGAGGCGCGACGCAGGTGTCTCGACCTCGGCGGGCGCGGGTTACTGCTGGTGCGCTACTGGGCGGACAACTGGGGCGGCTACCCGCTCGCGGAGAGCCTGTGGGGGATGCACGGCAAGCTGCTGTGGTTCGAACTCACCCCGGACGGCTCGGCCTTCGCTCCGGCCGCCTGACGGCGGCCCCGCGCCGGGACCGGCACCGGACGGCGCTCAGTCGGGCAGCCGGTCGAGGATCCAGCTGCCCAGTTCCTCGGTCATCAGCGTGTGCGCCTCGTTCGTCGAGGCGCACCGGAACTCGTCCAGTTCGCTCGCCTCCGCCGGCAGGCCGGACAGGTCCGCGTACAGGTCCTCCTGGCGGTCGAGGCGTGCGCCCCGGACGGCCAGGGCGCTGACGGTCGGCACGAAGCACACCGACCGGTGGTGCACCCTGGTCCTGCCGAGCCGGTCCAGCTCGTCGGCGAGGGTCCCGAAGGACTCCAGCAGGCCGCCGGGCGCGCCGTCCAGCTCCGGCAGGCCCCCGGCCCGGACGGTACGGCGGCGGCCCACGAGGCTGCGCAGCTTCCCCACCACCGGGTCCTCGCCCGCGGCCTGGGTGTACAGCCGGGTGCCGTTGAACACCAGCCCGCCGACGCTCAGCGCCTCCGCCCCGGCCGGGACGCCGTTGCCGGTGCCGCGACCCGCTCCGTTGGCGACGCCGATCCGGCGGCAGCGGCGCGGCCACCAGCCCATCGACCGCAGCTCCGCCAGGAACGCGGTGCGGGCCGGGTCCTCGGCGGGGGTGCCGCCGACCTGCGCGAGGTGGCGCCACAGCAGCTGGCGGGCGGCGGGGCTGTTGATCTGCGCGGAGAAGCCGCCGCTCAGCGGCCTGAGGTAGTGCGCGAACGCCTGGAGGCAGATCGGCAGCCAGGCGCCGTGGTGCGGGCTGTCGTACGAGACGTACAGCCCGGTGCGGTGGTCGACGCCCTCGTGCTCCAGCTTCGTCAGCGCGTACCGGCTGACCACTCCGCCCATGCTGAACCCGCCCACCGTCAGGGCGCCCCGGCCCCGGCGCCGGGCGATGGCGCGCAGGACGGCCGCCCGGACGTTCTCCGCGTTGGCCGGTACGGACGCGCTGCGCTCGTCGAACCCGGTCAGCACCAGGCCGCGGCCGGACTCCCGCAGCCGGGTGAGGAAGGGGTACGCCCCCCGGTCCAGCAGTTCCCAGGCGAGGTCCAGCTCGGTGGGGCCGGTGCTGAAACCGTCGGCCAGCACCACCGGCCGCGCGAGTCCGCGCCGCCCGTGTCCGTAGTAGATCCAGGCGGTCCCGCTCGGCAGCCGCCAGACCTCGTCGGGCTCCGGCGCCCGGGAGGCCGCCTCGGCCGCCGCCCCGGCGGCCGCCGGGCTCACCGTGCGCGCCACGGCCGGGCTCACCGGCCCGGGATCCGCCGGGGCGTCCGAGCCGGTCTCCGTTTCTGCGGCCATCCGAGAGGTCTCCGCTTCACGCGGGCAGGCAGTTGATCCGATCATCACCCACCGGCGGCCGTGGGGCGGCGGTCCGGCGCGGGAACCGGGCCACCGTCACCCCGACGGCTCAGCGACCGGCCCCGGGGGCAGGCCGGCGAGTCGCCCCCGGGCGGCTCACGGGCGGTTGAACTTCACCTCCGGGTTCCCCGGGGTGGGCCCGGTGAGCAGCGGCTGCGGTATGCCGCGCAGCTGCTGGTCGAAGAAGGCGCCCACGTAGTCCCGGGTGATCTCCGCCGAGCGGGTGCCCGACAGTGGCGCCTCGGGGTCCGGCAGTCCCAGCTGCTCGCCGAAGACCGGCAGGTCGGTGAAGGTGAAGTGGCCGGAGCCGGTGACGGTCAGCCACCCCTTCCAGCCGTCCAGCCGCTGCCAGGCGCGCATCCAGCTGCCGTCCGTGCCGCCGGGCCGGTGGGTCTCGTCGTCGGTGCCGAGCATCAGGAACGGACGGCCGTCGAGCCCCTCCGGGGGCATCTCGGCGAAGAAGGTGCCGTCCATGTTGGCGCCCGCCCGCACCCGGCGGTCGGTGGCCATGGCCTGGGCGGCGCTGTTGCCGCCGATGGAGTGGCCGGCCGCGCCGATGCGCTTGCGGTCGATCAGGTTCGCGTGGCGCCAGGCCGGTTTCCGCCCGGTCAGCCGGTCCAGCAGGAAGCTGATGTCCTTCGCCCGGCCCTCGGCGACCGCGGCCATGCCGGTCTCCTTGGTCTTGGTGCAGGCGACGCAGGTCAGCATCCGCCCGCCGCCGTCCCCGCCGGGGAAGAGGGTGCCGACCGACTCGTAGGCGTGGTCGACGGCGGCGACCACGTACCCCCGGGAGGCAAGTTCCTCGGCGAGCAGGGTGAGGGTGTGGCGGGAGACGGTGAACCCGGGCGAGAGGACCACCAGCGGGTGCTTGCCGGGCAGCGGGCGGGCACCGGTCCTGCCGTGCGTGGCGACCGCGCTCACCGCCTCGGCGGGCACCACCCCGTCCAGCCGCCGGCTCTCCAGCAGCAGCCGGGCCTCCTCGGTGGTCATGTAGCCGGCGGGCGTGCCGCCACCGGGGCGGGCCGGGTAGTAGAGGTCGACCATCAGCTCCCGGGCGCCGGCCGCCGGCACCCACGGGTCGGGGCGGCCGCGGTCGGTCAGGTGGAGCGTGTCGCGGCCGATCGCGTACCGGCCGCCGGGGCTGGGCAGCCGGAGGTCCGGGACGGACCGGTCGGCCGGGTCCGCGGCGTCCGGGAGGGCCTTCGGGGCCGCGGCGGCACTCCCCGCGTGCGGCGCGGCGGCGGCGGTGCCGGCCGCGGCGACGGGGACGGAGAGGGTGAACGCGAGGGCGACGGCGATCGCCGTCTGTCGGATGTTCATCACCCTTCGAGACTAGGAACGCGGCGGGCCGGAATCGTCAGACCAAGGTCGCGTCACCACCCCCACCTTCGTCAAGTACCGCCCCTACGGGAGGCGTTCGGGTTCGTGCCGCACCGCTGCCGCCGGGTCCGGAGCGCTCGCGGGCACGGCTGAAAACCCGTCTCTTTTCCCGGTAACCGGCAGTAAAACTTGCGTTCGAACCGGGGCAGCGTGGTGGGATTGCGCGATGCGACCCCCCACACGCATGTCTTCACCCCCGTACAACTCCGCACCGCGCTCGCACCGGCGCAGACGCCGCCACGGCGGACGCGCCGAGCACGGGCGGCGGCCGTCCCCGGCCGACCCGGCGACCGGCGGACCGGCCGCCACCGGCACCGCGCTCGTCGACCCGGCGCCGCCCGGACCCGACCCCCACGACCCCGGCGCCCCGGCCGGACCCGACCGCCACGACCCCCACGACCCCCACGGCAACACCGCCCCGGCCGGATCCGGCACCGCGCCACCGGAGACGGACTTCCCCCGCGCCGCCCCGCCCGGCGCGCCCCACCCGCAGGCCCACCCGCAGGCCCACCCGCGACCCGAGTGGGCGCCCGCCCCCGGCCACCGCCAGGACCCCGGCGCGGCGGCCCTGCCGCGGAACCCCTACGAGGAACTGGCCGATCTGGCCGACCCGTTCGACCCCGAGGACCCGTTCGGGACCGGTCTCCGCCCCGCCCGCGGCCGGACGCGCGCCGGGACCGGCCCGGCCCCGGCGGACGCGGCGGGCGACGAGCCGTGGTCCCCGCCGAACCACCGGCGGATCCGGCGCGGCCGCAGCCGCTTCTCGCTCGTGCCGCGCACCGTCAAAGCGCTCGTCGCGCTCGCCGCCTGCGCGGTGATCCTGGTACTCGCCGACCGGTGCGCGGTGATGTACGCCGAACAGCAGGCCGGCCGGCAGGTGCAGCGGCAGCTGGGGCTGGCGACCGCCCCCGAGGTGGACATCCGGGGCTTCCCGTTCCTCACCCAGGTGCTGGACGGGCGGCTGGACCGGGTCGACGTCACCATCCCCGACGTGGCCGCCGACCGGGTCTCGCTCGCCAGGGTGCGGGCCAGCGCCCACGACATCCGGCTCGACGGCAGCCTGCCCGACTCCGTGACCGGGGCCGTGGTGGGCAAGGTCGACGGGGAGGTACTGCTCTCGTTCGACGACCTCAACCGGGAACTCGGCGCCTCCCAGGTCCGGTTCAGCCCGCTGGGCGACGACTCGGTGCGCGCCGTCGGCCGGCTCCCGCTGGCCGGGCAGGAACTGCGGCTGAACGCCCGGGCCCGCATCCGGCGGGACGGCGACCGGGGCGTCTCCACCGACGTCGGCGCCATGCGGCTGGACATCCCGGGGGTGGCCAGCTACCGGCCGGGCCGGCACGCCGGGCTGCGGCTGCACCCCGACACCGCCGAACGCATCAGCCGGGACGCGGCCAAGGCCAAGGCGATGCTGTCGGTGCCCGCACTGGCCCGGCGGCTCGGCGTGCCGCAGCACGCGGTGGACGAGGCGCTGAAGAGCGACCGGCGGCTGCACGACATCACCGGCTCGCCGCGTTTCGTCGAGCGGCTGACCCGGGTCAACCTGGTCGACCTGGTGGCCGGGCATCCCCGGCTGCTGGCCCGGCTCGGCGTGGACCCGAAGCTGGCGACGGCCCTGACCCGGCTGAAGCCGCCGGAGCTGTCCGAGCGGCTGGCCCTGTCCTTCCAGCTCCCCAAGCAGGCGGCCGGGCTGCGGCTGCGGGACATCACCGTGCAGCGCGACGGCATACGGGCCGACCTGGCGGCGGTGGACCTGAAACTGGGCCCGAAACGGCCCGCCTGACCCGGTCCACCGGCGTCCCCCGGCCCGCCTGACCCGGTCCACCGGCACCCCCGGCCGGGCCTCCGCGGCCCGGCCCGGGGGACGCCGCACCCGTCAGGCCGCGTCCGTCCCCTCCCGGCCGGCCCGGCAGGCGTCGGCGATCGCCGCGGTGTCCCAGTAGAACGGCCGGACCTCGGCGATCCGCCCGTCCCGGAACCCGATGGTCTGCAGGATCGGGAAGCGGAGTTCGCGCCCGGTGGCGCGGGCCCTGGCCCGCACCCGGGTCAGCACCACCGTCGGCTCGCCCACGGCGAGGAACTCCTGCTCCAGCAGCTCGAAGCTCTCCCACGTCTCGCTCATCGCGCGGAAGAACCGTTCCATCCCCTCATGGCCGCGCCACTCGCCCCCGTACGGCAGGGCGTCGGCCTGGTGGAGCACGACGTCGGGCGCGAAGTAGGGCGCCAGCAGCGCGAAATGGGCCCGGCCCGGGCCGCCCGCGGCCAGGTACCTGGCCTCCGCCTGGTACATGCCGGTGAGCACCGCCGGCGGGGCGAGCCCGGGGCCGGTCATCGTCGTCGTGTCGTTCGTTCCCGTCATACCGACAGCCTGACCGCCGCCGGCCGGCGGTGCTGGCGGCGATCGGACGTCGAGGTGCCCGCCGGGGCCCCGGCCCGGGGCGCACGGTGGGCGCCACCGGGCCGCCCGGGCCCCGCCGGGCCGCGGATCAGCGCAGCACCGCCGTGGTCATCGGGGTCTGGAGGTCCCAGCCGATCGACCGGTACAGCGCCCGCCCTTCCTCGGTCGCCACCAGCACGCCCAGCGCCGCCCCCTGCTCGGCCGCGATGGCGGAGAGCGCCGCCATCACCCGGCGGCCCAGGCCGCGGCGCCGGTGCGCGGGGTCGGTGTGGACCTGGTCGAAGACCGCGACGGACCGGGCCAGCGCCACCCGGCCGGCGGCCGCCGTCCCGCCGCCGGAGCGGATGCGCACATCGATCGCCCCGTCCCGCGCCACGCTCTCGATGACGTACCCCTGCGGGGCCGAAGCGGGCGCCGCCGGACCGACCCGCAGGCCGGACAGCGCCGCCGTCATCAGGAACTCCGGCTCCCCCACCTCCCAGGCGCCGGTGAGCAGCGGCACCACCCGCTCCCGGGAGGCGCACACCTTGAGCCGGACGCCAGGGGTGACGATGCCGCCCACCAGGTCGCGCAGGACCGTTTCGTCAGCGGCCGGCAGCACATACCGCACGGGCCGGCCCGGCGCGCCGTCCTCCACCCGGAAGCCGCCCGGCACCTCGATCGCCGCCGCGACACCCCGGGAGCGGGACCAGCCGTCCACCCAGGCGCGCACCAGCTCGCGGCGGACGGCCGCGGCGCCGCCCGGGGCCCCCGCCCGCCCCGCGCCGGGGTCCGTGTCCACACCCGCCGTCGCCGACGCCGAGGGGCTGACCCGCCCGGTGGGCGGGCCGGTCTCCGCGGCGGTGGCCGGGGAGACGTTCGTAGCCGTTGTGATCACATTCTCCACGCGGGCGATCCTAGGGCGGACGGAATCCGGCCACGGGTACGGTCCGTTCACGCCGGATCCCGGTCCGGCGGCGGAGTGGCCGCACCCGGCAGGCTCATCCGGGCGACCGTGCCGCCGCCCGGCGCCGGCCCCAGACCGACCTCGCCGCCCGCCGCCCGGACCGTGCGGGCCACGATCGACAGGCCCAACCCGGAGCCGGGCAGACTGCGGGCCGTCGGCGAGCGCCAGAACCGGTCGAACACATAAGGGAGTTCGTCCTCGGCGATGCCCGGCCCGTGGTCCCGTACGGTGACCCGCCCGGCGGCCAGCGCCACCTCGACCGTCCCGCCGCGCGGACTGAACTTGACCGCGTTGTCCAGCAGGTTCACCAGCGCGCGCTCCAGCGCGGCCGGTTCCGCCCGGACGTACCAGGGGTCGAGCGGCGCGGCGCGCACGGTCACGTCCGCGGCGCGCAGCCGGACCCGGCCGACGGCCGCGGCCACCACCTCGTGCAGCGCCACCACCGGCACCGGCCCACCGCCGGGCGGCGCCTCGGGCCGGGCCAGTTCCTGGAGGTCGCCGATGAGCGCGGCGAGTTCGGTCATCTGGGCGGTGACCGCGGCCAGCAGTTCCCGGCGGTCGTCCGGCGGCAGCGGGCGGCCGGTCTCCTCGCTCCGGGCCAGCAGTTCGATGTTGGTGCGGAGCGAGGTCAGCGGGGTGCGCAGCTCGTGCCCGGCGTCCGCGATCAGCCGCTGCTGGCGGAGCCGGGAGGACGCCAGCGCGGCGGTCATGGAGTTGAAGGACCGGGAGAGCCGGGCGATCTCGTCCTCCCCCTCCACCGGGATCCGCACCGCCAGGTCCTCGGTGCGGGCCACGTGCTCCACCGCGCCGGTGAGCTGGTCCACCGGACGCAGCCCGGTGCGGGCGATCCACAGACCGGCGGTGGCGGCCCCCACCACCCCGATCCCGGACACCAGCAGCATCACCAGCGCCAGCGTGCCCAGCGGATCGGTGACCTCGTCCAGCGGCCGGGACACCGACACGGTCAGCGCGTCGATGCCCTGCACCGGGGCCTTCAGCCGGACGTGCCGGGTGTGCACCCGGACGTCGCGGCCGTCCTCGGTGGTGCCGTCGTGGGTGGTCTCGGCGCCCGGCGGCCCCTGGGCGACCGCGACGTCCTCCCCCGTCACCGCCACCGCCTCGGCGCCGGGGGCCACACAGCTCGTGCCGTCCCCCTGGACGATCTGCACGAAGGCCCCGCCGGACCACAGGGCCCGGACCCGGTCGTCGCCGGGGTCCCGCCGGCCGGCGTCGCAGTCGGCGGTGAACAGCAGCGACAGGTCGACCTTCCGCGCGTCCTCGCGCAACCGCTCGTCCAGGGCGTCGCTGAGCTGCTCACGGGTGACGAACCAGCAGGCCAGCGCCGAGAGCGCGACCGCCACCGCCACCGCCACCGCGGTCAGCAGGGCGAGCCGGGAGCGCAGCGGCAGCCGCCGGAACCGGCGTGACACCCGGCCGGCCGGCCGGCTGCCGGTCCGGCGCGCGGCCGGCGGGCCGCCCGCGCCGGGCACCGTACCCGGGCCGGGCGCCGGCCCGCGTGACGGGCCCGGGGCCGGGCCCGTCACGGCGCCGCTCCGGCCCCGGCCCGCAGGACGTACCCCACCCCGCGCACGGTGTGCACCAGCCGGGGCTCACCGCCCGCCTCGGTCTTCCGCCGCAGATACATCACGTACACGTCCAGCGAGTTGGAGGCCGGCTCGAAGTCGAAGCCCCAGACGGCCTTGAGGATCTGCTCCCGGGTGAGCACCTGGCGCGGGTGCGCCAGGAACATCTCCAGCAGGGTGAACTCGGTGCGGGTCAGCTCCACCCGCCGGCCGGCCCGGGTCACCTCGCGGGTGGCCAGATCCATCCGCAGATCGGCGAAGGACAGCACCCCGGTGTCCGTCCCGTCCCGCCCCGACTCGCCGGCCCCGGCGGCCGCGTAGGAGCTGCGGCGCAGCAGCGCCCGGATCCGGGCCAGCAGTTCGTCCAGCTCGAACGGTTTGACCAGGTAGTCGTCCGCGCCCGCGTCCAGACCGGTGACCCGGTCCCCGACGGTGTGCCGGGCGGTCAGCATCAGCACCGGCACCGTGACGCCGGAGGCCCGCAGCCGCCGGGCCGCGGTGAGCCCGTCCATCCGGGGCATCAGCACATCGAGCACGATCAGGTCCGGCTCCCGGGCGGCGGCCTTCTCCAGCGCCTCCAGCCCGTCCGCGGCCGTCTCGGTGCGGTAGCCCTCGAAGTCCAGACTGCGGCGCAGCGCCTCCCGGACGTCCGGCTCGTCGTCGACGATCAGCACGCGGGCGGGGGGCTGCTGGTCGCCGTGGTCGGCGATGCTCATCACTACCTACCTCGGGTCGCCTTCGGGGGCACGGCTGCCTCCGGGCCAGCGTCGCACGCCCGGCGGGTGCGGGCTTCCCGCCACGGCCGGTGCCGGTGGCCCGGCCCCGCGGGGCGGATTCCCGGGCCCGCGGGGCGGGTTTCTCCGGGCCTGCCGGGCGGGTCTCGGGGCCCGGCGGCAGGGTTTCCGGATCTGCCGGTCGGACTTCCGGGTCTGCCGGTCGGACTTCCGGGTCTGCCGGCCGGGCTTCCGGGCCCGCCGGCCGGGTTTCCCAGTGCCCGCGTTTCCGGGCCCGCGAGGAGCCCGTCCGGCCGGCCCCGCCCCTGGGCAGCGGCCCGGGGGCGGGCGGGCCCGCCGGGTCAGTCGCCGGAGCCCGCGCGGAGCTTGGCGAGGTCCGCCTTGACGGTGTTCACCGGTATCGAGAAGCCCAGCCCCACACTGCCCGCGCTCCGGCCGGACAGCTCACCGGAACTCGGCGTGTACATAGCGGAGTTGATGCCGATCACCTGGCCCGCCATGTTGATCAGCGCGCCCCCGGAGTTGCCCGGGTTGAGCGAGGCGTCGGTCTGGATCGCCTGGTAGGTGGTCGTGGCGGAGCCCACCTCCCCGTTGTAGCGGCCGCCGCCGAACTCGAACGGCCAGTCGCCGGAGCCGTCACCCCGGTCGCGCCCCCGTTCCTGGTCGCTGGAGACGGTCACGTCCCGGTCCAGCGCGGAGACGATGCCGCTGGTGACGGTGCCGGTCAGGCCCTCCGGCGAGCCGATGGCCACCACCTGGTCGCCGACCCGCACCCGGTCCGAGTCGCCCAGGGTGGCCGGTTTCAGGTCACCGGCGCCGCTGACCCTGATCAGCGCGAGGTCCTTGCCGGCGTCGGTGCCGACCACCGAGGCGGTCTTCCGCCCGCCGTCGGAGAACCGCACGGTGATCTCGTCCGCGCCCGCGATGACGTGGTTGTTGGTGATGATCTCGCCGTCCTTGGTGATCACCACTCCGGAACCGGTGGACTCGCCGGAGCCGGACGTCGCCTCGATCTCCACGATGCTCGGCGCGACCGCCTCGGCGACCGCGGACACCCCGCCGCCGGACGTGGCACCGGTGTTGACCACAGGGGTGGGCGCGGTGCTCGTGGAGTCCTCGGCGGCCCGGCCGACCAGCGCGGCCGTGCCGCCGCCCAGCACCGCCGACACCACCGCGACGGCGACCAGCAGCGCGGCACCGCGGCGGTTCCGCCGCCGGCCCCGGCCGCCCCGGTGGTCACCGGCGAGCGCGTCACCGGCCGGCGGGTCACCGGCAGGAGGGGCACCGGCCGGCGGGTCACCGGCGCCGGGGGGCGGCGGCACGGCGGCCGCGGTCCCGCCCGGCCATCCGGACGCCCCGGGCGCCGCGCCCACCGGCGGCCGCGGCTGGTACGCCGGCGGCGGGGGCGGCGTGGCGGGGACAGGGGGCCGCTGCCAGGGGTCGGGGTGGCCGTCACTGGGGCGCGTGGTGTCCGTCATGCGTCCGACTGTGCGCGCGGCCCATGAGAATTCCATGAGAGCCCACTGAGAACCCTTGCAGAAGCGCGTATGCGCCGGATAAGGGCGACCGGAGCGGGCCGGGTCCGCGGGTCACCGCGCGGCGACCGGGGGGCCGGACGGCCCGCCGCGGCTCAGTGGCAGCCGCAGGAGCGCCGGACCACCAGCGCCGAGGGGAACTGGCGCAGCCGCTCCCGCCGCGAACCCACCACCCGCAGTCCGTCGTCCAGCACCAGGTCGACCGCGGCCCGCGCCATCGCCTCGCGGTCGGAGGCCACCGTGGTCAGCGGCGGATCGGTCAGCGCCGCTTCCTTCACGTCGTCGAAGCCCGCGACGGCCAGTTCGCCGGGCACGTCGATGCGCAGCTCACGGGCCGCCCGCAGCACGCCGATCGCCTGGTCGTCGGTGGCGCACACGATGGCCGGCGGCCGGTCCGGGCCGCTCAGCAGCTCCAGCGCGACCTTGTAGGCGTCGTAGCGGTTGTAGGGGGCCTGGAACAGCCGGCCCTCCACGGGCTTCCCGGCCTCCCGCATGGCCCGGCGCCAGCCCTCGACGTGGTCGGTGACCGGGTCACCGACGACCGGGGTCTCCTCGGTGCCGCCGAGGCAGGCCACGTACGGGTGCCCGTGCTCCAGCAGGTGGCGGGTGGCCAGGTGGGCGCCGCCCACGTCGTCCGTCACCACCGCGACGTCCTCGATCGCCTCCGGGCGGCGGTGCAGCAGCACCACCCGCGCGTCCCAGGCGTCTATCTCGGCGGCGGCGTGCTCGCTGGGGCCCTGGCTGATCAGGATCAGCCCGGACACCCGCATCCCCAGGAAGGCCCGGAGGTAGTGCACCTCGCGCTCGTCGAGGTAGTCGGAGTTGCCGACCAGCACCATCTTGCCGCGCTCGGCGGCCGCCTGTTCGACGGCGTGCGCCATCTCCGCGAAGAACGGCTGACGGGCGTCCGGCACGATCAGGCCTATCAGGTCCGTACGCCGGCTCGCCATGGCCTGCGCCACCCGGTCCGGCCGGTACCCCAGCTCCTTGATCGCGGCGAGTACCCGCTCGCGCGTGGCCGGTGCGACCGGCCTCGGTCCATTGTTGATGACGTAGCTGACGACCGCGGTCGAGGTCCCCGCCAGTCTTGCCACATCGTCACGCGTCACCTTGGCCACGCGCGGCAGTCTACGCGGGTCCACCTATCCCTTGACCGGTCGTGCCGACACCGGCTCCGGACGAGTCGTACGGCGGGGCTGCCCGGCCCCGTCCCGCGCACCGGAATCACCCGGTACCGCGCCGGATGCGGCTTTCGCCGCCGCCTTGGCCTTGGCCTCCTCCGCCGCGCGCTCCACCTTCTCCGGCGCGACGAACCGGTAACCGACGTTCCGGACCGTTCCGATCAGCGACTCGTGCTCCGGGCCCAGCTTGGCGCGCAGCCGCCGGACGTGCACGTCCACCGTACGCGTACCGCCGAAGTAGTCATAGCCCCACACCTCCTGGAGCAGCTGGGCCCGGGTGAAGACCCGGCCGGGGTGCTGCGCCAGGTACTTCAGCAGCTCGAACTCCTTGAAGGTCAGGTCCAGCACCCGGCCCTTGAGCTTGGCGCTGTACGTCGCCTCGTCCACCGACAGGTCACCGTTGCGGATCTCCATCGGGCTGTCGTCGGTGCTGATCTGCTGGCGGCCGGTCGCCAGCCGCAGCCGCGCCTCCACCTCGGCCGGCCCGGCGGTGTCCAGCAGGACGTCGTCCACGCCCCAGTCGGCGGTGACGGCGGCCAGCCCGCCCTCGGTCACCACCAGGATCAGCGGGCAGCCGGGGCCGGTCGACCGCAGGAGCTGGCACAGGCTGCGGACCTGCGGCAGGTCGCGGCGGCCGTCGATGAGGATGACGTCGGCTCCGGGGGTGTCCACCAGCGCCGGGCCCTCGGCCGGGGCGACCCGCACGCTGTGCAGCAGCAGGCCGAGCGCGGGCAGCACCTCCGTCGACGGCTGGAGGGCGTTGGTCAGCAGCAGCAGTGAACTCATCGGCCACCACCCGCCCCGGCGGTCGCCCAGCGGTCCGGGATGTCGAGGTCGTAGTCGAGGTCGAGGTCGTAGTCGCGGTCGCGGTCCTGTACGCGGTCCTGCACGCTTTCCGTCACCTTCAGCATCGTTGGCCGGCCTGGCTTGCCCATGACGTCGGTTCCTCCTCGGTCCCTGCCTGGGGGAGGGTGCGGCACTGCTTCGTACGGTTGCGGCTCCGCGCCCTGGAGCACGCTTGCGCTCACAGGCGCGGTACACGCCTCAAAGCACAAAAGGACCCGGGGGCTGCGTTGCCCGGATCCTCTTCCCAGCAGAATAGCCCACATGACCCGCGGATCAGAGGCCGAATCTGCACGCCGGGGTGTTCCCCCCGTCACGTCAGGCGCTCGGAGAGTGACGCTCCTGACCGACGACGGCGTCCCGATCGACGCCGCGTACACCCCCGGCGCGGGCCCGGCCGACGGACCGGCGATCGTGGTGGCACACGGGTTCACCGGCGCGCTGGAACGCCCCGTGCTGCGCCGGGCGGCGGCCGGCCTGGGCCCGGACGCGGCCGTGGTCACCTTCTCCTTCCGAGGTCACGGCCGGTCCGGCGGGCGTTCGACGGTCGGCGACCGGGAGGTCCGGGACCTCGCCGCGGCGGTCCGCTGGGCGCGTGAGATGGGTCACCGGCGGGTGGTGACGGTCGGCTTCTCCATGGGCGGCTCGGTGGTGCTGCGGCAGGCCGCGCTCTGCAACGGCGCCCGGCGCACCCCGGAAGGCACCGTCGAAATCCAGCCGGACGGGCCACGGCCGTCCGCGGAGCACCGGGAGCACGGAACGGGGCGCGCGGAGCACAGTGCACGGCGCACGGGGCGCGAATCCCGGGGCACGCGGAACCTCCAGACCGCCCCCGGGTGCGGCCCCGCCCTCCCGGCCGGCCTCCGCGACGACGCCCACCCGGACGCGGTGGTCGCGGTGAGCGCCCCGGCCCGCTGGTACTACCGCGGCACCGCGCCGATGCGCCGCCTGCACTGGGTGGTGACCCGGCCGACCGGACGGCTGGTCTCCCGCTACGGCCTGCGGACCCGCATCGCCCGCGACGACTGGGACCCGGTACCGCTCTCCCCGGTCGCCTCGGTGCCGATGATCGCCCCCGCCCCGCTGCTGATCGTCCACGGCGACCAGGACCCGTACTTCCCGCTGGACCACCCGCGGATGCTGGCCGAGGCGGGCGATCCGTCGTCCACCGAGCTGTGGATCGAGCGCGGCATGGGCCACGCGGAGAACGCGGCGACGCCCGAGCTGCTCGGCCGGATCGCGGCCTGGGCCACCGCGCACACCTGACCGGCCGCACTCACCGCCTGACCGGCCGCAGTCACCGCCCGGGGCCGGGCAGGCCCCGGCGCACCGGGGGCGGGGCGGCCCCGGCCGGACGCCCGGGCGGGAGGGGTCCCGCCGGAATCCCGGCCGGATCCCGGGCAGCCCGCCCCCGGCAGCCGGCCACCGGCGGACGGCCACCGGCGGACGGCCCGGCCGGGGAAGCCCGCGGCCCGGCCGGACCCCGGCGCACCGGGGCCGGGTGAGCCCGGCGGGCGCCCCGCCCCCGCCCGTCCGTGTGCCGCGCCGTGCCGCGCCGTGCCGCGCCGTGCCGCGCGGACGGGCCGGGCCCCCCGGAACCGGTTCCGCGGGTTCCGCCGGCCGGGCCCCGCGGACCCCGCTACCCCTCCGCCACCGGCTGGGCGAACTGCGCCTGGTAGAGCCGGGCGTACGCCCCGTCCCGCGCGAGCAGCCCGTCGTGGGTGCCCTGTTCCACGATCCGCCCGGCCTCCATCACCAGGATCAGGTCCGCGTCGCGGATGGTGGAGAGCCGGTGGGCGATGACGAAGCTGGTGCGCCCGCTGCGCAGCGACGCCATCGCGTGCTGGATCAGCACCTCGGTGCGGGTGTCCACCGAGCTGGTCGCCTCGTCCAGCACCAGGATCGCCGGCTCCGCCAGGAACGCCCGGGCGATGGTGATCAGCTGCTTCTCGCCGACGCTGACGTTGGACCCCTCCTCGTCGATCACCGTGTCGTAGCCGTCCGGCAGGGTGCGCACGAACCGGTCGACGTGGGTGGCCTTCGCGGCCGCGACGATCCGGTCCATGGAGGCCGACTCCGCGCCGTACGCGATGTTCTCCGCGATGGTGCCGCCGAACAGCCAGGTGTCCTGGAGCACCATGCCGATCCGGGACCGCAGCTCCTCCCGGGAGATCCCCGCGATGTCCTCCCCGTCCAGGGTGATCCGCCCGCCGCTCACCTCGTAGAACCGCATCAGCAGGTTGACCAGCGTGGTCTTCCCCGCGCCGGTCGGGCCGACGATGGCCACCGTCTGCCCCGGGCGCACCGACAGCGACAGGTCCTCGATCAGCGGCCGGTCCGGCAGGTACCGGAAGGAGACCCGCTCGAAGTCCACCCGGCCGGTCACCCGCTCGGGGCGCGGCCCGGAGCGCTCCGCGTCCGGGCTCTGCTCCTCGGCGTCCAGCAGCTCGAAGACCCGCTCCGCCGAGGCGACACCGGACTGCAGCAGGTTCGCCATCGAGGCGACCTGGGTCAGCGGCTGGCTGAACTGCCGCGAGTACTGCACGAACGCCTGCACGTCGCCGATGGAGAGCGAACCGCTCGCCACCCGCAGCCCGCCGACGACCGCCACCAGCACGTAGTTGAAGTTGCCGATGAACATCATCGCGGGCTGGATCATGCCGGAGATGAACTGCGCCCGGAAGCCCGACTCGTACAGCTTCTCGTTCTGCTCGCGGAAGGTCTGCGCCGACTCCCGCTCCCGTCCGAAGACCTTCACCAGCGAATGGCCGGTGTACATCTCCTCGATGTGCGCGTTGAGCGCGCCGGTGGTCTTCCACTGGGCGACGAACTGGGGCTGCGCCCGCTTGCCGACCTTCGCGGCCACCAGCACCGACACCGGCACCGTCACCAGCGCGACCAGGGCCAGCAGCGGCGAGATCCAGAACATCATCGCCAGCACGCCGACGATGGTCAGCAGCGACGAGATCGCCTGGCTGAGCGTCTGCTGCAAGGTCTGGCCGATGTTGTCGACGTCGTTGGTGGCCCGGGACAGCACCTCGCCGCGCGGCTGCTTGTCGAAGTACGACAGCGGCAGCCGGGCCAGCTTCTCCTCGACGTCCCGGCGCAGCCGGTACACCGCCCGCTGGACCACCACGGTGTAGACCCGGGCCTGCACCAGGCCGAGCACCGAGGCGGCGACGTAGACGCCCAGCACCCACAGCAGCACGGTGCCGATCGCGTCGAAGTCGATGCCCTCGCCCGGCACCACGTCCATCGACGCGATCATGTCCGCGACGGTGGAGTCGCCCTCGTCCCGCAGCCGCTCCACGGCCTGCGCCTTGGTCTCGTCGGCCGGCAGCTGCCGGCCGACGATGCCCTCGAAGATCAGGTCGGTGGCGTCGCCCAGCAGCTTGGGGCCGATCACCGTCAGCGCGATGCTGACCACCGCGAAGGCCAGCGCCACCAGCATCAGGGCCCGTTCGGGGCGGAAGGTGGCGAGCAGCCGGCGGCCGGACCCGCGGAAGTCCATCGACCGTTCGGCGGGCTGGCCGCCCATGAACCGGGCCGCTCCGGCGGCCGGCGCCGGTCCTCTGCGGGGGGCCGGGGTTCCCTTGCCCGGTGCCGCGGTCATGCCGCCTCCTGCTCGGTGAGCTGGGAGAGCACGATCTCCCGGTAGGTCTCGTTGTCCGTCATCAGTTCGGTGTGGGTGCCGGTACCGACGACCCGGCCCTCGTCGAGGACCACGATGCGGTCCGCGTCCCGGATGGTGGAGACGCGCTGGGCGACGATCACGACCGTCGCGTCCTCGGTACCGGCGGCGAGCGCCGCCCGCAGCCGGGCGTCGGTGGCGTAGTCCAGGGCCGAGAAGGAGTCGTCGAACAGGTAGATCGAGGGGCGCCGGACCAGGGCCCGGGCGATCGCCAGCCGCTGCCGCTGCCCCCCGGACACATTGGCCCCGCCCTGGGCGATGGGGGCCTCCAGCCCGCCCTCCATGGCCGCCACGAAGTCCTTGGCCTGTGCGGTCTCCAGGGCCTGCCACAGTTCCTCGTCGGTGGCGTCCGGGCGCCCGTACCGCAGGTTGGAGGCGACCGTGCCGCTGAACAGGTACGGCTTCTGCGGCACCAGCCCGATCGCCCCGGACAACGCCTCGGGGTCCAGGTCCCGCACGTCCACACCGTCCACCCGCACGCTGCCGCCGGTGGCGTCGAAGAGCCGGGGCACCAGCCCGAGCAGCGTCGACTTGCCGCTGCCGGTGGAACCGATGACGGCGGTGGTCCGGCCCGGGCGGGCGATCAGCGAGACGTCCCGCAGCACCGGCTCCTCGGCGCCCGGGTAGCGGAACTCCACCCCGGTCATCTCCAGCAGCCCGCGCCGGGTCCCGGCCGCCGGGCGCACCGGGGTGCTGGGCGGCACCACGCTCGTCCCGGTGTCGAGGACCTCCTGGATGCGCTCGGCGCACACCTCGGCGCGCGGCACCATCATGAACATGAAGGTGGCCATCATGACGCTCATCAGGATCTGCATCAGATAGGAGAGGAACGCGGTCAGCGCGCCGATCTCCATGTCACCGCTGTCGATGCGGTGACCGCCGAACCACACCACCGCGACGCCGGCGGCGTTCACCACCAGCATCAGGGCGGGGAAGAGCAGCGCCATCAGCCGCCCGGCGCGCAGCGAGACGTCCAGCAGCTCGGCGTTGGCCACCTCGAACCGCTCCCGCTCGTGCCGGTCGCGGACGAACGCGCGGATCACCCGGATGCCGGTGATCTGCTCGCGCAGCACCCGGTTGACCGTGTCGATGCGCTCCTGCATGCCGCGGAAGAGCGGCCGCATCCGGCGGACCAGCAGCACCACCACGGTGCCGAGGACCGGGACGATCAGCAGCAGCAGCCCGGAGAGCGGGACGTCCTGGTCCAGCGCCATGACGATGCCGCCGACACACATGATCGGCGCGGACACCATCAGGGTGAACGCCATCAGGCACAGCATCTGGACCTGCTGCACGTCATTGGTGGTGCGGGTGATCAGCGAAGGGGCGCCGAAGCGCCCCATCTCACGGGCGGAGAAGGACTGCACCCGGTCGAAGACCGCGGCCCGCACATCGCGGCCGAGGGCCATCGCGGTGCGGGCGCTGTAGTAGACGGCTCCCACGGAGCAGAGGATCTGCAACAGCGTGACGGCCGTCATCAGGCCGCCGATCCGCAGGATGTATCCGGTGTCCCCCTGCACGACACCGTTGTCGATGATGTCGGCGTTGAGGCTCGGCAGGTAGAGGGTGGCCAGCGTCTGCACCAGCTGGAGCAGGACGATCAGCACGATGGGTCGGGAGTAGGGCCGCAGTCGGGCACGTATGAGTCGGACCAGCACACCGGAACCCTAGGCGTGACTCGACAGCGCGTCCGATGGATTTCCCTTCTCTTTCCCCTTCTTCCAGGTCTTTCCGGCGATTCGCCGCGACGGCCCGCGCCGGCGATCCGGCGCGGCCTCGGGACGGCCGGCGGGCGGGCGGGCCGCCGGCCGCCGCGTCGTGGCGAGTGACGGACGCCATGGCCGAACACGGTCGCTCCCTGCAACGTGTTGACTATGGACTGTCATGACCGATCGCTAGAGTGACGTCCGGGACTTCGGGGGTCGGCTGCATGGGGGGAAGTCATGTCCGCACACGAAGACGGGACGGCGCTGGCGTCGGCGTCGGGGTCGGAGTCGGGGCCTGGATCGGGGTCGGAGTCGTCAGGGTGGCCGTCCGCTCTCGGCGACCGGCTGCGCAAGGGATTCGACGCGACCTCGGAGGTCGCCGACGCCACCGCTGACCTGGCCACCGAGCTGTCATCGTTCACCACGTTCCAGAAGCGCGTGGACCAGCTGATCGTGGACCTCAAGGGCTCCGAGGCCGGCCCGGGCAAGGTGGGGAAGGAACAGCTGTCACGGCACCAGTTCGGTGGCGGCGACGGTCACTTCGTCGAGGCGGCCGACCTCTACGGCTCCTACGAAAAGGTCATCACGGAACTGGAGAAGCTCTCCAAGATGCTGTCCGACTCCATCGAGGGCATGGGCATCGCGGTACTCGCCTCACACAAGGGCTACGCGCGGTTGGACGTGGACGTCCGGGACCGGATGGCCGCGATCGCCGAGGAGACCGAGAGGCACTACGGGGGCGAGTACGTCCCCGACACCAGGCAGGGCCACGGCAGGAACGACGGTGACGAGCGGAAGAAGTCGGAGCAGCCGTCGTTGGGCGACAACTCGGAAGGCGGCATCTGATGGGCGCTGGCACGAACTCCGGCCGCACGGGTGGGGGCCGCACATCCTGGGACTCCATGACTTACGAGCAGATGCTCGCATGGCTGGACCAGGCGGATTCGCCCATGGTGCACGGGGCCGCGGACCGGCTGCGCACGGCCGCCGAGGAGCTTGAGAAGATCGGCGACGAACTCAAGATCCGCCCGCAGTACGTGTCGTGGAAGGGTGAGGGGGCGGAAGCCTTCCGCACCTGGAGCGCCGACCTGGCCAACGCCACGCTGCGCCTGGGCGAGTTCAGCAAGGAATCCGCGCGCTGGCTGTCCCGGGCCGCAGGCATGATCACTGAGGTCAAGTCGGCGTTCCCGCACTCCGCAACCACCGGGGAAGCGCAAGCCAATCTGGACGCGGCCGAAGCCGCACCCAACGACCCGGACGCGGACGCGGTGGCGCGCAAGTCCAGCGGTGAACTGAAAGGACTCGCGGCCGACAAGGAATACCGGCGCCAAGAGGCCATCCATCAGATGGAGCGACTCGCGAACGTGTACGGGACGTCTGTCACAGAGATGGACAAGCTGGAGCGGCCCAGGGTCCCGCCGCCACCGAAGGCTATTCAGCCCGCGACTGAGAGGCGCGGTGAGGTGGTGTCCCACGGAATCAGCAATTCGGGCGCATCATCTCCAGGGAATGCGACCGGCCTCTCTCCTTCCTCCGGGTTGCAACGCCCGGTCGAGCCCGCGGGAGTCTATGCTCCGGGCGCCTCAGCCCCGCATGTACCAGAAATGCGAGGGCCGGAAGCAGACTCGGGGAGGGACACATCTGACGCGGTCACGCGTCCAGCACCCAGCGACTCGGGCGCCGTGGGCATGGAGATTGACACGATCACACCGCCATCGCCCACCTTGCCGTCTGGCGGGCCCCCGCTGGACTTTCCGAACGGCGGTAGGCCCGACCTCGGACGGCCTCAGCCCATGGACATGATTCCACCGATGGTGGGCGGCGGTCCGCCCCCTCCGAGCTCGGGACGGAACGCGTTCACTGGCGACCGTCCTCCGATACTGCCTGGGCAGGGCCGTCTACCGGAGTCTGGTGCAGGGCGTCTACCGAACAACCCCGGCCCCACTGTCGGCGGTCAGGGGACACCACGGGATGCCGGACGCTCAGCAACTGGAGGGCGTCCGCCGATGGTCCCCGGATCAGGCCCGATGGGCCCTGGACCCGGACAAACGCCGAGGAATAACGGCGTCGTCGGCGGCCGCCCCGTTCCTCAGCCGCCAGGACGCGCGACCGGGCTGCCCCGCGGCACCGTCATCGGTGGTGAGGCCCCGGGGGCGTACGGCCGAGGCCCCATTGGCACCACGGCCGGCGGAGGTACCAGCAGACTGGACACTGAGCGCCGTGGGGGCGCACCCCAGCGCCGACTCCCGAATCCGGCCACGGGGATCGTGGGCGGCCGACCGCAGCAGGCGTCTTCCCCTGGTCGCTCGTTCACTCCCGGCGGCTCAGGGCTGGTACACCACAACGGCAATCCGGACGATGGCTCCGAGCGGACCGGCGAGAACCCACATGCCGGGCAGCAGGATGATCGGAGGGCTGATCCTCCGGCCGGTGACCGACCTTGAACAGCGAGATTGAAAGGAAGCGCATGCCTGCCGGGGACAACCGAGGTAACCGACTCAGGCGTGCTGTCGCCGCAGCTGTGGGACTACTGCTGTTCGGCAGCACGGCGAGCCCCGCGCACGCGGATTCGATCCGATCACGGCAGTGGTACCTCACCGCCATGGAAGCCGAGCAGATGTGGCTGACGAGCACCGGCAAGGGCATCACGGTCGCCGTCATCGACACGGGCGTTGACGACGATCTTCCGGATCTGCGAGGACAAGTACTACCCGGCAAGGATCAGGCACCGGAATCACCCGGCGACGAACACACGGACTACGACGGTCACGGAACGACCATGGCTCTCCTTATCGCGGGCACCGGAAAGGACGCCGCCGGCAACGGCACCTTCGGCCTCGCACCCGGAGTCAAGATTCTCCCTGTCCGGGTGCCGGATCATGGCCTTGACGCCCCTCGACACAACAAGGAATACAACGAAAACCTCAGCAAAGGAATCCGCTATGCGGCCGATTCCGGCGCGCGCGTGATCAACATCTCTCTGGGGCAATTCAAAGGATCAGACCAGCTCACCGCCGCCGTGAAGTACGCCCTCGACAAGGGTTCCCTGATCTTTGCACCGACGGGTAACGATGGCACCTCGAGCCTGGAATATCCCGTGGCAACCCCGGGAGTTGTGGGGGTCGGGGCAGTTGGAAGGGATCTCCGTAGGACGAAAGAGTCCAACTGGGGTCCACAAGTGGACATGGCCGCCCCCGGCGACGAGATGTTCCACATTTGCTCAAACGGTACTGAACTTTGCGAGTCACACGGCACCAGTGACGCCACCGCCATCGCCTCCGCCAGTGCCGCCCTGATCTGGGCCGAGCACCCGGACTGGACCAACAACCAGGTCCTGCGGGTCATGCTCAACACCATCGGCGGCCCGACCAGCGGCGCCAAGCGCACCAACGCCATCGGCTACGGCATCGTCCGCCCCCGGATCGCCCTCAAGGACCCCGGCGACCCCGGCCCCGCCGACGTCTACCCGCTGCCCGACCTCAAGCAGGCCGAGACCCCGCCCCCCAAGCCCTCGGCTCCCACGTCACCCGAGCCGTCCGGATCGCGATCCCCGGCGGAGGACAAGGCCGCCCCCGCCGCCACGGGAGGCGACGACGGTGGCGTGGACTCGACGGTCTGGATCGCCGCGGGCGTGGGCGGCGCGGTGCTGGCCGCCGCGGTGCCCGCCGGCTTGGCCGTCCGCAGGCGCCGCGCCGCCACCGCGTATGCCCGAGTCCACGGGACCGGGAGCGGGCCCTGACGTCCCTGACTCGGTTCCGCGTCTGATACCCGAAGTCCCCGACGCCGTGGACCTGCCGACCGACGGTCGGCCCGACATCGGCATGCCACGCCCTGGGTACGGGCTCCCACCGGTCGTGGGCGACGGCCCGCCTTCTGGGGGCACAGGACGCCACACGATGCCCTCAACCGTCCTCAAGTACTGCCCGGGCGAGGGCTACCGGAGCCGGGAGCCGGACGTCTGCCGGGCGGCAGCGGTCCGATCCTGGCTGGCTGCTCAAGGCGGTTCCCGGGGGCCCGGGAGATCACCGTTGGGAGGCCGTCCTCCGATGTTTCCGGAGCGGGGCCGGTCGGCCCGGCCCCGTACACCTCGCGAAGCAACGGCGTCGTCGGCCGCCGACCGACCGTGAAGAGCCAGACCGAGAGGGAACGTATGTCCACCAGCACCCATGGGAGTGGCCGACTGCGGGCTGCTGCCTCGGGCATCGCGGGGCTGCTGCTGATCGGCAGCGCGGCGACCCCCGCGCACGCGGAGTCGATCCGTTCACGGCAGTGGTACCTCACCGTGATGAAGGCCGAGCAGATGTGGGAGACCAGCACCGGCGAGGGCATCACGGTCGCCGTCATCGACTCGGGCGTCGACGCCGATATCGCCGACCTCCAGGGGCAAGTACTTCCCGGCAGGGACGACGCACCGGAGAGGCCCGGCGACGAGCACACGGACTACGACGGTCACGGAACCACCATGGCCCTCCTCATCGCGGGGACCGGCAGGGCGAACGGGGGCCAGGGCACCTTCGGACTCGCACCCGGCGCCAAGATCCTGCCGATCCGCCTGCCCTGGGTGGAGGACGCCAATCTGCGCTCGAAGGAGTTCAACGCGAATCTCAGCAAGGGCATCCGTCATGCGGCTGATGCCGGCGCCCAGGTGATCAATATCGCGAGCGGGTCGTTCAAGGGGTCGGATCAGCTCACGGCCGCCGTGAAATACGCCCTCGACAAGGGCTCACTCATCTTCGCCTCGACCGGCAACGACGGCACTTCGGATGTCGGGTTCCCCGTGTCGACGCCCGGGGTGGTGGGGGTCGCGGCCATCGGCAGAAATCTCCACAGGACCAGCGAGTCCAACTTCGGCCCGTACGTGGATGTCGCCGCGCCCGGCGACGAGATGTACCACGCCTGTCCGAACGGCATCGACCTGTGCAGGTCCCATGGCACCAGTGACGCCACCGCCATCGCCTCCGCCAGTGCCGCCCTGATCTGGGCCGAGCACCCGGACTGGACCAACAACCAGGTCCTGCGGGTGATGCTCAACACCATCGGCGGCCCGACCAGCGGCGCCAAGCGCACCGACGCCATCGGCTACGGGCTCGTCCGCCCCCGGGTCGCCCTCAAGGACCCCGGCGACCCCGGGCCCGCCGACGTCTACCCGCTGCCCGACTTCAAGCAGGCCGAGACCCCGCCCCCCAAGCCCTCGGCTCCCACGTCACCCGAGCCGTCCGGATCGCGGTCCCCGGCGAAGGACGAGGACAAGGCCGCCCCCGCCGCCACGGGAGGCGACGACGGTGGCGTGGACTCGACGGTCTGGATCGCCGCGGGCGTGGGCGGCGCGGTGCTGGCCGCCGCGGTGCCCGCCGGCCTGGCCGTCCGCAGGCGCCGCGCCGCCGCCGCGGCGTCATCTCAGGTGACGGCCGCGGCACCCGGGCCGGGGAACCGGCCGTCCGGCGGCGGCACCACCTGGAGGCCGTGACCCGCCCGCACGGCCGGGCCCGGGCGGCCAAGTGGCCGGGCGGCCGGGCCGCCGCAGGGGCCCGCGACCGATCACCCGCCCGGGACGCGGCGGTCCCGCCGATGGACTTTCCCTCTCCGGCAGCACGTCATCATGGAGGCGGTAACCGCCGCGGCGGATGACATGGAAAGGGGTCGCGATGGTGACAAGCGACACGACGGACCGGCCCGGCGGCACCATCCGGTACTGGGCCGCCGCCAAGGCCGCGGCCGGCACCGCGGAGGAGCCGTACGCCGCCGCGACGCTCGCCGACGCGCTGGAAGCGGCCCGGCAGCGGCACACCGCCCGTCCGGAGTTCGCCCGGGTGCTGCTGCGCTGTTCGTTCCTGGTGGACGGCGAGCCGGTCGGTACCCGCGACCACACGACGGTCACATTGGCGGAGGGCAGCACGATCGAAGTGCTCCCGCCGTTCGCAGGAGGGTGAGCCCGCAGCCATGAGCAACCAGCCGCAGTCTCCGGACCCGGGCCGTCACGAACCGGACCCGTACCGGCAGCCGCAGCCGCAGTCCCCGGCCGACGACCCGTACCCGCCGTATCCGGCCCAGGGGGCGGACGGGGCGCACGGTCACGCGCCCGGCGGGTACAACACCGCTGCCCCCGGGCAGGCCGCGTACGAGCCCCACGGGCAGCACGACGCGTGCGGACGGCACGACGCGTACGGGCAGCCGGCTCAGCACGACGGATACGGACAGCAGGGGCCGTACGGGCAGCAGGCACCGCACGGGCAGCAGGGGTATCCGGGGTCATACGACCAGTCGGCGTATCAGGAGCCTCAGGCACACCAGGACCAGCACGGGTACCAGAGCCAGCAGGGCTACCAGGACCCACAGGCGTACCAAGGCTCGCAGGGGTATCAGAACCCGCAGGGTTACCAGAGCCCGCAGGGATACCAAGACCCTCAGGCGCACCAGAACCAGCAGCCGTACCAGGACCCGCAGGCGTACCAGGCCCAGCAGCCGTACCAGAACCCGCAGGGCTACCAGAGCCCGCAGGCGTATCAGGACCCGCAGGGCTACCAAGGCCGGCAGGGGTACCAAGACGCTCAGGCCCACCAAAGCCATCCGCAGGCGCACCAGAACCAGCAGCCGTACCAGGGCCAGCAGGCCCACCAGAGCCGGCAGCCGTACCAGGGCCAGCAGGGATACCAGGACCCGCAGCCGTATCAGGACCCGCAGGCGCAGCACCCGCAGCAGGCGCACCACGCCGCGCAGGATGCCTGGGCCGGGCAGCAGCAGCCGGTGACCGCGCACACCGGCGCCGACACCGCCTACTTCCCGCCGCAGGCCGCCGGTCACGCCGCGCCGGGCCACGCCGCACCGCAGTCCGCCCCCGGCCACCCGGAGGGACAGCGGCCCGCGCCGGTCCCGGCGTCCGGCGCCCCGGGCGGCACCGCCGGGCAGTCCGGCGACGCTCCGGCCGGCACCGCGGGGCAGGCGCCCGGGGGCGGGCGGCCGGCCGGGGCCGAACCGCCGGGGAGCGCGGCGGAGCCGGCCACTCCGGCGAAGCCGCTCACCGCGGCGCAGCGGGCGCGGGCCGAGGGCCGCTCCCCCATCATCGACCCGGGCATGACGCCCGCCCTGCTGACCGCCGCGATCGCCGGTCTGCTGGCGGCCACCGCCTCGCTGCCCCGGCCCGCGACCGCCGCCGTGGTGGTGCTGCTCCAGGCCGTCACGGCGGCCGGGTGGTTCCGGCTCAACGGCATGTGGCCGGCGCGGCAGGGCATCGCGCTCGCCTTCGCCGGCGGGCTCGCCGCCGACATCGGGCTGCTGGCGACCGACCGCGAGGACGCGCCGACGGTCGTCATCGGCACCCTGGGCGTCTGGCTGCTGCTCGTCATCGTCCTGCAACTGCGCAACCGCAGCTCGGCCGACGAGCGGATGTACAGCCTCACCGCGACCACCGCCTCGACCGCCGTCACGGTGATCGCGGCCGGTCACCTGGCCACCGCCGCCGAGTCCTCGGACGCGGTGGCGGTGGGCGCGGCGGCCGTCGCCATCGCCGCGATCGCCCGGGCGGTGCCGCTGCCCACGGCGGTCTCGGTGGTCCTCGCGCTGCTCGCCGCGGCGGGCGCCGGGGTCGGCGCCGGGCATCTGACGGGCATCGGCACCGCCGAGGCCGCGGGCCTGGGCCTGGCGGCCGGGGTGTGCGCGCTCATCGGGCTGCGGGTGGCGAGCTACGACTACCCGTCGCGGTTCGTCCACATGACCGCCGGGGTGGCGCTGCCCCTCGCGGCGGCCGCCCCCGCCGTGTACCTCATCGGGCGGGCCATCGGCTGATCGCCGCGCCCCCGTCCGTCCCGCGCCCCGCGGGCCTGCCCGGCACCGGCCGGGCGGCCGGCGGGGCGCGGTCTTCCGCCGGGCGGCGCACCTCTCCGGTTAGGCTCGCATGCCGCGGGCAGGCGCCCGCCGACAACCACTGGGGGGACGAGGATGACAGACGCTGCGCACACCACCGACGAGACGGGTCCGGCCGGCGGGGCGAACCCCGCTCACCCGCCGCTCCCGCCGCGGCCGGCCGGCGCCGCGGCTCCGGGGGGCGGGGCGGGGGCCGGGAACCCGGGGGGCCCGGCGGGCGCGCCGGCCGGGACGGACGGAGCGGGCTTCGCCCCGGGCGCCGGGCCCGCGGGTCCGGGGCACCCGCCCGGGCCGGCCGGGACGGCGGCCATGCCCGCGGTGGCGCCGCCCGGCGCGGACCCGTACGGCGGCGGACCTCTCGGGGACGGGCCCGGCGGCGACGGCCCGCACGGGGAGGGGCCGTACGGCGGCGGGCCGCACGGGGACGGCGACCGGCGCCCGCCGAAGCGGAAACGGCGCGGCCGCGGGCTGATCATCACCCTCGTGGTGCTGGGCGGCCTCTTCGTGGGCGCGGACCGGCTCGCGGTGAACTTCGCGGAGTCCAAGGCCGCCGACGAGCTGAAGAGCCGGGAGGGGCTGAACATCACCCCCGAGGTCTCGATCAAGGGCTTCCCGTTCCTGACCCAGGCGTTCGGCAAGGAACTGGACGAGGTCGAGATCAACCTGGACGGACTGGTGACCGACACCGGCGACGGCCGTCGGGTGACGGTCACCGAGCTCCGCGCGGTCCTGCACAACGTGCGGATCGGCGGCGACTTCTCCTCCGCGACCGCGGACCGCGCGTCCGGCCGCGCGCACATCAGCTACGCGGACCTGTCGGCCGCCGCCGGCCCCGGTATAGAGGTCGGCTACGCCGGCAAGAGCGCCACCGGCAAGAGCCTGGTCAAGATCACCGGCAAGTTCATGGGGCTGCGCGTCAGCGCCAACGGCACGGTGTCCGTCGTCGACGGCAACACCATCAGGCTGCGCGCCAACGCCATCCCGGACAGCATCCCGGGCAAGTGGGAGCAGCAGGTCCGGTCCCGTACCGACTTCGACCGGAAGGTGGACGGCCTGCCCTCCGGGATGCGGCTGGACGGCGTGGAGTCCACCCGCGAGGGTGTGGACATATCCATCGCCGGCGAGCAGGTGAGCCTGGCCGGCTGAGCCACCCGGGGAACCGGCCGGCCGCCGGTGCCCGTCCGCGACGCGCCGCCCGCCCCCGTGGTGTGGCGGCGCGCCGCGTTCCACGGGCTGAGACAGGTGCGTCCGTACGGTAGATCCACGGCGCCCTGCCCCCGGTCGGCGGGGTCCGCGGAGCCGCGGCACCGGACCCTCATCCCACATTTCAGACGATCGTGTCTCATCATTCGACACACCGGTGACACGCCCGCCCGACCGTCCCTACGATCGGACGCATGCAGAGCTGGATCAGCGGTCCCCGTCACCGGGACCAGGCGGAACTCACGAAGCGGCGGGCAGTCGACCTGTGCCGCGTCGCCGCCATGCTCTGTCCCACCGTCTGACCCGGCTGGGTGGCCCCGCCCATCCGCCCGCCCGCTCAGGGCTGCCCGACTCCGCGCACGGGGGTGTCCCCGGCCCCCGCCGAGGGAACCGCGCTCCATCGCCCCGCCGTACCGCCGTGCGTCCCGTACTGCCCCGCACCGCCGCAACTGCCCCGGAGGAGAGAACAATGAGCCGCAGTGACGTCCTGGTCGACGCCGACTGGGTCCAGGCCCGGATCGACGACCCGAAGACCGTCATCGTCGAGGTCGACGAGGACACCTCGGCCTACGAGAAGAACCACATCAGGAACGCCGTCCGGATCGACTGGAAGCAGGACCTCCAGGACCCGGTGCGCCGCGACTTCGTGGACCAGGCCGGTTTCGAGAAGCTGCTCTCCGAGAAGGGCATCGCCAACGACGACACGGTCGTCCTCTACGGCGGCAACAACAACTGGTTCGCGGCCTACGCCTACTGGTACTTCAAGCTCTACGGCCACCAGGACGTCAAGCTCCTCGACGGCGGCCGCAAGAAGTGGGAGCTGGACTCCCGCGACCTGGTCGCCGAGGTGCCGTCGCGCCCGGCCACCGAGTACAAGGCCAAGGCCCAGGACGCCTCGATCCGCGCCTTCCGCGACGACGTGGTGGCCGCGATCGGTTCGCTGAACCTGGTCGACGTGCGCTCCCCCGACGAGTTCTCCGGAAAGCTGCTGGCCCCCGCGCACCTGCCGCAGGAGCAGTCGCAGCGCCCGGGCCACGTGCCGACCGCCCGCAACATCCCGTGGTCGAAGTCGGCCAACGACGACGGCACCTTCAAGTCCGACGAGGAGCTCAAGGCCCTCTACGAGGGCGAGGGCGTCGACCTGTCGAAGGACACCATCGCCTACTGCCGTATCGGTGAGCGCTCCGCGCACACCTGGTTCGTGCTGCACGAGCTGCTCGGCCAGTCCAACGTCAAGAACTACGACGGCTCCTGGACCGAGTACGGCTCCCTGGTCGGCGTGCCGATCGAGCTCGGCGCCCACAGCTGACCCGAGCGGTCCGGCTATCCCGTCACCCCCGACCGACTACGACCGAAGGACATCAACATGTGTGGAGCCAAGGCCGGCGGCCCCGACGCCTCGTCCGTCAAGCCCGGTGAGACCACCATCCAGGGTTCGGTGACCCGCGACGGCGAGCCCGTCACCGGTTACGTGCGCCTGCTGGACAGCACCGGCGAGTTCACCGCGGAGGTCCCCACCTCCGCCACCGGACAGTTCCGGTTCTACGCCGCCGAGGGCACCTGGACCGTGCGCGCCCTCGTCCCGGGCGCGACCGCGGACCGCACCGTCGTCGCCCAGAAGGGCGGACTGGCGGAGGTCGCCATCGCCGTCTGAGCCGTGCGCACCGGCTCAGCGAGACGAGGGCCGCACCCCGGGGTTGGACGCCTCGGCGGGGTGCGGCCCTCGCCGCATGCCCGGAAACCCCCGGCCGTCGGCGAGGCCCCGGAGCCCCGCCGTCGCCGGGCTCCCGGAACCCCCGGCCGTCGCCGCCGGGCCACCGGAACCCCCCGGCCGTCGCCGCATGCCCGGTGGCCCCGGTTCTCCCCGCGCGTCCGGCATCCCTCGCCGTCGCCGCACCCGGCATCCCTCGCCTGCGCTGCCCCGGGCCCGGGGGCGGTGCCGGGGAGCGGCGCCGGGCAGCCCCGGGCGCGCGGGGCGGACACCGGCGCCCGCCCGCGCGGCGCGGGGCGCGGCGGTGGCGCGGACCCACCCGTCCGCCCCGGCCGGGGCCGGTGCCGGACGGCGCCCCCGGCCGTAGGCTGAAGGTATGTACGCGCGACGGCGCCACACCTATTTCGTACTGATGGGAGTGTGTCTGGCGCTCTTCATCACGGCCTGGGCCGTGGTGCGGCTGTGGTCGGTACCAGTGGCCGTCGGGATGTGCGTCGTCGCCATGGTCATCCCCCCGTTCGCCGCGATCGTCGCCAACCGGCGGGGGCCGGACGACCGGTGGTGGGACGAGACCGGCGACCGGCAGTCGGACGAGTGGTGGCGCGAGATCGACCGCCGCGAGCCGCGCTGAACGGCGCCCACCCGGCCCCGCGCGCCGGAACACCACGCCGGAGCACGGCGCCACACCGCGCCGGAACACCCCACGGGAACGTCGCACCGGTCCGCACCGACGGCCGCCGCGCACGACGGCCGGACCAGCACGAAAGCCGGGCCTGAACGAAGGCCGGACCAGCACGAAGACCGGGCCCGCACGAAGACCGGGCCCGCACGACGGTGGGGCGGACCCGGAATGCCCGTGCCACGCCCGGCCGCGGCCCACCGGCCGGCGCCACGCCCGTCCGGGGCCCACCGGCCGGCGCCCCGCCATCCGAGCCCGCCGGCCCGTGCCACGCCCGTCCGGGCCGCCGGCGGCGCCCCCTCAGTAGACGAGGGCCTGCACGCCGTCCGGCATGATCTCGCTCACGAAGACCTGCGCCCCGGCGATCCGGGCGCCCTCGATCAGATCCTTCTCCTCGATCCCGCGGCGCGCCGCGCACTGCGTGCACACCGTGACGGTGCCGCCCGCCAGGATGCCGTCGAGCAGCTCCGGCAGCGGGGCCGCGTGCGGCAGCTCGAACTCCGCCGCCCGCCCCGGCAGCGCGAACCAGGTGGACTCCCCGGTCAGCCACAGCGAGACCTCGACCCCGCTGGCCGCGGCCACCGCCGCCACCGTGAACGCCTGCGAGCACCGCTCGGGCGCGTCGGCGCCCGCCGTCACCTTGATCACCAGCTTCTTGGCCATGTCGGCACTGTAGTGCGCGGCGCGCCCGCCTCCTGCCGCGCACCTCACAGCACCGGCGCGCGGACCGCCCACTAGACTTGGCCACGGTCCGTAAAACCCTCACTCCGTCCGAGGAGCGCGCTCGTGCTTGAGGCAGTCTTCACCACCCTGCTGGTCCTGGTCGCCGTCGCTGTCGTCGCTTTCGCCGGGCTGACCTGGAAGAAGCTGTACCAGGGCCAGCGCTGACTCCCCTCCCGCCCCTCTCCACAGATCGCCTGATTCCATGATCGAGATCCCGTCCGACCTCCACCCGGACCTCGTGCCCCTCGCCTTCCTCCTCGGGAACTGGGCGGGCGCCGGCGTCGCCGACTTCCCCGGCTCGGAGAAGTGCAACTTCGGACAGGAAGTCACCTTCAGCCATGACGGCCGGGACTTCCTGGAGTACGTCTCCCGCAGCTGGGTGCTCGACAGCGAGGGCAAGAAGGTCCGCCCGCTGGAGTCCGAGTCCGGCTACTGGCGCATCGACAAGGACCGCAAGGTCGAGATCGTGATGGTCCGCGACCAGGGCGTGGTCGAGGTCTGGTACGGCGAGCTGGCCGAGGGCAAGCCGCAGATCGACGTCGTCACCGACGCGGTCGCGCGCACCGCCGCCTCCGGGCCCTACTCCGGCGGCAAGCGACTGTACGGCTACGTCAAGGGCGACCTGATGTGGGTCGGCGAGAAGGCCACCCCCGAGGTGCCGCTCCGCCCCTACATGTCGGCGCACCTGAAGAAGGCGGTGACCCCGGAAGAGGTCGCGGCCTGGGCCAAGGACCTCGGCGACCTCCCGGACGACGGGATCGCGTTCTTCCGCTAGACCCGGTTCCAGCAGCACCTTCTCCACCCGCCCCGCAGGGGAAGTCCGGTCGAAATCCGGCGCTGACCCGCAACTGTGGGCGTCCCGCGAGGGACGCGAGCCAGATCACCTGCGGCGGCGGTCGTTCCTGACAACTCGCCGTGGACTGCGAGGGGATCCGCCACCGGCGCTGTGCCCGCACAGCCCGCCCCGGGCGCCCTTTCCCGTAGGTACGAAACGGCCCGAGGCGAAGGCGACCCGCCCGTGGCAGCCACCACCAGGACCGCACCCGACACCGAGACCGCCGGCCCGCGCGCACCCGGCGCACCGCTGCGGCTGCCGCTCCCCCCGCTGGTCGGCGCGGGCTGCGCCGCCCTGCTGATATCCCTGGTCTGCGGGGCCGGCCTGGGCTCGGCCGGCATCGGCTGGCCCGAGGTGCTGCGCTATCTGCGCGCCGGGCTCACCGGCTCGGCCATCGAGCGGCACGAGGTCGCCGCCTACACCATCGTCTGGGAACTGCGCTTCCCGCGCGCCGTGCTCGCCGCGGTCGTCGGCGCCGGGCTGTCGGCGGTGGGGGTGGCGGTGCAGGCGATGGTCCGCAACGCGCTCGCCGACCCCTTCGTCCTGGGCATCTCCTCCGGAGCCGCGGTCGGCGCCAACGCCGTCCTGCTCTTCGGCGCCTTCACCGGCCTCGGCATCTGGGCCCTGTCGGCCTCCGCGTTCGTCTCCGCGCTCGCCGCCATGGCCCTGGTCTACGCCGCGGCCCGCACCCCGCAGGGGCTCACCCCGCTGCGCCTGGTCCTCACCGGCACCGCCATGTACTACGGCTTCTCGGCGATCACCACCCTGATGGTGTTCAGCGCCGACCGCGGCGAGGCCGCCCGTGCCGCGATGATGTGGCTGCTGGGCAGCCTCAGCGGAGCGGGCTGGCCCTCGGTACCGATCGCGGCCGCCGCCGTCGCCGCCGGACTCGGCTACCTGGCGCTGGCCGCCCGCCGGCTCAACGCGCTCGCCATGGGCGACGAGACCGCCGCCGCGCTCGGCGTGGACGCCCGGCGGCTGCGCACCGAACTGTTCGTGGTGACCGCCGCCGTCACCGGCGCGGTGGTGGCGGTCAGCGGGGCGATCGGGTTCGTCGGACTGATGGTCCCGCACATCACCCGGATGCTCGTCGGCGCGGACCACCGCCGGGTGCTGGCGGTCGCCCCGCTGCTCGGCGCGGTCCTGCTGGTCTGGGTCGACATCCTGTCCCGGGTGCTGCTGGCACCCGTCGAACTCCCGGTCGGCGTGATCACCGCCGTCATCGGCGTGCCGTGCTTCGTGCTGCTGATGCGCCGCCGCGGCCACCACCTCGGAGGTGCCTGATGCGGCTCGACATCGAGAACGTGACCGTGGACGTCGCCGGGGCCCGGCTGGTGGACGACCTCACCCTGCGGGCGGACAGCGGGGCGCTGGTCGGCCTCGTCGGCCCCAACGGCAGCGGCAAGTCCACCCTGCTGCGCTGCGTCTACCGCGCCCTGCGCCCCACCGCCGGCGCGATCCGGCTGGACGGCACGGACCTGCGCACCCTGAGCGCGCGGGACGGCGCCCGGCGGCTGGCCGCACTCCCCCAGGAATCCACCGGGGAGTTCGGCTTCACCGCCGCGGAAGTGGTCGCCATGGGCCGGCTGCCGCACCAGAGCGCCGCCGGCCGCACCAGCGCGACCGACCGGGAACTGTGCACGGCGGCGCTGGCCCGGGTCGGCGCCGCCCACCTCGCCGACCGGAACTTCCACACCCTCTCCGGCGGCGAGAAGCAGCGGGTGCTGATCGCCCGGGCGCTCGCCCAGCAGCCCGCCGTCCTCGTCCTGGACGAGCCCACCAACCACCTGGACATCGCCCAGCAGCTGGAGGTGCTGGCGCTGGTGCGGGACGCCGGGCTGACCGTGCTGGCCGCCCTCCACGACCTCAACCTCGCCGCCGTCCACTGCGACCGCCTGTACGTCGTCGCGGGCGGCCGGATCGTCGCCTCCGGCACCCCGCACGACGTCCTCACCCCGGAGCTGCTCGCCGACGTCTTCGGCGTGCGCGCGCACCGGGTGCGGCACCCGGAGACCGGCGCGGTGCAACTCCTCTTCGACCGGCTGCCGGCCACCGCCCCCTGAGGCCCCGGTCCCACCCCCGGGACCGGGTCCGGGACCGGGTTCCGGGACCGGGACCGGGACCGGGACCGACGCGCACCACCCCGCCCCGCCCCACTCCACCCGCGCTGTGCCTCCCCCACCCACCCGCGCTGCGTCTCTCCCGCCCACCCGCCCTGTGCCTCCCCCACCCACCCGCGCTGCGTCTCTCCCGCCCACCCGCGCTGTGCCTCTCCCGCCCACCCACCCTGTGCCTCCCCCACCCACCCGCGCTGCGTCTCCCCCGCCCACCCGCGCTGCGTCTCCCCCGCCCACCCGCGCTGTGCCTCTCCCACCCACCCGCCCTGTGCCTCCCCGTACCTCCCCCACCCACCCTGTGAGGTCCCCATGCACGCCCGTTCCCGCACGCCCGCCCTGCTCCTCGTCGCTGCCCTGGCCCTGGCCGGGTGCGGGGCCGAGGTCAAGGACGACGAGACCACCGCCGGGAAGCACGACCGGTCCGGCCACTACCCGGTCACCGTCGAGAACTGCGGCGTCGAGACCACCTACGCGGAGATGCCGCGGCGCGTGGTCACCAACGACGTCGGCATCACCGAGATCATGTTCGCCCTCGGTCTGGAGGACCGGATGGCCGGGTTCGTGACGCCCGACGACAAGGGCGACCTGGCCGGGGTGCCCTGGAAGGACGGCTACGACAAGGTCCGGTGGCTGTCGAAGAAGGAGATCAACAAGGAGATGGTGCTGGACGCCCGGGCCGACCTGGTCTTCGCCGGCTGGAACTACGGCTTCGGCGAGGACGACGGGTTCACCCCGGCCGCCCTGGAGAAGCTCGGCATCGGCAGTTACGTCCTCACCGAGTCCTGCCGCAACGGCCGGGGCTCGGCACGCGGCGTGATGCCGCCGCTGGACGCGCTCTACACCGACCTGACGAACCTCGGGAAGATCTTCGACGTGGAGGACCGGGCCGCGAAGCTGGTGCGCACCTTCCGGGCCCAGGTCGCCGAGGCCCGGGCCGAGGCCCCCCGCGGCGCCGACCGGCCCACGGTGTTCCTCTACGACGACGGCCGGGACAAGCCGTTCACCTCCGGCCGGTTCGCCGCACCGCACGACATCATCACCAAGGCCGGCGGCGACCACATCATGAAGGACCTCGACGACTCGTGGACCACCGTCGGCTGGGAGACCGTCGTCGAACGCGACCCCGACGTCATCGTGATCAACGACTACGGGGACACCGGCGCCGAGCAGAAGCGGAAGTTCCTGGAGAGCTACCCGCCGCTGCGCGACGTGTCCGCCGTGAAGCACGGCCGGATCTTCGTCCTGGACTACGCCGACCTGGTGGAGAGCCCGCGCAACCCGGCGGCCGTCGCCGCCCTGGCCGGCTATCTGCGCGAGGTGGCCGACGAGCGGCGCGACGCGGGCGGCAACCGATCCCACTGACCGTGCCTACACTGGGCCCGTGGCGACCACCGACTGGAAGACCGACCTCCGACAGCGCGGCTACCGCCTGACGCCCCAGCGCCAGCTGGTGCTGGAGGCCGTCGACCGCCTCGAACACGCCACCCCCGACGACATCCTCACCGAGGTGCGCCGGACCGCCAGCGGCGTCAACATCTCCACCGTCTACCGCACCCTGGAGCTGCTGGAGGAGCTGGGCCTGGTCAGCCACGCGCACCTCGGACACGGCGCCCCGACCTACCACCTCGCCGACCGCCACCACCACATCCACCTGGTGTGCCGGGACTGCACGGACGTGATCGAGGCGGACCTGTCGGTGGCCGAGTCGTTCACCCGGAAGCTGCGCGAGGAGTTCGGCTTCGACACCGACCTCAAGCACTTCGCGATCTTCGGGCGGTGTACCCGGTGCGCCCGCGGCGAAGGCGCCCCGGCCCCCGCCGAGGGCGCCGCCGGCCGAGGCCCGTCCGCCACCTCCTGAGCCGCCCCGGCCCGGGCCCGCGCCCCGCGGTGGCCCCGGCCCGGCCCGCTCGGCGGGCCACCGCACGGACCGCACGACGTAGGCTGGCCCGCATGAAGAGCCCTTTGCTGTCGCTGCCCGGCGCCGTCCCCGGCGAGGGCCCCGACGAAGGCGTCGCCGCCCACTACGGCGACCTGTTCCGAGAGCAGCGCGCGCTCGCCGACGGCACCGGATTCGTGGACCTGTCGCACCGCGGCGTGGTCACCGTGACCGGCCAGGACCGGCTCAGCTGGCTGCACCTGCTGCTCACCCAGCACGTCAGCGACCTGCCCCCGGGGCAGGCCACCGAGGCGCTGATCCTCTCCCCGCACGGCCACATCGAGCACGCGCTGTACCTGGTGGACGACGGCGAGACCACCTGGGCGCACGTGGAGCCCGGCACCCAGGAGGCCCTGCTCGCCTACCTGGAGAGCATGAAGTTCTTCTACCGGGTGGAGACGGCGGACGCCACGGACGCCTACGCGGTGGTCCACCTGCCGGCCGGCAGCATCACCGCGGTTCCGCCGGACGCGGTGGCCCGCGAAACGGCGTACGGGCGCGACCTGTTCCTGCCCCGCGCCCGGCTGGAGGAGTTCGCCGCCGAGGCCGGCCCGGCGATCGGCCTGCTGGCGTACGAGGCGCTGCGGGTCGAGGCGCACCGGCCGCGGCTGGGCATGGAGACCGACCACCGGACCATCCCGCACGAGCTGGGCTGGATCGGCACCGCGGTCCACCTGCAGAAGGGCTGCTACCGGGGCCAGGAGACGGTCGCCCGGGTGCAGAACCTCGGCAAGCCGCCGCGCCGCCTGGTCTTCCTCCACCTGGACGGCAGCGAGGTGAAGCTGCCCGGACACGGCGCTCCGGTGCGGCTGGCGTCGGAAGGCGTGGAAGGGCGCCAACTGGGCTTCGTCACCACCTCGGCGCGCCACCACGAACTGGGCCCGATCGCCCTCGCCCTGGTGAAGCGGAACGTGCCGCTCGACGCCGGGCTGATCGCCGACGGCACGGCGGCGGCCCAGGAGGCCGTGGTCGAGCCCTGAGCGGGATCCCGGCCGGGGGCTGAGCAGCCGGTCGTCACCGAGTCCTGAACCGGGTCGCGGCCGGGCCCTGAGGCCCGGTCGCGGCCGAGTCCTGGACGGGCTCGCGCCCGGGGCCTGAACGCGGCCGCGGCCCGGCGGGCGCCGATGGAGCCGCGGCCGGGCGGGCGCCCAGCCGGGTCCGCCGGGCCGCCCCGGCCGGCGGACCTCGGCGTACCGCGCGCCGCGCCGCCCGGCTACACCTCGACGAGGACGGTGAACGGGCCGTTGTTGGTGAGCGAGACCTTCATGTCCGCCCCGAACCGGCCCGTCTCCACCGGCGCGCCCAGCTCCCGCAGCCGCGCCACCACCTCGTCCACCAGCGGCTCCGCCACCTCCCCGGGGGCCGCCGCGTTCCAGGTGGGCCGGCGCCCCTTCCGGGCGTCGCCGTAGAGCGTGAACTGGCTGATCACCAGGAGCGGCGCCCCCAGGTCGGAGCAGGACTTCTCGCCCTCCAGGATGCGCAGCGACCACAGCTTGCGGGCCAGCTGCGCGGCCTTGGCGGGGGTGTCGTCATGGGTGACGCCGACCAGCACGCACAGCCCCTGGCCGACGATCTCGCCCACCGTCTCCCCGTCGACCACGACGGAGGCACCGTTCACTCTCTGTACCACAGCACGCATGCCGACAATCATGCCGTGCGTCCATCCGGGGCGGATCCGCCGCACTGCCACTCCCGCGTGGGACCCGAAATGGCACGATGCGGGGAACCCAGTGCGTTATGTGGACAGTGCGGCGCCACGCCGTGCACCGAGGGGACGGACACGCATGAGCACACTCGGCACCGGACACCCGCCCGGGCCCGCAACTCCCATCCGCGCCAAGGGACGCGAGATGCGCACCGCGCTGCCCGGCGCGGGCCGGACGGAGGCGGCCCCGCGGCCGGAGATCCCCCGGCCGGGCACCGCATGCCACGACGGGGGCCGGCCGGACCGCGCGCCACTGGGCCGCCTCCGGCTGGCCGAGCTACGCGAGCTGCGCCGCGACTCGCAGCGCGAGGAGGCCGACCTGAGCTACGTACGGCGGCTCCTGCAGGGCCGGATCGACATCCTCCGGGCCGAACTGGGGCACCGCTCGGCCCCCGCCGGGCCGGTCGTCGACCGGCTGCCGCAGATCCTCGCCGACGAGCCGCCGCGGCAGCGCGGTTCGGCCCGCCATGTGACGCTCGGCACCCCGCACGGCGAGGAGTACCGGCGGCTGGCCGAGTCGATGCTCGCCGAGGTGGAGCTGTCCGACCTGCGGGCCCGCACCGACGAGGAGCTGCACGGCGCGATGGGGCGGCTGCAGGGCTACGAGCGGCAGGTCTCCCGGCGCCGCCAGGAGCTCCAGCAGACCGCGGACGGTTGCGGTGCCGAGATCGCCCGCAGGTACCGTGAGGGAGAAGCACAAGTAGACGACCTGCTCGCCTGAACGGCCCGCTCACCGGCGCCGGCCCCGGGGCGCGGCGGGTCCCGCACGCCCCGCACCCCGGAAGGCCGACGATGACCTCCTCCTCCACCGCCATACGCCCGGTCCTCGCCGAGGTCGTACGTTCCGGCTTCGTCGAGGGCCACCACCGGGGCTCGCTGGTGGTGCTGGCGGCGGACGGCGGTGTGGAGCGCGCCCTCGGCGACGTCGACGCCCCGGTCTTCCCCCGGTCCAGCAACAAGCCGATGCAGGCCGCGGCCGTGCTGCGGGCCGGTCTGGAACTGTCCGGGGAGCGGCTGGCACTGGCCGCCGCGAGCCACTCCGGGGAGCCGTTCCACCTCGACCTGGTCGAGCGGATGCTGGCCGAGTACCGGCTGCCGGCGGACGCCCTGCAGACCCCGCCCGACCTGCCGCTGGACCCGGAGGAGGCGGAGCGCTACCTGGCGGCCGGACGGACCCGCGACCGGATCACCATGAACTGCTCCGGCAAGCACACCGCGATGCTCGCCGTCTGCGTCCGCAACGGCTGGCCGCTGGAGAGCTACCTCGACCCCGGCCACCCGCTCCAGCAGCTGATCCACACGGTGGTGGAGGAGGCCGGCGGCGAGCGGGTCGGGCACGTCGGCACCGACGGCTGCGGCGCCCCGCTGATGGCGCTGTCGCTCACCGGCCTGGCCCGCGCCTACCGGTCCTTCGTGCTGGCCGCGCCGGGCACCGCCGAGCGGCGGGTGGCGGACGCGATGCGCGCCCACCCCGAGTACGTGGCTGGCACCCGCCGCCCCGACACCTGGCTGATGCGCGAGGTGCCCGGCGCCCTGTCGAAGATGGGCGCGGAGGCGGTCCAGGCGGTCGCGCTGCCCGACGGCCGGGCCCTGGCGTTCAAGATCGACGACGGTGGGCTGCGGGCGCTGGGTCCGGTGCTGGCCCGCGCCCTGGAACAGCTGGGGATCTCCGCCCCGGTGCTGGCCCGGATCGGTGACGCGCCGCTGCTGGGCGGCGGGGTCCGGGTCGGCGAGGTGCGGGCCGCGTTCTGAGCCGGCCCGGTCCGGGCGGCCCGCTCCGGGCCGCCCGGACCGGGCCGCCCGGACCGGGGGCGAAAACCCGGTGCGCCGGAGGCCGTGGGGCACCTAGCGTGGGCCCATGGGCCTCGACATCCGGACGATCGAAGAATCCGACCTGCACGACTGGACCCTGGCGCTGCGCACCGGCTTCCTGCGGCCGCCGACGGTCAGCGACGAGGAGATCGGGTTCCGCCGGACCGGCTTCGTCCCGGAACGCACCCAAGGGGCCTTCGACACCGACACCGGACGCTGCGTCGCCACCTTCCGCAGCTTCGCCCAGCAGGTCACCGCGGTCGGTGGCGCCCCGGTGCCGGCCGACGCCATCAGCAACGTCACCGTCTCCCCCACCCACCGCCGCCGCGGCCTGCTCAGCCGGATGATGGAACGCGACCTGCGGGCCGCCAAGGAGCGCGGCGAGGTGGTCGCCACCCTGATCGCCGCCGAGTACCCGATCTACGGACGGTACGGCTTCGGCCCGGCCACCTGGATCACCGAGTGGCAGGTGGACGTCGCCCGCAGCGGCCTCGACCCGCGCTACTCCGGCCCCGCGGACGGTGGCCGCACCGACCTGATCGACGCCGAGGCGGTACGGACCCTGGGGCCCGAGCTGCACGAGCGGCTGCGCGCCACCCGGCACGGCGTGATCGACCGGGACGAGCGGTGGTGGCAGGCGAACACCGGGATGTTCCCCGTCCCCGGCGACCCGTGGACCGAGCCGTTCCACGTCGTCCACCGCGCACCGGACGGCACCGTGGAGGGGCTGCTCACCTACACCGTGAACAGCAACTGGGAGGCCAAGCTCCCCGCCAACACCGCCACCGTGGTCGATCTGACGGCCGTCACCCCGGCCGCCGAACGGGCCCTGTGGTACTACCTGATGTCGGTCGACTGGGTCAGCAGGGTCAACTCCGGTCACCGGGCGCCGGACGACCTGCTGCCGCTGCTGCTGCCCGACCCGCGGGCGGCCAGGGTCACCGCGCACGCCGACTTCCTGTGGGTCCGTCCGCTGGACGTGACCCGCATGCTGGAGGCGCGTACCTACCCCGGCGAGGGCTCCCTGGTGCTCCAGCTGGACGACCCGGCCGGCCTGACCGAGGGCCGCTACCTGCTGGAGGCCGGACCGGACGGGGCGAGCTGCACGCCCACCACCACCCGGTCGGCCGATCTGTACCTGAGCGCGGCCGAGTTGGGCGCGCTCTGGCTGGGTGACGAGTCGGCGGTGCGGCTCGCCGCGCTGGGCCGGGTCTCGGAGGAGCAGGCGGGTGCGGCGGCCCGCGCGGACGCGCTGCTGCGCACCTCGCGGCGCCCCTGGTGCCCGGACATCTTCTGACCGGCGTCCCCCGGCCGCGTCCGGCCGGCGGGCCCGGGCGGGCACCGGCCGGCGGGCCCGGGCTGGTTCCGGCCGGCTCGGACCCGGTCCCGGATCACCCCGTGGGCAGCCGGCGCGGGCCGCTGCCCCGCTTCACCCCTTGAGCAGCCGGCGCGGGCCGCTGCCCTGCTCCCCGAGCCGGTCGTAGGGGTTCGCCAGCGCGCAGTTGGAGATCGACAGGCAGCCGCAGCCGATGCAGTCGCTGAGGTGGTCCCGCAGGTTCTCCAACTGCTCGATGCGTTCGGTCAGGTCCTTGCGCCAGCACTCGGAGATCCGGGCCCAGTCCTCCTTGGTCAGCACGTGGTCGTCGGGGAAGAGCGCGAGGACCTCCCGGATCTGCGCCAGCGGCATCCCCACCCGCTGCGAGGCCCGCACGAAGGCCACCCGGCGGAGCATGTCCCGGGTGTAGCGGCGCTGGTTCCCGCTGGTCCGACGGCTGTGGATGAGCCCTTCCCGCTCGTAGAAGCGGAGCGCGGAGGCCGGGACGCCGCTGCGCTCGGAGAGTTCGCCGACCGTCAGCTCATGAGTCTTCCAGGTGAGTTTGGACATGTGCCGACGATAGCTTGACTTCAACCTTGCTTTAAGTCCGATGCTCTTCCCATGAACACCGACACCACCGCCACCGCTCCCGCCTCCACCACCGACGCCCTCCGGCTCGCCGTCATCGTCGGCAGCACCCGCGACGGCCGCTTCGGACCGACCGTCGCCGACTGGTTCGCCGAGCGCGCCCGGATCCACGGCGACCTGGAGGTCGACGTCGTCGACCTGGCCGAGACCCCCCTGCCCGACCGGCTCAGCGGCCGCCCCGGCCCGGAGGCCGCGGCCGCCCTGGAAGCCGTCAGCCCGCGCCTGGCCGCCGCCGACGCCTTCGTGGTCATCACCCCCGAGTACAACCACAGCTACCCGGCCTCGCTGAAGAACGCCATCGACTGGCACTTCACGGAGTGGCAGGCCAAGCCCGTCGGCTTCGTCTCCTACGGCGGGCTCTCCGGCGGCCTGCGCGCGGTGGAGCATCTGCGCCCGGTCTTCTCCGAGTTGCACGCCGTCACCGTCCGCGAGACGGTCAGCTTCCACACCGCCTGGGAACGGTTCGGGACGGACGGTCAGCCGCTGGAGGCGGACGCCGCCAACGGCGCCGCGAAGACCCTGCTCGACCAGCTCACCTGGTTCGGCAGGGCGCTGCGCACCGCCCGCGCCACCCACCCCTACGGCTCCTGACCCCGGAGTGCGCGCGGCCCCGCCGCGCCGCCCCGGAAACCCCGTACCCGGCGGTCCGGCCCGGGCCCGGCCGGGACGGCCCCGCCGGACGCGGGGTCTCAGGCCGGACGCGGGGCCTCAGGCCGGGACCGGCGCCTGGAGGCCGGCGGCGCAGCAGTCCGGCAGCGGACGGCGGGCGACCTCGGCGGCCTCGTCGGCCGCGACGCCCAGCATGCGCAGCAGCAGTTCCGCCATCTGCTCGCAGAGGTCGTCCGGGGCCCCCGGGCCGGCGGCGAACCCACCGGCCGCCCCGGCCATCTGCGCCATGGCCACCGCCCCGGGCACGCCGGCCATCCCGGGCACCCCGTAGGCCGCGGGGAGCGCGGCCGGAGTGGTGCCGGGCAGCGCGGCCGGAGTGGTGCCGGGCCGCCCGTCCGCCCCGGCGCCGGACATCCGCAGCTCCAGCAGCCCGAGCAGGCACCCGGCCACCCCGGCCAGCGCCACCTGGGGGTCCGCGACCCGGAAGCGCCCGGCGGCCACCCCCCGTTCGATGACGCACAGGGCCCGCGGCGGCATCGCGTCGCCGACCCGCATGGACACCGGGCCGGTCCGCAGCAGGATGCGCGCGACCTGCGGGTGGGTGTCCGCCAGCCGGCCGGTGAGACGGACGCCCACCGCGAACACCTCGGCGGGGTCGCCGAGGTGGGCGGTGCGCTCGTCCAGCAGCGCGCCGTACTCCTCCATGGCGTCGGCCACCGCCGCCTCGAACAGCTCGGCCTTGCTGCCGAAGTGGTTGTAGAAGGAGCCGAAGCCGACGTCCGCGCGGTTGGTGATCTGCTGGATGCTCACGTCCGCGGGACCCTGGTCGGACAGGATGGACCGGGCCGCCGCGATCAGCGCCCCCCGCGTACGCGCCCTTCTGCGGTCGGTACGGGTCGGGCCGGTCCCGCGCACCTTGGCCTCGCCGGGCGGATTTCCTGGATCGTGCACCGCATGTGCCCCCGTCATTCCGTGCTGTGCTCCAGCTCACCCTACTGTCATCAGGTCATACAGGTGACAACGTTGGCAGATACCGGCCACGTAGGACGAATGCCACGAACAACCACAATCTCTGGGAGCAACGGGCGAGATGTGGGGAAAACCCCGCCCCCTTCGTACAACCTTTCGCCCCGCATCCGGTGTCCTCGTCACGCAAGTCCACCGGCAAGTGGTGGGCTGACAGGGGATGGGAAAGCTCCATGACGCAACACCGGATATCCCGGCGTGCCCGCGGCACGCTGGCCGCCGCGCTCGCCACGGGCCTGCTGGCACCGCTGGTCACCCTCGCCGGGGCGCAGCCCGCCGCGGCCGCCGGTGCGGCCGTGACCTGCACCTCGGGCAAGGCCGGACTGGCCGACAAGCTCGAAAGGGACATCACGGCGGCCCTCCGCGGCAAGACCGCCACCACCGCCGTCTCGCTCCGCGACCACACCACCAAGACCGTCTGCACCCTCCGCCCCGACCAGGCCTTCGACTCGGCGAGCGTGGTGAAGGTGACCGTGCTGGCCACCCTGCTGTGGGACGCCAAGAAGCACAACCGCTATCTGACCCAGCGCGAGTCCGACCTCGCCACCGCCATGATCACCAAGTCCGACAACGCGGCCACCACCGCGCTGTGGAAGCAGCTCGGCATGACGAAGATCAAGGGGTTCCTGGCGGCCGCGAAGATGACCCGGACCGTGCCCGGAGCCGACGGCTACTGGGGCCTCACCCGGATCAACGCGCGTGACGAGCAGCGTCTGATGGACCTGCTGACCGCGCCGAACACCGTGCTCAGCCCCAACGCGCGCGCCTACATCCTGAAGTTGATGAACAAGGTGGTCAGCTCCCAGCGCTGGGGCACCCCCGCCGGGGCGCCCGCCACCGCCCGGATCCAGGTGAAGAACGGCTGGCTGTCCCGCTCCACGCACGGCTGGCGGGTGCACAGCGTGGGTGCCTTCACCGGCAACGGCCACGACTACAGCATCACCGTCCTCACCCATGACAACCGCACCATGAACGACGGCGTGGCGACCATCCAGGCCGTGGCCCGGGTGATCCACAAGGACCTCGCCCCGTCCGCCCCGGCGGCCACCCGCTACACGCCGACCGCCACGCCGCGCGAGGCACTCCCGGCGGTCCCGCGCGCGTAGCGCCTCTCCGGCCTCTACGGCCTCTCCGGCCCATCGGCCCGTCGGCCCGTCGGCCCATCGGCCCATCGGCCCATCGGCCCATCGGCCCATCGGCCCATCGGCCCATCGGCCCATCGGCCCATCGGCCCATCGGCCCATCGGCCCGGGGCACCCCGACGGGCGCCCCGGGCCGTTCGTGCTCCCGCCCGACCCGGGGCACCGGCTCGGGGCCTCGGACCCGGCGGTTCCGGTCAGGGGTCCGGCCCGGCGGCTCCGGCCCGGCGGTTCGGCCCGGGCCCTCCGGCATGAGGGTTCCGGCACGCGGCCTCCGGCCCGGTGGTTCCGGGCCGGGGGTCGGCCCCGTGGTTCCGGGCCGGGGGTCGGCCGGGGGCGGCCAGGGTCACGGCGCCCCGCTGCCGACGGTCACTCGTCCGGGTGCTCCCGGAGGTCACCGCGCCGACCGGCCGCGCCCGGTCGTTATCCCGGACGCCGCGCGTGCGGCGCGACGAGAGGACCTGGCGATGACGGTGACGGCGACGAGGACCGCGCGGCCCGGCGGCGGGGACGGGCGCGGCAGGCACGGCAGGCCCGCGAGGACGGCGGCCAGAGCCGGGCGGTGGCTGTGCGCCGGGGCGCTCGGCGGCGCGCTGCTGACCGGCCTCCTCACGTTCGGGCTGCCCGGCTCGACCGGCGCCCAGGCCACCGCCCCGAAGGGCCCGCGAGTGGTCGCCGGCCCGGTGAGCGCCCCGGACGCGCCGTCGGTGGCGAAGTGCCCGCGCGACACCCGGGTCGTCAACGGCGGCTATGTGAGCCATGGCTTCCGCACCACCGGCAGCCGGACCAACGACTACGTGGTCCGTAACGCGCCACTGGCCGACGGTCGGGGCTGGCAGGCGAAACAGGTCGCCGGGCGGATCCAGGCGTTCGCGGTGTGCGTCACCCCGGACTGAGCCCGCCCGGCACCCCGGCCCCGGCGGGCACGCCCTGCGGCACCCCCGGCGAACGGCCGCCCACCGACGCGGACCCCGCCCGCCGGAGCGAACACCGTCCACCGGCGCGGTCGACGCCCGCAGACGCGGTCGGCACCCCGCCGGCGCCGGCCCTCGGCCCTCGGCCCCCCAAGCCACCGGGGCCCGTTCACCCGGCGTCCGGACCGGCCTCCGCACCGGCCTCCGGGGTGCCCGGCAGCGCCAGGCACAGCGCCTCCAGCGCGGCGCCGAAGCCGTGCTCGGGCGGCGTTCCGTACCCGATGACCAGCCCGTCCCGGGGCGGCATGGTGCTGCCGGGGTGGCGGAAGGCGCCCAGTCCGGCCACCGCCAGCCCCAGCCGCCGGGCGGCACGCAGCGCGGCAGGCTCGGTGCCCGGCGGCAGTTCGAGCACCGCGTGCAGGCCGGCGGCGATCCCGCTGACCCGGACCTGCGGCGCCTGTTCGGCGAGGGTGGACACCAGCAGGTCGCGCCGCCGCCGGTAGCGGCGGCGCATCCCGCGCAGATGACGGTCGTAGGCGCCGCAACCGATGAAGTCGGCGAGGGTGAGCTGGTCGGTCGCCCCGGTCCACAGCTCCCGCTCGCCCTTGGCCGCGAGGAGGTCGCCGACCAGCCGGTCCGGGACCGCCATCCAGCCCAGGCGCAGCGCGGGCGACAGACTCTTGCTGGTGGAACCGAGGTAGACCACCCGCTCCGGATCCAGCCCCTGGACGGCGCCGACCGGCTCCCGGTCGTAGCGGAACTCCCCGTCGTAGTCGTCCTCCAGCACCAGCCCGCCGGTGGCGCGCGCCCAGTCGATGACGGCGGCCCGCCGTTCGGGGTGGAGCGGCCCGCCGGTGGGGAACTGGTGCGCCGGGGTCAGCAGCACGGATCCGGCGCCGGTGGCGGGCAGTTCGCCGACCGCCGCCCCGCCGGCGTCCACCGGCAGCGGCACGGTGTCCCGCCCGGCCTGCTCCAGCAGCGAACGGTGGAAGTGCAGCCCGTACGCCTCCACCGCGACCGAGCCGTCCAGCACCGTGCCGAGCAGCCGGAGCGCGTGGGCGAACCCGGCGCAGACGATGATGCGGTGCGGCGCGGTGCGCACCCCCCGGGCCCGGGCCAGGTACTCGGTGAGCGCGGTCCGCAGCTCGATGCGGCCCCGCGGGTCCCCCACGCCGAACGCGTCGGCCGGAGCGGCGTTCAGCGCCCGGCGCGCGGAGGTGAGCCAGGCCGCCCGGGGGAACGCGGAGGCGTCCGGGGAACTGGGCATCAGATCGTGGCCGGGGCGGCGGACCGGTGGGGTGGAGCGGCGCGCCCGGTCCGGCGCCAGCGGGGTGCTGCGCCGGGCGACCCGGGTCCCGGAGCCCTGCCGGGCGGTCAGCCAGCCCTCGGCGACCAGTTCGGCGTAAGCCTCCGCGGCGGTGTTGCGCGCGATGCCGAGATCGGCGGCGAGGGTCCGGTAGGCGGGCAGCCGGGTACCCGGGGCCAGCCGTCCGGAGGCGACGGCCTCGCGCAGCGCGCGCATCAGCTGTTCACGGCGGGTGCCATCGCCACCGAGCTCCAGGTGGAGGTCGGCGCCGGCGCCCGGATCGACCCGTGCCCCGGCCGGCGGACCGGCCTCCGGACCCGCCTCCGGCCCCGGCCGCGCTCCGTCGGTCGGGTGCCGGGCCACCCGCGGTGCCGGCTCGGCCGCCGGGGCGTCCCCGGGGCGTGTGTCCGGTGGCCCGGCCGGTGAATTGACCCATCGATTCGGCATGAAAATGCACCCTACCCGGGGTCCAACCCAGCCCTAGAGTCATGGGTATGACGAACATCGAGATCCCCCAGCGCATGGACTTCGCCTCCGTCGCCCCGCAGGTCTTCAAGGCGGTCCTCGCGCTGGACGCCGCCGCCCGCGAGGGCATCGACCCGACGCTGCTGGAGCTGGTGCAGATCCGCGCCTCCCAGATCAACCGCTGCGCGTACTGCATCGAGTACCACACCGGCGACGCCCGCCGGGCCGGCGAGACCGAGGACCGGATCTACCAGCTCAGCGCCTGGGAGGAGGCCAGTCTGTACACCGCGCGGGAACGGGCCGCGCTGGCCCTCACCGAGGCCGTGACCCGGCTCCCGGACGGCGTCCCGGACGCGGTGTACGACCAGGCCGCCGAGCACTTCACCGAGCGGGAGCTGGCCCAGCTGATCGCGCTGATCCTCACGGTCAACACCTGGAACCGGATGAACGTGACCACCCGGAAGACCCCGGGCACCCGCTGACCGGAGCGCTCGGTACCGGCGGCGGCCCCGCCCACGCTCCCCGCACCGGTCGTGGCCACCGGGCCACCGGGACACCGGTCCGCCGGGACACCGGTCCGCCGGGACACCGGTCCGCCGGGACACCGGTCCGCCGGGACACCGGTCCGCCGGGACACCGGGCCACCGGGCCACCGGTCCACTGGTCCACCGGGACACCGGTCAGGACGGCGGCGCGGCGGCCCAGTCGATCGCGTAGTACCGCACCCGCTCGTCCTCGCCGGCCGGCCGCATCCCGGCCGCCGCCATGACCCGCTGGGAGGCGGTGTTGTCGTGGTCGGTGTCGCCCGTCACCCGTCGCACGCCGGCGGCCCGGGCGAACTCCAGCAGCCCGCGCAGCGCCTCGGTGGCGTAGCCCCGGCCGCGCACCGAGGGGATCAGCGCGTAGCCGATGACGGTGGTACCGGCCGCGTCCGGCGGCCGGTTGAAGCCCAGACCGCCGATCGCCCGGCCGTCCTCCCGGCGGCGGATCTCGTAGGTGCCGAAGGGCTGCGGGTTCCCCGGCCCCGCGCAGGCGGTGAGGAAGTCCCGGGCTCCCTTGACGTCGTACACGTCCGGGTATCCCGGGGCCCATCGGTCGGTGTCTCCGGGCAGGCCGGCCACCACCCGCTCCGCCTCGGCGACGGTCATCGGATGGAGTATCAGCCGCTCGGTCACAAGGTCGTCCATAACCGCCCTGGGTAGCACGGCGGTCGGGTCCGGAGCACCCGAATTGCCGGGCCGGAGTGGGCGACACCGGCGGCGGCTCCGCTACCCGTCCGCGCCGGGCGACGGCCCGCCGGCCGGGGCCGGCCAGTTCTCCAGCAGGTGGTGGAGTGCGTCCACGATCCGGTCCCAGGACGCCTGCACGTCCCGCGGATCCCCGAACCCGCCGCCCGCCTCCAGGCTGACGAAACCGTGGAAGGTGCTGCGCAGCAGGCGGACCGCGTCGGTCAGATCCGGTTCGGTCAGCCGGTAGGAGCGGAGCATCGCGTAGCTGATGGCGACCGCCCGCCGGAACCCCGCGGACGCGGCGGCGATCTCCGGATCGAGCCGGATCTGGGTGGCCGCGTACCGGCCGGGGTGCTCCAGCGCGTACGCCCGGTACGCCCCGGCGAACGCGACCAGGGCGTCCCTGCCCGCCCGGCCGGCCACCGCGTCCGCGATCCGCGCGGTCTTCTCGTCCGCGGCCAGCAGCGCGATCCGGGTGCGCAGGTCCGACACGTTCCTGACGTGCGCGTACAGGCTCGGGTCCTTCACCCCGAACCGGCGGGCAAGCGCCGACACGGTGATGTTGTCGAACCCGACCTCGTCGGCCAGTTCCGCCGCCGCCCGCACCACCCGGTCAGTCGTGAGCCCCGCACGTCCCATCGGCCACCTCCACCACTCGTCCCCGCATCCCGGCCTCTCCCGGGCTCTCCCGGGCTCTCCCGGGCTCTCCCGGGCTCTCCCGGAACGGTTTCCTAGACCCCTTAACCAATTGCCTAATCTACACAGGCACGGTTAGCGTCGCCGGTATGAAGGCAGCAAGTGAGCAGGACATCCGCGGGTCTTTCATCAACTGTTCCAAGGGCGAGGCGAAGCGCCTCGCGGTACCGCGGGACCTCGACGAACGCCCCTGGGACCAGCTGGACTTCCTGGGCTGGCGCGACCCCGGCGCACCCGACCGCAGCTACCTGGTGGCGGAGCGCGAGGGCCGGCTGGTGGGCGTCGCCCTCCGGTTCCCCGCCAAGCAACGCGGCTTCCTCCACCGCAGCATGTGTTCCCTGTGCCTCACCACGCACCCCGGCAACGGGGTCTCGCTGATGACCGCGCGCCGGACCGGCGCGGCCGGCCGGCAGGGCAACTCGGTCGGCGAGTACATGTGCAGCGACCTCGCCTGCTCGCTGTACGTCCGCGGCCGCAAGACCCCGGAGGCGGGGGGACGCCTGGAGGAGTCCCTGTCCACCGAGGAGCAGATAGCCCGCACCCGGGCCCACCTCTTCGCCTTCCTCGACAAGATCGACGGCTGAACCGCGGCCCGGCAGGCGGGGGCGGGGGACCGACCGGCGCCCGCGAACCGACGGGCCGCGGACGGGCGGCGGGCGGCCCGGCGGCCCCGAGCCGACGGGCCGGACGGCGACCGGGAGCCCGCGGCGGACCGGCGACCGGGAGCCGACGGCCCGCGACGGACAGGCGGCCGGAAACCGGCGGACCGTGGCGGACGGGCGGGACGGAGCCGGCGGACCGGCCACGACCCCCGGCCGGGCGCCGCGACGATACGGAAGTACGCACCGCCGCGGGCACCCGGCACCGCTACGGCACCAGGCACCGGCACCCGCACCCGGCACCCGGCACCCGGCGGACTCAGCCCCCGGCGCGCAGCGGGCCGAAGAACGCCCGCAGTTCCCGGATGACCTGCGCGGGCTCCTCGTGCGCCATGAAGTGGCCACCGCGTCCCGGCGTGCTCCAGTGGCGCAGGTCGCCGCAGAGCCGTTCGGCGAGGCTGCGCGGGAAGCCCGCCATGGCCGGCTCATGGCTGAGGGTCACCGCGGCGGGCACCGAGATGTGCGGGACCGGCTTGTTCAGGTGGTAGTCGTAGTACTGCCGGAAGGACGAGCCGATGGTGCCGGTGGCCCAGTACAGCGTCGCCACCGTCAGGATGTCGTCCTTGCTCCAGCGCCGCTCCAGGTCGCCGTCGCAGTCGCTCCAGGCCCGGTACTTGTCGACGATCCAGGAGACGAGCCCGGCCGGCGAGTCCATCAGGGCGGCGGCGACGGTGTCCGGCCGGGTGCACATCATCTCGCTGTACCCCCCGTCGTCCAGGTCGTAGGCGCTGAGCGCGTCGAGGAACGCCCGCTCCTCCTCGGTCGCCGGCGACTCGCCGAAGTCGGGGTTCACCACGGCCGAGGTGATGTGCACCCCGGCCACCGAACCGGGGTACGCGGACCCCAGCCACTGGGTCACCCCGCCCCCGATGTCCCCGCCGAACGCCCCGAACCGCTCGTACCCGAGGGTGGAGGTCATCAGCTCGTGCCAGATCCCGGCGACCCCGCGGCGGGTGAACGGGCCGGCCGGCAGCGCCGAGTACAGGAAGCCCGGGAGCGAGGGGATGACCACGTCGAACGCGTCGGCGGGGTCGCCCCCGTACGCGGCCGGGTCGGCCAGCGGCCCGGCGACGGACAGCATCTCCACGAAGCTGCTCGGCCAGCCGTGGGTCAGCACCAGCGGCAGCGGCGCCGGCGCGCCCTCGGCCCGCTTCCCCCGCAGGTGGACGAAGTGCACCGGCCGCCCCGCGACCTCGGCGACGAAGTGCGGGTAGGCGTTGAGCGCCGCCTCCGCCCGGCGCCAGTCGAAGCCGTCCGCCCAGTAGGCGACGAGCTCCCGCAGGTAGTCCGGGTCGGTCCCGGCCGCCCAGCGGTCGGGGTCGGACGCGGTGGTGAACCGGGTCCGGGTGAGGCGGGCGCGCAGGTCGTGCAGAACGTCATCGGATACGGAGATCCGGAAAGGGGTGATCGTCATGTTTCCTTCGTTCAGGAGTGCTCGGTGGGGCGCTCCTGAATCCCGGTCAGACGGACGCGGCGGACAGGAGGGCCCGGGCAGGGTGGTCGATGGTCGTCCTGGTCAACGGGCTCACCTCCTCGCGCTTGTCGAAGTCGGGACGACCGTACCATCGCCCCCGGGTCCTTGATCAAGAGATTTTCCGGACGCCCGCCGGGACGGCCCCGGCCGCCGGGCGCGCCGCGGGGCCGGCCCCCACCGGCCGGGCCGGGCCCGGCGGCAGGCGCCGTCCGGCCCGCTCCGCGCCCGGCGCCCGGCGCCCGCTCCCCGACCCCCCGCTTCCCGGCCCCGCCTCCCGGCTTCCGTCAGCGGCGGCCCAGGATCTCGGCGATGCGGGTGAACCCGTCCGCGCCGTGACCCAGTCCGACGGCGCGGCGCGCCATGCCCTCGGCCGCGCGCATCACGCTCGCGTCGATGCCGTGGGCCTCGGAGGTGTGCACGATGTGGGACATGGAGGAGACCGCCGAGGTGATCGGGTTGCCGTCACCGGGGTAGTTGCCGGCGTCCAGCTCCTCGGCCGTCTGCTCGAAGATCGCCGGGAGGATGTCCCCGATGCCCTTGGCGAAGGGGGCCAGTTCCCGGGCGGTGATGCCCTCCGCCCGCGCCACCGCGATGGCGTGCGCATAGCCGGCCATCGCGGTCCAGAAGATGTCGAGCAGCGCGATGTCGTACGCCGCCGCCCGGCCGATCTCCGTGCCGAGATGGGTGTGGGTGCCGCCCAGCGCCTCCAGCACCGGCCGGTGCTCCTGGTAGAGCTCCTCCGGGCCGCTGTGGATGAACACCCCGGCGGGCGTGCCGATGGTGGGGGTCGGCGTCATGATCGCGCCGTCCAGGTAGCGGATGCCGTGCCCGGCCGCCCAGTCGGCGGTGTCCCGGGCCCGGTCCGGGGTGTCCGCGGTCAGGTTCACCACCGTGCGCCCCTTGAGCGCGTCGGTGACCGCGTCACGCCGCAGGATGGCGTCGGACGCGTCGTAGTTGACCACGCAGACCACGGTCAGCGCGCCGGCGGCGACCGCCTCCTCCACCGAGGGCGCGCTGATCGCACCCCGCTCGACCAACTCCTTGTCCCTGCCCGGCGTCCGGTTCCAGACCGTCGTCCGCAGTCCGGCGTCCAGGAACGCTCCGGCCAGGGCGCGGCCCATCGGCCCCAGACCGAGCACGGTGACGGCAGACTGTTCGGAGTGCTGCTTGGACATGATCCATCCCTTAGGTAAATGCCAACAACAGTGATGAATAGGACAGTGATGACGCGCAGTCGTGCCCAGGACACGGATGTCTGCGGAGTGACCGCCGCGATCGCCGTGATCGACGGCAAGTGGAAGACCGCTCTGCTCTGGCTGCTGGAATCCGGTCCGCGCCGCCCCGGCGAAATGCGCCGGCTGCTGCCGGAGATCAGCGAGAAGGTGCTGACCCAGGCGCTCCGTGAGATGGAGGCGGACGGACTGGTGCACCGCGAGGTGCACAACGTGCTGCCGCTGAAGACCGTGTACTCCCTGACCCCCTTCGGCCAGGACCTTTCCGAGGCGCTCGCGCCCCTCTCCGACTGGGGCCACCGCCGCCTGGAGCGGCTCGTCGAAACCCAGTCGGCGTCCTGACCTCTCGCGCCACCTCCGTCCCAGCGGAATCCGGCGGCCCTCCCGGCCGCCCATCACCAGGTTCGCCCGGCGGCCCGCCGCTGCCAAGTACCCACTAAAAGGTGGGTGGCGAGGGAGGCGGCGGGGCCGGCCCGGCCGTTTCCGGACCGCAGGGAACCGCGCGGCCCGGCCCCCCGCGCCCCGCCGGACGGCCCGGGCCACTCCCGTACCCCCGCACCGCGCGGCCCGAACCGGACCGCGGCCCGGCACCGGACCGGGCCCGACACCGGTCCGCGATCCGGCGCCGGGCACGGTCGCCGGCGCATCCGGCCGGGCCGCGGCCGGTTCCGCCGCCGGGCGCGGTCGGGGCGCCCGGCTTCAGCCGCCGGACCGGGCGGTCCGGCGCCGCTCGGCGCGGTGGGCGAGCACCTCGACGATGCGTTGCCAGGCCGGCGACGTCTCGGAGATCCGGGCGGAGACCAGCTTCCGGGCGCCCGCCCGGTTGCCGTCCCCTTCGTGGGCGGTCTCCCAGGCGTCCAGGTCGTCGATGAGCCGGTCCAGGCGCGGATCGTCCGGGTCCCAGTCGACCGCCTGATCACAGGCGAGGTACAGGCGCGTCGTCTCCGGGTCGTCGAAGCCGGCGTTCTTCTCCCGTATCCGCTCCGGCATGGCCTGCGGGTCCAGCGCCCGCATCAGGATCCACGCGTCGCGCTCCAGCCGTACCCGCAGTTCGCTGACGCCGAGACCGCGCATCCGGTCCAGGAGGGCGACCACCTCGGGGGGCAGCACGAGCCTCTCCCCGCCGGCCAGTTCGGCGATCCTGCGGCGGTACTCGGCGAGCTGGTCGATCTTGCGTTGCAGTTCGGCGTCGATGTCGGTGACGGCCGCGGCGAACTCGGCCGGCTGGGCGTGCAGCAGCGCGTCGATACGGGCCAGCGGCACCCCCGCGTCGGCCAGGGTCCTGATCCGGATGAGATCCACCGCCGCCTGCGCGCCGTAGCGGCGGTAACCGGAGGCGTCGCGCCCGGGCTCGGGCAGCAGGCCGACGTGGTGGTAGTGGCGGACGGTGCGCACGGTCACCCCGGCGGTCGCCGCCAGCTGCCCGATCGTGAGCACCGTCCTCCTCGGGTCCGCGTGGAACGTGATCCGGCCGAGTCTAATCAGCGGCGCGCCCGGTCCAGGACGTCGCGGACCGCCTGGACCACGGCGTCGGGACGGTCGAAGCAGAGCCGGTGGTGGGCGGTGTCGGCCAGGATCCGCTGCTCGCCGTGCGAGACCGCGGCCACCAGGGCGGCGTCCATGCGCGTGCGGCCGTCATGCATCTCCCGCAGCGTCCGCTCCGACGTCAGCGCCTGCTGGCCGGGGTCGGTGCCGACCACGGTGAGCGCGACCAGCGGGACGTCGGGGACGTCCGGCCCGGCCCGCAGTTCGGTGGCGAGTTCCGCCAGCCCGGTGCGCTCGGCGATGCCGATGCCGGTCCACTCGTCACTCACCTTGGCGTCCGTCAGCGCCTGCCGCACCTGCTCCGGGTAGTCCGCCAGCAGCTCGGCCGTCATCGCGCGCAGCGCCGGGCGCATCCGCTCCAGCTGCTCCCGGTCGGGCGCCATCCGCTCGACCTCGGCGAGAGCCGCCGCGGGCGGCATGAAGTCGTCCCAGTCGCGGTGGAAGGCGTCCAGCATGACCAGCCCGGCCACGTCCCGCGGGTACAGCTGAGCGAACCGGTGCGCGTAGAAGCCGCCCAGGGAGTGCGCCACCAGCACGTACGGGGCGGCGAGGTCCTGGGCGCGCAGCAGCTCGCGCAGTTCCGTGGCGACCGCCGCGGCGGTGCGCGGCAGCGGAAGGGGGTCGCTGTAGCCGGTGCCGCCGCGGTCGTACACCACGGCGGTGGTGAACCGTGCGACCTCCTGCTGCACGCCGAAGTAGTCCAGACCGACCGCGCTGGCGCCCGGCAGGAACACCACGGCCGGTCCGCCGCCGCCCGAGCGGTGCACGAAGAGGCGGCGGCCGTCGATCTCCTGGAACCCCCCGACCGGCGGCGCCAGCCGGGCCGGGGAAGTGCTGTCGTTCGTCATACGGGCAGGCTCCAACCCTGACGCAGGGGCAGGGTCAACCCCGTCCGCAGCCGGCACCGTCCCTAGGGTGTCCGGTACGGAAGTCCACAGCTCCGCCCGGAGGTGCCATGTCCCCGCTGATGAAGCTGGCCGCGATAACGCTCGACTGCCCTGACCCGCCGGCCCTGGCGGCGTTCTACCAGCAGGCCACGGGCTTCGAACCGCACCCGAAGTCGGATCCGGACTTCGCCGGCCTCAACCGCGCGGACGGGCTCTTCATCGGTTTCCAGCGGGTCGACGGCTACCGGGCTCCGCGCTGGCCCGACCAGACGGTCCCCCAGCAACTGCACCTCTGTTTCGACGTCGAGGACCTGGATGCGGCCGAGGCCCGGCTGCTGGAGCTGGGCGCGGCCAAGCCGGACCACCAACCCCATGACCCCACCCGCGCCCGGGTTCTCACCGATCCGGCCGGCCACCCCTTCTGCATCTGCCGCGTCTGACGGGCGGGTTCGACAGGGCTTCCGGCCCGGAAACCTGCGCCGCGGCACCCGCGGGCCCCGGTCACGGCCGGGCGGCACGCTCCGAAGGGCCCCGGGCGGTGCCGCACTGTCCGGCGCCCGGGCCCACGCCGTAAACGGGCCCGCCCGGCCCCGGAGAGCAGGCCGCGGCCGCCCGGGCCACCGCACCTCAGCCAACTTTTGCAAGCGGCTGCTTGCAAAAGTTAGCGAGGGTGCGGCAGCATCGAGGCATGGCATCACTGAACGTCGGCAACCTCGGCGAGTTCCTGCGGGAGCAGCGGCGCACAGCTCAGCTCTCCCTGCGGCAGCTCGCCGATGCCGCAGGGGTGTCCAACCCGTACCTCAGCCAGATCGAGCGCGGTCTGCGCAAGCCGAGCGCGGAGATCCTGCAGCAGCTCGCGAAAGCGCTGCGGATATCCGCCGAAACGCTGTACGTCCAGGCCGGAATCCTGGACGAGCGCGACCGGGAGGAGGCGGAGGTCCGCAGCGTGATCCTCGCCGACCCGTCGATCAACGAGCGGCAGAAGCAGGTACTGCTGCAGATCTACGAGTCGTTCCGCAAGGAGAACGCGTACTCCGCGACCGACGGAACCGGCCGGGACGACGGCGACGGCGGTGACGGCGGCCGCGCGGGCGGCCCGGCCCGGGACTCCCCCGGCAGCGCGCGCGAAAAGGCGAGCGCCCCTGACACCTCAGCCGACGACGGCACATCCTCGAACTGATCCGGGAGAAACCCTCACCATGGCCATCACCGACGACGTGCGCAAGACCCTCACCGACCTGACCCCCCTCTACTTCGTGGCCGGCACGGCGGACCTCGCCGCCCAGAAGCTCAAGGAGGTGCCCGGGCTCGTCGAGAAGCTGCGCGCCGAGGCCCCCGAGCGGATCGCCGCGGTGCGCAACACCGACCCCCAGGAGGTCCAGGAGAAGCTCACCCAGCAGGCCAAGGAGGCCCAGGAGAAGCTCAACGAGCTGCTCGGGTCGCTCGACACCGACCTGCGCAAGCTCCGCGAGACGGCACAGGACCTCGCGCTGCAGGGCGTCGGCCGGGCCGCCGAGCTGGCCGTCCGCGCCCGGGAGACCTACGAGGAGGTCGCCGAGCACGGCCGGGAGACCGTGAAGTCCTGGCGCGGTGAGGCCGCCGACGAGGTGGTCGACCTGGCCGCCAAGATCGAGCCGGAGCCGGCGCCGGAGGCGCCGAGGACCGCGCCCGCCCGCAAGCCCGCCGACGGCTCCGGGACCGCCGACGGCACGGGCACCCGCACGGCGAACGGTTCGCGGGGCGTCCGGCCGGCCGCGCGGCCCGCCAGGAAGGCGGCGACCGCCCGCAAGGCGACCGCGAAGAAGACCGAGCCGAAGGCCGAGCCGGCCAAGGGCGAGCCGAAGACCGGGCCGGGCACCGCCGCGGAGGCCGACGCCCGCACCGAGCCGAAGGACGGCCCGAAGCCGGCGGAGTGACGCCGGGCCCCGGGAACGGGCACGGCCGGGCGGGCCGGAGGTGACCGGCGTGCCCGGCCCGCCCAGCGGGTACGGTGGCCGCATGGGCAACGCGGCCGCACATATTCGACTAGGCGGGTGACGACGTGCTGGTGACCGGATTCTTCAGCGTCCTGGGGCTGATCTCCCTGATCATGGCCCTGTTCGCGCTGGGCGCGTTCATCGACGCCGCGCTGCACCGCGAGGACGCGTACCGCGCCGCCGACAAGAACACCAAGGCGTTCTGGCTGATCATCCTCGGCATCTCGGCCGTGGTGATGAAGCTGTTCTCGATCCTGTCCTTCCTGCCGGTGATCGGCCTGATCGCCACCATCGTCTACGTGGTGGACGTCCGGCCGGCGCTGAAGCAGGTCTCCGGCGGCGGGCGCGGCGGGCGGCGCCGGCCCTCCAGCTCGGACGGCCCCTACGGCCCGTACAACGGCGGCCGGTAGCCGCGGGCCACGGACGGTGTGAAGGGGCGGTGCCAGGCGGCACCGCCCCTTCGCGCCGTCCGGCAGCGGGCGCCGGGCCCCGGCCGGACGGGGCCGCGACGGGGCGCCGGGCACGGCCGACCGCGGTCACGGCCGGCGGCCGGCTCCGGTCAGCCGCGGTCCAGGAGCAACACCGCGAGGTCGTCGGTCAGTTCGCCGCCGTTCAGCGTGCGCACCTCGGTGACGGTCGCGTCCAGCAGCGACTCGCCGCGCAGCCCGGACGCCAGCTGCCGGGCGACGATCTCGACCATGCCCTCCTGGCCCAGCCGCTGCTTGCTGCCCTGCCCGACCCGGCCCTCGATCAGCCCGTCGGTGTACATCATCAGGCTCCACGCGCCGCCCAGTTCCACCTGGCGGCGCGGCCAGCGGGCGTTCGGCAGCAGGCCCAGCGCCGGGCCGCCCCCCTCGTACGGGAGGACCTGCGGCGGCCGGCCGGACCGGACCACCAGCGGTGACGGGTGCCCGGCCAGGCAGAGGCCGGCCCGCCGGCCGTCCGGCGAGATGTCGACCGTGCACAGCGTGGCGAAGATCTCGTCGTCCGCCCGCTCGTGCTCCAGCACCTGCTGCAGGGTGCTCAGCAGCTGGTCGCCGCAGAGCCCGGCGAAGGTCAGCGCGCGCCAGGCGATGCGCAGCTCGACCCCGAGCGCGGCCTCGTCCGGACCGTGGCCGCAGACGTCGCCGATCATGGCGTGCACCGTGCCGTCCGGGGTGCGGACGGTGTCGTAGAAGTCGCCGCCGAGCAGCGCCCGGCTGCGGCCGGGCCGGTAGCGGGCGGCGAACCGCAGGTCGGACCCGCCGAGCAGCGGGGTGGGCAGCAGGCCGCGTTCCAGCCGGGCGTTCTCCTGGGCGCGCAGCCGGGACTCGGAGAGCTGGCGCTGCGCCAGGTCGGCGCGCTTGCGCTCGACCGCGTAGCGGATGGCGCGGCTGAGGATCCGGCCGTCGAGCTCGTCGCGGAAGAGGTAGTCCTGGGCACCGACCCGGACGGCCTCGGCGGCGCGCTCCGCGTCCCCTTCGGCGGTGAGGGCGAGCACCGCGTGCGAGGGCGCGAGGCGGAGCACCTGGCGGAGGGTGTCCAGGGCGTCGGCGGAGCCCTCCTCGGACGCCTTCCCGCCGCCGCCGACCGCGTTGGCGTGCTTGGGCAGGGCCAGGTCCAGCAGGATGCACTGCACGTCGTCGGTGAGCAGCCGGGCCGCCTCGGTGAGGTTGCGGGCGGTGCGGATGCGGAGCCGGTTGCCGTCGGTGTCGAGCATCTCGGGGAAGGTGACCGAGCAGACCGGGTCGTCCTCGATCACCAGCAGCGTCAGCCCGCCGTCGGGCAGCGGGACGGGAGGCCGGGCCGGTGCGGTGAGCGCGTCCCGCTGCCGCGGCACGGGTACGGACATGCCTCGATCCCTTCCCTCCCCCCGAGGGTCAGCGTCCACCCTGGTGAGCGGAGCGCCTGCCCGGTCCACACCGACTGGTCGGTCTCGTGGCGTGTACCGGTCACTGATGGGCGACCCTAGCGGTAGGGGCCACTCCGACGGAATGACCTCCGGCACCGAACTTCTGGCATATGCCAGCGCTGCCGTCCGGCAATCTGACACACCCCGGCGAAACCCGCGATGACCAACGTCACGTAGCGCGGAACGAGCGCCTCCGCGCACGCCCGGCCGGATCCGTCAGCGGTCCGGCCGCACCACGCCCAGGATCGGCATCGAACCGGCCCCGGCCAGCGTGACCTGCCGCCCCGGACGCGGCGCGTGCACCATCACACCGTCCCCGACGTACATCCCGACATGGGTGGCGTCCTCGAAGTAGATGATCAGGTCGCCGGGCCGCATGTCCGCCACCGCCACCCTCGGCAGCCGCTTCCACTGCTCCTGCGAGGTCCGCGGGATGCCGCGCCCGGCCGCCGCCCACGCCTTGAGGGTCAGCCCCGAGCAGTCGTAGGTGTCCGGCCCCTCGGCGCCCCACACGTAGTCCTTGCCGATCTGCGCCCGGGCGAACTCGACCGCCCGGTCCCCGGCCGAGGTGGCCTTCCCGTCGATCTCGTCGAGCACCCCGGAGCTGAGCCACTTCTGCTGCGCCTTGCGGGCCTTCTCCTCCTCCAGCCGCCGCAGCCGCTCCTTCTCCTCCTTCTCGAGCTGCGACTCCAGCTTCCTCGCCGCCGCCAGCTTCCGGCTCACCTCCTTGCGGGCGGCCTCCTTCTTCGCCCGGTTGCGGTCCAGGCGGGCCCACTCCCGGGAGGCGGTCCGCGCGTAGCCGTCGAGGCGGTCCTGGGTCGCCGCGAGGCGGCCGATCACCCCCCGGGTGGCGTTCTGCCCCTTGCGGGCGAGCGACACCCCGTCCAGGAAGTCCGCCGGGTCGTCGGAGAGCAGCAGATACGCCTCCGGCGGCACGTTGCCGGTCCGGTACTGGGCCCGGGCCATCGCCCCGGCCTGCCTCCGGAGCTCGTCCATCTCCTTGTTGGCACCGACCACCGACTGCGAGATCTTCACGATCGCCTTCTCCTGCGCGGTCTGCTTCCCCCGCGCCAGGTTGTAGGCGTCGGTCGCCGCCTCGGCCTGCCGGTACAGCGACTCCACCCGGCGGTGGACCTCCTCCAGGTCCGTGGCCTTCGGCTCCGGTTCCCCGGGCGACGCGTGCGCCACCCCGGGCAGCACGGACACCCCCATCACACAGGCCAGCGCGGTCACCACGACGAGACCCGCGCCCCTCCCCCTGCCGTCACGCCTCACCGGGCACTCCCCCTTCGGTCCCCGTCCCATCCGCGTGCCGTCCGTTCCCTCGGCCGGACGCCGCACCGGCGGGTAGGAACGGATGGTGACATGACATACCGGAATCCGACAGTGCGCCTCGGACATTCCACCCCGGAAAAGCACCCCGTCGGCCCCATTCACCCCGTTTCACCCCCGGCGCCGCCACCCGTCACCGGAGTCCGGAACCGCACCCCGCACACCAGCGAGCCCGGCCACCACCCTGACGGGCGAGGTTCACCCACCGTTCACTCATGCCCATCGGCGGCTTCACCTGATCTGCCTAATTTCGGGCTTACGGAGTGCGAGCCGCGCCCTCGGCGCGGTTTAACGCAACCGCCAGCTGATTCACCGCACCGCCCATTTCTCCTCGCACGCCGTCCCCACCGGCGGCTCCCGGAAGGAACTCCCGAAAGTGAAGCTTCAGCGCAAGAACCGGCTTCGCGCCATCGCCGCCGGTGCCCTCGCCGTCTCTGGCGCCCTGGCCCTCACGGCCTGTGGTTCCGACGACAACAGCGACACCGGGGGCGACAAGTCCCAGGCCTCGAGCAACATCAAGTGCGAGGGCAAGGGCAACCTGCTCGCCTCCGGTTCTTCCGCCCAGAAGAAGGCCATGGACCTCTGGGTCCGCAACTACACCACGGCCTGCAACGGCACCCAGATCAACTACAAGGCGACCGGTTCCAGCGCGGGCATCGAGGAGTTCCTGCAGGGCAAGACGGCCTTCGCCGGCTCCGACTCGGCCCTGAAGGACGACGAGATCGCCAACTCGTCGAAGGTGTGCAAGGACAGCAAGGCCCTCAGCATCCCGATGCTCGGCGGCCCGATCGCCATCGGCTACAACCTGCCGGGCGTGGACAAGCTGGTGCTCGACGCCGAGACCCTGGCCAAGATCTTCGACTCGAAGATCACCAAGTGGAACGACAAGGCGATCGCCGAGCTGAACCCGGACGCCAAGCTGCCGAACCTCAACATCCAGGCGTACCACCGCTCGGACGGCTCCGGCACCACCGACAACTTCACCAAGTACCTGAAGGCCGTGGCCCCCGACGCCTGGCCCTACGAGCCCTCGAAGACCTGGGAGGCCAAGGGCGGCCAGTCCGCCGACGGCTCCTCCGGTGTCTCCTCGCAGGTCGACCAGGTCAAGGGCGCGATCTCCTACTTCGAGATCTCCTACGTCAAGGACGGCATGAAGACCGTCGACCTGGACACCGGCGCGGCCCAGCCGGTCCCGGCCACCATCGACAACGCCTCCAAGGCCATCGCCGAAGCCAAGATCGTCGGCAAGGACAACGACCTCGCCCTGGAGCTGGCGTACGGCACCAAGGCCGACAACGCCTACCCGATCACCCTGGTGACCTACGAGATCGCCTGCGAGAAGGGCAACAAGTCCCTCGAGGCCACCAAGTCCTTCCTGACCTACCTCGCCAGCGAGGACGGCCAGAACTCGCTGAAGGAGCGCGGCTACGCCCCGCTGCCCGCGGAGATCGCCACCAAGGTCCGCGAGACCGTTTCCAGCCTGTCCTGACCCGGCGCGGCCGGTCCCCCGCCCGGGGACCGGCCGCGACCATCCGGTGCACCGCCGCGCCAGGAGCCGCCCACCGGCTCCGCAGACCGGAGAAACCATGAACGACATAACGAAGGATTCCGGCAGCCCACCGCTGCCCAGCAGTCCGGCCCCCGAGGGCAGGAAGACCAGGAGCACCGGCCGGCTCGGTGACAAGATCTTCCTCGGCTTCTCCCGGGGCTCGGGCATCACGCTCCTGGTGATCATGCTGGCGATCGCGATCTTCCTCTCGGTCCGCGCCGCCAACGCCCTCTCCGCCAACGAGGGCAACTTCTTCACCAGCTTCGAGTTCGACCTCAACGGCGACCCGCCCTACTTCGGCATCGCGGTGCTCGCGTTCGGCACGATCGTCAGCTCGCTCATCGCCATGGCCATCGCGGTGCCGATCGCGGTCGCCATCGCGCTGTTCATCACGCACTACGCCCCGCGCCGGCTCTCCGGCCCCATCGGGTACGTGATCGACCTGCTCGCCGCGATCCCCAGCATCGTCTACGGCCTGTGGGGCGCCCTCTTCCTCGTCCCGCACCTGGAGGGCCTCTACAAGTGGCTCGACGACTACTTCGGCTGGACGAAGATCTTCGAGTACCACGACGGCGCCGCCCGCTCCCTGTTCACCGTCGGCATCCTGCTGGCGATCATGATCCTGCCGATCATCACCAGCGTGAGCCGCGAGGTCTTCCGGCAGGTCCCCGCGATGCACGAGGAGGCCGCCCTGGCCCTCGGCGCCACCCGCTGGGAGGTCATCCGCATGTCGGTGCTGCCGTTCGGGCGCTCCGGCGTGATCAGCGCCTCCATGCTGGGCCTGGGCCGCGCGCTCGGCGAGACGATGGCCGTCGCCACGGTCCTCTCCACCAGCTGGGACATCGCCCCCAGCCTGCTCGACTCGGGCGGCGGCACCTTCGCCCAGAACATCGCCAGCAGCTTCGGTGAGGCCTCCGGCGAGATGGGCAAGGACGTGCTGATCGCCACCGGCCTGGTCCTCTTCGTGATCACGCTGATCGTCAACGGCGCCGCCCGCCTGGTCATCGCCCGCAACAAGGAGTTCTCGGGGGCCAACGGATGAGCGAGATCGTGAAGGACGCGCCCCCGGCCACCGGGCCGGCACCCCTGCCCGTCACCCTCCGGCAGCCCCGGCTGCCCCGCTGGGCCCCGGCCGCGACCGCCGCGGTCTCCGCCGCCGTCGGCTGCGGCATCGGACTCGCGGCCGGGCTCGACAGCCGGGTCCAGTGGGGCCTGATCGCCGCCCTCCTGTTCATCGCCGGCTCCTTCGTCCTGGCGGCGAGGGTCGAGGGCCGGCGGCAGGCCAAGGACCGGCTCGCCACCAGCCTGGTCTGGGTCGCCTTCCTGCTCGCCGTGATCCCGCTGGTCTCGCTGCTGTGGGAGACCATCAAGCGGGGCTCCAAGGTCCTCGACGTCGGCTTCCTGAGCCACTCGATGGGCGGCATGCTCACCGACCAGCCCGGCGGCGGCGCCTACCACGCCATCATCGGAACGCTGGAACAGGTCGGCCTGGCCACCGCGATCGCCGCCCCGATCGGCATGCTCACCGCCATCTACCTGGTGGAGTACGGCCGCGGCGCGCTGGCCAAGGCGGTCACCTTCTTCGTCGACGTCATGACCGGCATCCCCTCGATCGTCGCCGGTCTGTTCGTCCTCAGCTTCTGGATCCTGCTGCTGGACAACGGCTACTCCGGCTTCGCGGGCGCCATGGCCCTGGCGATCCTGATGATGCCGGTGGTCGTCCGGTCCACCGAGGAAATGCTCAAGCTGGTCCCGAACGAGCTGCGCGAGGCGTCCCTGGCGCTGGGCGTGCCCAAGTGGCGCACGATCATCAAGGTCGTGCTGCCCACCGCCATCGGCGGTATCACCACCGGTGTGATGCTGGCGGTCGCCCGTATCGCCGGTGAGACCGCGCCGATCGTCCTGCTGGTCTTCGGCAACCCGATCATCAACAACAACCCGTTCGAGGGCGAGCAGTCCTCGCTGCCGTACTACGTGTTCGAGCAGTGGAAGGCGGGCGAGGACGCGTCGTACGACCGCGCCTGGGCCGCGGCACTCGTCCTGATCGCCTTCGTGATGATCCTCAACCTGGTGGCCCGCGGCATCGCCCGCTGGAAGGCCCCGAAGACCGGCCGCTAAGCCTTACCCCCGCGGCCCCACGGCGTGGGGCCGCGCCCGAAGAAGAGAAGTGATTTCCATGGCCAAGCGCATCGACGTCAGCGGCCTCACCGCGTACTACGGCAACCACAAGGCCATCGAGGACATCTCGATGACCGTCGAGCCCCGCTCCGTGACCGCCTTCATCGGCCCGTCCGGCTGCGGCAAGTCCACCTTCCTGCGCACCCTCAACCGGATGCACGAGGTCACCCCCGGCGGCCGGGTCGAGGGCAAGGTGATGCTGGACGACGAGGACCTCTACGGCACCGGGGTCGACCCGGTCTCCGTGCGCCGCACGGTCGGCATGGTCTTCCAGCGGCCCAACCCGTTCCCCACCATGTCGATCTTCGACAACGTCGCGGCCGGCCTCCGGCTGAACGGCTCGTACAAGAAGAGCGAGCTGAACGACGTCGTGGAGAAGTCCCTCAAGGGCGCCAACCTCTGGAACGAGGTCAAGGACCGGCTCAACAAGCCCGGCGCCGGCCTCTCCGGCGGCCAGCAGCAGCGGCTGTGCATCGCCCGCGCCATCGCGGTCGAGCCGCAGGTGCTGCTGATGGACGAGCCCTGCTCGGCGCTCGACCCGATCTCCACCCTCGCCATCGAGGACCTGATCGGCGAGCTCAAGGAGCGCTTCACCATCGTCATCGTGACGCACAACATGCAGCAGGCCGCCCGTGTCTCGGACCGCACCGCCTTCTTCAACCTGGCGGGAGTCGGCCAGCCGGGCAAGCTGATCGAGATCGACGAGACCGAGCGGATCTTCTCCAACCCGTCGGTCCAGGCCACCGAGGACTACATCTCCGGCCGCTTCGGCTGACCGTGCCGACCGCCGGCCGGCGCCGATCCCTCGATCGCCCGGCCGGCCGGCCACCGGCGCCGTTCACAGGCGTCCTGCGGTGCTGCATGGCGGTGCCACCGCATGGCGAAAGGGCCCGCCCCTGGTCACCCGGGGGCGGGCCCGTCCGTTGTTCCGTTCCGCTGTTCCGTTCCACCACGCCCCGCGCCCGCCGGGCGGCCGGGCGGCCGCGCCGCTCCGGTCCGTATCCGGGCCGGGGCACCCCCGAACCGGGGACCCCGTCCGGCCCGGGGCCTTGTCCTTCAGGCCCGGGGCCTTGTCCTTCCGGCCCGCTCCGGTCCGTCCGACCGGGGTCCCGTCCTTCCGGCTGCGCCGGACCGTCCGAACGTCCGAACGTCCGACCGGGTCCCGTCCGTCCGGCCCGAGGGCCGGATCCGTCCGGCGCGGGGCCGGGTCCGTCCGGCCCGGGGGCCGGATCCGTCCGGCGCGGGGCCAGGTCCGTCCGGCGCGGGGATCGCACCCGGCACACCGGCGGGATCCGGGCGGCCGGCGCCGCGCCCGGCGGCCCGGGCGTCAGCCGAAGATCAGCCGGACCACGCCGTAACTCATCGCCGCCACCAGCGCGGCGGCGGGCATGGTGATGAACCAGCCCAGGATGATGTTCTTCGCGACGCCCCAGCGCACCGCGTTCACCCGCTTGGTGGCGCCCACACCCATGATCGCCGAGGTGATGACGTGCGTCGTCGAGATCGGCGCGTGGAACATGAAGGACGCGGTGTACATGACCGACGCCGCGGTGGTCTCCGCGGCGAAGCCCTGCGGCGGGTCCAGCTCGATGATCCGGCGGCCCAGGGTCCGCATGATCCGCCAGCCGCCCGCGTAGGTGCCCAGCGACAGCATCAGCGCGCAGGCGACCTTGACCCAGACCGGGATCGCCTCGCCCGCGTCCTGCACATCCGCGATGACCAGGGCCATCACCACGATGCCCATGGTCTTCTGGGCGTCCTGCAGACCGTGGCCGAGCGCCATGCCCGCGGCCGAGACCGTCTGCGCGATACGGAAGCCCCGCTTGGCCTTGTGCGGGTTGGCCCGCCGGAACAGCCACATGATCAGGACCATCACCAGATAGCCGAGGATCAGGCCGACGAAGGGCGAGACGAACATCGGGATGACGATCTTCTCGACCACCCCGGACCAGATCACGTCGATACCGCCGGCCAGCGCCGCACCCACCATGCCGCCGAAGAGCGCGTGGGAGGAGGAGGACGGCAGACCGAAGTACCAGGTGATCAGGTTCCAGACGATCGCGCCGACCAGGGCGGCGAAGAGGATTCCCATCCCCTTGTCGCCCTCCGGCGTCTCGATCAGCCCCTCGCTGACGGTCTTGGCGACACCGCTGCCCATGAAGGCACCGGCGAGGTTCATCACCGCGGCCATCGCGAGCGCCGCCCGGGGGGTCAGGGCCCGGGTGGAGACCGAGGTCGCGATGGCGTTCGCGGAGTCGTGGAAACCGTTGGTATAGGTGAAGAAGAGCGCGACCCCGATGGTCACGACGAGCGCGAATGTGTCCACCGGGGGTCAGGACTCCTTGACCGCGATGGTCTCGACCGTGTTGGCCACGTGCTCGAAGGCGTCGGCCGCCTCTTCCAGTACGTCCACGATCTGCTTGAGCTTGAGCACCTCGATGGCGTCGTACTTGCCGTTGAAGAGGTGGGCCAGCAGCTTGCGGTGGATCTGGTCCGCCTGGTTCTCCAGCCGGTTGACCTCGATCCAGTACTCGGTGAGGTTCGTCATGGTGCGCAGGTTCGGCATGGCCTCGGCGGTCAGCTCCGCCGCCCGGGCCAGCACCTCGATCTGCTGCTCGACGCCCTTGGGGAGTTCCTCGACCTGGTAGAGGACGACCAGGTCGACGGCCTCCTCCATGAAGTCCATGATGTCGTCGAGCGAGGACGCGAGGGAGTAGATGTCCTCGCGGTCGAACGGCGTGATGAAAGAGGAGTTCAGCTGGTGGAAGATCGCGTGCGTCGCGTCATCGCCCGCGTGCTCCGCGGCCCGCATCCGTTCGGCAATCTCGGCCCGAGCGGAGGGGTCCGCCCCGAGCAGTTCCATCAGGAGCTTCGAGCCCGTGACGATGTTGTCCGCGGAGGCGGCGAACATGTCGTAGAAGCTCGTCTCCCTGGGGGTCAGACGAAAGCGCACTGGGGATCCTCGGGGTACAGCGGATTCGGTCTCGTTGATGCTAGGCGCATCATCCGGCCACGGCTAACCGGCATTCACCCAGTGTCGCCCATCGGGCAGCGAGCTCAGCACCGGGTCCGGACTCAGTCCGACATATGGGGTACCGTATACCCACAGGGGGTATGCGGAGGGACAGGACAGAACGAGAGGACGCCATGACCACCACGGCAGCCGACAGCAGCGCCGTCGACGGCGACCAGCCGGCCGAGGCCTGCGCCGCCCAGCCCCATGGGCCGCACGGCTACACCAAGCAGAAGGACCAGCACCTCAAGCGCCTCCGCCGCATCGAAGGGCAGATCAGGGGGCTGCAGCGGATGGTGGACGAAGACGTGTACTGCATCGACATACTCACCCAGGTGTCGGCGAGCACGAAGGCCCTCCAGTCCTTTGCCCTGCAACTGCTCGAAGAACACCTGCGGCACTGCGTCGCCAGCGCCGCGGTCCAGAGCGCCAACCAGGACGAGGCGGCCGGCGGGGCGGAGATCGACGCCAAGGTCGCCGAGGCCACCGCGGCCATCGCGCGGCTGCTCAGGACCTGATCGCCCCGGCGCACCGCCCGGGAATCAGCCCCTCACGGACGGCTCGATTTCGCCGGTCACCCCCGGTCGGGGAGCACGCGCGCCCCGTCCGCAGTTCGGCCGAAACCGATCGGTCCGCCCCCGCGACACCGACGAGGCCCGGACCGGTCGGGCGGGACCTCGGCCGGGGGCCCGCCGGGGGTCCACGTCCGGGGCCCGTCGGGGGTCCACGTCCGGGGGCTCGCCCACCCGGGGTCGGCAGCCGGGCGGCGACGGCGGTGCCGGGCAGCGGCGAGGGCCGGGCCAGGCGGCGGCTGACCGGGCGAGGGCCGGCGCCGGGGGCCAGGGGCCTCGTCCACCTCGGGGTCGGCTTCCGGGCGGCGACCGTGGTGCCGAGCTGGGGCGGCGGCGGTGCCGCGCCGGGTGAGGGTGGATCGGGCGAAGGCCGGAGCTGGAGACCTTCTTCACACGCACCCGGCAGCCGGACGGCGACCGCGATACCGGGCCGGGCGACGGCGGTACCGCGCCGGGCGAGGGCTCACCGCGCAAGGGCTGACCGGGCGAGGGCCGGGACCAGAGGCGGGGCCTCGTCCATACGGGGCCGGCAGCCGGGCAGCGACGGCGGGAGCCGGGCCGAGCGACGGCGGTACCGCGCCGGGCGAGGGCGGACCGGGCAAGGGCCGGGACCGGGGGGCTCGTTTCCACCCAGGCTCGGGTCGGCAGCCGAGCGACGGCGGTGCCGGGCCGAGCGAAGGCGGGAGCCGAGGGCGGGGCCGGCGGCCGGCACTCCCGACGGTCGGGTGGCGCACCGCCCCGCAGCAGCCGCGGCGACTGCGCGGAAGCCCTGCCGGGCGCGCGATACGCGGGACGCGCCGTCCCGAGGGCGCGGCAGCGGCGCAAGGGCCAGGCCCGACCACGGCTCAGGCGCAGCCCGGGGCCACCCCGCAGCCGACAGCCGGAAGCCGGCACAGGGCCGGGCGGTGGCCACCACCCCGGCTCTCCGCTCTTCCGCCCCGGCCCGAGCCCTGCGGACGGCTCCCCGTCCGGGTCCGGGCCCTCAGCCCTGCGGACGGTCCTGGGACCGGTTCGCCCGGTCGGCACGGACACCGAGGACCTCGTCGATCCGGTCCGGACTCAGCCGGTCCTCCACCGCGCTCGACGCGGCGATCATCAAGTCCCCGTAGAGGTCGATCTCGACCAGGGCCACGGGATCGGGGCCCGACGGGCCACGACGCGCCATCACGTGCTTCACCTCCCCTTACGAGCACATGCGAGCACCACCAGCAGCGACTTCCCAGGGTAGGGATCGGTACACACTTCGCGCATGGCACGGACGGACCATTTCGCTGACCCGCAAGGGCCGGTCCGCCCTGCCCCACCGGGACCGGACAGCCCGCCGCGACCGCCTCCCGCCCCCGCGCTCCGCCCCACCCGCCACGGGACGCCACCGGACGCCCCGCACCCACCACGTGCCACTCCCACACCGCCACGTCCCGCCCCCACACCCGTGCCCGCACCCCGGCAGGGCTTCCGCCCCGGCGGCGCCCGGAGCACATGAGCGCTCGGTCCACCCACCGGACGCGCCGCCCCGCCCGGCCGCGGCCACCTTCACCACACCGGTCACCTGGTACCCCGGCCACCGCCACCGCGCCGGTCACCTCGTCCGCCGGCCACCGCCAGCGCACCGGTCACCTCGTCCGCCGGTCACCGCCACGCCACGCCACCGGACGCCTCGCGTCTGCCTACCGCCGCGGCGCCCCGACCGTCCCGGTGAAGATGTCCTCGGAGTCCGGCAGCCGCACCGTGACCCGCGTCCCGAAGTCGAACAGCTCGGTCGTCGAGGCGACCTGCTGCCCGGTGCCCGACCCCGCCCACTCCCCCGCCATGGTGAAACGGTGCCGCACCTTGCGCAGCCGTCCCCGCTCGTCCAGGTAGGCGTCGAAGGCCACCGCGTGCTCGGTGAACCCACGCGCCGCCGCGCCCAGCGCCTCACGCGCCCCGGGGGACGCCGCCCGCGCCGCGCGGGCGATGTCCGTGACCCCGCGGTAGTGGCGCACCGGAGCCCCGTGCAGCCGCTCCTCGCCCACCAGCCGCACCCGCCGCGCCGCGCGCAGCAGCTCGGCCGCGGTCAGCGGATCCGTGGCGCCGCCGGTGACCAGGTTGCCGTCCGCGACACCGGAACTCTCCACCCGCACCCACTTGTCCGCCGGCACCCCCGCCCCCCGGTTCCGCATGAACACCGCCCCGGACGCCAGCAGTTCGGTGATCGGCTCGTGCTCCGCCGCGCCCGACGCGTCCCGGGGCAGCACCAGCCGCAGCCGCCCCCGGCGCCGGTCGAAGTCGTAGCCGCCCCGGCCGCGGATCGCGACCCGGGTGCCCCCGGTCGCCGTCTCCACCGTCGTACGGACCCGGGAACTCCCCGCGCGCACCAGCGCGTCGGCCGCGTCCCGCACCGCCGGCGCCACGTCCTCGCCGGCCGACCGCTCGTCGACCACCACCGTCTCCGGCGAACAGCCGGCCAGGAGCAGCCCCGCCGCCAGACCGCCCGCCAGCACGGCGGACAGCCCGCCGGCCCACCGCGCACCGCCCACCGGGACATGGCACACGCGTCCGCTCCGCCGGCTCACCATCGGCCCGACCCCCTGGCCACTCTCGGGCTCACGCTGCTTGCGACGTGAGACTTACCCTTTTCAACGACCGGGCCCCGACGGCCGTCACGGCCCCGGTAGCGTGGTCCTGTGCTCGGCGCAGGCAACGCGGACGAATCCGCCCCCGGAACCCACCACCACCACCACCACCGGACCACCACCGTGGAGAAGGGTTCCTTCTCCACAGCCCGCTGCAGCTGCGGCTGGTTCGGACCCGCCCGCCGGGCCCGCAGCCGCGCCCGCGAGGACGCCGCCGGGCATGAGTGCCATTCCGGACACTCCGCCGACGGAACCGCGAACCCCCGTTCACCCTCTGCCTGATGGGGAAGCAGAGCCGAGACGAACGGAGGCCGCCATGGACAGGCGCACCCTGCTGGCAGCCGGCACCGGAATCACGGCGGCCGCCGCGATGACGGCCGGCTGCGACGACGGCAAGAGCGGCGCGGCGACCGGCCGCACCGCCCCGACGGGCGACACCACCGCCACCGGCACGTCGGTCCGCACCCGGTCCGCCGCACCCGGCGCCGCCGCGGGCAAGCCGCGCACCGCCGACTGGACCGCCCTCGGCCGGGGGCTGAAGGGGGACCTGGTCCGCCCCGGCGACAGCGACTACACCACCGCCCGCCAGCTGTACAACACCCGTTTCGACGCGCTCCGCCCGGCCGCCGTCGCCTACATCGGGAACACCTCCGACATAGCCGAGTGCCTGGCCTTCGCCCGCCGCCACGGCGTGCCGGTCGCCATCCGCAACGGCGGGCACAGCTACGCCGGCTGGTCCAGCGGCAACGGGCGGCTGGTCGTCGACGTCTCCGCGCTCGCCTCCGTACGCACCACCGCCGACGGCGCCACCATCGGCGCGGGCGCCAAACTCATCGACGTCTACACCCGGCTCGGCGCGCACGGCGTCACCATCCCGGCCGGCTCCTGCCCGACCGTCGGCATATCCGGCCTCACCCTGGGCGGCGGCCACGGAGTCGTCTCCCGCGCCTACGGACTCACCTCCGACAGCCTCACCGGGGCCCGCATCGTCACCGCCGACGGCAGGACCCTCGACGTCTCCAAGGACCGGGAAGCCGATCTGTTCTGGGCCCTGCGCGGCGCCGGGAACGGAAACTTCGGCGTCGTGACGGAGCTTCGGTTCCGCACCCACGAGGCGGCCCCCGGCGTCACCGCCTACATGACCTGGCCGTGGTCGAAGGCCACCGCCCTGCTGCGCTCCTGGCAGGACTGGGGGCCCAGCCGCCCGGACGAGATCTGGTCCTCCCTCCACCTGTCCGCCGCCCCCGGCCGCACCCCCACCGTCTCCGTCAGCTGCTTCTCCCTCGGCACCTACGGGGACCTGCAGAACGCCGTGGACAACCTCGCCGACCGGGCGGGCGGCCCGGGCCCGGCCTCCCGGGTCTCGCTGCGGCGCCGCGGCTACCTGGAGGCCATGCGGATGTACGCGGGCTGCTCGTCGGCCTCCACCACCCAGTGCCACCTGCCCGGCAGCACCCCCGGCCGCAGCGCCGGCGGCATCCTGCGCCGCGAGACCTACGCGGCGCGCTCGGACTTCTTCGACCGCTCGCTCGACGCCGCCGGCATCCGGGCCCTGCTGGCCCAGGCAGAGCGCTACGGCCGCCGCACCAGCGGCGGGGGCGCGGTCGCCATCGCGCTGACCGCGCTGGGCGGGGCCGTCAACCGGGTGTCGCCCACCGCCACCGCGTTCGTCCACCGGCGATCCCGCTTCCTCGCCCAGTACACCGCCTCCTGGCCGGCCGGCGGCTCCGGCAGCGTGCAGACCGCCTGGCTGGACGGGGCCCACACGGCGATGCGCCGCTACGCCTCCGGGCGGGCCTACCAGAACTACACCGACGCCACCCTCAAGGACTGGCGCACCGCCTACTACGGCACGGCCGCGGACCGGCTCACCAAGCTGAAGAAGCGTTACGACCCGGACCGGCTCTTCGACTTCCCGCAGGCGCTCTGAGCCCGTCCCGGGCGGGCGCCGACGGGCACGGTCACGACACGACGACCGCCACCGGGCGCGCCCTGCCGGCGGCGCCCCGACGGACGGCGACCCTGCCGACGACGATCGGCCGGCGGCGCCCCGACCGACGACGATCGGCCCGCCGCTTCCCCGAGGGGAGCGACGGGCCGATCGTCCGTGCCACTGTCCATCCGGCGCCGTGCGGGTCCGCTGCCGTGCCGATCCGCTCTCGTACGGGTCCGCCGCCGTCCTGATCGACCGTCGTGCGGGACCGGTCAGGGCGTCGGGGGTCGGCCGGCGTCCGGGCACCGGATCCGCTCCGGCCGCGAGACCGGCACCCGACCGCGGAAACCAGGACCTGCCGCGGAACCCGGGCCTGCGCCGAGAACCCGGGTCCGGGCCGGCCGCGGAACCGCGACCGCCCCCGAGACCACGGCCTGCGCCGGGGCCGTGCCCCGCGGCTTCGGCCGTGAGGCGGCGGGGCGGTCCTCCGACCGCGAGGCACCCGGGGCCCGGCCCCGGGTGCCGGTGCCTCAGGCCGCGAGATCCTCGTCCCGGCCGCTGCGCCGCGGCCCCGACACCGGCGGGGCCCCCGCCGAGCCCGGGGCGCCCGGCGCGCCATCGCGCGGCCCGGCCCGTACCACCCAGCCCAGCCGGGAACCCGCGATGCTGTGCATCAACGGCGTCAGCAGCATCATCGCGAGCGGCGCCAGCAGCAGCGCGACCGCGGTGCCGAGCGCGAAGCCGCCGATCACGTCCGTCGGGTAGTGCACGCCCATGTAGACCCGGCAGAAGCCCTCCAGCAGGGCCAGGCCGATCGCCGCCAGCCCGTACTTGCGGCTGGCCATGAAGACGCCGACGGCGAGTGCCATGGCGAGCGTGGCGTGATCGCTGACGAACGAGTAGTCGCTCTTGCCGTCCACCAGGACGTCCAGCCCCTGGTGGTCCTTGAACGGCCTGGGCCGTTCGACGAAGTTGCGGATCGGGATGTTGGCGATCAGCGCGAGACCAGCCGCGAGCGGCGCCCAGACCAGCCCGGCGACCGCGCCGGGCGCGTCCGTGGCCGTCTTGCGCACGCTCCACCAGGCGCCCAGCATCAGCAGCGCCATGCCGAAGATGATCCCGTACTCGCCGACGAACTCCATGACCCGGTCGAACCAGTGCGGGGCGTCCTTGGCGAGACCGTTGATGTCGTAGAGCAGGCTGACATCCGGGTTCGATTCGGCCCCTCCCCCCACTTCAGCCAGGGGGGACCCCAGTGCGAGTCCAGCCATAATGCCGCGGCCCCTTATCTCTTACCTGTCGCTATGTGCAGCTGCCGGCCCCCGCTGGGTAGTGCTGCTACCTCACGTCTAGGAAACGCCCCCATCACGCTCTGCGTTCCACTCTCCACCCAATGATCACCGGGACGTTATCGAAGGGTGACCCCTCGTGGCAGCTCAAGGCCAAGGCTTTACGCAGCGTTCGCCAGCCGCAGCGCTTTTGCGCCATCTTGGGTCACGCGGGTCGCCCCGATGTAGTCGGCCGTGTCGATCTTGTCGTAGCGGATCACCGCACCGGTGTACGGCGCGTTGATCATGTACCCGCCCCCGACGTAGATCCCGACGTGGTGGATCGACCGGGGATCGCCCAGGTCGTTGGCGAAGAACACCAGGTCACCGGGGAGCAGCTCGCTCCGCTTGGGATGCGGACCCGCGTTCCACTGGTCGTTGGCCACCCGGGGCAGCTCGATGCCGACCGAATGGTAGGCCGCCTTGGTCAGGCCGGAGCAGTCGAACCGCCCGCCGTGCTCCGGAGTGCCGTTCCCGCCCCAGAGGTACGGCGTGCCGAGCTTGTCCTGCGCGAAGTAGATCGCCCCGGACGCCTGCCGCGACGGCGCCACCGGCTGGACCGGCGCCTCGAAACTCTTGGCCAGGGTCGTGATCCGCTTCACATACCCCTGGGTCTCCCGGTACGGCGGCACCCCGCCGTACTTGATCACGGCGTAGGCGCCCGCGTTGTACGAGGCGAGCATGTTGTGGGTGGGGTCGCCCGGGACGTCCTTGACGTACTTGGCGAGGGCGCAGTCGTAGAGCGCGGCCGAGGGGATGGCGTCGGCCGGATCCCAGATGTCACGGTCGCCGTCCTTGTCACCGTCCACGCCGTGCGCGGCCCAGGTGCCGGGGATGAACTGCGCCAGCCCCTTGGCGTTGGCCGGGCTCTGCGCCCTGGGGTTCCAGCCGCTCTCCTGGTACAGCTGAGCGGCGAGCAGCGCCGGGTTTATCGCCGGGCAGTGGTTGCCCCACTTCTGGATCAGCGACTGGTACGCCGCGGGGACGGCCCCCTTCGCCAGCCCCACCGTCTTGCCGCCCGCCCCCGAAGCGAGGTTCCCGGCGACCATGTAGACGCCGATGACCAGCAACGCGACAAACGAAGAGCACAGCGCGACACCGACACTGACGCCCAGCCAGACTCTACGCACCCGACCATCTTCCCCCATCCGGCGGCTGGACGAACGCGTTTCCGTACCACACGGCGCGATTTGACCGGCGGTCGGTCCGCGCGGCGAGGCCATGGGCCACCACCGGCCCCCGACACGTTAGAGTCCGCCCCGCCGCATCCCCGACGCCGCGCACCCCCCTTCCGCACCCCCGACGAGGACCCCACCATGACCGAGCTCGACTGGCAGCGCGCCGAACCCGAGGACGGAACGGAACCGGAGTCGTACCTGGAGGTGGCCGCGGGCCCGGACGGCCGCGTCTACATGCGTGAGACCAGGGACCCGGACACCGTCGTCGTCACCACCCAGGCCAAGTGGGAGGCGTTCCTCAAAGGGATCAAAGCGGGAGAGTTCGACGACTTCGCCGAGGAACCGCCGCCCGCCACCGACTGACCGCACCTCCCCGCGCCATCGGCGCCGGCGGGGCAGGGCAGCCGGCCCCGGGGACAGGACCACGGAGTCCTGGAGTCCTGCGAGTCCTGCGAGTCCTGCGAGTCCTGCGAGTCCTGCGAGTCCTGCGAGTCCTGGAGACATTGAGCAATGGAGTGACGAAATGTCACACTATTGACCCGTCCAGCCCGCGAGCCGACGGACCGTGGCCTACGACACGCACCAGATCCGGAAAGAAATGCCGCCAAGTCGACATGCGGGGGCCACATCGTCAGCGAAGATAGAAGCTGACCCGTGCCATGCGGCATGTACACACAACAACCCATAAGGGGCGGTGAGTTCAATATGTTCCTGGCAGCCGGCGACGAGGGCGACATCAATACCATCATCGGCGGGATCGCTCCGGACTGGGGGCCCTTCGGCAGCCTGGGCGCCGAGGCCCGCGTGATGATCGAGGTCGTGATGGCGGTCGCCATCCTGCTCTGCCTCGGCATCGCGATCTGGGGAGCGGCCAAGCAGCGGATCGGCGCCACCGCGCTCCGTGACACCTTCAGCGCCGAGCAGGGCAAGGGACTGATCGTCGCCGGCCTGACCGGCGTCTTCATCATCGGCTCCCTCGGCACGCTGTTCACCATCGTGTACGGCATGGCCATCTAGCCGCGCCCCGCACGCCCGGCCCATGGCCACCGCGGCCGGACCGCCGACCGAGCACCACCGGCGGTCCGGCGGGCCCGGCACGTCCGGTGCGCACCCGGCGCCTGCCCGGTGTCCGCCCGGCGACCCCGGGCCCACCCACCCGTCCGGACGTACGAACCCGCTCCGATTACCCCGGAGCAACTCCCCAGGAGCCACCGCAGCGCCACCCAGGAGCCCCACCGGGCCACTGGACCGCCCGGCCCCCACCACCCGGGTCCGATCCGACCCGAACCCAGTCCGCCTCCGCCCAGCTCGCCGTCCCACTTCACCATCCTTCGTCCACCTTCATCCGCCTCCCTCCCGCTCCACTCCCCCTTCAGTCCCTCTGCTGAGGTCGTGTCAGCCTGATGTGCACTCATCCCATCGCGCCCGTTCCACGGTCCGCGCCGCTACCGTCATATGTGGGCGGCATGCCGACGACAACGGCGAACCACACAGCTGAAGGGGCGTACGGGCGATGAGTCTCGGCGGCGACGACGGGTACGGCGAGGGCTACAGGGGCCAGGACCGGGCACGGACCGGCGGCACGGGCGCGGGAGGCGACGACGCGCACCTGACCCGTACCCGCCTCCCGGAAGGCGACGGCGACTCCTACGGCACCCCACGACGCACTGGCCGCACCAAACCGAGCCGGAACCTCATCACCGTGGTGAGCGTCGTCGTCCTGCTCATCGCGGCCATCGCCTTCGCCAACCGGGGCGGCGACGACGACAGTGGCGGATCCGGTGGCTCCTCCTCCGCCGACGGCGGCGGCAACGACCGGGACCAGGCCCAGCCGACGGCCCCCACCGGCGTGCGACCGGTCGACGGCAAGAACCCGGCCACCGGCATCGCCTCAGGCTTCCCCAGAACGGAGCAGGGGGCCCAGAGCGCGGCGGCGAACTACGCGGTGGCGCTGACTTCCGCTGACATGTACGACAGAAAACGTCGGCACGCGCTGGTGCCGCACATGTTCACGAGCGCAGCCACCAAAGGGATGCAGAACAAGTTCGACAAGGCCTACTCCTCCGACACCCTGCGCTACGTCGGGCTGGACGAGAACGGCCGCGCCGCTGATGGGCTGACGTATGTATCCCGTACTGCTCCGATCGGAACCAAGGCCACCAAGTACACCGAAACCACCGCAAGCGTCGAGGTTTGGTGTACCGGGGTGTTCGGAACTGCCGGAGAAGGTTCGAAGACGCCAGTGACCAACGACTGGTTCACCATGACGCTGAAGCTCCGTTGGGAGGCCAACGACTGGAGGGTCGAGTCCTTCTCACAAAAGAACGGGCCGGCGCCGGTTTACAGCGACCGGACGGCGTCCACAGCTGACGAGATCGCCAAGGCAATCGAGCAGTACGGAGGTTTCACTTATGCCCGGTAGCACTGGTCATCGTCGCACTCGTTGGATCGCGACTGGGCTCCTCACCCTCCAAACGGGCGCTGTGCTCCTTGCCGCACCTGCGAACGCCGACCCCTCGCCGACTCCGACCAAGAGCGACAACCCTTGCGATATCGTCCACGGTGCTGCGCGGGAACGTTGCGAGCGGGGAAGCACTGACACGCCCGGAGTCTCCGACCCCAGCAACCCCCTCGACCCCGCCGCCTCCCTCGCCCGTGGCTGTGCCGATGCCGCCGCCTGGCTCGTCGGCAAGGTCTCCAAGCTCGTCAAGGAGACCGCCAACGTCGACTTCACCAACGAGGCGTTCCTCCGCCAGTACGCGGTCGTCTTCGCCGCCTCCACCATCCTCACCCTCGTCCTGTGGCTGCTGGCCGTGGCCAAGCGCGCCATCCGGGGGGTGCCGTTCACCGAGGCGCTGAGCGAGGCCATCGGCTTCCTCTGGCTGACCGTGCTGGCGTCCGCGTTCACCCCGCTGATCCTCTACACCGTGGTGTCCGCGACCGATGCCGTGACGGACGTCATCGCCTCCAGTACCGGGGCGGACAACGACACCTTCTTCAGTTCCTTCACCGCGGCGCTCAAGAAGGACGAGGACATCGGGGGCGGCCCGATCATGCTGATCGTCATCTCGCTGGTGACGATCCTCGCCGCCGGCGTCCTCTGTCTGGAGCTGGTGATCCGGGCCGCGCTGCTGTACGTCGGCGCGCTGCTCGGCACGGCCGTCTACGCCGGTCTGGTGGACAAGAACATGTGGGGTCATGTGCGCCGCTGGGCGGGCATCATGATCGCCGTCATACTCGTCAAGCCGGTGATCGTGATCGTGCTGGCCCTGGCCGGCGCGCTCTCCGCGTCGGACAACGAGCCGGACGCCTTCTCCGCGGTGGTCTCGGGCCTGTCGATCATCATCCTGGCCATCTTCGCCAGCGCGATGATCTACCGGTTCGTGCCCGGGTTCGGCGACGAGATCGTGAAGTCGCGCAGCGCCAGCGCCGACCCGGCGTCCCGCCAGGCGGCCGCGATCATCAGCTCCCCGGCCTCGCTGGTCAAGCAGGGCATCAGCACCCACAGTGCCCGCGGCACCGGCGGTGGCGGCGACGGGGGTGGCTCGTCCTCCTCGCAGCCGAGGCCCGCGAACCCGGTGTCCGGCGGTGTGGCCGCGCACAGCACCCGCTCGGCGCCGCCCGCCCCGTCCGGTGGCCGTGCGGCGGGCGGTGGCGGCGCTTCGGCGGCCGCCCCCGCGCCCCGCACCCAGTCCAGCCCCACCAGCAACAATTCGGGAGGTGACCGGCGTTGACCATGGAGGCCCAGTCCCATCCCATCGCGCCCCGCCGTACGTATCTGATCGGCCGGGCCCGGCCCAACGCGATCATCGGCAAGAACCGCGAGTCGGGGGAGATCGCCCTGATCATCGGCGGCGCGTTCGTCGGCATGATGTGCGGCCTGCTGGTGCCGGTGCTGACGCTGCGGATCGTCACCCTGGTGGGCTTCCCGACCCTCGCCCTGGCGGCGGTGTACGTGCCGTACAACGGCCGGACCTTCTACCGGTGGTTCGAGATCAACCGTTCGCACAAGCGGATCCAGCGCAAGGGCACCACCTACCGTTCGGCGGCCGCCGAGGCGGGCACCCGCATCGACGGCCGTGAGGTGGAGGTGGGCCCGCCCCCCGGGATCGGCCGGATCAGCTGGCTGGCCGCCCCGTTCGGCCCGGACGAGATCGCGGTGCTGCTGCACGCCGACCGCCGGACGGTGACCGCCGCGATCGAGATCGAGGGCCCGGGCGTGGGTCTGCGGGACTCCGAGGACCAGGAGGCCCTGGTCGACCGGTTCGGCACGCTGCTGAAGCACGTGGCCAACGGCGACGGTTTCGTGACCCGGCTGCAGATGCTCGCCCGGACGCTCCCGGCCGACCCGGACGCACACGCCAAGGACGTCGAACGGCGTGGCGACCAGGACGCTCCGGCCTGGCTCAAGGACTCCTACGACCAGTTGCAGTCCATGGTGTCCACCTCCTCCGAGCAGCACCGCGCCTATCTGGTGGCGTGTATGCACTACACCAAGGAGCTGGCCGCCGAGGCGCAGGCCATCGCGCGTGCCGCCCGGCACAGCGCGGGCGGCCGGAAGCTGGACAAGGACGCCGGCCTGGCGGTCGTGATGGCCCGCGAGCTGACCGACATCTGCGCCCGGCTCGCCGAGGCCGACATCCGGGTGCGGCAGCCGCTGGGCCAGGGCCGCCTGGCGTCGCTGATCCACTCGATGTACGACCCGGACCACCCGATCGACCACATCCAGGCCATGACGCAGCGCAATGCCTGGCCGGCCGAGCTGGACGCGCTGGAGCCCACGTTCCTCAAGGCCAAGACCCGCGAGTCGAGCACCCGTGAGCCCTGGTGCCATGCCACCGCCTGGGTGAAGGAGTGGCCGATGACGCCGGTGGGGGTCAACTTCCTCGCGCCGCTGCTGGTCCACACCCCGGACGTGATCCGTACCGTCGCGGTCTGCATGGACCTGGAGCCGACCGAGGTCGCGATCGAGCGGATGCTGACCGAGAAGACCAACGACGAGGCGGACGCCAGCCGGGCCGCGAAGATGAACCGCACCGTGGACCCGCGCGACATCGCCGCGCACGGCCGGCTGGACCAGCGCGGCGAGGACCTCGCCAGCGGCGCGGCGGGGGTCAACCTGGTCGGGTACATCACCGTGTCCGCCCGCTCCCCCGAGGCGCTCGCCCGCGACAAGCGGACCATCCGCGCCTCGGCCGGCAAGAGCTATCTGAAACTGGAGTGGTGCGACCGTGAGCATCACCGGGCGTTCGTGAACACCTTGCCGTTCGCGACCGGCATCCGCCGGTGAGGGCCCGATGAGACCGGCCGGCGCGAGAGTGCCGTGAACGTGGCGGGTGCGGTGGATACCCGGGTCGCGGCAGACGCGGCGGGCGCGGCGAGCACCCGGGTCGCGGCCGGCACGGTGGGCGCGGCAGTCGCGGCAAGCACGGTGGGCGCGGCGAGGACCGTGACCGGGGCCGGACGGGTGGGCACCGTGAGCGCCGGGCGACCGCGCGTGCCGCGGACGCCGCATCCGCCGCCCGACCGGACCCATCGGCCCCACGGAACCAGCCGGCTCACCCGGATACACCGGGCCGACCGGATCAGCCCGGCAGGCATGACCGGCCGGACCAGCTGGCCCGGCCGGCCCGGCCGGTCGGGACAGCGCCGGCAGCGAGAACAGCAGCGACAACCGGAGCCGTGAGAGCGGCCGGACCGGACGAGGACGCAGGACGAGAGGGGCTTGGCCGTGGCCGATCCGATGGGCGCCGTCACCGACGCCTTCACCAGTTTTCTCTTCGGGAAGGTGGAGACGACCCGGTTGCCGGTCCGCACGTCGACCGGGCAGGCGCAGGCCGTCTACCTCCCCACCGCCGCGCCCGGCCTGGGGGACTCGGGCGTGATCATCGGCCGCGAGGTGTACTCCGGGAAGGGGTACATCTACGACCCGTTCCAGCTGTACGGCCAGCAGCTGCCGGCCCCGCACTGGCTGGTCCTCGGCGAGTCCGGGAACGGCAAGTCGGCGCTGGAGAAGACGTACGTGCTGCGCCAGCTCCGGTTCCGCGACCGCCAGGTGGTGGTGCTCGACGCGCAGGGTGAGGACGGCGTCGGCGAGTGGAACCTCATCGCCGAGGAGCTGGGGATCACTCCCATCCGGCTCGACCCGATGGCCGCGCTGGACGGCGGTATCCGGCTGAACCCGCTGGACCCGTCGATCACCACCACCGGCCAGCTGGCGCTGCTCCGCACGATCATCGAGGTCGCCATGGGGCACGGGCTGGACGAACGGTCCGGCTTCGCCCTGAAGGTCGCCCACGCCTACGTCAACGAGACCATCGTCGACCGGCAGCCGGTCCTCACCGACATCGTCGAGCAGCTGCGCCACCCGGAGGCCGAGTCCGCCGAGTCGATGAATGTCGACATAGACGACGTACGGGCCTGGGGTCTGGACGTCGCCCTGGTGCTGGACCGCCTGGTCGACGGTGACCTGCGCGGCATGTTCGACGGCCCGACGACCGTGGGCATCGACCTGGAAGCCCCGCTGATCGTCTTCGACCTGTCGCACATCGACCGGAACTCCATCGCGATGCCGATCCTGATGGCCATCGTGGGCGTGTGGCTGGAGCACACATGGATCCGGCCGGACCGCAAGAAGCGCATCTTCCTGGTCGAAGAGGCCTGGCACATCATCAACAGCCCCTTCGTGGCGCAACTGTTCCAGCGGCTGCTGAAGTTCGGACGGCGCCTCGGACTGTCGTTCGTCGCGGTCGTGCACCACCTGTCCGACGTGGTGGACGGCGCGGCGGCACGTGAGGCGGCGGCCATCCTGAAGATGGCCTCCACCCGCACCATCTACGCCCAGAAGGCGGACGAGGCCCGCGCCACCGGCCGGGTACTCGGCCTGCCGCGCTGGGCGGTCGAGATCATCCCGACCCTCACCCCGGGTATCGCGGTGTGGGACGTGAACGGCAACGTGCAGGTGGTCAAGCACCTGATCACCGAGGCGGAACGGCCGCTGGTCTACACCGACCGGGCCATGACCGAGGACGCGATGGCCCTGGAACTGACCCGCCGGGCGGAGGCGGAGGCCGAGGAGCGGGCCGCGGCAGCGGTGGAGCAGCGGCTGGCCGAGGAAGCCGAGGAAGCGGCGTACGGCGGCCCCTCCTACGGCGGATCGTCATACGGTTCGACGGTGGCCTGAGATGGCGCGGGAACCGGGACGCGGGGGCAGCGGCTGCAGCACGCGCGGGGGCAGGGGCGGCGGCGGGAACGGCGGGCGGGACGGCCAGGAGACCGCGGAGCGCGGCGTCCCGGACGGGCTGCTGCTCGGCGCCATCAGCTTCCTGCTCGGGCTGACGCTGCTGGTGTGGACGGCGACCGGACTGGCCGGGCTGTTCTCCCGGGGCGGCTGGCCGGACGGCGTGAGCTTCGTCCGCACCCCCAAGGCGATGCGGCACCTGGTCGCCGAGCCGCACAACCTCGCGGCCGCCTGGCCGGAGACCCCCGCGGAGGACCTGTCCGGGTACGGCCTGTTCTGGGGCATCTTCATCAGCGAACTGATGGTGCTGTTCGTCCTGACCGTCTTCGCCATCGGCACCGTCGCCCGCTACCGGATCGTCCGGGCCCAGCGGCGCGCGGAGGCATCCGGGAAACGGCCGAAGAACGACGACGGCGGGGCCGTGGACCCGCGCCCGGCCGCCGGTGCGCCGCGGGAGGGCACACCCGCGGGCCCGTGGGAATCCGCCGCCCCGGGTCCCCGGAACGCCGGCGGCCCCACGGGGCACCTGCCCCCACCACGCCACCCCGGTGGCGGCCTGGAACACCAGGGCCACGGCAGCACGCCGACCGCCGACCCGAACGCCATCGGCGCGGACTCGGGCGCGCGCGCCGGTCAGCCCGGTGGCGTACCCGTCCAGGACGTGCGGCTCGGCCACGACGGAGCAGCCGGCGCAGCCGGGGCCGGGCCGGACGACCCGGCTACCCGGCCGGCGACCGCATCGACGAGCCCCGGCACGGCGGCCTGGCAGGGCACCGCGCTGCCACACGCCGTCCCCCACGGGAACCCGCCACACCTCGCCGGGGTGACACCGGCCGACGGCCCCGCCGAGCCCGGCCCGCTGCCCGCCGACCTGAACGGCGCCCGGTCGAACCAGTCCGGCCACGGCCTGCCGACCCCCGGAACCGAGACGGCGCTTGGAGCGGTCGGCGGTGCGGGCGCACCCGCCGGCCCCTCGGTGCCCGGCCCCCGGGCCACGGTGTTCCCCGCCCCCGAACCGTCCCTGCCGCGCATCGTCTACGGCGCCCAGCGCGGGGACGCCGCCGTCCGCACCGCGCTCGACGCGGACGGCCCCCTGCTGGTGGTCACCAGCGATCCTGAGCTGTGGTCCGTCACCAAGGACAGCCGGGCCAAACTGGGGCCGGTGCAGGTGTACGACCCGACGCACCGGCTGGACACCCCGGCGCGGGTGCGGTGGAATCCCGCGGCCGGCTGCGAGACGCGCGACACCGCCGCCACCCGGGCGGCGGCGCTGCTGGCCCCGGTACGTCCCCAGCACGCGCTGGACCGGCCCACCGCCGATGCCGCAGAAACGCTGCTGCGCTGCTGGCTGCACGCCGCCGCGGTCGACGGCCGGCCGTTCCGCCAGGTGCACCGCTGGGCCCAGGGAAACTCGGCCCATGAGCCCGTACGGATCCTCCGTACGCACCCCAAGGCAGCCGGCGGCGCGGCCGGTGAGCTGGAAGCCACCCTCACCGCGCACCCCGAACGTCGCGACATGGCGCAGGAACTGACCGCACGTGCGCTCAGCGCCCTGTCCTCCATCCACATCAGGGACGCGTGCAATCCGGGACGAGCCGATACGTTCGCGGTGGAGTCATTCATCCCCGAAGGGGGAACGCTCTACGTAGTGGGCGAGTCCATCGAGGATCCTCGCTCCCATCCGGGTGCGATGCCGCTGCTCACCGCACTCGTCTCAAGCGTGGTCGAGCGCGGCCGGCGCATGGCCGAACGGTCATCCTCCGGTCGGCTCGACCCACCAATCACCCTGGTGCTCGAGGACATCGCCGCTGTGGCGCCCACTCCGGCGCTGCCGGACCTCATCGCCCAGGGCGCGGCACAGGGGATGCTGACACTCGCCCTGATGCGCTCTCAGGAGCAGGCGCGGACCCGCTGGCCCCACCGCGCCCTGGTCCGCTGAACCACCGCGCCCACGGCGCCCCGGCCCATCCCGTTCCCCGTGGTCACTCCCTCTCAGCCACTGTCCACCCCTCGGCCCGACGGCCCCGCGGCCCCGCTGAGGCCGAGGCCGGGCCTCGGCCCCGCTGACACCCAACGCGGGGTACCGCCTCCGGGCGGGCGCCTGCGACCCAGTGGCTGGCCCACCGAGTGGTCCCCGGAACCGCGAGGCGATCCCGCAGCTGAACCGGGAGGTGCCCCGCGGAGCCCGCAGTCACCAGGGAGCTTTAGGGTGCCCCGGACGGGCTCAGGAGCGCCAAGAAGAGGCCGCCCTCAGCAGCCTCACGGGCCCGGCGAGCAGCACCCGGAGCCACGACCCGCTCCCAACAGACCAGCCCCTGACCACCCTGGGCGCGGGAACGGTCACCGCGGAAATCCTCAACGCCGGCAATGCCCGTGGACGTATTGGTCATGGACGGAATACCCACCGGCGGATTGGTCTCTGAACGCAGTGAAGCCCTGCCAGGAACCTCCGAAGAGGCTCCCGACAGGGCTTCACACAAAAATTGTTCGGCGGCGTCCTACTCTCCCACAGGGTCCCCCCTGCAGTACCATCGGCGCTGAAAGGCTTAGCTTCCGGGTTCGGAATGTAACCGGGCGTTTCCCTAACGCAATAACCACCGAAACACTATGAAGATGACAACCGGACACAACACGGTCATTACTTCAGAACCAACACAGTGGACGCGAGCAACTGAGGACAAGCCCTCGGCCTATTAGTACCAGTCAACTCCACCGGTTACCCGGCTTCCATATCTGGCCTATCAACC